>NZ_RCZK01000039.1 GCF_006438955.1 Sphingomonas oligophenolica | reverse complement strand
ATGCCGAACAGGTAACCGACCAGCAGCATCCGCAGCATCAGCTCGGGGTCGATCGACGGCCGCCCGGCGGCGCTATAACTGTCGGCCAGCGCCTCGCGCACGAAGCTAAAGTCGAGCAGTCCGTCGATCCGACGCAAAAAATGGTCGCCAGGCACGTGATCGTCGAGCCGGAAGCCGTAAAACAGCGACCCCTGCGCCACCTGCCGACCCATCATGCTCCGCGCTCCCGCCTGCCTGGATCGAGTGAATCACCCTGCGCCAAAGGCTGCAAGCGCTACTTTTTCAACAGTCTCGACCGGTTGTGACACCAAAATGCTTGCAATCGCCAAAGCAGATCACGCTCCGACCAACCGCCCCACTGCGTCGTTGAGGATAGCTGCGGCACCGACATTGCCCAGCCGTCCGTTGCTCATGAACGCGCCATCGAAAAGCAATCCGATCTGATGCGCCCGCAACTCCGCCGTTGAGATGTCCAGTTCGCGACACAGCGCGGTTAACCGCTCCACCATCTCTGCCTTATGGCGATGCGCGACCTTACGAGCAGGATGTTCGCACTCGGCAAATTCGGCAGCCACGTTGATTTGAGGGCAGCCCCGGTAATTGTCCCGCGATACCCTGTCGCCAACCCAGTCACACAAACCCGACAGCGCCCTTCGGGATTCTCCCGCATGTGACGCGACGACCTCCTCCCATTGTTGCCAGAACTCGCGATCCTCACGCTCCAGGAACGCTTCTATCAGCGCATCTTTCGTAGGAAAGTGCCGGTATATCGTTGTCTTGGCGACGCCGGACCTCTCAACGATCATCTCCATGCCAACCGCGCGGACACCCCCGCGGTAAAACAGGTCCGAGGCTATCCGCAGTACAGTCTCTCGTGCGCGAGTGGCTGTGACGGGAACGGGATCGATCAGAATTCTCCGGGAGCGCGAGGTGCCAAAACACGCTGTACCACAAGCCGGTTGACAACGCTACCGATCGGTATCACATACGCTACCGATCGGTAGCGTATGGGAAAATGACATGGCTGAGCGTTGCGTGGGCGTCTTCGGGGCCAATGGCCATACCGGCCGCTTCGTTGCTGCCGAATTGGCGCGGCGAGGATTGGCGGCGCGCTGGATAGGCCGCGATCGTTCTGCGTTATCGGAGCTTCAGGCGACGTTGAACTACGGCGAGGTTCGGACCGCATCCGTCCGCGACCCTGCATCGCTCCTGCGTGCCTTCGATGGCCTTGGCGCCGTGATAAACTGCGCCGGCCCGTTCTTCGACACGGGCCGGCCCGTGATCGCCGCGGCGCTCGAAGCCGGCTGCCATGTTCTCGACGTGACCGCCGAGCAGGTCACCGTCCTCGACACGATCGCGACATTCGATGACGGAGCAAGGGTGGCCGGCCGCGTCGTCATGCCGGCGATGGCCTTTTTCGGCGGGCTTGCCGATCTGCTTGTAACCAGCATCGTAGACGGGTGGCCCTACGTCGACGCTATCGACATAGCGGTCGCGCTCGACTCCTGGCATCCAACGCCCGGAACTCGCCTTACGGGCGAGCGAAATACCGCAACCCGGGTCGTCGTTCGGGACGGGACACTGGTTCCCGTTCCATCCCCTCCGCCGGCGTCGGTCTGGCGCTTTCCCGAGCCGTTCGGGTCGCAGCCGGTTACCTGCGTCGCGTTGTCCGAAATCATCACCCTGTCGCGTCATGTGAAGGCTGGCGCGATCACGAGCTACATGAATATGAAGCCGCTTGCCGACCTGGCCGACACATCAACGCCCCCACCGCGCGGGAGCGACGCACTCGGCCGATCGGACCAGATATTCGCTGTCTCGGTTCGCGCCCGGCGCGGGGCGGAACTGCGCGAGGTAACGGTGAGTGGGCGAGACATTTACGCGGTCACTGCCCCGCTGGTCGTCGAAGCCTGCGTTCGCCTGCTGGACGGCGCGACGTCGGCTTGGGCCGGCGTGCGCGCGCCGGGCGAGCTCTTCGACGCACGCGCATACCTCGCGGCTCTGAGCGACGTGCTGCAGCCCCAACCGGTTTCCTGATATGACCTTTCTCGGAGGGCAATCTATGTCCAAGACCGAACTTCGTGCTGCTTTCCGCGAACATCATCGCCGGGGTGCCCCGCTCATCCTACCCAATATCTGGGATGCCGGAAGCGCAAAGGCCGTCGCCGATGCTGGCGCGAAGGCGCTGGCGACATCGAGTTGGGCGGTCGCCGCGGCACACGGTTTCGACGACGGATAAGAGGTGCCGCTCGCATTCGTGATAGCGAACCTGAGCCGCATCGACAGAGTGAGCAGCCTTCCCCTGACCGTTGACCTCGAGGGCGGCTATGGCGGCACGTTGGGTGAGCTGGAGGCAGCGTTCGGCCATCTGCTCACGACATGCGCGGCAGGATGCAACCTTGAGGACGGCATGCCCGCCGGAGGCATACGCTCTATCGAAGACCAGGCAGGTCGGATCGGGGCTGCGCGCAAGGTGGTGGACGCGGCAGCGCCCGGCTTTTTCATCAACGCGCGCACAGACATGTTCCTTCGCTCGCCATCGGAACGCCATGCCGATGAGGAACTCGTAAGCCAGGCGATCGAACGAGCGCGCGCCTACCAACAGGCCTGCGCGGACGGCTATTTCGTGCCTGGTCTCACCGATTTATTGGTGCTGCGTACGCTCGCACAAGCCGTGGAACTGCCAATTAACGTAATGGCAGGAGATGAGGCCATCGTCGGTTACATCCAGGCGGGCGTCGCGCGGATCAGCTTTGGGCCGTTGATGTATCTGAAAGCGAATGATGCTGTGAGTAGCTTTGCGGCCGAACGGCTATGAGATACGCGCCCGGTTCATTGCGCGCGAATACGAGTGGGCGCGGGGCACGGAGCGGTGTCAAAACCGAAGGAGACTGTTGAAAAAGTAGCGCTTGCAGCCTTTGGCGCAGGGTGATTCACTCGATCCAGGCAGGCGGGAGCGCGGAGCATGATGGGTCGGCAGGTGGCGCAGGGGTCGCTGTTTTACGGCTTCCGGCTCGACGATCACGTGCCTGGCGACCATTTTTTGCGTCGGATCGACGGACTGCTCGACTTTAGCTTCGTGCGCGAGGCGCTGGCCGACAGTTATAGCGCCGCCGGGCGGCCGTCGATCGACCCCGAGCTGATGCTGCGGATGCTGCTGGTCGGTTACCTGTTCGGCATTCGGT
>NZ_RCZK01000038.1 GCF_006438955.1 Sphingomonas oligophenolica | reverse complement strand
TTGTTCCTACCGCGGCCGCCTATAATCCGGATGCGGATGGCGGATCGCCCGTTTCCGCAATAGCGACTCTAGCCGATGCGACGCTTGCGCCGACAGCCGATATTCAGGCGGTGCTGGCGCTATTCGACAAGGTCGCGGCGGATGAGATCGTCGTGACCGACGACGCCCGCACGGTGCTGGGCGTGATCAGCGAAAATCACGCGCGACGACGCTTTTTCGAAGCGTTCGAAGCATCGCAAGACGACATCTTTGGCGAGAGTAGGCGATTGCGTCGGCGTTGAGCACTTTGCGAGCCCACGAGGTGCATACGCTCGTTCAAACGATCGTTGGACTCGGCTCCGACACGTCGAACAAGTTCAATTTCAATGATGCGTAGCAGCGCCGCGCCTAGGTTTTCGGGCGGTCGTTCCCGATCAGCGTCAGCAGCGCGTCCCCCGCCTTGCTGCGATAGCGTTCCTTGTGGCGCAGACCGAAGAACGGTCGCGGTTCGAGCGCGAACGCGAGATGGTGGATCGTGCCCGCGCGTAACAGCGGCGCGACGACCAGCGTCGACAGGACGGTGTAGCCCGCCCCCGCGGCGACCGCCGAGCGGACCGCTTCGTTCGAAGGCAGCGTGAACGTCACGTCGAGATCGGCGAGCGTCAGCCCGAACGCGGCAAGCGCGGCGGCGAAGGTGGAGCGGGTGCCCGACCCTTCCTCGCGCAGCACCCAGCGCGCCGATCGGATCCAGTCGGCGTCGATCAGTCCGGTCGCGGCGTCCTTGCCCACCAGCGCCAGATCGTCGTGGCCGATCGTCCAGCGCGCCAGCGCGGGGTCGTCGATCACGCCTTCGACGAAGCCGAGCTCGGCGGTGCCTTCGCGGACCTGATCCGCCGCCGCCCCGCTGTTGCCGATCGACAGGGTGACCGCGACGCCGGGATGCAGGTCGCGAAACGCGGCAAGGTACGGGGGCAGCCAATAGCCCGCGATCGTCTGGCTTGCGACCAGCGTCAGCGTGCCGCGCTCCAACCCGCCGAACTCGGCGAGCGCGCGTTCGGCACTCGCCGCGCGACCCAGCACTGCACGCGCCTCGCCGAGAAAGACGCGCCCGGCATCGGTCAGCTCGATCCGCCGACCGATCCGATGGAACAACGCGATGTCGTGGCGCTCCTCCAGCGTCTTGATCGCCGCGCTCACCGCGGACTGGGTGATGTTGAGCGCCTCCGCTGCGCGCGTCATATGTTCGCGTTCGGCGACAGCGACGAACAGGCGGAGCTGCTCCAGCGTCATGGCGCGGCGTCGGGCTTGGACGCGGTGCCCGCGGCGGCGGTCTTTGCGCTCATCGCGGTCAGATACGCGACGATCGCTGGGACGTCCTTCTCCGCAACCGGAGCCTTGAACGTCTCGCGCATCTTTTCGACCTCCTTGTGCCAGGCATCGGCCGACAGCGGCGGCTGGTACAGCGCCATCGACGCCGAATGGCATGCCGTACAATTGGCGTTGATGACATCGGCATGCGGGCCGTCGGGATAGGTCGCGGTATCGTCGTGCAGCTCGACGTTGACCGACGCGAGCGTGAGGCCTGGGCCTGATACGCTGGTCGGTTCGGGCGGCAGGCTGTTGGTCGCGACCTGCTGCGGTGCCGGGCGGCTGTTCGGTGCACCGACCGCGAGCAGCGCGACGATCACGGCACCGAAGATGATCACGATGAGGGTACCAAAGCTGGGGGTTTTCATTTCGCTATCCTCTCAGGCTGCGACGACGGTGATGGTTTCAACGCCCGCCCGCCGATAGCCACCGGGGTTCCAGTTCTGCGCCAGCGGCTGGGTTTCGCCACTCGCATTGGTGCAGCGCACGCTCAGCGGGATGCGGCCGGCGTGCGGTACTCTCGCGGTGATCTCCCATCGCCGGAATCCGTATTTTCCTTCCTCCGCGCCGAGCTGGGTCGGATACCAATGGCGTCCGTGATCGGGGGAGATGTCGACCTTGGCGACCCCGCGCGTGCCGCCCATCGCGATCCCGCGGATATAGTTGGGATCGGTTGCCGCGACCGCATCGCCGTCGACCAGATTGGTGATCCACGCACGCGGCACCATCGTGCTGATCGGGACGGTGGGGAAATCCTTGTCGGTCGGCGAAACGTTGGCCCAGTGGTTGGCGGGCAGCTTGTACGCCTTGACCATCCAGAAATTGTCGTCGGGCTGCGTGAGCACCTCGATATCGCTTAGCATCTTCACCCAATAGGTTGAGAACCAGCCGGGCACGACGAGCCGCAGCGGGAAGCCGTTGAGCAGCGGCAGCGCTTCGCCATTCATCGCGAACGCGATCATCACCTCGCCATCGCGGGCATGATCGATCGACAGCGATTTCTTGAAGTCGGGTCCGGTCGGCACGACCGGCTCGTCCATCCCCGAGAAGCGGACCTGCACCGCACCCGCCTTGACGCCCGCCTTGTCGAGCACATCGCGCAACCGCACGCCCATCCATTTGGCGTTGCCCATCGCGCCGTGACCCCATTCGCCGCCCGGCACACGCGGTTCGAAGAACCCGCGCGAATTGCCCGAACATTGGTTGACCGCAGCGATCTCGACCCGCGGCAGATCGCGGAGCAGATTAGCGAGCGGGATCGACAGCCGGCGATCGACCGCGCCGTGGACTTTCAGTCTGAAGCTGTCGACGTCGACGCTAGGCGGGATCACCGCCCAATGCCAGCGCACGTAGAAGCGATCGTTGGGGGTGAACACGCCGGTATCGAACACGTCCATCGGGGTTTCGAGCAGCGGTGGCCGGGTTCGCTGGAGGATCATCGCACCCTTCTGCGGGAACGCAGTCGTGATCTCGCGTGACGAGGGACCGCCCGGCAGCCCGAGGTCAGCGAGCTTTTGCGCAAGCGCAGGGGTGGCGAACGCGGCCATCCCGCCCAGGGCGGACGCTTGGAGCACGCGGCGGCGATCGATCCGGGTCATCAGGATTTCTGGCATTTTCGTCTCCTTGCAGCGACCTTGACGCGTTGGGAACGATCGGTCCAACCGAATATCATGGTCGTTTCGATCGTAACTATCGATCGATTTACTCGGCCGGACCTATAAACTGTGCCGATTGGAACCACCATAAAATTGCGTTGGAATTGATTTAGCTGGCGAGCGATAACGACGGCAAGCGCAGATACTGTTGGCTGATGTCATCAAAAGGAGGCGACCATGGCCACCGTCGTTCAAAACCGTATTACTCTGTTCCCCGTCCAGGCCAGCGATGCCATCAAGAAGACCATACCGGGACTTGCCGTCTGTATCGGCGTGACCGGCATGGCGTTCGTGCTGGCCCGGATCGAGCAACGGCTGTTCGGCAGCGTGTGGCTCCAGGCACTGGTGCTCGCGATCCTGATCGGTACCGCGATCCGCACCGCGTGGACGCCGCATCATTGCTGGCTGCCGGGAATCGATTTCAGCGCCAGCAGCTCGACTTGGTGATCGGGCGGGGCGGGGATGCGCGTCACCGTGCTGTTATCGTGCGGCACCGCGAAATAGCGTGAGGTGCGGCGGTCGAGCACGATCAGCCGGTCGCCGACGATGCAGCCGGTGCGAAGGGGAGGGTGGTCAGCGTCCATGGCTGGTGGAACGGCGCGGGGTTTTGCGCCCGCGCCGCTGCCCTTCAGTCCTCAGCCGAGAAACCCGCGGTTTGCCGAAAACCGCCCAGGGGATCGACCACGCCCGCCATGGCAGAGCCCCTGGTTTCGATGACTGCATCGCCGAGATCGGTGAACTCGTGAGTGTCGATGGTCTGCATTGTTCGCCTCCATTGATGGGCCGCGCCGTTCGCGGCCTTGCAATGTTCGGGACGGAGCTGCGGATAGGAAAGCCGATACGATGCAGATCTGGGCCGAAGTCTTGCGCTTCCGTGGGAGATCACCCAGCCGATACGCTGCCGATCTGGCGGCGTCGCGATCACCAGCAGCCAGTCAGACACCGCCCGCAATGGAATTGGCGGTCGTCGCCCAGACGAACTCGGGCGCGTGGGCCAGGCGGCGGCGATGATAGCGGCGCAGCGCCCGCCGCAGCTGCGCCGCATCGTGCAGAGCGGCTTGGAGCAGGTCGAGGTCGCCGTCCGCGTCTTCCATAATTTCGGCCTCTCGGGTCCGAAAGACCGCCAAACGGTCACTCAGTCCCTCAATGAAGGTGACTAACGTCGCATTGCCGGTGCGCTCGGCGATCGTGCAGAAGATCGCGCGCGCCCGGGCTTCGCCAGAGGTCGCCGCACTCGGCGCGCGGCCGATCGTCACGGCGGCACTCGCGACCGCTGCGGCGGCTAGAGCGAATTCCGCCCGATGTGAGTCGATCAGGGATTCCCATAAGCGTGCGGATCTGATTCAGGGTGCTGGCTGGATGGAGGTCGGCATGGATGGGCAAGCCATTATCAATGGATCTGCGTTCGCGGGCACTGGCCGCGGTCGACGAAGGGCTGAGTTGCCGGGCTGCAGCGAGGCGGTTCGGGGTTGCGGCCTCGACGGTGATCCGCTGGCACGACCAGCGTCGCAATACGGGTGGCTATGCCGCCAAGCCGCAGGGCGGAGACACGCGGTCACGCCGGATCGAGTCGCACCGGGA
>NZ_RCZK01000037.1 GCF_006438955.1 Sphingomonas oligophenolica | reverse complement strand
CAGCGTCCAAGGCCAAGGGCATGTGGATGGGCGGTACACCGCCGCTCGGCTATCGACCCGATGGCCGCAGCCTCGCCATCGTCGAGGATCATGCCGCGGTCATCCGGGACATCTTTGCGCGCTACCTCGACCTTGGCAACGTCAGGCTGCTGGGCCAGGCGCTCGCGCGCGAGCGGATCAGGGTGCCGCTGCGGACCATGACCAGCAGCGGCCGGGCGTTCGGCGGTGTCGCGTTTACCCGGGGCCAGCTCTACGCCATCCTCAAGCGGCCTGCCTATATCGGCGAGATCCACCATCGGGGCAGCGTTCATACCGCGCTCCATCCGCCGATCATCGATCCCGATACGTGGGACCGGGTCCAGACGCTGCTCAAGAGCAACACCGTCGGCGCGCGGCGCGGCAGTCGTGCCGCCAGTCCGAGCCTGCTGGCAGGAAAGGTGGTCGATGCCGCGGGGCAGCCGCTGGTCGCAGTGCATGCGACCAAGGGTACCACCCGGTATCGCTATTATGTCAGCCGCAGCCTTCAGACCGGCGAGAGCACCACGGGCATGCGTATCCCGGCCCGCGAGCTCGAGGTCGCGGTCACCACCCGGCTCACCGCGCTGTTCGCCGATCCGCTGGCGCTGATCGGCAGTTGCTGGCTTGATGTCCCCGCCAACCAGGTCAGCGCAATGATGGCCCGGTGCGGGGAGCTCCGGCTCAGTCCTTCGGCGGGGCACCGATCAGTGGTGCAGGCACTGGTCGAGCGGGTTCAAATCGACCACGACCATATCGAAATCACCTGCCCGGTTGCGGCCATCGCGGAGCTGTTGCAGGTCGCTCGCGACAGCGACGGACCCGCCACCATCGCCATCCGCTCGGCGGTGACGCTCTCGAGATCGGGCAGCGCCATGAGGCTGGTCCACAGCGACGGCGCGGCGGTCGCCGCAATCCCCAATCCGGCACTGGTGCGGCTGCTGCTGCGCGCGCGGCGCTGGTGGACAATCCTGCGTACGGGCGAAGTCGATACCAAGACGCTTGCCCGACAGGAGGGAGTAAACCCGGCTTATATCACGCGCGTGGTGCGGTTGGCGTTTCTGGCACCCGCGATTGTCGATGCGATCATCACCGGGCGGGCCAGTGTCGCGGTCGACGTCGCAGCGCTCACCGCGACCGGTGCAATCGTGCCACGGTGGGCCGATCAGGTGGCGATGATGCTGCCGTGGGGATCGCTGAACCGTGAAATCAGATGAGCAAAGCAGCGCTGCGAAATCGACGCGTGTCATCGCGCATGCACCGCTGCTAACGACTTCAACATAATAGGAACTTCCTCTGTGATGACGTGCGCGCGCGGAATGGCTAGCGTCGCAACTCGTCGAGCCACGAAACCGTCGATCATCGTCGCGGTCGTTCCGCAACAGGTTCACCCTTTTATTCCCGAATGCCGGTCGCCAGCTTCCACGGCGTACTAGCGATTAATGGCATAGGGCTAAGTTGGCCCGTCGCTGTGGCGACGGATCCGGGGTGCCTCATGCGAGACACATCTGTGTCACTACGGCCAGACGAGGCACGCACTTTCCGATTGATTGTCCGGATGATGTCATCAGCGGCGAAACGCGGGAACGTGCCCGGCAACCCGAACTTTGCAAGGCGCAACCGCAGCACCATCGCGGCGGGTTGCCAGGAAACGTAGTGATCCTACCATCGGGCCAGACGATTATAGTGGAGTGGGCAATTGGCAACGCGGTGGAACAGGATCTTTGACAATCATGGCGCCAAGCCGATGTCGAAAACGGACAAGTCGAAAGCTGCGTACGTACCAGCCGAAGGCCAGAAGGCGGCAATCATCGCTGCTGGCCACCTCCCCTCCGCCGGTGGTGGCAGTGGCGAGACGATCAAGCTGGAAGTCCTCGGCGATATCAAGACCGCTTTCCTGGAGGCAAGTTTTTATGATTCCCAGCGCAAGGGCGCCAACCGCGCGCCCGAGACACGCATGGGCCGTGACATTGTGCGGTGGGCGAAGGTCGGTGACGAGATCGTTATCGGAAATATCGGTTCAAAACTGTTTGCGGCAAAGGCCGATGCAACGGTCGACACAGCAGTATTCGGACGTCTGCTTGCTGCAGAAACAGACCCCCGCAAGGTCATTGCCAAGGCCATGAAGGTCAGCGGAAAACCGAAAAGGCGCCAGCGGACAGTCGATGATTTTGTCCGAAACCCGTGGGTTGTCGCGGGGGCGCTGCAGCGGTCAGAAGGAAAATGCGAACTGCCAACATGCAAACACCAGCTTTTCGTCCGTGAAGATGGGACAAACTACCTCGAGGTCCACCACGTCCTGCCGCTTGGAGAGGGGGGCGACGATAGCCTTTCAAACGCTGCAGCGATCTGCCCGTCCTGTCATCGCGAGCAGCATTTTGGTGAAAACAGACAACAGCTGAGACAGACACTGGCGACCGCCGTGGCGGCCAGCACAGCGGCGCTTGTCACCGCTTGATTCGCTGGCGGAGGCAAGCTGCTCCCGACTTGGTACTACGAAACCTTCTGGGGATGATCTCGTGAACGGTCGACACGATCTGGAACAGACAAAGAACGCTTGACGCCGGGAGCTCCCGTGCCATGGTGTCGGAAATCGACCCGGAAATGACGGAGACCTGATGCTTTCCCTGACCCGCGGCTTTGCCGCAGAGTTCCGCCGTTCCGGCCTTTCGCTCGACGAGGCCCGGGCCGAGCTGGGGCTCTCGCGTCGGCAGATTACACGATACCTTGATGGCGACACGCGTGTTCCCAAGCTCGTATCCGACCGCATCCGCGACCTGGGCAACCGACGGACACTGGCCAAGCCGGACGCCCCCTTCCGGTTCATCGACCTGTTCGCCGGGATCGGCGGGCTGCGGCTCGGGTTCGAATCCATCGGGGGCAAGTGCGTGTTTACCAGCGAATGGGACCGCTGGTCGCAGATGACCTACGCCCGCAACTTCCCGGATGGCGAGGATCACGTGATGGCCGGTGACATCACCCCCTATGGTGCGGATCCCTCGCGGATCCCGGCGCATGACGTGCTGCTGGCGGGCTTTCCGTGCCAGCCATTCTCGCTGGCGGGGGTCTCGAAGAAGAACTCGCTTGGCCGCAAGCACGGGTTCGACGATGTGAAACAGGGCAACCTCTTCTTCGAGATCGAGCGTATCCTGCGCCACCACCGGCCGGTCGCGTTCCTGCTCGAGAACGTCAAGCATCTGAAGCGTCACGACCAGGGGCGCACCTTCGAGGTGATCCGCAAGACGCTCGAGGACGATCTGGGCTACGCGATCAGCTACCGTGTGATCAGCTCTGCACCATGGGTGCCGCAGAACCGCGAGCGCATCTTTATTGCAGGCTTCCGCGAGGATGTCGGGTTCAGCTTCGACGATTTCGAAAAGATGCTGCCCCCCGAGCAGGAATGGCCGAGGCTTGGCGATATCCTGCTGTCGCACAACGAGGTCGATGCGAAATACACGCTGACCCCGAAGCTGTGGCAGTATCTTCAGGACTACCGCGCCAAGCACGAGAAGGCAGGTAACGGGTTTGGCTACAGCATGTTCGGGCGCGACGGGGTCACGCGCACGCTGTCGGCCCGCTATCACAAGGATGGTTCGGAAATCCTGATTGCCCAACGGGGCACCCGGCCGCGGCGGCTGACGCCGGTCGAATGCGCACGCCTGATGGGGTTCGAGCATGGCGACCGGAAATGGGATATTCCGGTTTCCGACACGCAGGCCTACCGGCAGTTCGGCAATGCGGTCGTCGTGCCTGCGGTCGAGGCCGTCGCGCGGTATATGGAACCGGCAATCAGCCGGATGCTCGAGCGCGAGCGTGCTGCTGCGACACCGGTAAAGCGGAAGCGCGCCGCGGTTGGCTGACATCGTCAGCCGTGACGTTCGCAGCAGGATGATGTCGGGGATCAGGGGGAAGAACACCCGCCCCGAGATCATGGTACGGCAGATGCTGCATGCCGCGGGTTTACGGTTCCGGCTCCACGCAGCCGGGCTGCCGGGCAAGCCCGACATCGTGCTGCCGCGGTGGCGGGCGGTGGTGCAGGTCAACGGCTGCTTCTGGCATGGTCACGACTGTCACCTTTACCGGTTGCCCGCCACCCGCACGGCGTTCTGGGAAGCCAAGATCGCGGCCAACCGCCGCCGCGACGGGGTCGTCGCCGACCAGCTTGCGGCTGCGGGCTGGCGACAGCTGGCGGTCTGGGAGTGCGCACTGAAGGGCAAGTCACGCTTGCCGACCGACAAGGTCGCCGCCCTTGTCAGCGAATGGGTCCGGGGTGCCGAACAGTCCGCCGTCGTGAGAGGAACGTTCTGACCGCCGCCTGACGCGGCGCAGGATTGTGCAGCCGCGCTGATACCTGCATTCTCCCGTCAGGGAGGATGCAGATGGCGATCGGGAATCTCGCAAGGCTGCGATCGCTGTTCGCAGGGCGCGGTGTGCGGACGCTCTACATCAAGCACCTCTCCGCGAAACAGGATAACGAGAAGAACCAGATCTACCTCGGCAAGGGGCTGGACGGGATCCTCAACCTGTTTCCCGCCACGATCGTGGCGCGCTCGGCCAGCGAGAGTGTCGGCAAGCGCAGATCAGCGGCGGGCAAGCCGAAGCTCGAAGCCCGCCTCCGGCTGGCATGGCTCGGGGAGAATGGCGAAACCAGTCCCGCGCCCGACGCGCGGATCATCGACTATTTCCAGTATCCCGAGGCGCGGCTGTCCGGGTTTATCAAGGGCTGTGCGAACGCGCCGGACGCCCTGCGGCGGAACCATCAGGCACAATATGGCCGTCGCATACTGGTGCTCGGCACGGCGCCGGACGGGACGGTGCTCGGGCGCGTCCTGACCGAACGCGACGATCCGGTTGTTGCAGACTTTCCCGATCTTCCGGTCCTCCCCGCGGTGCCCGTCCTGCGGGTGCTGTCGATCGCGGGCCCGGCAGGCGTCGCGCCGTACGATCTCCTGCTGGCCGAGATCACCGCGATCGCAGCGGCGGGATGGCATCCGTCGGTGATCCTCAAGCCTGGCGCTGCGGGACCGGTGCCGTTTCGCGGCAACCAGGGTGCAGGCTACACGCTCGAGGCACTGCTCGGAGTGGTCGCCAACGCTGGCAAGGCTCCCGATGCCCATGGTTACGAGATCAAGTCGTTCCGCGGCGACAAGATCAGCCTGATGACCCCGACCCCGGACGGCGGGTTCCAGGGCACGCACACGTTCCGCGAGTTCATGGGGAGATATGGGCGTCCGGCGGTGAAAGGCGATGGCAGTATGCGCTTTACCGGCACCCACCGGGTCGGACTCGTCAGTCCGACGACCGGGTTCGGGATGCGGGTGCGGGGGTATGACGCCGCCGCCGACACGTTCGACGCGGACGCCGGGATCGCGGTCGAGATGTTCCATCCCGGCACCGGCGATATCGTCGCGTCGTGGTCGCTCGAGCGACTGGCCAACAGCTGGAATGCCAAACACGCCTCCGCAATGTACGTGCCCGCAACCGAACGCGCATCGCCGGGCACACCGGGATCGAGCGATTACCGGTTCGGCCCGCATGTGCTCGTTGGCGAGGGTACCGATGTTTTCCGGCTGATCCGCGCGATCCATGACGGCGTCGTCTGGTACGATCCGGCCGACAGCATCTACATCGACAACAGGGCGAAGGTCCGGCCCCAGTGGCGCACCAGCGCTGGAAAGCTGGAGGCGACGATGGGGCGGCTTTACGGCGCCAGCAGCGTTGTTATCCTGGGCGACTGAGTGCGGGGGCGCCGCTTTTTACGGCACATCGACCGGGCTGATAGCCGGTCGGATCTGCAAGCCCGGCATTCCGCTACAGCAATGATGGCGAAGAGCGGACCGGCTGAATTCGGGGATCATTGGTGGAAAACGGACTGGCCGCTTTGGAGCGACGTTATGAGGTAAGCGGACATCCGTTGTCGCACGTAAGCACGTCAGCTACGCGCCCCAGGATCGGTCGTCGAAACGCAGCCTCCCTGGTCCCGTAAGCGGACATCCTGACGCAGGCTTCTGACACTGTGAAACCCGCACAAATCGGACGCATATGTCCAGTGTCACAACCGACCGAGGCTGTTGAAAAAGGCCGTGCAGTTGGCGGCTGACGCCACGACCGGCATTGGCAGCGAGCGGGCGAGCGACCTTCGCTGCTCAGGCTGGTGCGGCCCGATTGGCGAGCAGCTGGAGGTTGTAGGCGGCGGCTGCCATGGTAAACTCTTCGGCGGCTCCGTTCAGGCCTCTCAGCTTCAAAGATCTGAGGTTAAGGTTGCGTTTTAGGTGGCCGAACACGCGCTCGATCCGCTTTCGTCGCTGACGCGCGCGGATTGAGGCTTCGGTGCCGCTGAGGGCACGGACCTGA
>NZ_RCZK01000036.1 GCF_006438955.1 Sphingomonas oligophenolica | reverse complement strand
TCCGTGCCCTCAGCGGCACCGAAGCCTCAATCCGCGCGCGTCAGCGACGAAAGCGGATCGAGCGCGTGTTCGGCCACCTAAAACGCAACCTTAACCTCAGATCTTTGAAGCTGAGAGGCCTGAACGGAGCCGCCGAAGAGTTTACCATGGCAGCCGCCGCCTACAACCTCCAGCTGCTCGCCAATCGGGCCGCACCAGCCTGAGCAGCGAAGGTCGCTCGCCCGCTCGCTGCCAATGCCGGTCGTGGCGTCAGCCGCCAACTGCACGGCCTTTTTCAACAGCCTCGAACGGTTATGACGCTATTGCGAGTGCCCGCAAGTTAGCCCACGACATTGGCGTGCGCGCTGAGTACCATGGGCGGGACGGGAAAAAACGATCGACAACGACAGGGATCGCTTTCCCGAATGAAAAGCAAAACCTCTGAGATGTTCGAGGACGGCAAATCCGTTCAATCGCCGTCAGCTGCGGCATCGTTGAGAGATGCGTTACGCATAGCGACGGCTGAGGTTCATGAACGGCTTCATCATCACATAGGGTTTGCTGCGGTCCAGGCCGGAACAATCGACCACGGGACATACGCGCTACTACTAAGCCGCCCTTATGGCTTTTACCGCCCGTTCGAGGCCACAGCAGAGCTCTCACCGGAGCGGACGCGGTGGCTTGAAAGCGATTTGACTGCTTTGAACGTCGATGGGGCAGCGCGCGAGAAGCTGCCGCGCTGCTCCACGTTCCCGTCTCATTTTTCGCCGGATCATATTCTAGGCGCGCGATATGTGGTCGAAGGGTCAGCCCTTGGAGGGCGTGGAATGGCACGTCAGCTCGATGCTCTGTTGGGCCCGCAGGCCGGCGCTGGCCGACATTTCTTCAGCGGTCATGGGGCAGCGACGGGTGTCGTATGGCGGGAATATCTCGCGCTCTTATCGGCGGTCCCGAGTTCTGCGCGACGTAACACCGCTATTATCGACGGCGCGAATGCGACGTTCGCGTTATTTGAGCAATGGCTTGCCGGATGGAACAATAATCATGACTGACTCCATTCTTGAACGCGACCGGGTCGATCTGACGAATTGCGACCGCGAACCGATCCACATTCCCGGGGCGATACTGCCGCACGGCGCAATGCTGGTGCTCGAATGCGACACGCTGCGCGTCCTCCAAGCCGCCGGCGACACCGCAGGATTGCTCGGCAGACCATTAGCCGAGTTGCTGGATCGCTCGGTCGATGGGCTATTCTCGCGAGAGCAAGTGAATCTGCTCCGCGCGTTATGCAATGAAACTGACCTAGCCAAGCCGCGCCACCTGCTCGATCCCGCTCTTCGCATCGTCGCGGACCAACCCCTCGACGCCAGCGCACACCGGGTCGACAATGCTTTGGTCGTCGAGTTCGAAGCCGCCGAGATGGGCAATATGTTCGTTGCCGACCCGCTAGCCGCCGTTCAGCAGATGGTTGAGGGATTTGGCAGCGCGGCGTCGCTATACGATCTCTGCCAGATGGCGACGGCCAGCGTGCGCCGCGTCGCGCAATACGACCGGGTGATGATCTACCGCTTCATGGCCGATGGGTCCGGCTGGGTGATCGCCGAAAGCCGCATACCCGAACTCGCACCGTTTCTCGATCTCCACTATCCTGCCGCCGACATTCCCCAGCAGGCCCGCGCGCTTTATCTCAAGAGCTGGCTGCGGCTCATCACCCAGGTCGACTACGACCCCGCGCCGCTGATGCCGACGCTTAACCCACGTACCGGCAAGCCGCTCGACATGAGCTATGCCATCCTGCGCGACGTTTCGCCGATCCACCGCGAATATCTGCGCAACATGGGGATCGACGCATCGATGTCGATCTCGATCATCGTTGCGGGCAAGCTGTGGGGTTTGATCGCCTGCCATCACAACAGCCCGCGCCTTCTGCCGCGCCACCTTCGCGCGGTTTGCGAGCTGTTCGGATCGATGTTCTCTCTCCAGCTCGAAGCGCGCGAAAAGAGCGAGCAGTTCGAAGCCCGGCTGGCCAGCCGCAAGATCCTGCAGGAGTTGATGCTCAACCTCGCCGGGGTCGAGGATTATGCCTACGGCCTGACGCAGCAGACACCCAATCTGCTCGATTTCATCCACGGTGGCGACATTGCGCTCGATGGATCGCGCGGGGGCGGTGTCGCCGTGCGCGTCGAGGGCGAGGTGACCTTTCTTGGAACGACGCCCACCCGCGCGGAAATTCTCGCGCTGACCGAATGGCTGACGTCGTACATGACCGAGACCGAGGGCATTTTTTCGACCGACCGGCTGAGCGAAATCTACGCGCCGGCAAAGGCGTTCACCGATGTCGCATCGGGGCTGCTGGTAATCGCCGTGTCGCGTGATCCGTCGGATTTCATCCTGTGGTCCCGGCCGGAGCTGGTCGAGACGGCGTTGTGGGCGGGCGATCCGGCCAAACCGGTGACGATCGGTCCAAACGGTAGCGAGCGGATCTCGCCGCGCAAATCATTCGAAGTGTGGAAGCACACCGTGCGGAACCGGGCCTTGCCGTGGACTCCGGCCGAAACCGATTCCGCCTTCGATCTGCGGGTGTCGCTTCTTCAGGTGGTGCTCCGCCGGATCGAGACGGCGGGGCGGGAGCGGGCGAAAGCTCACGAGCGTGACAAGCTGTTGATGGCCGAACTCGACCACCGGGTGAAGAATACACTGGCGAATATCCAAGCGCTGGTCACGCAGTCGAGCCGCAGCGCCGAATCCGTCACCGCGTTCGTGGAGGGGCTCGACAAGCGCATTCATTCGATGGCCAAGGCACATAGCCTGTTGACTCAAAGCCGATGGGAAGGCGTGTCGGTCGAGGGACTATTGCGGGAGGAGCTGGAAGCTTACGGTTCGGCATCGGGTGTCGTTGCGCTCGCCGGGGACGATGCCGTCCTCACTCCGAAATCGGCGTTGGCGCTTTCGCTTGCGCTGCACGAGCTTGCCACCAATGCCGCGAAATACGGGGCATTCTCGGTCGCGACCGGTCACGTCGCAGTCAAATGGCATGTTCGCGACGACGGTGGGCTAGGCTTGTCATGGACGGAAGCTGGTGGGCCGCTGGTAGTCCCGCCAACCCGTCGCGGGTTTGGGTCAAGCCTGATCGAACGAGCACTGACCCTTGAGACCGGCGGTCGCGCGACGATCGACTACCGGCCGGGCGGCGTCGTTTGCGACATCGTCTTGCCGCGGGCATCGCTTGTAAAGCTCAGCGTCAAGCCGGTTGCCAAGCCCGAGCCGCTAAAAATCGAGATCGCGCAAGATGCGATGCCCGCTGCGCCCCGGCTTCTGGTCGTTGAGGATTCGTACCTGCTGATCCTTACGCTCGAAAACATGTGCGAAGACCTTGGCTGGGAGATCGTGGGACCCGCGAGCCGCCTCGACGAGGCGCTGGAGATGGCGCGAACCGAGACTTTCGACGCCGCCTTGCTCGACGTAAATCTCGATGGGGAAATGTCCTGGGGAGTCGCCGACGTGCTGACCGCGAGGGGCATCCCGTTTGCTTTCAGCACCGGTTACGATCAGACAGATATGCTTCCCAAGCATCTCGCCGGCTCCCTTGTCGTTGCAAAACCGTACCGGCTGGACGACGTCGAGCACCGACTTCGCCAGATGATGACAGCCAGTGCGCAGTTAACGGCGTAGCCGAGCTGCCGCCCAATTCGTCGTTGTCAGCACTGAATGGTTACGACATCCGGAGAATGGCGGCTTTCGCCCAGGCCGGCACCCAAAGCAGACCGAGAGCTAACCACCAATCCCGGTCATTCGGATACCCGTCAAGACGGTACCGAGCGTCAGATTTTAACCACTAGCCTGCTTTGGTCAGGCATCGGCACTACATTGCCAATGCTAACCGGGCCGCTCGCACAATACCGCCCCCATGCTTCCATCAGCTTCACCCGCGCGCCCGGCTGGCCCGGTGTGCCCAGATACGTTGTGCGCCGATAGGCGGCCTGCACCGCGTCGGGCGTCTTGTGCGCCAGCGCCGCCTCCACCACGGCATCGGGGAAGCCTTCGTTCGCGGCCCAATCGGTCAGCGCAGAGCGGAAGCCGTGAACGTGGAACGGTTCGCTCATGTCGCGCAGCACCTTCAGCAACGTCATGTCAGACATCGGCTTGGCTGCCGCGCCGGGGAAAACAACATCGGATTCTGCTAATCGCAAAGCATCTGCCTTCGCCAGCACCGCCAGAGCCGCGTGAGACAGCGGAACGATGTGCGCCTTGCCCCGCTTCATATGACCGGCGGGGACCGTCCACAGTCGCCCTTCAAGGTCAAATTCGGCCCATGTCGCCAGCCGAACCTCTTGCGACCGCGCGCCGGTCAGGATGAGAAGTTCCAGCGCCAGCCGCCCATAGGATGGCTTGCGCCGCAATGCAGTGATAAAACTGGGCAACGCGACATACGGCATCGCCTTGCGGTTTTCCCGCGCCTTCACCTGCCGGGGAAGACCGCGCCCGGCTTTCAGGCTGCCGTTGCCCGATGGGGCTTCGCGGGAACGCCAGCCTTTGGCGTGCGCGTAATCAAGCACCGCGCAAATCCGGTTGCGCACCTGTCTGGCCGTTTCGGGAATTTCCTGCCAAATCGGCGTCAGCACGGTGATAATGTCGGCGGCGGTGATTGCCCCCGTGGCCACCTCGCCCAATTTGGGAAAAGCGTAGTTTTCCAGACTGGCGAGCCACTGGCGGGCATATACGGTACTTTTCCAGCCCGCTTCGTTCTCGGTGTGATACTGGCGCGCCGCTGCGCTGAATGTCACCTTTGCGGCAGCTTCGTCCTTCTTTTCGGCCAAAACGTCGCGCCGGTCGATCTTGACCGCCCTGCGCAATCCGCTGGCCTTCTGACGCGCCTCCGCCAGCGCCAGAAGCTTGGCACTGCCCAGACCAATATCCTGCCGCTTTCCCTCGCGCTGGAGTCGCAACAGCCAGTAGGCGCCGCCGCGCTTGTCCACTTTCAGGAAAAGCCCTTCCCCGTCCTGATAGGTACCGGGATTTGCCAAAGCTGCCTTGACCGCCACCGCAGTAAGTTTGCCCATCGATTTACCCCCACATTTTTTTCTCCCATATCGGGGAGCCAATGTGTGGGGGTAAGCAGATTTACCCCCACATTACCCCCACACTACGCTCCGGTTGCACGCAAACAGCATGGAACGCAGGCAGACGGTAGCGGCTACAATACGCTTGGTTTTGTGGGACTTCTAGGGACTTAGGCGAACATCCCCGGATAAGGGGGTGGTGGACAGGGCTGGATTCGAACCAGCGTACGCTTGCACGGGCAGATTTACAGTCTGCTGCCTTTAACCACTCGGCCACCTGTCCAGGCCGCTTTTGAAAGCGAGGCGGGTCAATGGCGAAGCCGCGGCGTGCTGTCAACGTGACAGGCCAAACCAACCAGACCATGCTTGCGCCGCCCCCCGGAGCCGCATAGCAGCCGGATATTCGCCCCGTTGACGACCCCGCCGGTCGTCACCGGCCCTGTCGCCTCCAACAAGACGGATAATTGATGGCCCGCCGCGGACACCGCCCCTCGACCGGCACCGCCGGTCGCCCCCGCTTCTGGGGCCGCCACGCGGTCACCGCCGCGCTCGCCAACCCCGAACGCACCGTCCGGAAATTATGGGGAACGCGCGAGGCGCTCGCAGGGCTCGATCTGCCGACCGATCTGCCGGTGACCTTCGCCAACGTCGCCGATCTCGGCCGGCTGGTCCCCGGCGACGCGCCCCATCAGGGGCTGGTCGCCGAGGTCGAGCCGCTCGAGGACATGTGGCTCGGCGACCTGATCGAACAGGGCCGCGGCGGCAACCGCCCGCTCGTGATCCTCGACCAGGTGACCGACCCGCACAATGTGGGCGCGATCCTGCGCTCGGCGGCGGCGTTCGACGCGCTCGGCATCGTCACCCAGGACCGGCACTCGCCCGCCGAATCGGGTACCGTCGCGCGCTCGGCATCGGGCGCGCTCGAAACCGTCCCCTGGGTCCGCGTCGTCAACCTGGCGCGCGCACTCGATGAAATCCGCGAGGCCGATTACTGGCGGATCGGGCTGACCGGCCATGCCGACCAGACGCTGGCCGCCACGATCGGCGGGCTCGGTCCCGACCAGCGGATCGCGATCATCCTGGGCGCGGAGGGCGAAGGCATGCGCCACAACACCCAGACGCATTGCGACGAGCTGGCGAAACTGCCGATCAGCACCAAGGTGGAAAGCCTCAACGTCTCGAACGCCGCCGCGGTCGCGCTGTACGCGGTGACCACGCGGGGGTGAACCGCGGGGACGGGTGGTCGACGACCCCGGCAGCTTTCAGGTGTGCGCGGGCGGCAAAGCCACCCTTCGTTGGTGTCACAACCCTTCGAGGCTGTTGAAAAAGGCCGTGCAGTTGGCGGCTGACGCCACGACCGGCATTGGCAGCGAGCGGGCGAGCGACCTTCGCTGCTCAGGCTGGTGCGGCCCGATTGGCGAGCAGCTGGAGGTTGTAGGCGGCGGCTGCCATGGTAAACTCTTCGGCGGCTCCGTTCAGGCCTCTCAGCTTCAAAGATCTGAGGTTAAGGTTGCGTTTTAGGTGGCCGAACACGCGCTCGATCCGCTTTCGTCGCTGACGCGCGCGGATTGAGGCTTCGGTGCCGCTGAGGGCACGGACCTGATCACG
>NZ_RCZK01000035.1 GCF_006438955.1 Sphingomonas oligophenolica | reverse complement strand
AACCGCACCGTGTGGCCTTGCCCTTCGAACGTGCGCCCGAGATAATGAGCACCGCAGCACGCCTCCATCGCCACGACGCAAGCCGGCAGCGCGGCGGAGAACTTGATCAGTCCCTCCCGCGTCATTCGTCGGCGCAACACCACGGTTCCGCTCGCATCCATTCCTGCCAAGCTACAGCTGTTCTTGCCTAGGTCGATCCCGAGCGTGGCAATCGGCGTCTTCGTCGTCATCGGTCCTCTCCTTTTAATCCAACGCCAGATTGCGCCAGATGATGAGGGGCGGGCCATCCCATAAACTGAGTAAATATCGCGTTGAGCACGGATGATATGTTCATTCTAGAGCTTGATGATGTTGATGACGAAGATGGCGGGTCTAAACCCTAGTAACCGTTTGCATGTCGCGGCGGTTATGTGAGGAGGACAAGATGGAGAAGGTAGAGTTCGACATCAGCGATCTCGATCTCGATGCGATCGAAGTCGTGGCCACGAGCGGCTACATGGCGATCCCGGAGACGGGCGCCTCGTGTTGCTATGGCAGCTCGTCCTGCAGCGGTTCGACGCAGCCCGACGTGTCCGTCTGAGGCGTCCCTTGCGCTAAGCGGCGCGTCGCCTCGGACAGCGGTGACACCGAGGCCAGAGTCGGCGCATCGTTGCGGGCGTGGAATCCAATCTTGGTCAGCAAGACTGCGCATCGATCGTGAACCACGATCGGGATGGGAGCGTCTGGGTGAATGTATCGACGCCGATCAGCGGACCATCACTGGACGAGTTCCTGAATCGTATCGGAAGCGCACGCGGGGGCGAAGGCGACGAACTGGCCGCTCGTATCGTCCGGCATCCGCATTTCGTCCTGCGCGTCGGCGGCGAGTCGGTTGCGGCGGTGCAGTCGGTGCGATCGGACGAGGCAGCACGCGCGAGCGACGCGATCACGCTCCTGCGGCGCGATATGACTATAATCGTCGACCGCGCCTGCGCCGCGATCGAAGCCACGGTGGCGCTGGTCGCCGACAAGCAGCAACAACGCGATCTGATCGCGTTGAAGCGCGACCTGTTCAACCGTCGACGCCCCAAGGCGAAAACGATCGCGGCCGTCGGGGAACTGCTGGCACAGGCCGCTGACGTGGACGTGCGTCGGGCGGTGGAAGGCATCGATCATATCCGGATCGCCGAGGAGGAGATGCTTCAGGCCCATGCGACCAATCTTGCCGCCGATGCCGACGCCTTGCGCCGCGCGGCGACGCTGCCGAACCTGCGGGCGGCAATGATCGCGACCAGCCCGTCGCTGATCCACACATTGCAGCAACTCGAAGGCGGCGCGGTGCTACGCCATAAGGACTGGGTCAATCTCCATCTCGCGCTGGCCGGTTTCCTAACGCGCTCGACGCTCAAGACGAGTCCCCGATCCTCGCTGACATTGATCGCGCTGGGCGTGTGGGATCCGACCGGACCGAGCGATCTCGCTTTTTCGCTTGATAACATGACCGTCGCCCGCGACGTCCGCGTCAGACACAGCATCGTCGAGCGCATCCTCCGTCCGGTCGCGACCTCCGTCGCAATGCTGTCCGATGAGGCGTCGATACGGCCAAACCCGACGCTGCGCCTCGACGAGGAGAGCGCCGAGTGGCAGCGGATCGCGTTTTCAGAAGCCGCCGCGATGGAAACCTATGGCATCGTGTCGACGACGAACAAGCTTCGCGTCAGGCAACCCCTGCTCGCCATCCTGCGCGATGTCATCGCCGCGCCGCAGCCGTGGCGGTTGGGCGCGTATAAGGATTACCTGCGGTCCCGGATCGGTCTCTCCGGACCCGCCGACATCGAACGGCTGCTGGACCGGCTCGTGTCGCTCGACCTGCTGGTCCTGGACGACCAGATGCCGGCGCAACATGATCGGGTCGACTGGGCTCGGTCGGTCGCGCGGCGCGCTGCACCCTCGGTCTCGACCGCGCTCACCAACGGCATCGACCAGATCGAGATGGCGCGGCGCGCGATGGTGGCGCAGGGGCCGGGGACCGAAGCGGAACGTGCGATGGAGCGCGCCATCGACGATATCGCGGGGGCAACCGGCGCGGCGCTGCGCGCCGACACGTTCCGCCCGGTATTCCACGAGGATTGTGTGATCGCCGCGCCGGCAATCGCGATGCGCGACGCCGCGATCGCGCCACTGTGGGCCGACCTTGCCGATCTGGTGCGGCTGGTGCCGTTGTTGCGCGGTTATGGCTGGGCGGGAGCCTGGCTGACGCGGCGGTTTGTCGCGGCGTTCGGCACCGGCGGCGGGTGCGCGGACCCGACCGCGTTCCTGATCGAGACCGCGGAGGCGCTGACGGCCTCTTCGAGTGGGACGGACTCTCCGCCATGGCAGACCGGGACGATTCCCGACGACGACGATGCCCGCGCGCAGGATGCGGTGTCGGTTGGCTTTGCCGCTGCGTTGCGCGACCTGAACGGCGATGCGGAAACATGGCATATGCCCGCCGCGCTCGTCCGGCGCTTCCATGCTATGCTACCGCCGAGTTATCGCCGCCGCGCGCGCTCCCACTGCATCAACGGGCAGTTCGTGACGGGCCACGGCGAGGCAGGGTTCGTCGTCAATTCGGTCTATCCCGGCAACGGACGCATGACCTCCCGCTTTCTGACCGCAGCAGGCGCGGTGGCCGACTATGTCGAAGCCCTGGCGCCCGGTATACCGGTTGCGATACCCGGCGTGTTCGGGTTCAACGCCAATCTTCACCCGCCGTTGTGCGACCGGGAATTCTCGATTCCGCCCTATGCGGCGGACTTTGCCGAGACCCGCAAATACACGCTCGACCGCTGCACGCTGCGCCATGATCCTGCGATCAACCGATTGGTCGTGGAAGACGAGGGCGGCGAGCGGCTGTCACCCTATTATTTCGGCATCCTCAATTCCTGGGCGCTACCGCCGGTCCATCGCGTGCTCGATTGGATCAACGGCGCGTCCGACCTGCCGTTTTCGATCGCCGACGCGATCTTCTCGCGGGATCGGCCGACGGACCCGCCCGACTTGTGGACACGGCCGAGACTGGTGATGGGCGGGGCGGTGCTCTCGCGGCGTTCGTGGTCGCTGGCAACCACGGTGTTGCCTGATCCGACGCTTGACGCCGCTGCGTTCTTCTTCGCGCTGCGTGACCGATGGCGGTCGCTCCGCTTGCCGCGCGCGACCTTCTTTCAGGCGTCGAATTTCTGGCGATCGAGCGGGGGCGATAATCCGCGCCCGCATAAGACCCGCAAACCGATGTACCTCGACATCGACAGCGTGTGGCTCGTCCGGGCGTTCCAGCGATCGCTGCGGTCGATTGCGGGGCACCTTGCCATCACCGAAGTGCTGCCCGAACCCGGCGACAGCCCGGTCACGGTCGACGGTCGTCGGCACGCGGCGGAAATCACGATCGAGCTCGCGCTGAGCGAGGCCGATGTTTGATCGCGTCATCCGCGTCGCGTACTTCGACGCCGCCCCAGCGTTGCTGGTGGTGGACGCGCTCCATCCGGCGCTGTCGTCGCTGATCCGCACGGCCGGCATGCGGGCGTATCTGCGGACCGACTGGGCGCGCGGACCGCATTTCGACGCAGTGATCGAATCGTCCGCAGGTGACGCGACACGCCGCGACATTGACGGTGCGTGCGACGAGATACGCCGCTGGATCGCGCGCCATCCATCTACGCAGCGGCTGCCGACTGATTACCTGGCGCGCTCGCGTCGGATGGCGGGCGCCGAGCAATGGGCGGGGGCGATCGAGCCGCTCTACTCGAATAATCACGTGTTCCTCGCCGCGAACAAGAAGCGAACGTTGTGGGGCTCACCCGCGTTGGGTGAAGCGGCAGCGACATTCCACTGCGGTGTGCTCGGCGACGTCGCGCAGATCGCGGCCGCACGAGAACGCTCGCGCGGGGGGTTCGTGGTAGAGGCGGCGCGGCGCCTGGCGAGTGTCGGCCACATGACAGCCGACGCGGCGTTCGCCTTCTGGCCCGCCTCGTTATTGGCGCATACCCGGCTGTTCCTGACGGCGCATCCGTCGCTGCGGCCCGTGTCCGAAGCGGCATGGGGTCGCCTCGCCGGACCCGTCACCGCGATGGTGAGCGAGGTGGTATCGCGGCCGGATCCCCCGATCGACCTGAGCGGCTGGACGGCCACAGGGGTCGATCTCGATCGGGCGGTGAGCGCGATTCAAGCCGATCCCGACACGCGCCTCGTACCCGTCGATGTCGACAACCCGCTCCACATCCGCGACACCCTCGGCTCTGACGAGGCGGTCACCGCGCGTCTCACTGACATGTTCGACGCCGATCGCAACGCCGCGGTGTTCGCGTCGCCGCTCCACCATCGCTTCCGGATTGTCATCAACATGATGTACGAGGCGCTTGCGGCAGCGACGATCTCGCCGGTCGAGCGCGCGCTGGCCTGCTACCTGCTCATCCGTGCGATCGTCGCGGATTTCCCGGAGGTTGCCGCGCGCGCGCGCGATGCCGTCGCCGAGATGGCGGGGGCGGCACATGCTTGACGGCGCGCTTTACCCGCGTCTTCGTGCCGCCGTGCGGCTGGACGATCGGCCCGCCGCGCCCGCGTTGACGCTGGGCGACACCGACGTCGAATTCAGGGGCGTGCCGCGCGCCTTGCTCGCCGACGTGATCGGTCGATTTTCAGGGCGCGAGACGCTCGATGCGATCTGCGCTCGTTATCCCGAACGCGCCACCAGCGTCGTGCGGCTGATCGCAGCCGAATTGCTGACGCGGCGCATGTTGCTCCTGGCGCAGAGCGGCCGCGATAGCTGGCCCGCGGACCCCGCCGGAACGACGTGGCGCTATATCTTGGATCGCGTTCCTAACCCGGTCGAGGCCTTTGGCCGCTGGCGCACCGAGCCCGTCGTCGTGACCGGTCGGGGCCGAAGCTTCGCGATGGCGGTCGCGGGGATGCTGGATGCGGGGGTCGGCAGTCTGGCGATCGGACCCGATGACGACGCCAGCCGCCTGAACCTGGCCGACCGCCTGACGGCGCAGGCGGATTGCGACAGCGGTTTTGCATGGCGGTGGATCGCGCCGACCGACCCGATCGATCCGCAGGCGGTCATGGTGCGCGCGGTCGACGATGATCCGATCGCGGGCGATGGCTGGGCCGCACCAGTGTGCCGACACGCCGGGCGATCCGTGATCGCGGGTACGACGCGCCGGGGGGGCATGGTGACCCGCGCGCCAGAGGACTGGCAGGCGCGCGACGCGACCGGAGATACTGCGCCGATGTCGCCTTATGCGTTCGCGGTGCTCGGCAGCATGGCCGCGTTTCAGGCGCTCAACGCAACGATCGCGGACGATGCGCAGCCCGCGGGCCTGCTGCCCCTGTCCGGGGCGACGCTGATCCGCCCGGATGGCAGTTTCGTCGGCGCCGACGCGTCGCCGATGTTGGTACTCGCGCCGTCGGAGGACGGCGATGCCCGCCGATCCGGCTCGGCACCCGCGCGGTCGCCGCGCCAGCGCGAGCGCGAGCGCTGGATCGCGTGGTCGCAACCCTTTTTCATGGCGCACACGCCCCTGCTGGCATGGGCGGACGAGGCATCCTTGTCGGTGTTTCCGCTCGCCCACCGCGCGCTCGACGTGCTGCCCGACGAGGGTGGGCCACGCCTCGCCGTCTGGGCGGCGTCGCCCAGCGAGGTCACCGTGCGCGCGATCCGCCGCGGACTCGAAGCGGCGGCGGACCAGGTCGAGGGGACGACCTGCCATGCGGTTGCGGCGGATATCGCGCATCGGCTCGACCGGCTCGGCGAGTTGCCGGTGCGCGACTTCGTGGTGGGGCGGTATCGGCAGATCGATGGCAATGGCTGACGCCGGCGGCGCCTGGTGTAGCGTGGCCGATGCGCTTGCCGCGGCGGTGCGCCGGATCGGCGGGTGCGCGCCGGCGGTCCCGCCCGGCATCGCGCTGGCCGTCGTCCCGCTCCACGATGCCCCCGCCGCGCGGCGTTGCGCCGCGGAGGCGCACGTCGCGGGCTTGGCGGTGTGCCATGTCGGCTATGATGCGAGCCGGGTGCTGATCGGGCCGATCGTGGTGCCGGGCGGCGCGTCATGCCAGCAGTGCGCGCGGCTCTGGGCACCCGGTCTCGGCGCGCACCATCGCGCACCGCCGCTGCCCGCGCCGGTAATCGACATCATCGCGGCGCAGGTGGCAGGCTACATCGCGGCCTGGCGCGCGAATGAGGATGCGGATCAGTCGGCGAAGCTATGCTGGATCGACGTCGAGACATTGGCGCGATCGACCCACGATGGAATTTCATCTGGCGAGCCAGATTGGCGATGCTTTGGGACCGAAATCCGGGAAGGAAAAATGATGGAGAAGATGATCGACGATGATGCGGCGATCCTGGAGAGGTGGCTCGGGAAATCTGAACAGCGGGGATAAGTGGATTGCCGATCTGACCGCGGCCATGTTGGCCGCCCCAGGAGGCAAGATGAGCAAGCGACCCCGCCGGAATCACAGCCCGGCGTTTAAGGCCAAGGTAGCTCTGGCTGCCGTAAAGGGTGAGAAGACGCTGGCCGAGTTGGCGCAGCAGTATGACGTGCATCCAAACCTCATCAACCAGTGGCGATCCCGGCTGCTGGAGGGCGCGGCGGACGTATTCGGATCGGAGCCGGCCGCGAGCGAACCGGCGATCGACGTGA
>NZ_RCZK01000034.1 GCF_006438955.1 Sphingomonas oligophenolica | reverse complement strand
GCGAGCCTGTGCAGACGACCGGAGCCACCTCTGTCAGTGTCGATGGCGGGGGTAAGACTTCTCCTCCAGAACGAACCAAGGGTGCGACCGTGAGAGTGAGGAACGGGATCAAGTGATCTTACGCGACCATCCGTTGCGCGCCGCGCTGTCGCAGGAAATGCACCTTCGGCGGCTACCGAGATTTGCTGCGCCGTACCGAATGGCTCAGATCGTCACGGTCCTCGGTGAAGCGGGGGCGCGCGATGCCCGAGCGCACATCGACACGCTTGCTCAAGCGGGGGATGTCATCGTTCCGATCTCGGCCAAATATGGCGTCCTTGAGATAGGCGGGTTCGTCTTGGTGTGGGAACGGCATACCGAGTTCGCGACCTACACATTGATGTGTCCCGGCGAGGCAGAGGTGTCGTTCGATCCAAATAGGTTCGAGCCCGTGATTTCGACCATGTTGGCCGAAATGCCGGGCGAAATCATTCGCGCGACCCAAGTCGCCCTGATCGCCGATCCGTCGCCGGACCGGGGACCGGCGGCGCTCGAGCAATGGTTCGCCTCCGACGCGATCGTCGCCTGTCAGGTGGCTGACGGGCTGGCGCGGGTCATGTCTGACTTCCGGCTCAACCCTGACGGCTTCGGGCGTTTGCTTATACTAGATCGCGGGCTAGAGCGGGACGAACAGGCACAGCTCGTCCTGCGGCTGCAGGAGCTCGGTAATTACCGCAACATGGCGTTACTAGGCCTGCCGCTCGCGCAGCGCCTGACTCCGTCGGTAACTGAACTCGAACTTCGGCTAGCCGGGCTGACGCATAATGTGTCTGAACGGAAATCTGAAGACAACCAGTTGCTCGACGAACTGACCTTCCTATCCGCGGAATTGGCCCGCCTTGCCGCCGAAACCCGCTATCGGATGAGCGCAACGCGGGCCTATGCACAGCTTAGCAGGGACCGTCTCGACAGTCTGTGCATCGTTCCGATTCGAGGGTTCCAAAGCCTCGCCGATTTCACCGAACGGCGGCTGATACCGGCGGTGCGGACATGCGACAGTTTCTCGTCGCGGATCGAGGATCTGCTCCAGCGGGCGGCGTGGACCAGCGAACTGCTGCGCACTCGAATCGACATCGCGCTAGCTAAGCAAAGCCGAGATTTGCTGACGTCGATGGACGGCAGGACAGACTTGCAACTGCGATTGCAGCAGACAGTCGAGGGCCTCTCGGTTGTTGCGATCAGCTATTATACGGTGGGGCTGGTTGGCTACGTTCTGGCAGCAGTGCCAAATCTGCGCCACACAATGGCGGTGGCGGTGTCGGTGCCGATTGTGCTGACTATCGTCGGGCTGTCGCTTTGGCGGGTTCGCCGTCGCCTCCACAGTTAGCGATTTCTCAGTTATCCTTCGTACCAACAAGGGCGCGGAGCAGCGTTGGTTGGCGATCTTTGATATTAAGAAGATAGGCGAACGTTCGATGGCATCTTGCATGCCTGGGCTTCTGCCGGTCCCATGGACGCCAGGTTAGGCTACATGCGCTTGGCGCTCGAAGTCCATGGGACTGAGATAGCCCATACCCGCGACGATCCGTGGATCGACCGCGTAATCACGCGCGATTTCGCGTGCGGTCATCTTGGCGGACATCATGACCGATGGCGTTCCGCCACCCGGTTGCGTGCCTTGCCCGACGAGATAGAGGTTGGTGAGATCCTCGCTGCGGTTGTGCGGGCGGAAGAACGCGGTCTGGGTCAGCCGCGGTTCCACGCCGAAGCCGTTGCCCGCATACGCGCCCAGCGTCTGCGCGAAATAATCGGGCGTGACGAAGCTGCGATAGACCAGCCGCTCGCGCAGGCCCGGAATGTAGCCGCGGTCATCGAGGAAATTGAGCACTTTGTCCGCAAACCCTTCGCCCACCGCATCCCAGTCGATGTCGCCCAGCGTGTTGGGCACGGGGATCAGGGTGTAGGCCGCATGATGGCCGGGCGGTGCCAAGCTAGGGTCGGTCAGCGTCGGGATATGCAGATATTGGGAGAAGTCCTCGGCGAGGACTTTGCGTTCGAAGATGTCGGTCAGCAACTCTTCGTAGCGTGGCCCGAGAATGATATTATGGTGGCGCACATCGGGGTCGCCGTCGCGCTTCTCATAGCCGAAATAGATGACCATCAGCGACATGCTTTGCTTGCGGAACTTGACCACGGCATCGCGGTTGATCCGCCGATGCGCCTTGTCGATCAACCGCAGGTACGTGGTCGCGTAATCGGCGTTGGAGACGATGAGGTCCGCCGCCAGCGTTTCGCCCGACGCGAGCGAAACCCCGGTCGCGACGCGCTGGCGACCGCGTTTTTCGACGTCGATCCGCGCCACTTCGGCGTTGAGCTGCACGGTTCCGCCCAATTCCTCGAATTTGGCGACCAGCGCCTTGACCAGCGCGCCGGTGCCACCCATCGCGTAATGAACCCCCCAGGTCTTCTCGACGAAGTGGATCATCGCGTAGATCGCCGGCACCTTCAGCGGATTGCCACCGATCAGTAACGGTTCGAAGCTGAATACCTGCCGCATCTTGTCGTTCTTGAAATATTTGCTGATGAGCGAGAACAAAGGCCGCACCGCGCCCAGCTTCAACAGATCGGGTACGACCGCGAGCATCGAGCCGAGGCTGCCAAAATAAGTGTAGCCAAGCTCGAGGAAACCGCGCTGGAAGATCGCGCGCGCAGCTTCGTGGAAGCGGTCATAGCCGTCGAGATCCTCGGGCGCGAGACGCGCGATCTGCGCGCGAACGTTCACCGGATCGGCGTCGTAATCGAAGAAGGTGCTGTCGTCGAAATAGATCCGATAAAAGGGCAGGATCGGCACGATATCGAGATAGCGGCTCGTGTTGAACCCGCCGCTGATGCCGGAACGGATGCGCTGTCCGTCGGCGAAGACGTCGGCTGGAAAGTCTGGCGCCGTCAGCATCGCCACGTCGCGCTCGAGCGAGAACAGCTCCTCGATGAAATGCGGGACGGTCAACACGGTCGGCCCCATGTCGAACGTGAATCCCTCTGCGCGGCGGACATAGGCGCGCCCGCCGACATCGTCGAGTTGCTCGACGATGCGTGTGTCGAAACCGAGGCTCTGCAAGCGGATCGCGCAAGCGATGCCGCCGATGCCCGAGCCGATCACAATCGCGGTGGGGCGTGTCATCATGGAGAGGTCTCAACTCTTAGGGGCATCGGATTTGATGACTCGGGTCGGTGCAACCGGTCTACCTTCCAGCGCGACAGCAAAAGGTGCTGCACTGCGACCGATGCGCTTAGCTGAAAGGCCTGCGCCACAATGTTCTGGTCGAGGCGCGGCAAAGCCGCTGTGCTTGCCCGCCCCTTATCGGTCGCGATTCATGTCCGGGCGATACGGGCTTTGTGCTGTATCGGCGCGCTGGTCGTCAGAGACCTGCCTCGACGGCAAGGCGGATCAGATCGGCCGTCGTCTGAAGGCCAAGCCGCTTCATCAGGATCGCACGATGCATCTTGATCGTCTTTTCGGCGAGATCGAGTTCGGCTGCAATCTGTTTGTTGAGCAGCCCGTCGGCGACGAGCTTCAAGACCTGCCCTTGTCGACGCGATAGCGCTTTCACCATTTCGGCCGCATGGATTCGGCGCATGCTCGACGGGGATGGAGCCCCGGCATCGATCTCGACCTGCGATCCGAGAAAATACAACAAGGCATCCTGCTCGTCGTAGATCGGCGCGACCAGAACGGCGTTCCGAAAGGGCTGGCCACTGCGCTTGTAGTTCAAGATTTCTACGAGCACCGGATGATGCTCACGCACGCCGCGCCGAATCTCCTCGGTCAGCCAGGGCTCGGTCGCCGGGCCTGACAGGAAGCGGCAGTTGCGCCCGACGACATCCTCGACCGGATACTCGGTCAGGTCGCAAAAGGCGTCATTACAGGCGACGATCGGGTTGTCGGGCAACCGTGGATCGCTGATGACAGATGGAATCGGACTGTCGGCGACCAGGCGGAAATGCCGATCTCTCGACGGAAGAACAACGACCTGTTGCGCCATATTATATGCGGGTCCGATGCATCAAGGCTTGCATACCGGCGGTGAGACGTTGTGGCACCCGAATTCTTGGGGACCGTGGACAGCTGCAGTATTCGTCTCAGGCGGCGGGGCAGCTCTCCGCAAACCCTTCCCCAACCTGCCCGTCCACACACGGCTCATTTCCAGCCGTTAAGCCGCCCCTGAACGAATGGCAGGTTTCTGGAGGCGCTCACGCCGCCGTGAACGACGGGAACTGGGTCGTAGTTGATGCAGGTTGGCAGGGCAGCCATCACAGCCATAGCCGAAGTGATCAGTCATCCGCGCGAACATACATTCTGACTAAGGGATATGACGCCCAGAAACTGCGGAACGGCATTGGCTGAGCGACGGCATTAACACCGATTAGCCGTTATGAGGACGCCCTATGGTCAACTTCGCTCACGAACGATCACCTAAGATCATTCAGCAGCGCCAACGTTCGCAAATGGCTGGAGCCGCTTTGAAGCTGTCTGGACGCGATGAGACGGGCGGCGGGGCTATCACGCCTTCCTGAATGTAGCGAATCGCTGATTTTAGTCCATTGCGAGAGAACGGTTTGGCGATGACACCGTGCGCGCCCGCGAAGTCGGCAGGTAGCTTGGCAGAATTGGCTGTCAAGAAGACAATGACAGTGCCGCGCCAGCGCGTCTGGATTAAGGCGGACACGTCCAGACCGCTGGAACCGAGCGCGAGCTGCACGTCGACCAGCGCAATGTCGGGCGCGGCTATCATGTGAAGCGCCTCGACGTCGGCGAGCGAAGCGGCTTCGGCGACGACGTGGTGTCCGCAGTCCTCGATAATCGCTTCGATATCCATCGCAAGAAGCGCTTCGTCCTCGACGATCAGGAACTCCAGCGTTTTGGGCTGCGGGCACATCTGTCAGCTTCCGACGGGGAACGTAATCACTACCGCGGTTCCCGGGTCGGCCCGCTGCCACTCCGTAGTAGCGCCGACCTGGCGGGACAGTTTCTTGATCAGGGTCCAGCCCAAGCCGCCGCTCCCGTCCGCGTCATCGGGGAAGCCCGGTCCATCGTCGGTGACGATGATCCTCGCATTCTCGTTCGCATGTTCCGCGCGCACCACCAGCTTGCCCGCGCGTCCGTCTTTGAAGCCGTGCTTGATCGCGTTAGTCACGACCTCGTTCAGAACCAAACCGAGCGCTGCGGCGTGGTTCGACGGCACGTCTATGGCATCGATATCGGTATGGACCACGATATCCTCCCGTCCGCTTGCGCCGACCACGTCGGACACCAGATTAGCCGCAAACGCACCGACATCGAACTTTGTTACATCGTCCGACTGATAAAGCCGACGATGTACCGTGGCGAGCGCATCGACCCGCTCGAGCATGGCTTCGAGCTTAGCGTTGATGACGGGATCGTCGATCGTCCGGGCCTGCAACCGGAGCAGCGACCCGATCATCGTCAGGTTGTTCTTCACGCGGTGGTCGACCTCGTGGAGCAGCAGAGTCTTGGCCTCGAGAGCGTCCTTCAATGCGACCGTGCGGCTTTCAACCTCGCGCTCGATCTCTACCTTCTGGCGAGCGATCGTCTTCTGTGCCTCGACCCGGTCGGTTACGTCCATCTGCGAGGCGAAGTAGAACTGGATCACCCCTGCCTCGTTGCGGACCGGGCTGACATAGAGCGCGTTCCAGAATGTGCTGCCGTCTTTACGGTAGTTCAGCAGGTCGACGTCGACCGGTGCTCCTTCGCGAATGGCATTTCGAACCCGTTCCACGCCGCCGGGATCGGTAGCCGGGCCTTGGAGAAAACGGCAGTTATGTCCCACGATCTCGTCGCGCTCGTAACCGGTGAGCCTCTGAAACGCCTCGTTGCAGAAGATGATGGGATTGTCGGGCAGCTGCGGATCCGTAATGACCATTGGCATCCGCGTCGCCCGCACGGCGGCGGCAAACGGATCGCCCTCGCCGCTCTCATGGTCGACGGAGTCGGTCAGGTGCCAGTTGTCGCGCTGCTTCACGTCGCTCTCCTATCCGTGGAGACGACCGGCGGCTCTCAACGTTCAGACGACAAAGTCTGACAACAATCCAGCGTATTACGCAACCTAAACCTCCTCCGCTATCTGCCAGTTTGTGCAACATCCGACGCCTGAACGAGCGTTCGATCCTAGGCGAACATGACAGCGGTCCGAACATTCGTAATTGGGTCCGAATGCCGATCTGGATTCAACGGACTATCGATTGCGTTCGGAATAAAAGAGTCACGACCGCAGCACCCAATGATCGCGAGGCCGATCGTGGCGGCTGTTCCCCCAAATTGAATAACCGACAAAAAACGTGTGCTGCTCTCCGTTGATCCGGCTGTCGAAACTGTTGTCGACCACGCACATCCCCGCGCGTAACGCTGGCGTCGCAGGCGCTAACGAACGGAATGAAAAGATCATGGCGGCAGGACAGCAGGTTGAGCCGCGGACGATATCGACCGTGAGCACGGAAGTCCGCACGCGGCAGATAGAGGTGGCTCCGGTCGTCTGCACAGGCTCGCGGCTTGGATAAGTGGATCGCCGCTGGTTGATCATGCCGCTGCGAGAAGCGGCTGGTCGAAGTATATCTGGTCGGGCGTGCGGCCGCCAAGAGCTGAGTGCGGCCGGATGCCATTATAAAATGCGAAGTATCGGCCGATGCCGGCGCGGGCCTCGGGGACCGATGCGTAGGCGTGCAGATATACCTCCTCGTATTTCACCGAGCGCCAAAGGCGCTCAACGAACACGTTGTCGCGCCAGCAGCCCTTGCCGTCCATACTGATG
>NZ_RCZK01000033.1 GCF_006438955.1 Sphingomonas oligophenolica | reverse complement strand
AGTCACGTCGATCGCCGGTTCGCTCGCGGCCGGCTCCGATCCGAATACGTCCGCCGCGCCCTCCAGCAGCCGGGATCGCCACTGGTTGATGAGGTTTGGATGCACGTCATACTGCTGCGCCAACTCGGCCAGCGTCTTCTCACCCTTTACGGCAGCCAGAGCTACCTTGGCCTTAAACGCCGGGCTGTGATTCCGGCGGGGTCGCTTGCTCATCTTGCCTCCTGGGGCGGCCAACATGGCCGCGGTCAGATCGGCAATCCACTTATCCCCGCTGTTCAGATTTCCCGAGCCACCTCTGGCATCAGAGGAACTGCGCCACTTCGGAGACCTTGTTGTAGCGACTCACGTGGTCGGCGCGCGGCGACACCGATACGTTCAAGCGCCCAGTTGCTGACATTCGCGGCTCATCACATCTTGACCGAGCTATCAGGCGGGTGAATATGATTGCCAAGTCGGAGAGCTTAGTTCCCGACCTGAGGACAGTGGAAGCGGTGGAACCGCTTTAGGCGCGAGCAGAAGCTCCTCCCGGTCGGCCGCAAGCCGCTGCGCACCGCATTGATCGACATCAAAGTGAGTGATCAAATGCCAAATACTCGGAAAATTCTCGACGTATGTTTCAACAGCCAGTCAGGACGATGCCATTATTGTCGCACACCAATGTGGCGTGGGAGTCCGGCGGACTTCGCGACGGTACATGCGATATCTCTAGCGAGTGCAGGTCAACTTCAAGCGACCGCCGAGCATCTAATCCCTCGCTCCGAGGGCGGGCCGAACACAGCGGCGAATATCGTCGCCGCCTGTCGCTATTGCAACACTCACCGGCACAAGGCACGCGCAGCTCTCTTGCCCGAGATGTATCTCAGGAAAGTCCGCAAACGGCTCTTGTCCGGCAAGTGGCACAGGATGCTGCTCACCTCGGTTGAATCGGGCTGAAGGCGGACGCGAGCACATCCGCTTTCCACGAGGACGCGACATTCGCGCCTGCGAACGGCGACGATCCAAAGCGGCCTGTCGCCGATCGCCCACTTTCTGCCGTCCACCACAAATTCTCGGTTTCCTGGAAACCTGCCGTTCGCTGAGAAATCGCTTTTTGGCGGGAGTTGGGCCGAAAGCCGTCTTCCGCTATTTTCCAAACCTGCGGTAACCCATGCCAGCCGGTTGAAATTTCGGCATGATTGGCCCAAGGTAGCGGCGGACCACCTTTTGAGGGGGGGCGTGATGGCTACGATGCCAATGGATACACGGGGCTTTGAGGGAGGATCCGAGGAACCAGCACTAGCGGACGCGTTTGCACTGAAGTTCGCCATAGCTATGGCGCTGACCGTTGTTGCGGGGTTTTCCTTTCAGCTAGCAATGGGTCGCTCGACATTCGCGTCTCCGCTGCGCGTCCACGTGCATGCGTTGGCATTCATGGGCTGGGTGACCATATTCTTGCTGCAAACTTATTTCGCGACGCGCGGGCCGCTGTGGCTGCACCGGAAGCTCGGCTGGGTCGCGGCAGCGTGGGTATTTCTGATGCTCGGAGCGGCGATGACCGTGATTGTAGTATCAGCCCGCAACGGCACCATCCCGTTCTTCTTTCAACCGCAACTGCTTATGATCGGCGACCCGGCAAATCTTTTGGCGTTCGTAGTGCTGACGTATGCCGCGATCCTGATGCGCCACCGAACCGACTGGCATGCTCGGCTGCACCTGGGAGCAATGGCCTTGTTGACCGCCCCTGCTTTCGGTCGTTTATTACCCCTGCCGCTGCTGATCCCCTGGGCGTTCGAAGCAGCCGGGGTCGCAACACTCATCTTTCCTGTCGCCGGAATGATCCGCGATCGCCGGGTGCTCGGCCGGGTCCATCCGGCTTGGTTCGTCACTGTCGCTGCATTTTTTACTTACACAGCGGTCTATGAAGCGATCACTTATTCTCCACTTGGAGACTATCTCTATGCCCGAGTAACGGCGGGCTCGCACGGCGCGCAGGTGCCGGGCCTTGTCTTCCCTGCTCCGCCGACCGGCCCGCTGATTACCGGCCGCTAGTTGCCACGTATCGTCCACGTAGCGCTAGAGTTTTGTGTCTTGTCTGGCGCGTATATTTAATCCCCTCGCCACCTTCTTTTACGATTGCTGGCGGTATAGTTGTGCACGAAGATTGATACGGAACTTAAACGTGTCGTGATTGAACTGGGTACCTTACCAAAGGGGAGCTTCGTAGGCTTCGAGGGACCGAAGCAGACTGGCAGCTTCCCACCAGGTCGGGCTGTTCACGGCAGCGAACGTACCCCCGCATCGCCGCGAAGCCGTCATTCCGCTGGTGGGGAGAAAAGCAGCCGGTCGGAAGCCGCCCAATTCCAGACATCTTGATCGATGCACAAATCCTCGGAAGCGGTCGCTTCTTTTAGCTGGTGGACCGGCAAGGATTGAGCGGGCTGCGGTCATTCAGCCCCAAGTCCGAAGACTGGAATAAGCGTCATTTAGCCGCGGAGCCATCGCGGCCGTGGGATCTAAGGTGCGACTAATGCCTCAAGGCGCCTCGCATTGCTGGCATGAAGTTTGGAGGCTATCTGAGGCGCATGACCAGAACTGGCTCTCAAGTTAGCCGCCTCCGTGACTTCCGTTCCTATGGCAGGTTGGAGGGGTTCAACTCGCTACTAGTTCCGGCCGTCGCCACATATTATGGATGGCCGTCCAGTATTCCGGGCGCCATATTGTTGACCATTGCTAATTTCGGCCTTGTACTTGGCCTCATCATTGGCACCGTCTACTGGCTTGCGGTCGCATCTCGCCTCGAAGGCAACGCTTTACCAATGAGGCGAGCATTGCGGATTGCCGATGGCGCAGAATATCCGATGCTATTTGCGGTATCTGCGGCGACGCTCGGGGTAATTTCACTTATTGTGGCCAGCGGCTGGTCCCTTTCGAACAGCGTTGCCGGTGCTGTCACGCTCCTAGCCGCTCTTGAGTATGTCAACTATTACCACTTCCAACTGCAGCATTTCGATAACGCGCGCGATTGGCAAGGGTTGCTAAGGGGCAAGGGGTTTCGCCCGGCGCACCTAGCCCGAGAACTGGCGAGGTGGCGCCGGATAAATTTGTCTAGCGAGGCTACAGACGCCTCGCTTTGACACCAACCCGTTCGAGAGCCTTTTGAATGCTATCGGGACCTGCGAGATGTGCGGCGCCCACCGCGACGAAAATGGTGCCGCCTGCTTTCATCCGATCCAAAAGCTTGCGAGCAATGTCGTCGTTCCGGTCCTTTAGCAGTACCTTATAGAGTTCTGGACTTTCGACACGCATTTTCGACGTCAGCTTCGTATCAATCTCGTCAGGCTTTCCGTCCACCCAAAGCTGAGCTGCGTCATTCATCTTTGGCAGCATGTCGTCGAAGTCGCGTAGGGTCGTGTGGAGGAAGGCGAGTTCGATCGGTAGGGGCAAGTCGGCGAAAAACTTCATTTGGCCAGTCGCAGTCTCGAACGCCTTGAGCGGTTTGTGCCGCGCGGCAGCTTTGTCTTTCAGCACATGATCCGCTCCGCCAGCAGGATCAAAGCCAGCCTTGACCATGGGGGCAACGGTGAGCTGTAGCGCGACCAGCCAGGGTCGCATTGGCTCGAACGCTGATGGCGGGGCCCCGAGTGTTGCCGCGTCCTTCTCCAGCAGGGCCTTGTCTTCGGTGGAAAGCTTGGTGGACAATGGATGCGCCGCATCGACGCCATATTGCATCACGACCGACTTCATTGCGGCCGCATCGTCGCCATCGGTAATCTCAAGCCAAAGCTCGCTGCTCGTGTCGAATGCCTTTTCGACCTTGGGCGTGAACCATACCGCATCCGTTTTCAGGAGATGGAAGGTGCCGAATAGATAGGCCGTTGCCTTGCCTGTTTTGGCCACCCAGATTGCTGGTTCGGCAGTCGCCGGTGCCGCGAAGACGGTAAAAGTTGCGGCGATCAGAGCGGTGCGCGCGAAAGTCTTGATCTTAGTCATTTTAGCTCTCCCCGAAGTGGCGTGATTTGTGGTTCAGTCGCGTTCTTCGGGCATTGCCCACGCAACGAATGCGGTTGGCAGCAGCGACGAATAGAGAAAGACGCCCCAGAAAAGCGCATTCCAGTTTTCGTAACCGGTAGGCACCCATAGGTTCATGTCACTTGCCGCGCCGGCATAGGCGATCGCAGCCAGGAACAATGCGGTGAAGGTCATATAGGCACCGTTCATCGCCTTATGGCGTTGCTGCAGCTCCATCTCGTCAAGCTTGCTGGGCTGTTCGCCAACAATCCGCTGGAGGCGCGAACCGATGACTGGCGCGGCGCTTAACAATGCAATGAATATCAGGGCAAAGCCGATCAGGTGCATCGCGGCCGATGGCTTACTCGTGTAATTGCTGAGTGTCAGGACAACGCATCCCGCCGGATAAGCCAGCAAAGCGGTGGCAATTAGGGAACGCAGCGCAGACAACGACGGGCCAGTGCCCTCCGACGTCGATGAACGATAATAGATCATGAGCGTGACTCCTGGTTGGCAAGGATGGACGCAACAGAAGGAAATGGGTCGAACGAGAACAGCGTCTCGACGGGCACTTCGAAGAAGCGGGACAGCTTGAGGCCAAGCTCTAGGCTGGGATTGTAGTCACCACGTTCGAGGAACCCGATTGTCTGGGGATTTACCCCCACGGCCTCCCCCAGCTCGCGTCTGGACGCCCCCCGTTCCGTCCGGAACAGCGCAATCCTGTTGTGAATGTACACTAAGTGCTCTCCGAATCAACGTTACGTTGCTTATACGCAACGATACATCACTGTGTCAAGCTGATCGTTGAGCGCTGATTATAGGCTTGGAGCGTACGTTCTCGAAGGGTTGCGAGGCCGCGGCAGCTAAGGTTGCTGTCTTACCTGGAAGCGGACTGTCAGCTTCCCACCACGTCGCGACGTTCGCGGCGATCGGCACCGCCCCGGTCGCCGCAAAGCCGACCTTCCGGTTCCGGCGCGAGAAGCTGCCGGTCGGCAGTCGCCCAATAGCGGACATCGGGCCGCCATTATTTCTACTCGGTGTCATTCTCCCAAAATGCCCGTTCCATCGCCCAGCACTCGTCGCCTGCGAGGTTGGACCGCATACACTTGTCAAAGTCAGCGAACTGGACAGAGTGAGGCGCGATGATCGACACTCCCGTCGCCGCAGCTCGCTTTTCCATCCCATCAAGTGCTTGATGGAACGACCACATGGCGATCTGCTGCCAATCATCGTCCACAGGGATAATCCGCTCCAACGCCCAATAAATATTATGCGGCCCGTCAGAGTCCTTGGCCAGATCAATCGTCGCGGGCCATAACGATTTTGCAGCCTCGAATAATGCGAGTTTATTGATCGTCATGATGCAAGGCGCTGGGTTTCGACCAGCACATAAACAGGGCATTCTCGCCCGAGTTCATCCCCCGCACTTGAAAGCCGGGGATTAGTCGCAACCGCTCGAGCGCTGCCTCTTCCCCGGTCGCCAACTGTGGGAACGCCACCTGCGTCTGCCCGGTGCTGTCGTTCAGCAGCCACCAGACGTCTGCACCCCAAGGGCCACTGTGGTTTGTCTCGACATACACTGCCGCAAGGTCAGTCATCCTGATCCGCTGCTCCGCCTGATTGGGTGCTCGGCAGGTAATCTGATCGTCCGCCGTCACCTCGACGACGAACTGCGCTTCCGAGTGCTTCATGTTGCGATGCTGCCCTGTTCGTAGGTCGGGCGCAATGTCCTCTTCCCACCAGGTCGGGCCGTTCACGGCAGCGAACGCACCCCCGCATCGCCGCGAAGCCGTCGTTCCGCTGGTGGGGAGAAAAGCAGCCGGTCGGAAGCCGCCCAATTGCGGACATTCGCCATTACACGCATTGTTGCCCCGTGACTGAACCAGCGATCACATGCTGCTGCTCATCCCTTGCCGATTTGGCAGCCGTGCCCATGGGTGGCGACGGGTTGGACGAGCGAGTATTCGAGACCATCGAGAACGTGCGTGAGCACGGTGGAGACGCTTGGTGGCTACATCTGTCGCGGTGTCGCGCCTGTGGCCAGCATTGGATGATCGCTCAAGAAGAGCGTATCTTCGATGAGGACTTCCTACGGCGACTCGACGCCGATGAGGCCAGCCGAATATCGATAGAAGGTGAGTGGCCCGCAGAGTTCCTTACCTACGAGCGTGTGTTGGAGACGGGACACGCGCTGGGCGTTCGCCCCTGCATCTTCATGGATCGACTTGCGCCGTCACTGGTCTGGACCGTCGAGGACTTAAAGAGGGAAAGGCCCGACATCTCGTAGCCATTCGGTGAGGACCGTGGCGTAGAGCAGATCAGGCGGCGAGCGCGAGCTGTGGCTGTCGCCAGTTCCAGGGCAACAACTCGTCCAGCCGGGCGGCGGAATGATCGGCGATCCGGGCGAGGACGTCGGCAAGCCACGCTTGCGGATCGATGTCGTTGAGCTTGGCGGTGCCGATCAGCGTGTACATGAACGCGGCGCGCTCGCCGCCGCGATCCGAACCGGCGAACAACCATGCCTTTCTGCCGAGGGCTATGCCGCGCAGCGCTCGTTCTGCGGCGTTGTTGGTCAGGCAGATGCGGCCATCGTCGAGGAACCGGCTGAACGCGGCCCAGTCCTTGAGCATATAGTCGATCGCGCCCGCGACCGGGCTGTGGCGCGCGAGCGCGGCGCGGTGGGACCGCAGCCATTGCCCCAGATCGGTGACGAGCGGTGCCGCCATCTCGTGGCGCAGGGCAAGCCGCTCGGTTATACCCTTGCCATTGATGGCGCGTTCGACGTCGAAGATCGCGTCGATGCGCCTGACCGCTTCGGCCGCGATCGGCGAGATGACCGGTGCACCCTTGCGGCGCTTCAGCTGCGCCGCGACATCGGC
>NZ_RCZK01000032.1 GCF_006438955.1 Sphingomonas oligophenolica | reverse complement strand
TAAGCAGGAGATCGGACGTTGGGCCAACAATCGGGTCGAGAACAGCCATCTGCCGTTCCGACGACGGGAGCGGGCGATGGTCAGATTCCGGCAGATGAAGTCGCTACAAAAATTCGCCAGCGTCCATGCCAATGTCCACAATCACTTCGATCTCCAGCGCCATCTCGTCGACCGCCAGACCTACAAGGAACGCCGCTCGGCCGCGCTGGCCGAGTGGCAGGCACTCGCCGGCTGAGTTATGACCCCAAAGCCCGAACTGCATCGTGTGGAGACGAGTTCGCATTAGACTGACAGCACCGTTCGGGCCGATGTTCGCAGGTGACATCCGTCGCCAGCGGGTGAGTGCGATGCGCGGTTTCCGTCATTGGCGGTGGCACTTGGACGAAATGTACGTGAAGCTGAACGGCGAGATGGTCTACCTCTGGCGTGCGGTCGACCACGAGGGTGAAATCCTCGAGAGCTACATCACGAAGAACCTAAGCTTCACGCCTTGCCATAGCGCTCCATAATCACGGGTGACCATGAGGTGATGCGACACAACCGGACATAATCTGCCAAGGCCGAGGTGCTGTCTGCGCAGCAAAGCGCGCTAGACTGAATGGGGCCAGCAGATCAGCGGACAAACATCAGGGCCAGTGGATAAACACCACACTCAAAGGCCGGAGACATGACCGCACCCGTGACCGTCGCCCAACCCAATATCACCCTTGATCGCAGGGCGCCGTCCAGACATGACAGCACCCAGCGACGGGCTAGGCACCGTAAGGATCTTGGCAAGCAACGCGACGACGGCGTCCGGGTCGATGAACGCGACAACGAAATATTTTTATCGAAAGCGCGACGATCGCGCTTGGCAGCCACTGTCGGCGGTCGCAACCGACGCCGTTGGGCTGACAAGCGGATTCGAACCGTTGGCGGTCGATCCCGCGTTGAACGTCGCTTACGGCTTCGACGACCTCGAGGGCCGTTCGGCGCTTTTCCGGATCGCGCTCGACGGGTCGCTCAAGCGCGAGGTCGTGCTGTCGCGTCCCGATGTCGATGTCGATCAGCTCGTCCGCATTGGCCGCCAGCAGCGCGTGGTCGGTGCCGCTTACACCACCGACCGGACCGAGGCGGTCTATTTCGATCCGGAACTAAAGTCGCTTCACGACGCGCTGTTGCGCGCCCTGCCCGGCGATAAGACGATCAGCTTCATCGATGCAACCGCCGATGAGAAGCAGTTGATCGTCTTCGCGGGCGGCGATGCGGACCCCGGTACCTACTATCTCTTCGAGAAGGCGACCAAACATCTCGCCCTGCTATTGCCCGCCCGACCGCAGCTTCACGACGTGCGATTGGCGAGCGTCAAATCGATTACCTACAAGGCCACCGACGGCACGGTGATCCCAGCATATCTGACGCTGCCCCCCGGCAGCGACGGCAGGCATCTGCCTGCGATCGTGATGCCTCATGGCGGGCCTGGCGACCGCGACACCTGGGGGTTTGATTGGTGGGCGCAGTATTTCGCCAACCGGGGCTTTGCGGTGTTGCAGCCCGAATTTCGCGGCTCGACGGGTTATGGCGCGCAATGGTATCAGAAAAACGGCTTTCAGTCGTGGCGCACCGCGATCGGCGATGTCGTCGATGCGGGACGATACCTGCTATCGTCTGGAATCGCGGAGCGCGACAAGCTGGCCGTCGTCGGCTGGTCCTATGGCGGCTACGCCGCGCTTCAATCGGCGGTTACCGCGCCCGATCTTTTCAAGGCAGTGATCGCAGTCGCACCGGTCACCGACCTGGAAATGCTGCGCAGCGAGTCGCGCGGTTTCACCAATTTCGCCCAGACTGATCGTTTCATCGGTCACGGCAAGCATATCGAAGAGGGCAGCCCTGCTCAGAATGCCGCGGCGATTAACGCGCCCGTTCTGATGTTCCATGGCGACAAGGACCAGAATGTCGGAGTCGCTGAATCGCGGTTGATGGAGCGAAAGCTGCGCGGCGTGGGCAAACAGGTCGACTACGTGGAGTTCAAGGGGCTCGACCACCAGCTGCTTGACGACGACGCGCGCGCAGATATGCTCGATCGCAGCGACCGGTTCCTGCGCACGGCTTTGAGGCTCGTTTCGAAAAGTTAAAAAGAAAAGGGGCGGCCATTGAGGCTTACGCGCCGCTAAGACCGTTGGCGCGGGCTGAGCGCGTACTAATCTTCGACCGTTACCAACACAATCTCACGGTTGCGAAATGTCCGCAATGGGCGATTCCTGCCCGACCGCTATTCGCCCTGAAAGCTGCTGGTCGGCTTTCGGGCTACCTGATCGCGACAGCGACGCAGTAACGGCGAAAAATGGTGGGAAGCGGAACGGCGGCTTTCGGGAACGAGGATTGGATAAGCTGCCGTTCGCTATATCAATCGATGGCAGCAGCTACGCGCCCCAATTTCCGCCGTTCCCGTGCCTGTCGCGTCGATCCATAAACGGATGGTCCGCGTTCAAGACGATGTCTCACGACTGGATGCCTGCTACGGATGGCCTATTACGGCCAGACCCGTTGGCAAGCATTGCGGGGCGGTCGACGCCGAAATCGAAGCCGTCGTCTCGGCAGACGAAAAGCTTGCTTGCCGGCACGACATTATCCCCAGCATCGCTGGCCTCCGCAAGCTCACCGCCGACCAGATCATCGCCACCATGCGTGATCTCGGATCGCTCGATAGCGAGCAGGCCGCGTCGCTTGCGGGCCTTGCCCCGTCGCGCGCCAGTCCGGCCGGTGGAAGGCCAGAGCTTCATACGCGGCGGCAGGGCCAACGTGCGCCAAGCGCTCTTCATGGCTGCTCTGGTCGCCGCCGGGTTTCATCCAGAGCTCAACCTATATACCAACAACTGACCGCAGCCGGGAAACCGGCCAGGGTCGCTATCATCGCCGTCATGCGAAAGCGCATCGTGACCGCAAACGCCCTGCCTGCTTATGGCAGTTCGACTCTGGGCGCCTGCACGTGCGTGACGATCACTAATACTCTAAACCTGACTATATTTCATGTACGTCAAATACATCGGAGTCACCAATGGCAGAACCGATAGTATAACCACTAAACCGAATCTTGACGTTGATATTATATATATGACTAGATAGTTTGTTTAGACTAATTGTATTCAAATCCTGATAAACAAAATTACAAACATTATATCTTGTTACATTTGCCTTCCCTCGCGACAAAATGTATTTCACTATCTTCAGTTCAATTAAAGTCAGGTGTATCGAGCACCCATTGATAATTAAAGACTGGGTGTTTCTTTCGATTTCCATATGAGGAGACGTCCTGTCTTATCTAGTCATTACTACGGTGAAGTAAACATTTTACCAGATGGGAGAGATTGGAGAGGATGAAGCGCGCCATCAATGAAACGATCGTCAAGCGGTTCACCGCTAGGGAGCAATCCAGATTACGGTTAATTTCCGCGTTGCCAATAGGGCTGGATCCCCACAAACTACAGAGCCGTGTATTTTCATGCGTCGTCGTTCAATAGGGCTAGCGCCGACAGCCCCAGCGGAACCCATACCGGGACCGGGCACGACGCGCTTTGTTTTTCTCAGCGAGCAAGGTTTCGAGCACACCCCGACCAATTTTGCATTGGTCTGGCGGTTCAAGACTGACCGTCGCAGCCTGGTCGCCATCGCGGTCGAAAGCGTCCCGATGAAATGGTCCGATGCTCACCCAGATAGACTTTTATCGCAGCACGGTTGCAGAAGCCAAGCGCCGGAAGGCTATCGATCCCACCGCGGATCGTGACCGAGAAGCGCTTCGACACCAGACCGTTCGCCTAGCCGACTTGGCCGCTGATGCAACCTCAGGATTTTCTAAGTTTGGCCGAGATCTGTCGACTGGACTCTCCCACCTTGCAGCTGCTCGAACAGGCTCGCGGGCACTGGCAGCCGGTCATTCAAACTGCGCGAAACGGAAGAGGCGTGGGGTCCGTCTCTATGCCTGTCGGTGCGGTGTTGCTCCGCGGGCAGGCGGTCGATGAGGCGATCGAAGGGGCCGATCGGATGCTTTACATGACAAAACGCGAGAGCCGAAACCGCTTAGTCATCGACCGCGTTGAGGAACTGCGTGACGGGCCGCTGGTCGTGTAAGCGACAGAACGGGACGAACGATACCACGTTAGCGGAACGGGCCGCAGCATAACGCGCTAAATTATGCTCATGGCGCAACTCGGCTTACGCCGTCGCGACGTGACGCTTTGGCAGTCGGTATCGGCTCCACGAACACGCAGTAATTTATCCAGCTTCGGCAGACGCGCTTGTTAACTCTTCCTTGAGAGTGCCAGGTCTAGCCCGACGCTGACATCAGTGGATTAGGAAACATGGGTAGTTCGAGCAGGGCTAATTTGGGAAGCTGGCGCTCTTTTCTAGGTACCCTGCGTCGCGACGTGCGCGCGAACACGCTGGCGATCATGGCCGCGATGCTGTTTCCGCTCGCCGGGCTAGTCGGCGGCGGAATCGACGTCGCGCGGATTTACATCACGAAGACGAGGCTCCAGCACGCCTGCGACGCGGGCGTTCTCGCCGGACGCAAGGCCATGGGCGGCGGCACCTGGGGGCAGAACAACAGTTATCCCAATACGTCCGCAGTCCAGTTCTTCGATGCCAATTACAAAAATGGATCTTACGGTGCGGGCAATCCGGTTGTCGCCTTCAGCGAAAATGCGGGCAAGGTAACCGGTAACGCCTCAGTCCAGTTGCCGATGACCCTCATGAAAATTTTCGCGGTCGCGCCCAAGACGCTCGCGGTCAGCTGCGCGACCGAAATGCGGCTGCCGAACACCGACATCATGTTCGTGCTCGATACTACCGGATCGATGGGTGACACCCCATCAGGCGATTCGCAAAGCAAGATGGCGAGCCTAAAGGTCGCGGTGAAATGCTTCTACGAGGTTGTCGCGCGGCTAAAAACCGACGCGAATTGCACGACAGGTTCCCCGGGGGGCGGCACGGGTTCGGCCGTGCAGGTCAGGTTTGGGTTTGTGCCTTATGCAACAAACGTCAATGTGGGGTACCTTCTTAATCCCGGGTGGTTCGCCAGCCAATGGGGCTATCAGTCACGTGCCCCACGATGGTGGATTTCGCAGGGAAATCCACAAATTACGACGCAAAACGTGGTTTTTACAAAAGTTTCCCAAAGTAACTGTACGGATGCAGGCCTCGCTGCTGCAGGGTATAACTCAACGACGGCAACTTACGGAAATAACAATACCACTAAGGACGAAACCACAACTATCAATCGGGCGACATCTTGGGATAATCCAAAAGGTGGAACTTGTTACGCGACAGAGACAAAGACTGTTAGTAAGTATAGCATGCAGGAGAACGTGGCAGGCGGCCCGAGCGATCAGTTTATCGATTATCACTACGGAAAAATAACTCAGTCAATCGCGGGTTTGAAGAATGGTGGCAGCTGGAACTCCAGTTTCACACTGCCGCTTGGCACCAACGGCGCGACCAAAACGATCAAGTGGGACGGCTGCATTGAGGAACGTCAGACGGTCGGGGCAGCAAGCTATATTCCCATTCCAAGCGGCGCGAAGGATCTGGATATAGATGCGACGCCGACCACGGGTGACGCCAGCAGCCTGTGGGGGCCAGCGCTTCCGGGGATGATCTTTACGCGCAACGGTGGCGCGGGGTGGACCCAGACCGAATCCTACACGACCAACGACTATCCCAACCAGTCCGGCTATTACTGCCCCGTTCCGGCGACCAAGCTGCAGGCGTGGCCCGATGCCAGCGCGTTCGACAGTTATGTCGACACCCTTACGCCCAACGGGAATACCTATCACGATATCGGCCTGCTTTGGGGGGCGCGGCTGATGTCGCCGACCGGGCTGTTTTCGACTGAGAACGCCTTCACCCCGCAAGGCGGCGAAATCCAGCGTAACTTGATCTTCATGACCGACGGCGATCCCTGCACCGGAGTGGGGAACTATCAGGCTTATGGGGTGGCGTGGTTCGACCGCCGCCAGACCGACCCGGCCACCGCGCCGACCGATGGGTGCACGACGACCGGCACGTTGACCCAGCAGGTCAACGCGCGCACCGACGCCATCTGTTCGGCGATCAAGAACAAGAACATCACGCTATGGGTCATCACCTTCGGCTATGTCGCGCCATCGACGGTCACGCGGATGACGAACTGCGCCTCGCCCGACCGCTATTTCAGCGCCTCGAACGCCGCGACGCTGCAGCAGACCTTCGCGTCGATCGCAAACCAGATTTCGCAGCTCAGGATCGTCCAGTGACGACGCCGCGCATCGCCAGGATTGCGCGCGACACGCGCGGTGCGACGATCATCGAATTCGCGATCGTCGCGCCGGTGATGGCGTTCTTCATGCTGGGCGCGTTCGACACCGCACACACGCTCTACATGCGTGGGGTACTCCAGGGCATCGTCCAGAAGACCGCGCGCGATTCGGGGCTGGAGGCGAGCACCGATGTCGCCGCGCAGGCTGCAATCGATACCAAGGTCACCAAGCAGGTGAAGGCCCTGGCGGGCAATGCGACGATCGTGTTCAGCCGCCGCTTTTACCGCACCTTTTCCGATGCTGCTACAGCGCGCGCCGAGGTATGGACCCAGGACACCAATGGCAACGGCGTCTGCGATGCGGGCGAGCCGTTCACTGACACGAACAATAACGGCGTTCGCGACCTCGACGGCGGCGACGGTGGTCAGGGTGGCGCGGCCGATCGCACGCTGTACTCCGTCACCGTCTCCTATCCGCGGATGTTCCCGCTCTACAATGTGATCGGGGTGTCGCGGACGACGACGATCAAGGCCGCGACGATCCTGGAGAACCAGCCCTACACCGACCAGGGCAGCTACGCCCCACCGACGATCGGCAATTGCCCATGACCCCCGTCCGAACCCACCGCCCCGCTACCTCGATCGCGGCCCTCGCCGCCCGGCTGGCACGCGACACTGGCGGGCTGGCGCTGCTCGAGTTCGCGTTCACGCTGCCGATCCTCCTGATGATGAGCCTGACCGGTGCCGAGCTCACCAACTACATCACGACGCGGATGCGGGTCAGCCAGATGGCGCTGCAGCTCGCCGACAACGCGGCACGCATGGGCAAGGGCACGCAGATCACCGCCAAGTCGATCAGCGAACTCGACATCAACGACTTGCTGACCGGCGCGCAATTGCAGTCGGGCGAGCTCGACCTGAAAGGGCGTGGGCGCGTGATTATCTCCGATCTGGAGCCGGTCGCGAATCCCAACACGACCAACAAATACAAGATCGTCTGGCAGCGCTGCTACGGCAGCAAGACCGCCCACGCCTCCACTTATGGCA
>NZ_RCZK01000031.1 GCF_006438955.1 Sphingomonas oligophenolica | reverse complement strand
GCCATCAGTATGGACGGCAAGGGCTGCTGGCGCGACAACGTGTTCGTTGAGCGCCTTTGGCGCTCGGTGAAATACGAGGAGGTATATCTGCACGCCTACGCATCGGTCCCCGAGGCCCGCGCCGGCATCGGCCGATACTTCGCATTTTATAATGGCATCCGGCCGCACTCAGCTCTTGGCGGCCGCACGCCCGACCAGATATACTTCGACCAGCCGCTTCTCGCAGCGGCATGATCAACCAGCGGCGATCCACTTATCCAAGCCGCGAGCCTGTGCAGACGACCGGAGCCACCTCTGAGCAACCGAGCTTCTTTTGCAGCTTGAACAGCGCCTCGAATGGGCGGTCGCGACCGGCTATGCGTTGCGAATGATATCCCAGCCGCCATGCTTTCCGGCTGGCGAACCGGTCTCCGCCGGGGGGCAGGTGGAGCGTAGCGACGCGCATGCCGTTGGCAGGGCAAATCATCCACCATCGCCGCCCGCCGTATTCCGGTTTCGTCGCGGCCAACTGGATCACCTGCTTGATCGTTTCCGGCTCGCGCCCATTAGGCGTGCGCGTGAAGTTCAGCGTCAGTGTCGGATCGTGGTCGTCCAGTAGCATGTAGGTGTAACCGATAGACCCGCATTGTTCGCTGCCGCGCGACCAGGTGAGGGTGCCGCCGCTCCCGTGATGGTCCTTGATCCAGCCGCGTCGAAACATCAGCGGCAGGTCGACTGAATGGCTTTGGTCTACCGTCGGTCGTCCGCCCCACCGTCCAGAATTATAGCCGCCCACGCCTTCGTCCCATCGACACATTTTCCTAGATCTATAGCATACTTTGTATGTTTTGGCGAAATTCGAGGACTTGGCGGCACGCCCACTTGCTAATTAAAACAGTGAATTACCCACTCTTATTTATTAGTCGCCCAACATATCTGCGCGCCTGTTGGTGCTGCTGGCGTGTAATGTAACGTTTCCACGGAGAATGAGGCTGCCGTCGGCGTCGGGGACCGCGACGTACGGAGCAACGAAGAGTTGCGACATAGTTCTTCTCCAGGTGAAAAAATCTGCGCTTGCGAGCCGAATGCGCTACGCCTCGGTGATGAAGAGGATGGTTGGATTGAGCGTCGTAGCGTTTTTGGCGGTCCCGGCCGTGAGCGCCCCACCCGTTCTGAAATGTGCTTGGTCGGAAGAGCAGCTGTGTCAAATAGGCGGGTGCAAATCCTACCCGGTCGACATAGTGTCGCAAGTCGATCTCGGTCGGCTGAAATATAGCCGTTGCGACAAAACTGGATGCGATACTTTCGCAATTCAGATTATCGGAACTCCGAACATTTTTAGAGTTATAGATGCCCCCGGTCGCGGGCTGTCGGTCCGTATCTCACCTGATAGCGCGGCTACCGAAACTGTTGGTTTCCTAAATGCCGTGTACGTGTCGCAGGGGAAGTGCAAGTGAAGGCTGCGTGGCTGAACAAATCCCGGTTTGTACTACGGGCGGTATCGGCCGGGCTCGCACCAAAAGCGGACGGTGACGCCTTTCTGCTGCTGAAATAGTTGCGACGCCAAAAGGCAGTTTTCGCGATTGTATGCTTCGCCATCCGTAGAATCGAAAGTCCCGACATGCAGTCGCATCGGAGGTCCCTCAGTCGCTGACGATCGATACAAGGTGTATGTTGAAGTCTGCGGGGAACACGCCGCAAGAAGGATTGTGCCGAGAAAAGAAGCCCGCTTCATGTCCAGACTTTACCAATTCGCTCGCCCTTTGTAAGTGCCGTTGTTCACTAACCCGAGCCGTGCACCGTTCGTACGGGACGCCCTTACGCGAGATGCTCCAACCGCACGGCTTGCGGTGATCCATCGTTCCCGGATGCCCACGCGGCTCGCCCGACGTTGTTGGTCGTTGAACACCGTTTGCCCACGATGCATCCACCCGGCTCCAACGCGCGATGCACAAGCGCGGCGGCGGCGGGAGCCGGTTCGGCACCCTTGGTTAGATAGCTGACCAGCGCGTCGAGATTGGCCGCGTATCCGAGCCCGGCACTTGATTTCACCGCCGCGCCTACGCATTGCCGCGCTTATGTTTTTCTTTAAAGGCCGCCCAGTTTGATGAGCGACACGACCGAACGATCCCCACCCACGGCAGTTTCCCAGAAGCGGGTTCTCCACGTGGGTTGCGGCCATCTTACCATCGCTCAGATGACCCCCGGATTTCGAGACGGAACGTGGGAGGAGGTTCGTTTCGATCTCGACCCAAATGTCTCTCCGGATATAATCGGTACCATTACCGACATGGGCGCAGTGGCGGATGCCAGCGTCGATGCCATTTATTCATCACATAACATAGAGCATGTTGAAACCTTCCAAGTCGTCCAGACCCTGAAGGAGTTTCACAGAGTTTTAAATAACGATGGCTTTGCGGCCATTACGTGTCCTGACATAGAATCTATCGCCTCTGTCATCGTAGAAGGCAGACTAGATGAACCACTTTATGTTTCAACTGCCGGGCCAATCTCACCGCTTGATGTGATATACGGTTTCGGAGCAGATATTGCGCGGGGTCGGCATTATATGGCCCACCGGACAGCATTTACGCGCGTTACGTTGCAAAATAGAATCCAAGAAGCCGGTTTTGCGTCAGTTATTATCGCGCGGCGTCCATCGCAATTTGACCTTTGGGCGGTTGCGACTAAATCGCCCACGCCCGAAGCACGGCTACGCGAGATGCTGCAAACATACGGCTTGCGCTGATCCATCGTTCCCGAGCGCCCACGCCGCCCGCCCGATGTTGTTCGTCGTCCCACACCGCTTGCCCACGATCGATCCACCCGGCTCCAACGCGCGATGCACAAGCGCGGCGGCGGCGGGGAGCGGTTCGGCACTTTTCGCCAGATAGCTGACCAGCGCATCGAGGTTGACCGCGTACCAGTCGGCGGCACTCGTGGCGGTATCGGCGAAGCCTCCAATGCGCCGCGTGAATTGAGCCCGCTTGCCCGGCGGCGCGCGCAAACCGTTCCGCCGCCGCCACCGCGCCACCATGAGCCAGAAAGGCCGTGCCAGCGCCTCAGGGACGTAAACCGCGACGTGGACGTGTGATCCTTTGCCCGCGCCCGTCTCTCGCACCCACAGCGCCGCAAATCCGCCCCCGTGATAGCAAACCCAATCGCGCCATGTTTATCAGCATGTCCCCGATGATCCGCGCCGCGTGTTCGTCCGCGACGCCCGCCGCCTCCAGGTGGAGCGTGACATGCCGATTGAGGGGAAGCCCGATTGCCCACGCATGCGCCGCCGCGCCGAACAGCAATTCCACCTGCCGCAGCGATAGCGCGTGGCTCACACGGTCGGCGCGATTGCGCGCGGGGATCTTGTGCGGAGGCGGGAGGACGTGCCCACTAGGATTGCGAGCGTGTATTCGTGCGCGCGTAGCAACCGGCGTGCCAGATTTAGAAATCCTCGCTTTTCCGCGCTTAACAATGCGTGATTTGGAGGTCATGTGCCTGGGTATTCCGCAGGTTTTTAAAACGGTCGGGCACGGCAGCGAACAACCGCGCCCGACCTAATTTCGGGATCGTGTCGCCGCCGCTATGCGGCTGGCAATGCCCCACCCGGCGGCATTCCGCCCGCGCCCGCTATCAGCGCCTCGCCAAGCGGTCGCATCGCCTCCAGCGGGATCGTGACGCCCTTGCGGGTGGCGGTCGGTTCACCCTCCCCCGCTACCCATTCGCGGATATCGAGAAAGCGGCTCCCGTTATATTCGGCAACCTTGGCGACTACGATCCGCCCACCCGGCTTGGCGCGTTCGAACAACGCGGGGCCGGTCATTGGTTCGCCTCCAGCCGCACGGGCGAACGGAGGACGTAGCGACCGTGCCACCCGCCCTCGTGATCCTCGCGAACCGTCTCCACGATTAAGTCGTGGTCGCGGCGCAGCTCGTGAACATAGGCCGCGAGCCGATAGGCCCATGTTCCGCATTCGAGGGAGGTAAGACCCAGCGACCCGGCCTTTACCAATTCGCGAAGCGTCCGCGCGACCTGCCCGCGCACGACGATGACGCCGCCGGGTCCGCTTGCGTAGAGAAAATGTGGCTTGCGGGCTCCCGTGCTGGCCGGGTAAGCTCGTCTCGTCGCGGTTATTCCCTTTCTCGCGATATCGCTCCCCTTGGCCGTTGCACCGGCCTTGGGGGGCATCTCTCCTACTCCGCTATGGTGCTGTCAGTCTAAAGCGAACTCGTCTCTCCACGATGGAGTCCGGTCTTTGAGGGCAGCCGCCTAGCTGGCAAGGAGTTGCCACTCGGCCAGTGCGGCCGAGCGGCGTTCCTTGAAGGTCTGGCGATCAACGAGATGGCGTTCGAGATTGAAGTGATTGTGGACGTTGGCGTGGACGGAGGCGAACTTCTGTAGCGACTTCATTCGTCGGAACCTGAGCATCGCTCGCTCGCGTCGTCGGAACGACAGGTGGCTGTTCTCGCACCTGTTATTGGCCCAGCGTCCCACCTCCTGCTTGTCAGCATTCCCCAGCTCTTTCATCGCAGCGCGGTAGGAGCGTAGGCCGTCGGTGGTGATCGCTTCAGGCGAGCCGTGACGCTTCAGCGTCTTTTTCATGAAGCGCAGTGCCGCTTCCTTGTCGCGCGTTTTGGTGATGTAGCTTTCGAGGATCTCGCCTTCCTGATCGACCGCACGCCAGAGGTAGACCATCTCGCCGTTCAGCTTCACGTACATCTCGTCGAGATGCCACCGCCAGTGGCGGAACCCGCGCATCCGCGAGACCCGCTGCCGGCGGATATCACCGGCGAACATCGGGCCGAACCTGTTCCACCAATGCCGCACGGTCTCGTGACAGATATCGATGCCGCGTTCGAACAGGAGGTCCTCGACGTTGCGCAACGACAGAGGGAAGCGAACGTACATCATCACCACCAGGCGGATGACCTCGGGCGACGAGTTGAAGTAGCGAAACGGGCTAGCGGGCTTGCGGGGGCGGGGCATCTCCGCTCGCTATTCGGCAGTTCCTAAAGATCGGTGCACTTGCTCTGACAGAGCCCGCAGCAGGGCGTGGACGCGACGATAGCCGTAGTAGGCAGGTCGGCGATGAGTGCGCGGATGTCATTTGGTTTGACAGCGCCTCATCGGCGCTACTTACTGTAGGCCGTCTAGACCCTATTCAGAAGGGGCCGCGTATGTGTGGGGGCACGCAGCAAAAATTCAAAACATCGCGACTTCTCGTTATCTCACTTGCCACCGTGACGTGGATGGGCGCTTCCCCTGCGTGGGCCCAGACCATCGCTTCTGGGCTGACCTCAACTGGAGTGGACGCCGTCAAGGCGGATGAGGACGAGATAATCGTGACGGCCCAGCGTCGCAGCGAGCGACTGAGCGACGTTCCGATTGCGGTCAGCGCCTTCAACGCAAATCAGCTGGCGACGTCAGGGGTCAACTCAACGATGGACCTCTCGATCGTCACGCCGGGCCTGCAGTTCGGTACGCAGGCTGCCTACGGCCAGCCGTTTCTGCGCGGTATAGGCACGACCGCCACGGGACCTGGCGTCGAAAGCCCGGTCGCGCTGTATGTGGACGGTGTGTACTACGGCGCGATGATCGGCTCGATCATAACCCTCAACAATGTCGAGCAGATCGAGGTGTTGAAAGGCCCGCAAGGTACCCTGTTCGGACGCAATGCGACCGGCGGTCTAATCCAGATAACGACAAAGGATCCCTCCCAGCAACCAGCAGGTTCCATCACTGCCGGCTACGGCAGCTACCGGACCGCGGTGGCAGATCTCTACCTGACCGGCGGGGTAGCGAGCACGCTTGCAGGCGATCTTGCCGTGCACTTCCAGGACCAGGGGAAGGGATTCGGGACCAATCTCTTTACCGGTAACGAGGTCAACAAGACCGTGGACCTTTCCGTACGGAGCAAATGGCTGTGGACCCCGTCGGCAGACACGTCGGTGCGGCTGAGCGTCGATTACCAGCACCAGACCTTTCGCCAGGCATACGTCCCCGCCCCGGGCACGAAGCCACCCGGCGACACTCCCTATACCGGGGATCTGCAAGGGCTGAACGGCATCTTCGACCCTGACGGACGATTGAACCAAGGGGGCATCAGCCTTCAAATCAAACACAGGTTCGGCAGTGCGGAGCTTATCAGCACAAGTGCCTATCGCGCTTCCAACGTATTCGTGAACTTCGATGGCGGCCTCACCCGAGACCCCAATTCAGTTCTCAACCTTCAGATCTTCGAAAAGCACGCTCAGCTCACTCAAGAGTTGCAGCTGAATTCAACTGGCGTGGGTGGTCTCAAATGGTCCACGGGCCTTTACCTTTTTCATGCCGACGGCAAATCCGATCCGCTGGTGATCACCACGCTTGGAGCTTTTGGGCCGGCTCCGGACGGCCTCAACAACATCTATGTTTCCTCGCAGCAGAAAACGGACTCGATCGCCATCTACGGTCAGACCACCGTCGAGGTCCTGCCAGCGACCAATCTCTCGACCGGGCTGCGCTTCACCACCGAACGTCGAAAGTTCGAAATTGGTGAGACGCTGGAAACCTTCTCTGGCGCTAAGTCATCGGTTCCTGCTGAGCGTGCTCAGAAGACATTCAGCAAGATGACCTGGCGACTTGCCCTCGACACCCGCCTGTCGCCCAATGCAATGGTCTACGGCTCCTATGATCGCGGTTTCAAAGCTGGCGGTTTCAACGATTATCTAACGCCGCCCCAGTCCTATGATCCCGAAACGGTACTGTCAAACTAACCAGAATCTGGTTAGTTTTGGCCAAATAGCGTTTGATGGACCGTGAGAAGAGCAAGAACGAAGAGCGAACTAGACAAGAACGAAACGAACAATTGGATGGCCAGATCGCACGGCTAACCAGATAGGCAAATGGCTGCCCCGTTGCTTTGACAGTGCCCGCGCGGACGCTGCCAGCTGGTCATTTCCAAAACCGTGCAAGACTTTGAAGGCGGGGATGCTGAGCGTCCGTCCGGTTCGAACAGCTAATGGGATGGGTATCTCGCCGATCCGCTGCGGTGAGCTAACTGCGCTAGCTGAGCTATCTGCCCGATGCCGACCGAACCGATTAAACACTGCCGGTGGCCTGCCTCGTCCGCCGCCAGGGTGCTGTCAGTCTAATGCGAACTCGTCTCCACACGATGCAGTTCGGGCTTTGGGGTCATAACTCAGCCGGCGAGTGCCTGCCACTCGGCCAGCGCGGCCGAGCGGCGTTCCTTGTAGGTCTGGCGGTCGACGAGATGGCGCTGGAGATCGAAGTGATTGTGGACATTGGCATGGACGCTGGCGAATTTTTGTAGCGACTTCATCTGCCGGAATCTGACCATCGCCCGCTCCCGTCGTCGGAACGGCAGATGGCTGTTCTCGACCCGATTGTTGGCCCAACGTCCGATCTCCTGCTTA
>NZ_RCZK01000030.1 GCF_006438955.1 Sphingomonas oligophenolica | reverse complement strand
GTGGGCGCGTGATTATCTCCGATCTGGAGCCGGTCGCGAATCCCAACACGACCAACAAATACAAGATCGTCTGGCAGCGCTGCTACGGCAGCAAGACCGCCCACGCCTCCACTTATGGCACCGCGGGTCAAACCAACCTCGACGGCATCGGCCCGGCGGGCCAGCTGGCGGTAGCGCAGCCCGACAATGCGACGATGTTCGTCGAAGTGTATTATGAGTACAAACCGCTGATCGGACTCGGCTCGCGCGCGCCCAGCACGACGATCACCGAGATCGCGTCGATGGCGGTGCGCGATCGCCGCGACCTGTCGCAAATTTACAATAACGAGAACGTCGCCAAGTCGACCTGCTGATCGAAATAATCGCAAGTCAAGGCATCTGGTGGATTGGTGGTGACGTATTTTGAGCTGCCGGGTTAGGGAAACTGACACTTCCCCTATGAATGGCTCGCGACGCTGACATTGCCACCTGCTGACATTCGAGGCCAAACAATCACCTAATGCTCTTTATTGCATTGTTCCCGATTTGTCCAGCTTCGCTCACTAGGGGGTAGGCACTCAAAGCGGCCTGTCCGCTAACGCCCCAGTTCCGGTCGTAGCCGACCGGCTCACACGATCGTGAAAGCTGCCACTTTCAGATCGGCGGAGCATCCATCGATTGTGTTCGCGTTTTTTCGCTGTAACCTTCGATTTCTGCGCATCGCAGGATCAATCGTCGCCGGGGACAACATTCATGAGATTCGAGCGCGTTAAGCCACTCGACGCTATCCTTGCCGCAGCCGAGCAAAAGTCGCTCAAAAGAACGCTGGGCTGGTTCCAGTTGACGCTGTTCGGGATAGGTTGCGTCATCGGGACTGGGATTTTCGCGCTTACCGCAGCGGGCGCACAAAAAGCGGGCCCTGGCCTAATGCTCGCCTTTGCGATTGCGGGAGCGATCTGCGTCGTGGCAGCGTTGTGCTACGCCGAGATCGCGGCGATGATACCTGTGGCCGGATCGGCCTACACCTACACCTACTCGGTGATGGGCGAGCTGCTTGCGTGGACAGTCGGTTGGGCGTTGGTGCTGGAATATGCCGTTGCAGCGTCTGCGGTAGCGGTCACTTGGTCTGATTATTTTCAAGGCACAGTGCTGACGCAATTCCTGGGGATTCAGTTGCCCCCCTGGCTCGCCGCCGGCCCGCTCGCGCTAGGAGGCTCGCCCGGAGGACTGATCAATCTCCCAGCCGTATTTATCGGTCTGCTAATTACGTTTCTGCTGGTGATTGGGACGAGTGAAAGCGCGAAGGTCAACGCGGTGTTGGTCGCGATCAAGGTCACCGCCTTGACCGCTTTCGTCGTCCTGACGCTACCGAGGGTGCAAGCTGCGCAATTCAATCCCTTTCTTCCCGCTGGCGTGTTCGGCGGTTTTGGCTCTGGCGTGGGCGCTGTTGGCGCCGCCGCGACGATTTTCTTCGCCTATGTCGGATTTGACGCGGTTTCCACAGCAGCGGAGGAGACCAAAAATCCGCAGCGCAATGTGCCGATCGGCTTAATCGGGTCGCTTCTCTTCTGCACAATTTTCTACATTATCGTTGCGGCAGGGGCGATCGGAACAATTGGCGGTCAGCCGATCATGGGACCAGACGGAACGCCTTGGCCAGCCGGTTCGGAAGAGCTGGCACGGCAATGTGCTTTGCCGCAATATGCCCAAGCGTTGGTTTGTTCGAAGGAGGCTCTAGCCCACGTCCTGCGGGAAATTGGCTTTACGACTGTGGGCAACATGTTGGGGATCGCCGCCTTTATTGCGCTGCCGTCTGTGATCCTGGTACTGATGTTCGGCCAGACCCGGATTTTTTTCGTGATGTCACGAGACGGTCTACTGCCGGATATGCTATCCAGAGTACACCCGCGCTTCAAAACGCCGTATGTAGTCACAATAATTACTGGTCTGGCGGTATCGCTTGCAGCTGCATTCCTGCCGGTCGGGCAGCTTGCAGATATCGCGAACGCCGGAACGCTTTATGCGTTCATGATGGTCGCGATTGCTGTGATGCTGTTGCGCAAACGAGAGCCAAACCGGAAACGTTCCTTCAGAACGCCTGCTTTGTGGCTGGTTGGTCCCGCGACCATTGCGGGTTGTATATTCCTCTTCGTCAACCTTCCGTTCGCTGCGATGCTTGTTTTGCCCATATGGGGAGCGGTCGGGCTGATGATATACTTTGGCTACAGTCGTAGTCGCAGCCATCTGGGTCGTGGGATTGTTGAAGTGGTGAGCATGGATCAAGCTGGATTGGAGCCAGAGATACCGGGCGCGCACTGATTTATTGCTCAGGAACGAGAAAGCCTCGGGCGCCCGCTTGGCACTCTAACCCCAGGTAATTTGTCAGACCGCCGTACCCGGGCGGTTTTGACACTGGGGACGGGCTGGATTCGACCACGCCACTCTCGAAAGCGGCCTGGGCGCTTTCCACCAACCTCGGACGTTCCCTAACAAAATACCCAAGCCATTTTTGTCTACAACCTCCAGTGTTTGCTCGCGTTTCGGAGCGCGAACGTGGTTAACGTCGTCGGCGATCCGCTTGCCACCATTTCTCCCCGTTCGGTCCCTCGGCGCCTAGCCGTTTCACCCCAGAGCGGAACGGCGGCAAATGGGAGGAAAATCGGTCGGTCGGCAAGCGCCCAATTGCAGACATTCGCGCTCGACTGCTATGATCAAGGAATGAAGAGCATCCAAGCGGCTTTTTTGTTCGCAATGGCGGTCGGGGCCACGGCCTGCGACCGTATTTTCCCAAGCAGACAACCCGCAGTGCTCGGAAGCATTTGTGTGCATCGGGCGATGTGGAACAGCCTTGCACTATCCATTCACCAATTCGCTGCGGCTGATGGGTTGGAATTTCGTAGCGGCATTGACGAGAGGCCTGATCGAGAACCCTTCTTCAAGGCAGAGGTTGTGCGCCATCATTCTTTTTGGTTGGCCGAAAATAGCGTCCTCGTGATCAGCAACAGACAATCGAGTTCTATGGACTTGCTCGGCTTTTCGCAGGGAGCTTGGACTTCTCGAGATACGAAGATTGCAATTGCTCTCAAGAAAGCGATCGAGCCGTCTCTATGCGAAGCCGAGTTGACCGGCAGCTAACCACCAACCTCGGACGTTCCCTAACAAAATACCCAAGCCATTTTTGTCTACAACCTCCAGCGTTTGCTCGCAATTGCGGATACCGTAGAGTGTCGGCGTCATCGATGATCCTTCTGAAGCCAGGTGCGCGCCGTTCCCGACGTCGCACGGGGGCGCAAGCGAAGAAAGCGGTCGGGCAGCAAGCGCCCCACTACCGGACGTTCGAGGCCGTCCTTGCACCGTCTGGTTGCGGCCGTTCATACAATCGGCCAGAAGCTGCCGGTTGTATGGCGATATTTGCTACGCTCATTTTGCTCGGTGCGGTTACGGTCGGCAATCATCCTCCCATTGACGCTGTGCGGGACGATCTGCCCGCTTTCGTTGGATATCGGCTCACGCTGTGTGGTGAGGTTTCAGCGGATCGATCGATCCTGTATTCAGACACGGTGTCGCAATTCCACGGTCGAGTAGGGATAAAGCTGCGCGGCTACCGTTCGGCAGGACGAAGCAAGTGCATTGTCGGCTACCTTGTCCATGAAGACGATCAGGAGCCGCCTGGCCGAGGTTATCCGCGGATCATGCACTACACGGATGCCGCAGTTCAACCCGACTATGTATTCATAACGGCTGGCCGGTGAGCCAAGACGTTCCCTGCTCGGCCGCTTGCACGATCGGCAACTAGGGTTCGTCAAATCAAAGCGGCCAGTCCTCTTTCCACCACTTGCGGACGTTGGCGCGCACTCTCTACAATGCGAGCTATGATGACACCCGCCCGACCACTACGAGATGAAGAACGCGAGCTTCTCACCTGTCTTTGAAATTTAATGAAATCGGTCAATGCGCTGCTACCTGAAATTCGCATTAGATAAATGGAGGACGGCGGTATGGGCAGCCTATCATTCGTGTCTTCAAAGCTCCATCGCTCAATGGGACAAATCGCTAGTAAGTGCTTCTTTTCCGATGCTGACGGCGTATCGGTAGAAGCGTCTCTTCTATTGGATAAAGAGGGCGATCTCTTTGAACTGGACATGTGGAAGGTTGATTTCGCACCCCTCATCCGGATAACGAGCCCCACGTTTTTTTCTTCGCCCCATGATGCGCGGAACGGCAGTTAACCATCAGGTCGGGCCGTTCGCCTGGCGATTGGAGGGGGGATTAAAGCCGCCGGGCCGGGTTCGCCCAGTAATGGCCATTAAAGCGGCCCCACTCATCGCTTTGAAGCAGTCGTCCGTTCAGTTGATTCTTTGCCGCCGGTGTGGTCCAGTCCAGTCGTTAGCGTTGATCAGGAGCAGTTCGATGAAAACCGGGTTTGCTGTCATTGCCTGCATGACCACCTCGATCGCAGGCACGTCAGTTAATTCGAACGCTATTATATCAAAGCACCTAGTGCCAATACGTCACGAGACGCGGGAATGTCAGTTACCGCCGGGCTGGGACGCCGTAGCGGCCCGCAAGCCGCACTTTGTTATATTTGGTGAAACACATGGAACGCAGCAGGCGCCCGCTTTTGTTGGTGATGTAGCATGTGCGCTGGCTGCACGTGGCGAACGGGTCCTTGTTGCTGTTGAACATTCCTCAACTGAAAATGCTATCCTGCAGAATACCTGGAGCCTTTCGGACGCCCAGTTTCCTGGCGCATTGAAGAGGGCAGGTTGGTCTGACCGGGATGACGGCACCAGCAGTGAGGCAATGTCACACCTCCTCCTCCGGCTCCACCGATTGGCACATCGAGGTCAGTCGATCGACATAGTCGCGTTCAATGGCGCACGGGACGAGGCACAGAGCCGCCAATTTTCACATTTGCCCGGGCAGGGAGCGCATGAGGCGGCACAGGCGGACAACATTCGGATTGCGGCGGCAGCACACTCGTACGACCGTGTCCTCGTTTTGGTGGGTAATGCCCATGCCCGTAAACGCCCGATCGAGCGTTCTGGTGCAGCTTTCGAGCCTATGGCGATGCGGCTGGGGTCGCCTTCAACGATAGTCACGCTCAATATGCTAACCGCGGGCGGAACAGCCTGGAATTGCGAATTGAAACGCGGTGTAACGCCTAGACTGGGCCTGCCGATTACGGCGAACGATATCGCATGCGGCAGCTACCCCTTTCGGGGTCTTACGGATTTGCGGCGACCTACGTTTATCGAATTGGGAGCATTGCCAGGATCTGCCATCGATCCTGACTACGATGGAATTTTCTGGTTGGGTAAAGTCAGCGCCTCTCCACCGGCAGTGGACGCGAGCGAACCCGTCTCCGGGCAACCGTCAGCTAAGTAACCGATGCCTCCGAAAGCTGCCTTTCCGCTTTCCACCAACTTTAACCGTTCCCGCAACATCGGGCCTTGCGGCCCGCCTGAAAGCCGACCGGCAGGTTTGAGGCCGGAAACCTGCCGACCGGAACCGCCCACTCCCGGTCGTTCCATCGGTCTGCGCTGACCCCAAAACCGACCATTCGAGCCGGCCGCCCCTATTTCTCCATGTCCGGCAGGCAATTTCGGGAAAACGCAATCGGGAAAAGATTTTGGGAAGGTGCTCTCTCAGCAACGACGACACAACCGTCCCACCCCGGCTTTCCCGTTCGACGTTCTCCTTTGGGAAAGGGCGGTTGAGGGCATAGCTACCGAACCGGATGGCTCTGTCAGACGAACGAGGCAGGTGCTAGCTGCGGGCGATGAGCCGCAAATCGAGAGCCAAGCCGCCATCGCCTTTCCGCTGTTACAACTCGTCGCCCGCGGTGATCCGCCTCGTGGTGATGATGTACGTGAAATATCCTCTCAGCCTGCGCAACGTCGAGGATTTGCTTTTCGAGCGCGGCATCGATCTCTGCCATGAGACGGTGCGGATGTGGTGGAACAGGTTCGGGCCGCTGTTCGCCAGCGACATCCGCCGCCAGCGGGTCTCGCGGATGCGTGGGTTCCGCCATTGGCGCTGGCATCTCGACGAGATGTACGTGAAGCTGAATGGCGAGATGGTCTACTTGTGGAGCGCCGTGGATCAGGAGGGAGAAATCCTCGAGAGCTTCGTCACGAAGAGGCGTGACAAGGAAGCTGCGCTCAGCTTCATGAAGCGCGCGTTGAAGCGTCATGGATCGCCAAAGGCAATCACGACTGACGGCCTACGATCGTATGGCGCCGCAATGAGCGAGCTTGGCAACAGCGACAAGCGGGAGGTGGGCCGCTGGGCCAACAACCGGGTCGAGAACAGTCACCTGCCGTTCCGACGACGAGAGCGGGCGATGCTGCGGTTCCGACAAATGAAGTCGTTACAGAAGTTCGCATCGGTCCACGCCAACGTCCACAATCACTTTAACCAGGAACGCCACATCGTCGATCGACAGACCTACAAGGAACGCCGCTCGGCCGCACTGGCCGAGTGGCAGAAAGTCTTGAGCTGAGGCATCGCCACCCTATGCCCGAGCCCCATCGTGTGGAGACGAGTTCGCATTAGACTGACAGCACCGGCACTGCGCTTCATGAAAAAGACGCTGAAGCGTCACGGCTCGCCTGAAGCGATCACCACCGACGGCCTACGCTCCTACCGCGCTGCGATGAAAGAGCTGGGGAATGCTGACAAGCAGGAGGTGGGACGCTGGGCCAATAACAGGTGCGAGAACAGCCACCTGTCGTTCCGACGACGCGAGCGAGCGATGCTCAGGTTCCGACGAATGAAGTCGCTACAGAAGTTCGCTTCCGTCCACGCCAACGTCCACAATCACTTCAATCTCGAACGCCATCTCGTTGATCGCCAGACCTTCAAGGAACGCCGCTCGGCCGCACTGGCCGAGTGGCAACTCCTTGCCAGCTAGGCGGATGCCCTCAAGATCGGACTCCATCGTGGAGAGACGAGTTCGCTTTAGACTGACAGCACCTCCGCGAGCGGTTCGCGTGCCGCGCGTGCGAAGCGGTGACCCAGCCGCCCGCTCCGTTTCACGCGACGCCGCGCGGGATGTTCGGCCCGAGCTTCCTGGCGATGGTCATGTTCGAGAAGTTCGGCACGCATCAGCCGCTCAACCGTCAGCGCGACCGCTATGCCCGTGAAGGCGTCGAGATCAGCCTGTCGACACTCGCCGATCAGGTAGGGGCCTGCGCTGCCGCGCTGCGGCCGCTTCATCGGCTGATCGAAGCGCACGTGCTCGCCGCCGAGCGACTGCATGGCGACGATACGACCGTGCCGGTGTTGGCGAAGACCAAGGCCGATGTCGGGAGGCTATGGACCTATGTTCGCGATGACCGACCGTTCGGCGGTCCGGCACCGCCAGCGGCGCTGTTCCATTACTCGCGGACCCGCCGCGCCGAGCACCCGGTTGGGCATCTCACCGGCTATGGCGGCATCCTGCAAGCCGACGCTTATGCCGGATACAACGCGCTGTTCC
>NZ_RCZK01000003.1 GCF_006438955.1 Sphingomonas oligophenolica | reverse complement strand
ACCCGTCAGGCACAGCAGCTCGAGATCAGTCGCGGCAGCATCTATTATCTGCCGCGGCCGGTATCGGAGGCCGATCTGGCGATCATGCGGCGGATCGACGAGCTACATCTGCTCTACCCGTTTGCGGGTAGCCGGATGCTGCGCGATCTGCTCCGGCAGGACCGCGTGCAAGTCGGGCGGCGGCATGTCGCGACGCTGATGAAGCGGATGGGACTGGAGGCGATCTACCGGCGGCCGAATACCTCGAAGCCCGCGCCGGGACACAAGATCTATCCGTATCTGCTGCGCAAGCTGGCGGCCGAACCAGGTGTGGGCGACGGACATCACGTACATCCCGATGGCGCGCGGCTTTGTCTATCTGGTCGCGATCGTCGACTGGTTCACCCGGCGGGTGCTGGCCTGGAGGGTCTCGATCTCGCTCGACACCGCATTCTGCATCGAGGCGCTGGAAGAAGCGCTGGCACGCTACGGCAAACCCACGATCTTCAACACCGATCAGGGTTCGCAATTTACCAGTACCGCCTTCACCGCCGTCCTCCACCGCGAGCAGATCGCCATCAGTATGGACGGCAAGGGCTGCTGGCGCGACAACGTGTTCGTTGAGCGCCTTTGGCGCTCGGTGAAATACGAGGAGGTATATCTGCACGCCTACGCATCGGTCCCCGAGGCCCGCGCCGGCATCGGCCGATACGCCATCAGTATGGACGGCAAGGGCTGCTGGCGCGACAACGTGTTCGTTGAGCGCCTTTGGCGCTCGGTGAAATACGAGGAGGTATATCTGCACGCCTACGCATCGGTCCCCGAGGCCCGCGCCGGCATCGGCCGATACTTCGCATTTTATAATGGCATCCGGCCGCACTCAGCTCTTGGCGGCCGCACGCCCGACCAGATATACTTCGACCAGCCGCTTCTCGCAGCGGCATGATCAACCAGCGGCGATCCACTTATCCAAGCCGCGAGCCTGTGCAGACGACCGGAGCCACCTCTCTGGGACTATATCGCCGCGAACAACCCCTATCGTTACGCCGCGGCCAAGGCGGGCGACGGCAAGTGGAGCGACCCGACGCATTGGCAGACGACGCTCGACCCGGCGTACAACATCATCGTCGGCGGCCAGCTCGTCAACGGCATCCCCACCGCGCCGGGCGACGGCATCAAGGGCACCAGCGGCAAGTTCGGTCAGATCTGCTTCGACACGAAAACGGTCAGCGATTGCTACGATAATGCGACCGGCGTGGAGACCGTCAACGGCAGGCCGGTCGACGCGACCGTGCCTGCGGGCAATGCAGCCGATGTCGCGAAGGTCGCGAGTTCGACCGATGCGGTGCGCGCCGCCTACAACGCCAAGGTGGCGATCGGCGCCGCGCGCGACCACGGCATGACCTCGATCCACGAGGCGCAGGACGGCGGCGCGGCGGTCAGCTCGCTCGACGGGATGGTCAACGAGGCGACCGACGGCACGACCGATATCGCCGCGGCCGGCACCGTTACGACGCTGGCATTGCCGCCCGCGACGCTCGCCAACGGGCTGCCCGGTGCGACCAACTTCGTCCCCAACAACATCGACCCGAATGCCGCGACCAAGACCAACGCGCGCTATTACGACATCACGCTCGATGCCGCGGGGACGACGACACTCGACACCAAGGTGACGATCGACCGGTTCAGCGTGCTGAACGCGCAGGCGAAGCTCAACGTCACCACCGCCGGGTCGCTCACCAGCCTGATCGGCGTCAATCAATATGATGGCGTAGTCCAGGTCGACGGGACGATCAATTCCGGCGGCGATTACTTCCTGCTGACCGGCGGGCTGACCGGATCGGGGCGCATCAACGCGCCGTACCTGACCAGCGTCCGCGGCATGATCGCGCCCGGCACGACGGGCACGATCGGCACGCTGACGGTCGGCGGCAATGTCGTATTGTCGTCGGGCAGCGTGTTGCTGGTCGATGTCGGGCCGAACGGCACGTCGGATCGGCTCGCCGGGGTTTCGACCATTTTCAAGGGAACGACCCCCGTGGACGGCCTCGTCAATGTCGGCGGCCGGGTCGGCTTCGCACCGGTCGCGGGCTATACGATCCGTTCGGGCGATACCTACACGATCGTTACCTCGCAGGGCGGAATCTCGGGCGTGTTTAACCCCGCCGTTCCGCTGTCGGCGATCCTGACGCCGCAATTCGTCTATTCGGCCAATGCGGTGCAGGCGCGGATCGTCGCCGGGCTGTACCGCGACGTCGTCGCCAACACCCCGGTTCAGACCGCCTATGCGCGGCTGCTCGACCAGAACCGGTCGAACCAGGACAATCTTTCGGCGCTCTACGGCACGCTCGATCTCCAGAATCAGGCGACGATCAGGTCGACGCTCGAAGGGCTGGCGCCGCGCACCGAGACGCTGAAATACGCGATCGGTACCGTCGTCACCGACAACGCCGCCCGCTTCTATCGCCAGCATCTCTCCGAACTCGATCCGTCGGTGCCGCTGTCTGGCACGTTGACGATGATCGGCAAGCCGCAGCAGTTCGCGTCGTTGCTGGCGACCGACCTGCCCGGCAGCGCGCAGACGATGACCGATGCGTCGGGATCGACGGTGACCGACGGCGTCATCGCCGAAGGCGCCAACGTCTTTATCGGCGGTGGCTATATCAATGGCGACAGCGCCTCGATGCCCACTGCGGTGCCGTTCGGCGGACGTGACGATTTCGACGGCTATTATGCGGTCGCGGGGATCGACGCGCAGCTCGACGACCACAGCGTGATCGGGTTCGGCCTCAACTACACCAAGGTCGACGGCACCACCGGCGGGGTGGCCCAGCAAGCGCGTGGCCAGCTGTTCCAGGGCACGCTCTACGCCAAGGGCGTGGTTTCGGGCTTCTCGCTCGATGCGCAGGCGAGTGCGGGGCTCTACCGCGCCGAAACCCGTCGCAACGTCAGCTTGGCGGGCACGCCCTACGCGCTGCGCAGCCAGGACAATGCGTTCACCTTCTCGGGTGAGATCGGACTGGGCAAGTCGTATCAGTTCGGCACGCTGAACGTCGGCCCGCGGGTCGCGTTCCGCGCCAACCGGATCGAGTTCACCCCGACGGTCGAAACCGGTGCCCCCGGCGGCCCGGCATTGCGCTACGATCGCCAGAATCTCGACAGCGAACAGGCCCGTGCGGGGCTGACGCTGGCGGGCAACGGCGCGTTCAAGCCGTTCGCCTCGGCCTATTACGTCCATGACTTCGTCAATCGCCCCGGCCTGTTCGGCGCGAACTTCGTCGGCGGGATCGGGCCGAGCGCGACCTTCGCGCTGGCGAGCGACGACCAGAATTGGGGCGAGGCCGCGGTCGGCGTGTCGTACAACACCGGCGCGATCGAACTGTCGGTGAGCGCGAATTCGACCTTCGAGCGCCAGGACATCAAGAACCAGGCCTATGGCGGATCGGTGAAGATCCACTTCTAGTCCTGCTGGTAAAAACGGGGCCGCGCTCCTTCGGGAGCGCGGCCCTTTTTTTATGGAACGTGGCGCGTCGTGGGGCTCATCAGACTATCGCGTCACGACCCCGCGAACGCAGCGGATTGTCACAGCGAACGTCCGATCAGTTCCTTCATGATCTCGTTCGTCCCACCGAAAATCCGCGTCACCCGCGCCGCGCGCCACGCACGCGCGATCGGATATTCGTTCATATAACCAGCCCCGCCGTGGAGCTGGAGGCATTGGTCCATCACCTCCCATTGCAGGTCGGTGTGCCACAGCTTCGCCGCCGCGCCTTCCTCGTTGGTCAGTTCGCCCCTCAGGTGCCGCGCGATCGCCCAGTCGAGATGCGCCCAGCCGACCTGCAGTTTCGCCTTGAGGTCCGCGAGCACGAAGCGGGTGTTCTGGAAATCGAACACCATGCCCGCGAACGCCTTGCGCGATTTGGTGAACTCGACCGTTTCGTCGAACGCCTTCTGGCTCGACGCCATTACGCTGACCGCGATCGACAGCCGCTCCTGCGGCAACTGGCTCATCAGGTAGATGAAGCCCTTGCCCTCCTCGCCGAGGCAATTGGTGATCGGCACGCGGACGTCCTCGAAGAACAGCTCCGACGTGTCCGCCGCTTCCATGCCGATCTTGTCGAGCTTGCGGCCCTTTTTGAACCCCTCGCGATCGCTCTCGACCAGGATGATCGACATCCCCTTCCACGCCGGGACGGCGGTCGGATCGGTCTTGGCGACGACCAGCGTCAGGTCGGTGTTCTGGCCGTTGGTGATGTATGTCTTCGATCCGTTGATGACGTAATGATTGCCATCCTTCTTGGCGCTCGTGCGGATCGCCTGGAGGTCGCTGCCGGTGCCCGGTTCGGTCATCGCGATCGCGGTGATGACCTCGCCCGCGACCATCCTGGGGAGCCATTCGGCCTTCTGCTCCTCCGATCCATAATGTTCGATATAGCCCGCGACGATATCCGACTGGAGCGAGAAGCCCGCGGGCACGCCGTTGTAACTCATCTCTTCGTCGACGATCGCGTTATAGCCGAAATCGAGCCCCAGCCCGCCATAGGCCTCGGGCACCGTCGGGCACAGCATCCCGATTGCACCCGCCTTGCGCCAGAACTCCTTGGGGACGAGCCGCGCCTCCTCCCATGCGTTCACGTTGGGAACCCCCTCCTTCCGCAGGAAGCTGCGCACCGTCTGGCGGAACGCCTCGTGATCCTCGTTATACGCGGTGCGGCCGGGCAGGGTATCGAGCGACATGGGCATCCTCTGATCTGGTTTGGGCAAGCGTGCGGAATCGCGTGGAAGGGGTCAAGTAACAAATGTTATGGTCGCTTCCGCAGGGTTTCCGTTCGCCCTGAGCTTGTCGAAGGGCGGTGACAGTCGTTACCGGTGTTGCGGACTGCCCTTCGACAGGCTCAGGGCGAACGGTTGAGAGGAATATCATCATGAAACTGGCCAGCCTAAAGCACGGCCGCGATGGCAAGCTCGTCGTCGTGTCGGACGACCTCGCCTGGTACGCCGACGCCTCCCACATCGCGCCGACCTTGCAGGCCGCGCTCGACGATTGGGACCGGGTGCTGCCCGATCTCACCAACCTGGCGACCGATCTCGACCATGCCGCGATCCCGCGCGAACGGTTCCACGAACATGATGCCGCCTCCCCCCTGCCCCGCGCGTATCAATGGGCGGACGGGTCGGCCTATGTGAACCATGTCGCGCTGGTCCGGCAGGCGCGCAACGCCGAGATGCCCGACAGCTTCTGGCACGATCCGCTGATGTACCAGGGCGGCTCCGACGGCTTCCTGGGGCCGCGCGACCCGATCCCGCTCGCCGACGAAAGCTGGGGCTGCGACCTCGAGGCCGAGGTGGTCGTGGTGACCGGCGACGTGCCGCTCGGCGCGACCCGCGAACAGGCGCTGGCGGGGATCGTGCTGGTAGGCCTCACCAACGACGTCAGCTTGCGCAACCTGATCCCCGCCGAGCTCGGCAAGGGGTTCGGTTTCTTCCAGTCGAAGCCCGCGAGCGCCTTCTCGCCGGTGTTCGTCACCCCCGATGCGCTCGGCGACTGGTGGCGCGACGGCAGATTGCACCGCAAGCTCATGGTCGACCTCAACGGCACGCCGTTCGGGCGCGCGGAGGCGGGCGAGGACATGACGTTCGATTTCGGCACGCTGGTCGCGCACGCGGCCAAGACGCGGCGGCTCGGCGCGGGGACGATCGTCGGCTCGGGCACCGTGTCGAACCGCGATGCCGATGGCGGTCCCGGCAAGACGATCGCCGCGGGTGGAGTCGGCTATTCCTGCCTCGCCGAACTGCGCACGATCGAGACGATTGAGGGCGGCAAGCCGGTCACGCCGTTCCTGAAGGCGGGCGACACCGTCCGCATCTGGGCGGAAGACGATCATCGCCATCCGATCTTCGGGGTGATTGAGCAAACGGTGGGGTGAGCCTTTCCTCCCCCACCGGGGGAAGAAAAGAGAGCCTTGAAATTTTATTACAAAGGCACGACAGCGGTCGTGAGGCGTTGTGGAAGCGAGTCCACGTGCCAATCGAATGGAGAGACGATGGCGAGCGAGCATCCGCGTGCCAATTTGCCGACGCTGTCATTGCACGTGCCCGAACCCAAGTTCAGGCCCGGCGATGCGGTCGATTTCGCCGCGGTGGGCATCCCCCCCGCGGGCGAGGCGCGACGCCCGGATACCGCGGCGCACCCCGGCGATTTCACCGATCTGGCCTATACGCTGGTCCGCGTGCTCGACGACGACGGCCACGCGGTCGGCCCGTGGAACCCCAGGCTGTCTCCAGATATGCTGCGCAAGATGCTGCGCAACATGGCATTGCTGCGCGCGTTCGACGAGCGCATGTTTCGCGCCCAGCGGCAGGGCAAGACCAGCTTCTACATGAAGGCGCTCGGCGAGGAGGCGGTCGCGGTCGCGGCGACCCACGCGCTCGACCCCGACGACATGTGCTTCCCGAGCTATCGCCAGCAGGGCATCCTGATCACCCGCGGCTATCCCCTGGTCGAGATGATGAACCAGATTTACTCGAACCGCGGCGACAAGCTCCAGGGCAAGCAGCTGCCGATCATGTATTCCGCGCGGGATCATGGGTTCTTCTCGATCTCGGGCAACCTGACGACGCAATATCCGCAGGCGGTCGGCTGGGCGATGGCGAGCGCGGCGAAGGGCGACACCCGGATCGCCGCGACGTGGTGCGGCGAGGGATCGACCGCGGAGGGCGATTTCCATTCCGCCTGCACCTTTGCCGCGGTGTATCGCGCGCCCGTGATCCTCAACATCGTCAACAACCAATGGGCGATCTCAAGCTTTTCGGGCTTCGCAGGCGCCGAATCGACGACCTTCGCGGCGCGCGCGGTCGGTTACGGCATCGCCGGGCTCCGCGTCGACGGCAACGACGCGCTCGCAGTCTATGCGGCGACCTTGTGGGCGGCGGAGCGCGCGCGGACCAACCAGGGGCCGACGCTGATCGAGCATTTCACCTACCGCGCCGAGGGCCATTCGACCTCCGACGACCCGACCCAATACCGCAGCGCGGGCGAGCCCAACGCGTGGCCGCTCGGCGATCCCGTCCGCCGCCTCAAGGATCACCTGATCGGACTCCGCGAATGGGACGAGGACCGCCATGCCGCGCAGGACAAGGAACTCGCCGATCTGGTCAAGGCCGAGCAGAAGGAAGCCGAGAAGAACGGCATCCTCGGCCACGGTCTCCACCAGCCGCTCGACACGCTGTTCGACGGCGTGTTCGAGGAAATGCCGTGGCACCTCAAGGAACAACGCGCGCAGATGCTCGCCGAAGAAACCGCGAGCGGCCGGCCATGGGATCGGAAGTAAATCCCTTCTCCCCTTGTGGGAGAAGGTGGCGCGTAGCGCCGGATGAGGGGGAGTGTGTCTCGCATCCGTCCCCCTCACCCTCCCACTCGACTGCGTCGAGCGGGCCCCTCCCTCTCCCACAAGGGGAGAGGGGTTTTGAGTGACAGCATGACCGACCAAGAACCCCCCACCACCCGCATGAACATGATCCAGGCGATCAACTCCGCGCTCGACGTGATGATGGCGCGCGATCCCGACGTGATCGTGATGGGCGAGGATGTCGGCTATTTCGGCGGCGTGTTCCGCGCGACCGCGGGGTTGCAGGAAAAGCACGGCAAGACCCGCGTGTTCGACACCCCGATCACCGAATGCGGCATCATCGGCGTCGCGGTGGGGATGGGCGCGTACGGCCTTCGCCCCGTCCCCGAAATCCAGTTCGCCGACTACATCTACCCCGCGCTCGACCAGTTGGTCAGCGAGGCGGCGCGGCTGCGCTATCGCTCGGCGGGCGAGTTCATCTCGCCGATCACGGTCCGCTCGCCGTTCGGCGGCGGCATCTTCGGGGGCCAGACCCACAGCCAGAGCCCCGAGGGCATCTTCACCCATATCTCGGGCGTGAAGACCGTGATCCCCTCGACCCCGTACGATGCCAAGGGGCTGCTGATCGCGGCGATCGAGGACAATGATCCGACGATCTTCTTCGAACCCAAGCGCATTTATAACGGCCCGTTCGACGGCTATTGGGACAAGCCCTCGCAGAACTGGTCGAAACACCCCGCGGGCGAGGTGCCGACCGGTTATTACAAGGTCGACCTCGGCAAGGCCGCGGTGGTCCGCGCGGGCGAGGCGGTGACGATCCTGTGCTACGGCACGATGGTTCATGTCTGCATCGCGACCTGCGCCGAACTGGGTGTCGATGCCGAGATCGTCGACCTGCGCACGCTCGTCCCGCTCGACATCGAGACGATCGAGGCATCGGTGAAGAAGACCGGCCGCTGCCTGATCGTCCACGAAGCGACGCGGACCAGCGGGTTTGGCGCCGAACTGTCGGCGCTGGTCCAGGAACGCTGTTTCTACCACCTCGAGGCGCCGATCGAGCGCGTCACCGGGTTCGACACCCCCTACCCCCACAGCCTCGAATGGGCGTATTTCCCCGGCCCCGTCCGCATCGGCGAGGCACTGAAAAAGATCATGAAGGACGCATAGATGGCCCGCTTCACCTTCAAGCTGCCGGACATCGGCGAGGGCATCGCCGAAGCCGAGATCGTCGCCTGGCACGTCGCGGTCGGCGACACGGTCGAGGAAGACCAGAATATCGCCGACATGATGACCGACAAGGCGACCGTCGAGATGGAATCGCCGGTATCGGGCACCGTCGTCGAACTGGCGGGCGAGGTCGGCGACCAGGTGTCGATTGGCGCCGCGCTGGTCGTGATCGAAACCGAAGACGCGGTCGCGACCGATGTCGTCGAGGCGGCACCGCCGACCGCAGCGCAGGTCGAGACGGCTGAGCAGTATGAGGCGGAAAATCCGGGGGTCGAGAAAATCTCCTCTCCCCCTGTGGGAGAGGAAGGGGCCCGCTCGGCAGAGCCGAGTGGGAAGGTGAGGGGGAGTGAGGAAGCGGTGTCCGCGCCAACTCCCCCTCACCCCCCCACTGCCTCCGCCAGCGGGTCCCCCCTTCTCCCACAAGGGGAGAGGGACAAGGCGCTCGCCTCCCCCGCGGTCCGGGCCCGCGCCGCAGATCTCGGGGTCGACCTCTCGCAGGTAAAGACCGATTCCGATCGCGTTCGCCATGCCGATCTCGACGCGTTCCTCCGCTACGGCGCGGGCGAGGGCTATCATCAGCCCCACGCGTCGCGCGCGCGCGACGACGAAACCGTCAAGGTCATCGGGATGCGCCGCCGGATCGCGGAGAACATGGCGGCGTCGAAGCGCAACATCCCGCACTTCACCTATGTCGACGAGATCGACGTCACCGCGCTCGAGGCGATGCGCGCCGATCTCAACGCGAATCGCGGGGGTCGGCCCAAGCTCACGATGCTGCCGCTGATGATCGTCGCGATCTGCCGCAGCCTGCCCGAATTTCCGATGCTCAACGCGCGCTACGACGATGAGGCGGGGATCGTGACGCGGTCGGGGCGGGTCCACCTCGGCATGGCGACGCAGACCGACGCGGGGCTGACCGTGCCGGTGATCCGCGACGCGCAGGACAAGAATGTCTGGCAGCTCGCAACCGAAATCGGGCGGCTCGCCGAAGCGGCTCGCGCCAACAAATTGAAGCCCGACGAAATGGGCGGCGGCACGATCACGGTAACATCGCTGGGGCCGCTCGGCGGGATTGCGACGACCCCGGTCATCAATCGTCCCGAAGTCGCGATCATCGGGCCGAACAAGATCGTCGAACGGCCCGTATTTGGCGGCGATGATATCCGCCGCGCGAAACTGATGAACCTGTCGATCAGCTGCGACCACCGGGTCGTCGATGGCTGGGATGCGGCGAGTTACGTCCAGAGCCTCAAGAAATTTCTCGAAACCCCGGTATTGCTGTTCGCGCAATAAAGGTCGGCCCGTCGGGCATCAAACCCGACGGGCCGATCGGCTAGACGCCGCGACCGGTGAACAGCTTCACGAGCACGACGATCACCGCGATCACAAGCAACAGGTGGATCAAACCACCGGCGACGTGAAACGCGAAGAAGCCGAGCACCCACAGCACCAGCAAGATAACAGCGATCGTCCAAAGCATTAAAACTCTCCCAAGCGTCACCACGCCGCTGCGCGGTCGGAATATCAACGTTGAGAAATCCCAAAGCGTTCCGGCGCTGCAACGATTATCGCGCGGGTGCCCGGCCCTTTTGCAGCGATCCCGCGATCCGGCGCGCGAGGCCGCGCGGGGTGAAGCGGATCGCCTCGGCGCTCACCAGGTTCATCGCGCCCGAAATCTTCACCGCCTGGTTCGCGGCGAGCGCTTTCAGGCCATCGCGCACCACCGCGTCGGCATCGCTCGCGAAACGCTGGAACAGCGCGCTGTCGCCCATCCCCGCAACCTCGGCGAATTCGGTCCGGGTCGGTCCGGGGCAGAGCGCGGCGACGCGGATGCCGCGGTCCTTCACTTCCTCGTGGAGACCTTCGGAAAAGCTGAGCACGAACGCCTTGGTCGCGTAATAGACGCTCATCCACGGCCCGGGCTGGAACGCCGCGGTCGAGGCGACATTCAAAATGCCCCCCTGCCCCGCCGCGATCATGCCGGGCAGCACTGCGCGGCTGAGCGCGACGAGCGCGCGGCAATTGACGTCGATCATCCCGAGTTGCTGGTCGGTGTCGAGATCGGCGACCGGGCCGCGCAGCCCGAACCCGGCGTTGTTGATCAGCGTGTCGATCCCCAGCCCCGCCGCGGCGATGTCGGCGATGAGCTTGGTCGGGGCGGCAGGATCGGCGAGGTCGGCGGCAAAAAGGTCAACCTTCACGCCCGTGCCGCGGAGTTCCGCCGCCAGCGTGTCGAGCCGGTCGCCGCGCCGTGCGGTGAGGATCAGGTCCTTGCCCTCCGCCGCGAGCGCCCGCGCGAACCCTTCGCCGAGCCCCGCCGATGCGCCGGTAATCACTGTCGCCATGTCTGTTCCTTCCTCCACCGCGACCTTCGCCGGGGTGGGTGAGCCCTTCACACGATCTCGAACAACCCCGCTGCACCCATCCCGCCCGCGGTGCACATCGTCACGACGACATAACGCACGCCGCGCTTGCGGCCTTCGATCAGCGCGTGGCCGACCAACCGGCTGCCGGTCATCCCGAACGGATGCCCGACCGCGATCGCGCCGCCGTTGACGTTGTATTTCTCGGGATCGATGCCGAGCGTGTCGCGGCAATAAAGGCATTGCGACGCGAACGCTTCGTTGAGTTCCCACAAGCCGATGTCGCCAACCGACAGTCCGGCGCGCGCGAGCAGTTTGGGGACCGCGAATACCGGCCCGATTCCCATCTCGTCGGGCGCGCAGCCCGCCGCCTGGAAGCCGCGATAGATGCCAAGGATCTCCTTGCCCTCGCTCTCGGCGGTGGCGCGATCCATCAGGATCTGCGCGGCGGCACCGTCGGACAACTGGCTGGCGTTGCCCGCCGTGACGCGGGTGCCGGGGCCGCTGAACTGGCCGCCGGGCCAGACGGTCTTGAGGTTCGCCAGCGCCTCCTTGGTGGTCCCGGCGCGGATGCCCTCATCCTGGGTGACGGTCACGGTTTCGGTGCCGGTCCGGTTGCCTTCCTTGTCGAACAGCGCCTTTTCGACCGTGATCGGCGCGATTTCCTCGACGAACGCGCCACTGGCGATCCCCGCGGCGGCGCGCTGCTGACTCATCGCGGCATAGGCGTCCTGCGCTTCGCGGGAAATGCCGTAGCGGGTCGCGACGATCTCGGCGGTTTCGATCATCGGGATATAGGCCGCGGGTTCGTGCGCGATCACCGACTGGTTCACGTAGCGCGGTGCGTCCTTGGTGACGACGAAGCTGATCGATTCCTGCCCGCCCGCGAGCGCGACGTCGGCCTCCCCCGCGATGATCGTGCGCGCCGCGAGCGCGACCGCGGTGAGCCCCGACCCGCATTTGCGATCGAGCGTGAAGGCGGGAACGCTCTGCGGCAACTGCCCCGCAAAGATCGCCATCCGCCCTTCGTTGCCGCCCTGCGTCCCCCATTGGTTGCCCACTCCCCAGAACACGTCGTCGATCCGCGCGGGGTCGATCCCGGCGCGCTCAACCGCGGCGTTCATGACATGGCCCGCGAGCACCGGCGCCTCGGTCGCGTTGAACGCGCCGCGGTACGCCTTGCCGATTCCGGTACGCGCGGTGGAGACGATGGCGGCTTCGCGCATGGACTTGCCTTTCGAGTGACGGGTATGGCGTCGGTCTAGGGCGTCACCGGGCGCTTGGGAAGCGGAGCGAGACGATGACGGTAACGACCACGCACGATGGCCATGTGGCGATCGTCACCTTTGCCCGACCACCGGTGAATTTCGCCGACCTCGTGCTGATCGAGGGGTTGGGCGCGGCGTTCGCCCGGGCAGACGCAGATCGCAATGTGCGCGCGATCGTGCTGCGATCGGAGGGCAAGGTGTTCTGCGCGGGCGCGGACCTCGCCAACGCCAATCCGGTCGCCGACGCGCAGGCCCCGGGCGAGCGCAACCCTTTCTATGTCGCCGCCGCCAGGCTGTTCGCGGTGAAGAAGCCGGTCGTCGCGGCGGTTCAGGGGGCCGCGGTCGGCGCGGGGCTGGGGCTTGCGCTGGTCGCCGATTTCCGTGTCGCTGGCCCGAACGCGAAATTCGCCGCCAATTTCGTGTCGCTCGGCTTTCATCCGGGGTTCGGCATCTCCGCGGTGCTCGAACGCATCGTGGGCAAGCAACGCGCGCTGCTGATGAACCTGACCGGGCGCCGGATCCGTGCCGAAGAGGCGGCGGCCTGGGGCCTTGCCGATACGCTGGCCGACGATCCCGCCGCGGCGGCGCTGGACTTGGCGCACGAAATCGCGGCGGGCGCGCCGCTCGCGGTGCAGGCGACGCGCCAGACGATGCGCGGCGACCTGTTCGACCTCGTCCAGCGGCAGACCGATCACGAGCTGGCGGAACAAGCGTGGTTGCAGAAGACCGCAGACTTCGCCGAGGGCGTAAGAGCGGTGAACGAGCGGCGTGCGGGGGTGTTTCGGGGGGAGTGACGCCACCAACTACCACCCCGGCGAAGGCCGGGGCCCAGTTGGAGAGGTCGCGGTAACGCGGCGCACCGCCAACCAACTGCGATTATCCCACCTGCGCCCCGGCCTCCGCCGGGGTGGTTGAAGCAGAACTGCCCGTCACTTCATCAGCACCAGTTCTTCGGCCATCGTCGGATGCAGCGCAACGGTGTCGTCGAACTGGTCCTTGGTCAGCCCCGCCTTCACCGCGATCGCCGCGGCCTGAAGGATTTCGGGGACGTCCGGCCCGATCATGTGGAGCCCGACGATCTTGCCGGTATCGCCATCGCAGACCATCTTGTAGAGCGCGCGTTCGTCGCGCCCTGCGAGGACGTTCTTCATCGCGCGGAAATCGCTGGTGTAGACCTTCACCGACCCCAGCTTCTGGCGGGCCTGGCTTTCGGTCATCCCGACTGCGGCGAGCGGGGGATGGCTGAACACCGCGCTCGGGACATTGTCGTAATCGATCCGGACCGATTTGCCGCCGAAGAAAGTGTCCGCGAACGCCTGCCCTTCGCGGATCGCGATCGGGGTCAGCTGGATGCGGTTGGTAACGTCGCCGACCGCGAAGATGCTGTCGCACGTCGAGCGATTGTCCGCATCGACCACCACCGCGCCCATGTCGTCGAGCTCGACCCCCGCGGTGTCGAGCCCCAGGTCGCGCGTATTCGGGCGCCGCCCGGTTGCGAACATGACGAGATCGACGACCGCGGGTTCGTGGTTCGCCATCGTGACCGTCAGGCAGCCGTCGTCGCCCTTCTCGATCCCCTCGAACGTCGCATCGAAACGGAATTCCAGGCCCTTCATCAGGCTGATCTGGAGCAACCGGTCGCGGATCGCCTGGTCGTACCCGCGCAGGATTTCCTTCGATCGATTGATGATGATGACGTGCGCGCCGAACTGGTGGAAAATCCCCGCGAATTCGTTCGCGATATAGCCCGCGCCCGCGATCAGCACGCGTTTCGGGATCGCGTCGAGGTGGAACGCCTCGTTGCTGGTGATGCCATGTTCGTGGCCGACACAGTCGGGCACCGCGGGATGCGCGCCGACCGCGATCAGGATTTTGGCAGCGGTCTTCCTGGTCCCGTCGGCGAGCGTGACTTCATTGGGGCCGGAAACGGTCGCGCGCTGGTGGATGATGTCGACGCCGTGGCTTTCGAGCGTCGTCGTATAGGCGGCGTTGATCCGGTCGACCTCTTCCAGCACATTGTCGCGCAGCGTCGGCCAGCTGAAATCGCAATCGTCGGGCACCTGCCAGCCGAACCGCTTGGCGTCCTTCAGATCTTCCGCAAAATGCGCGCCGTAGACGAGCAGTTTCTTCGGCACGCAGCCGCGGATGACGCAGGTGCCGCCAACGCGATACTCCTCCGCCACCGCGACGCGCGCGCCATGTGCAGCGGCGACGCGCGACGCGCGGGTGCCGCCCGAACCGGCGCCGATGACGAAGAGGTCGTAGTCGTAGTTGGTCATGATAAACTCCGTTCGCCCTGAGCTTGTCGAAGGGCGCTGGCGGTCCGGTACCGGGCTTCGACAAGCTCAGCCCGAACGGGGGTTAGTGGGCGAATCGGGTCAATCGAGTCCCGCGCGCTTGATCAGATCGGTCGTCGAGACATCGAATTCCTGCCCGCCCTCGTCCGCGGCCTTGGCCATTTCCTTGCCGAGCTCGACCCCGAACTGGTCGAACGAATTGATCCCGAGCAGCACCCCGTTCACGAACACGCGGTGTTCGTAGAACGCGATCAGCGCCCCCAACGTCCGCGCGTCGAGATCGTCGAGCAGCAGCGTCGACGACGGGCGATCCCCCGAATAGCTCCGCGCGGGATCGTCGGCGTTGGGCTTGCCCTTCATCAGCGCCGCGCCTTGCGCGAACATGTTGAGCAGCAGCTGGCGATGATGATTTTCGTCGAGCGTATCGCCGCCCTCGATCACGCCGAGAAATTCGACCGGCACCAGATGCGTGCCCTGGTGGAGCAACTGGAACACCGCGTGCTGCGCCTCGGTGCCGACCCCGCCCCAGGTGATCGCCGCGGTCGGGCGGCCGACCGGCTCGCCATCGACGGTGAAGCTCTTGCCGTTCGATTCCATCTCGAGCTGTTGCAGATAGCTCGGCAGCAGCCGCAGCCGTTCGTCATACGCGAACACCGCGCGCGTCTCGGCGTGGCGGACCTGGGTGTAATACAGGTCCGCAAACGCCGCGAGCGCGGGGGCGTTTTCGTGGAGCGCGGTCAGGCGGAAATGCCGGTCCATCTCGGCCGCGCCCTCGAGCAGTTCCTCGAACACCCCCCAACCGAGGCCCAGTGCGGCAGGGAAACCGATCGACGACCAGAGCGAATAGCGCCCGCCGACGCCTTCGTTGAACGGCAGCACGCGGGTCTCGTCGACCCCCCACTCCACCGCCTTGTCGGGATTGGCGGTCAGCGCGACGACGCGGCCATAGGGGTCGTCGACGCCGTGCTCGGTCATCCACTGGATCACCGATGCCGCGTTGAGCAACGTCTCGGTCGTCGTGAAGGTTTTCGACGCGACCGCGAGCAATGTCGTCGTGGGATCGAACCGCGCGAACACATCCTCCAGCGCGACGCCATCGACGTTCGAGACGATCGCGACCTCGTAGCGCTTCTCGTCACGGCCCAGCGCGTCGACCAGCAGGTGCGGCCCGAGCGCCGATCCGCCGATCCCGACATGCAGGATACTCCTGATCTCGCCCAGCGCGCCGCCTTCGATCGCGTCGATCAGCGCGCGCATCCGCTGGTGGAATTTCCGCGCCTCGGCGACGATGTCGGGGTTGCCCTCGCCGCGCTCCATCGTGTGCGTCACCGGGCGATCCTCGGTGACGTTGACGTGCTCGCCCGCGAACAGCGCGGCGCGCTTGCCCGCCAGGTCCCGGTCCGCACACAATTGCTCGAACGCCGCGACCGCCTCGCGCGTCAGATGCGTCTTCGACCAGTCGAAATGGATCCCCGCGACATCGGTGCTGAACATCGCGAGCCGCTCGGCGTCGGCGGCGAACAGCTCGACGAGCGTGGGCGACGGCAACGCCTCGATGGTGGACCAGTCGCTCATCATGTCACTCCTTCGTCGGGTAGCAGCCGCATATAGGCCATCGCGGAACGGTCGGTAGGGCGCAAGGCTCCGCTTGACGCGGACGCGACCCCGCGGCACCCCGCGACGCATGGCCAGGACCAAGCGCGCTCCCCAATCCGAAACCCGCGAGACGCTGAGTTTCCTGCTGAAGCTCGCGATCATCGTGTTCATCGTGCGCAGCTTCGTGTTCGCGTCCTTCTATATCCCCAGCGAATCGATGCTGCCGCGGCTGCTGATCGGCGATTTCCTGTTCGTGTCGAAATGGAACTACGGCTATTCGCGCTGGTCGCTGCCCTGGGGGCTGCCGCTGATCCCCGGTCGCATCCTGCCGCACACCCCCGCGCGCGGCGACGTCGTGGTGTTCCGCTCGCCCGGCGACGACGATCACGACGTCATCAAGCGCGTGATCGGCCTGCCTGGCGATACCGTCCAGATGCGCCACGGCCAGCTGTGGCTCAACGGCAAGGCGATCCCCAAGCAACGCGTCGCCGATTTCGTGCTGCCGCTGACCGCGAATTTCCCCGCGCGGCTGTGCGACACCCCGTTCCAGGGCGTCGGTTCCAACGGCCAGCCGGTCTGTCGCTACCCGCGGTTCCGCGAGACGCTGCCCGGCGGCAAAAGCTACGACGTGCTCGACCAGCGGATGATCCCGCAGGCCGACGACACCGACGTCTATACTGTTCCGCCAGGCGACGTGTTCCTGATGGGCGACAACCGCGACGACAGCGCCGACAGCCGCTTCGCCTACCCCGAGGGCATGGGTTACATCCCGATGGAACGGATCGAGGGCAAGGCGGTCGTCACCTTCTTCTCGACCGACGGATCGTCGTCATGGTTGAAGCCGTGGACGTGGGTGAGCGCCGCACGCCTCGACCGGATCGGGGAGGGATTCTGAGCGAGCCGCTTGACGACTGGCTCGCGGGGCTGCTCGGCCGCGCGCCCGCCGACCCCGCGCCCTTCGCGCGCGCGCTGACGCACGGCAGCCAGGGTACCGAGAATTACGAGCGGCTCGAATTTCTCGGCGACCGCGTGCTCGGGCTGGTGATCGCCGAATGGCTGTGGGAAGTATTTCCCCATGATGCCGAAGGACAATTGTCGAAACGCCTGAACGCGCTGGTGACCGGCGCGGTGTGCGCCGACGTCGCACGCGAGGTCGGCGTCCGCGATCACCTGCGGCTCGGCAAACAGGCGCGCGACGACGGCGCGATCGACAGCGACAATGTCCTGGGCGACGTGATGGAGGCGCTGATCGGCGCATGGTATCGCGAAGCCGGCCTCGACGCGGCCCGCACTCTGATCCGCACCACCTGGGGAACCCGCGTCCACGCCGACGCCAAGGCACCGCAACACCCCAAGTCGCAACTCCAGGAATGGGCCGCCGCGCACAACCGCCGCGCGCCGAGCTATGCGGTGGCCGACCGGTCGGGGCCGCACCACGCGCCGCGCTTCACGATCACGGTGACGGTCGGCAAAGACGAAGCGAGCGCGACCGGCACCAACAAACAGGAAGCCGAGACCGCGGCCGCGGCAGCGTTGCTGGCGAAGCTGGGCGGCTGATCGGCCCAGCGTGCGTCGACAAGCTCGCCACGAAGTGACGTAGGGCCGATACTCTCCCCCCGTTCGCCCTGAGCTTGTCGAAGGGCGCTGATGCGCGCAAACTCCGGCCAATGTCGTTCTGGGCATACATCCTGCGCTGCGCAGACGACAGCTTCTACACCGGTCACACCGACAATCTGGAAACGCGCATTGGCGCTCATCACCTGGGGATCGGGTGCGCGCACACCCGCAAACGTCGGCCAGTAACCCTTGTCTGGTGCCAGGAATTTCCCTCGCGAATGGAATCGCTGGAATCAGAACGCCGGATCAAGGGCTGGTCGCGTGCCAAGAAACAGGCATTGATCGATGGCGATTGGGATCGGCTCAGCCTATTGGCGAGGAATCGACAATGCCCTTCGACAAGCTCAGGGCGAACGGAGGTGGTGCGTTCATCCCCGACCGTTCGGGCTGAGCCTGATTCCCTTGCTCCGAAAGACCAACGATCATGACCCAATCCTGCGGCCTCGTCGCCATCGTCGGCGCGCCGAATGCGGGCAAGTCGACGCTCGTCAATGCGCTCGTCGGGCAGAAGGTCGCGATCGTCAGCCCCAAGGCTCAGACGACGCGCGCGCGGTTAATGGGGGTGGCGATCGAGGACCAGACGCAGCTGTTGCTGGTCGATACGCCGGGGATTTTCGAGCCCAAGCGGCGGCTCGATCGCGCGATGGTCGCCGCCGCCTGGGGCGGGGCGGAGGGCGCCGACGTCCTCGCGCTCGTCGTCGATGGCAAGGGCGGGGTCGGAGCCAAGGTGACCGCGATCATCGAGAGCCTCGTCGGGCGTCCCGAGCCCACCTATCTGATCCTCAACAAGGTCGATGTCGCCGACAAGCCCAAGCTGCTGCTCCACGCCGAGCGGCTGAACGCGTTGCTGCCATTCACCGAGACGTTTTTCGTCAGCGCCGGCACCGGGGATGGCGTGGCCGAACTCAAGACCGCGTTTGCCGCCGCGATGCCCGAAGGACCGTGGCATTATCCCGAGGATCAGGTCTCCGACGCCAGCGAGCGCAGCCTCGCCGCCGAGGTGACCCGCGAACAACTCTATCTCCAGCTCCACGCCGAACTCCCCTATGCGAGCACGATCGAGACCGAAACCTATGCCGAGCGCGACGACGGATCGGTCGAAATCCACCAGCAGATCCTGGTCGAGCGCCCGACCCAGCGCGCGATCGTGCTCGGCAAGGGCGGCGCCCGAATTCGCGAGATCGGCGCGCGCGCCCGCGCGGAACTGGCGGGGATCATGGGCAAGCCCGTCCACCTCTACCTCCACGTCAAGGTAAAGCCGGGCTGGGACGAGGACCGCGAGACCTATCGCGACATCGGGCTCGACTGGGTGGAGTAGCCTTCGTCACCCCGGGCTTGTCCCGGGGTCCAGGGTCACGAGTATTGCGCTGTTTGGCTCTGGATGCCGGGACCAGCCCGGCATGACGGGGGGGGGTGCCGCCTCAATCCACAAACACCGCCTCGCGCTTGGCCATGTTGGCGGCCACCGCCTCCATCATGTTGGGCTGGCCGATCACCTTGATCTGCTCGGTCGTTTCCGCCTCCAGCATCGCACGCGGATCGGCGTCGTGCGCCATGTTGCAGAGCCGCTTCGCGCCACGGATCGCGTGCGGATTGCGCGCCGCGATCGCCCGCGCGAGGTCCATCGCCGCGGCATGCGGATCGTCGGCGATGCGCGTCACGAAACCGTGGACGAACGCTTCCCCCGCATCGAATTCGCGCGCGGTATAGACCAGTTCGCGCAGCACGTCGTCGCGCACCAGCCCGCGCCAGATCGGGAACCCCGCCATATCGGGGACGAGCCCCCAATAGGTCTCGCGGATCGCGAACCGGCTGTCCGGCGCGCAGATCCGGATGTCCGCCCCCGACATGATCTGGAAACCCCCACCGAACGCGACGCCATGGACCGCGGCGATCACCGGCATCGGCAGGTTGCGCCAGCCCCAGGTGACGTGCTGCGGCAGGATGCTGCCCTGGTCGTTGCGCTCGCGCCCGGTCCCCGAACCACCCCCTGCCATGCTCGCCATGTCGAGCCCCGCGCAGAACGCGCGCCCCTCGCCCGACAGCACGACGCAGCGCACGTCGGTGCGGCGCGCAAGCGAATCGATCGCCGCGCCGATCGCGGCGAACATCGCGGGGTCGAGCGCGTTCATCTTGTCCGCGCGGGTCAGGCGGACGTCGGCGATCTGGTCGGTGACGGTGATGGTGACGCGGTCGGTCATGGTTCTCTCCTGCTCGGCGTCACGCTAACCCAAGCAAGGCACGTTACGCTACCGCGTTCGGCGTGTAGGAGAGCGCCGGATGAGTGGTTTCGATCTCGATCGGTTCATGGCGCGCGGCACCTGGGGGCATGGCGGACGGCTGGGCATTCGCCTTCACGCGCATGAGGCGACGTGGGTCGAGATGGCGCTGCCCTATTCGGAAGACCTGATCGGCGATCCGGCGAGCGGTGTGCTCGCGTCCGGCCCGATCATCGCGTTGATGGACATGACGACCAGCCTGGCGGTGTGGCGACGCGTCGACGCGTTCGTGCCGCACGCGACGCTCGACCTCAGGATCGATTATCTGCGCCCCGCGACGCCGGGCCGCACCGTGATCGGCCGCGCCGAATGTCTGCGCGTGACGCGCTCGATCGCGTTCACGCGCGGCTTGGCGCACGACGGCGACCCCGCCGATCCGATCGCTAACGTCGCCGCGACCTTCATGCTGCCGCAGGGCGCGTACCCGGGAACCGAGCGATGAAGCTGCCCCCCTACGCCGATGTGCTGAAGGCCGAGGTCGAGCGCGACGCCGACGGCGCACCGATCCTGGTCATGCCGTTCCACGACGACGTGGTCGGGCGCCCCGGCTTCCTTCAGGGCGGCGCGATCTCCGGGTTGCTGGAGGTCGCCGCGATCGCCGCGCTCCAGTATGCGCTGGAAGGCGAAGGCGACAATGAAGGCGGCGATGAAGGCGGCGGCGCGGCGCGGATCAAGCCGATCAACGTCACGATCGATTTCATGCGCGGCGGGCGCGACAAGACCACCTACGCCTCGGGGACGATCACCCGGCTCGGCAACCGCGTCGCCAACGTCGTCGCCACCGCCTGGCAGGACGACCCCGCCAAGCCGATCTCGGCGGCAAGGATGAACTATCTGATCGTCCGGGACTGATTGCAATCCTCCCCCGCCAGGGGGAGGTGGCAGCCGTCTGGCTGACGGAGGGGGAGGACCCCCAACGATGGTTGGTCGTTCCCTCCCCCTCCGACCCGCTACGCGGCCCACCTCCCCCTGGCGGGGGAGGATTAATCACGGCTTCGCCAACCGCAACAACGCCCCGTTCGACCCGCGGCCACCATCCTCGAGCACCCAGATCGCGCCATCGGGCGCCTGCGCGACATCGCGGATGCGCGCGCCCATGGCCCATTGGTCGACCGCGGTCGCCTTCGCGCCGTCGAGCGCGACCCGGATCAGCGCCTTGGCAGAGAGCGCGCCGATCAACAGCGAACCCTTGTACTCGGGGAACATTGCGCCGGTATATTCGATCATCCCACCCGGCGAGATCACCGGATTCCACCATAGCACCGGTTCGGCGAGATCGGGGCGGCTCGGCTGGTCGGGGATCGGCTGGCCCGAATAATTGTCACCGTTCGAAACGATCGGCCAGCCGTAATTCTTGGCCGGTTCGATCAGGTTGAGTTCGTCGCCGCCCTTCGGCCCCATCTCCTCTTCCCACAGCCGCCCGTCACGCGTGAAGACCAGCCCGTACGGGTTGCGATGCCCGCTCGACCACGTCATCGCCTCGACACCACCCCTGGCGTAGGCCGGGTTGTCCGCCGCGGCCTTGCCGTCGAGCGTCAGGTGGACGATCTTGCCGAGCGCCTGCCCGGGGTCCTGCGCGGGCGTGAAGCGCTGGCGTTCGCCCGAGGTCAGGAACAGCGATTTGCCATCGGGCGCGAACGCGATGACCGATCCGAACTGCCCGCCCGGCCCGTTCGATCCCGACCGCCAGATCACCTGCACGCCCTCGAGTGATACCACCGGATAACAGGGCGCGCGCACGCAGGTGACCGGTTTCGACACCAGCCTGCCCTTGGCCAGCGCCAACGCCGGGCCGCCCGCGCCGGATTCGGCGTAGCTCAGATACACCACGCCGCTGTCTGCAACATCGGGCGCGACCGCGACATCGAGCAACCCGCCCTGCCCGCCGGTCTCGACCGCCGGCACACCCGCAACGCCGACGATGCCGCCATCGGTTTCGCGCAGCTTCAGCGTGCCGCCCTTCTCGGTGACGAGCAGCCGTCCGTCGGGCAGGAACGCCATCGCGAACGGCGAATCGAATGTCCCCAGCGTCGTGATCGCAAACGGTGGCTTGCTGTCGGCCAGGTTGGCGCGGCCCGTCGTCGCGGGCACGTTCGCCACCGTCGCCTTGGGCGCATTGTTCGGTACCGCGTCGGTCGCGCCCGGCGGCTGCGGCATCGTCGGCGTTTCCGCTGCGGCGCCGGGCTGTTGCGCGTTCGGGGACGCGGGGTTGGTTTGCGCGGTGCACGCGGTGCCGACGAGCAGCGTGGCGATCAGAAGGACGCGATTCATGGGAGACTCCTGGATGTGTCAAGACCAACGCCCCGGATGGCGCGCGGTTGCCGCCTTGCGCCGCGCGACGGCTGCGCGTATATCATCCTCGAACTCTTACATCGTCAGGTGAAAGAAGTCGCGGGGCTCAGCTCCGCGGCGCCTTCCACCTGTATCTGGCCACCTGTATCTAGCCACCTATATCCGGAGCACCCCATGGCGGACATCGCCGCATTGACGCAATTGATCGAGCCCGAGGCACGCAGCCTCGGCTTCGACCTTGTGCGCGTCAAGATGATCGGCGGCAAATCCGATCCCACGCTCCAGGTGATGGCCGAACGCCCCGACACCCGCCAGCTGACGATCGACGATTGCGCCGAACTGTCGCGCCGCATCTCCGACCTGTTCGACGAGCAGGACCCGATCGAGGCGGCGTACCGGCTCGAGGTGAGCTCGCCCGGCATCGATCGCCCCCTGACCCGCCTTGCCGACTATGGCGACTGGGCGAGCCACGAAGTCCGGGTCAAGCTCGTCGAGCCGATCGAGGGTCGCAAGATCCTGACCGGCGACATCGTCGGAGTCGGGGTCGGAACTGAGGGCGACGCGGTGACGATCGATGTCCGCGGGCATCACGCGATGACGGTGTCGTTCGTGCAGATTCAGGACGCCAAGTTGACGATCACCGACCGGTTGCTCGCCGCCACCGCCCCCCTCTCGTCGGCTGAAGCCGACGAGGTATTCTATCAAGCGGCGCCGAGCGACGGCGCCGACGAATTCGACGATATTGACGACAACGATGCGTCCGACGAGACGCCCATTGAGGAACTGAACTGATGGCCACCCCCGCCGCTTCCGGCCCCGCCTCCGCTGGCGTCGCCACCGCCAACCGCGCGGAACTGATCGCGATCGCCAATGCGGTCGCGACCGAAAAAATGATCGACAAGGCGATCGTGATCGAGGCGATGGAGGACGCGATCCAGCGCGCCGCCAAATCGCGCTACGGCGCCGAAAACGACATCCGCGCCAAGCTCGATCCCACCACCGGCGATCTGCGCCTGTGGCGCGTCGTCGAGGTGGTCGAGGCGGTCGACGATTATTTCAAGCAGGTCGACGTCAAGGGTGCCGAAAAACTCCAGCCGGGTGCCGCGATCGGCGACTATATCGTCGATCCGCTGCCCCCGATCGAATTCGGGCGGATCGCCGCGCAAGCCGCCAAGCAGGTGATCTTCCAGAAGGTCCGCGATGCCGAGCGCGAGCGCCAGTATGAGGAATATAAGGACCGCGCAGGTGAGATCATCACCGGCGTCGTCAAGCGCGTCGAATTCGGCCACGTCGTCGTCGACCTCGGCCGCGCCGAAGGCGTCATCCGCCGCGACGCGCAGATCCCGCGCGAAGTCGTCCGCGTCAACGATCGCATCCGCAGCCTGATCCTGAAGGTCGTCCGCGAAAACCGCGGCCCGCAGATCTTCCTCAGCCGCGCGCACCCCGATTTCATGAAAAAGCTGTTCGCGCAGGAAGTCCCCGAAATCTACGACGGCATCATCACGATCATGGCCGCCGCCCGCGATCCCGGCAGCCGCGCGAAGATCGGCGTGATCAGCCGCGATTCGTCGATCGACCCGGTCGGCGCGTGCGTCGGCATGAAGGGCAGCCGCGTTCAGGCGGTCGTCCAGGAAATGCAGGGCGAGAAGATCGACATCATCCCGTGGTCCGAAGACACCGCGACTTTCGTCGTCAACGCGTTGCAGCCCGCATCGGTCAGCCGCGTCGTGATCGACGAGGAAGAGGACCGGATCGAGGTCGTCGTTCCCGATGACCAGCTGTCGCTCGCGATCGGTCGCCGCGGCCAGAACGTCCGCCTCGCCAGCCAGCTCACCGGCAAGGCGATCGACATCCTGACCGAACAGGACGCGTCCGAAAAGCGCCAGAAGGAATTCACGACCAACACCGAATTGTTCCAGGGCGAGCTCGACGTCGACGAGACGCTCGCGCAGCTGCTCGTCGCCGAAGGCTTCGGCAGCCTCGAAGAGGTCGCCTATGTCGAACTCAACGAGATCGCGGGAATCGAAGGCTTCGACGAGGATCTGGGCCAGGAGCTCCAGAGCCGCGCGCAGGAAGCGCTCGACCGCCGCGAAGCCGTCGCGCGCGAAGAACGCCAGGCGATGGGCGTCGAGGATGCGCTCGCCGACATGCCGTACATCACCGAGGCGATGCTGGTGACGCTCGGCAAGGCGGGGATCAAGACGCTCGACGATCTCGCCGATCTCGCGACCGACGAACTGGTCGAGAAGAAGCGCGTCGAACCGCGCCGCCGCAACGAGGACGCCCCCAAGCGCCCCGAGCCCAAGGGTGGCATCCTCAGCGATTATGGTCTCAGCGACGAACAGGGCAACGAGATCATCATGGCCGCGCGCGCGCACTGGTTCGACGAAGAACCCGCCGCCGCGCCGTCCGATGCCGCCGAGCCTGCCGACACCAGCGAGACCGAAACCGCGGAGGGCGACGAAGCCTGATGCCGTTCGTCTCGATCCGCATCTCGGGGTCCGCGACGAAGGACCAGAAGGCCGCCGTCGTCGCGGACGTCACGCGCTCGCTCGTCGATCGGCTGGGCAAGAATCCGGCGGCGGTGCAGATCGTGATCGAGGAAGTCTCGACCGAAAACTACGCCGCGGGCGGCCAACTGATCGCCGACCGCGATGCGCCGGGAAGTCGGGAGGACGCGCATGCGGCACCCGACCGATGAGGCGCTGACGGTAACCGACCGCGATGGGGGCGACCCCATCCGCTCGTGCATCCTGACCCGCGACCGCGAGGCGCGCGATCATCTCGTGCGGCTCGCGCTCGCGCCCGACGGTCAGGTGTGGCCCGACGTCCGCGCCAAGGCCCCCGGGCGCGGCGCGTGGATCGGGGTGACCCGCACCGAACTCGAAGCCGCAATCGCCAAGAAGCGCTTGCGCGGAGCGTTGGCGCGCGCGTTCAAGGGGGAGCCCTTCACGATTCCCGACGACCTGCCGACGCTGATCGAGACCGCGCTCCACCGCAACGCGATGGATCGGCTCGGCCTCGAATCGAAAAGCGGCACGCTGCTGACCGGGTCGGACAAGATCGCCGCCGCGGCGCGATCGGGGCAGCTCGCCGCGCTCTATCACGCCGCCGATGCGGCGGTCGACGGCAACCGCAAACTCGACCAGGCATGGCGCGTCGGGTCGGATCGCGAGGGGTCCGACCTCAGGGGCTTGGCACTGCCGATCCCGCGACCCATATTGTCGTTGGCGCTAGGCCGCGAGAATGTGGTACATATCGGTCTGACCGACCGCGCTGCAGCGGAGCGGGTGAGCAAGGCGCTCGCTCGCTGGCTGCATTTTATCGGACCTGACCTGCCCTGCGTGCCCCGCGAATCCCCCTCGCGAGGTTCATCCGCGCCGGAATCGTCCGGCCCCGACACGGCCCCCATGGGCACAGACGAATACGAGGAACTTGAGTGAGCGAGACCGACAACGAGAAGCCGAAGCTTGGCATGCGCGCGCCCCTCGGGCTGAAGCGCACGGTCGAGACCGGCCAGGTGAAGCAGAGCTTCAGCCACGGCCGCTCGAACACGGTGATCGTGGAGACCAAGCGTCGCCGCGTGCTGCGCCCGGGTGACGCTGCGCCTGCTGCCGCCGAGGTCGCGCCCGAACCGACGCCCGCCCCGGTCGAGGCCAAGGCCCCCGCGCCCGCGCCGACGCCGCGCGCGCCCACCGACAATCTGTCGGCGCAGGAACGCCAGACCAAGCTGTTGCGCGAAGCCGAAGAGCAGCGGATGAACGCGCAGGAAGACGCGCGCCGTCGTCAGGACGCCGAACGCGCCGCCAGCGCGGACGAGGAACGCCGCCGCGCCGACGAGAACAAGCGCGCCGAGGAGGAAGCCGCCAAGGCGCCCGCCAAGGCAGAGCCTGCCGCTGCCGCCCCCGCGCCCGCCAAGCCCGAATCGGTTGCGCCCAAGGCTGCGACGCCCGAGCCCGAGGTCGGCAAGGCCGCGGAACCGGTGGCAACGGCTGCCCCCGAGCCAGTGCCAGCGCCTGAGCCCGCACCGCTCGCAGGCCTCGGTCTCGATCCCTCGATGCCCGCGCCGCGCCGCTTCTCGCCGGTCGCGCGTCCCGATATTCCCAAGCCGCAACCCAAGCCTGCGCCCGAACCCGCGGCGCAACCCGTCGCGGCGGGTGCGGCGGGGTCCAGGGATCGTGCGCTGCCCAGCGGCGTCGCGACCCCGCGCAACAACGCGCCTGCCAGCCGGGCGCAACCGCGCGACCGCAAGGGCGACGAACGGCGCGGCGGCAAGCTGACCGTCAACCGCGCGCTCGGCGACGATGGCGCGCGCTCGCGCAGCCTCGCCGCGCTGAAGCGTGCGCGTGAAAAGGAAAAGCGGTCCTATGGCGGTCCGCGCGAACCGCAGATCAAACAGGTCCGCGACGTCCAGGTCCCCGACACGATCACCGTCCAGGAACTCGCCAACCGCATGGCGGAAAAGGGCGCGGACCTTGTCAAGACGCTGTTCAAGATGGGAATGCCGGTTACCGTCAACCAGACGATCGACCAGGATACCGCCGAATTGCTGGTCACCGAATTCGGCCACAATATCGTCCGCGTCAGCGACAGCGACATCGACCTGGTGCTCGACACCACCGACGATTCGCCCGAATCGCTCAAGCCGCGGGCGCCGGTGGTCACGATCATGGGCCATGTCGATCACGGCAAGACCAGCCTGCTCGATGCATTGCGCGGCACCGACGTGGTGCGCGGCGAAGCGGGTGGCATCACTCAGCACATCGGCGCGTATCAGGTGACGCTCAAGGACAAGAGCCAGGTCACCTTCCTCGATACGCCTGGGCATGAAGCGTTCACGCAGATGCGCGCGCGTGGTGCCGACGTCACCGACATCGTCGTGCTGGTCGTCGCCGCCGACGACGGGCTGATGCCGCAGACGATCGAGGCGATCGCGCACACCAAGGCCGCGGGCGTCCCGATGATCGTCGCGATCAACAAGATCGACAAGCACGAGGCCAACGCAAAGAAGATCCGCGAACGCCTGCTCAGCGAAGACGTCGTGGTCGAGGGCATGGGCGGCGACGTCCAGGACGTCGAGGTCTCGGCGCTCAAGAAAACCGGGCTCGATACGCTGATCGAAAAGATCCAGCTTCAGGCCGAACTGCTCGAACTGAAGGCCAACCCCGATCGCGCCGCCGAAGGCACCGTGATCGAGGCGAAGCTCGACAAGGGCCGTGGCCCGGTCGCGACCGTCCTGATCAACCGCGGCACGCTGAAGGTCGGCGACGTGTTCGTCGTCGGCGCCGAAAGCGGCAAGGTCCGCGCGCTGGTCGACGACAAGGGTCGCCAGGTCAAGGAAGCCGGTCCGTCGATGCCGGTCGAGGTGCTCGGCCTGTCGGGCGTGCCGTCGGCGGGCGATCCGATGCAGGTCGTCGAGAACGAGGGCCGTGCGCGCGAGGTCGCCGAATATCGCCAGGGCGTGCTGCTCGAAAAGCGCACCACGACCGCGCCCGCCAGCCTGGAGACGATGTTCTCCGCGCTCAAGGACAAGCAGGCGATCGAATATCCGCTCGTCGTCAAGGCGGATACCCAAGGGACGGTCGAGGCGATCGTCGCGTCGATCAACAAGATCTCGACCGATCTCATCCGCGCGCGCGTGCTTCATTCGGGCGTCGGCGGGATCACCGAGAGCGACGTGACGCTGGCGGGTGCCAGCGGCGCGCCGATCATCGGCTTCAACGTCCGCGCCAACGCCAAGGCGCGCGAGATCGCCGATCGGCACAAGGTGGCGTTGAAATATTACGATGTCATCTACGACCTGATCGACGAGATCCGCGCCGGGATGGCGGGCGAACTCGGCCCCGAAGCGTTCGAAACCGTCGTCGGCCGCGCCGAGATCAAGGACGTGTTCTCCGCGGGCAAGCACGGCAAGGCGGCGGGTATCCTCGTCACCGAAGGCGTCATCCGCAAGGCGCTCAAGGCGCGCATCACCCGCGACGATGTCATCATCTACCAGGGCGAAATCGCGTCGCTGCGTCGCTTCAAGGATGATGTCGCCGAGGTCCGCACCGGGCTCGAATGCGGTGTCACGTTCACGCAGAACTTCACCGACATCAAGGCCGGGGATTATCTCGAAACCTTCGAAGTCGAGATGCGCGAACGCACGCTGTAGGAATCTCCCTCTCCCCTTGTGGGAGAGGGAAGGGGTCCGCTCGCGTTAGCGAGTGGGAAGGGTGAGGGGGACGTTGCGACCCCCTTACTCCCCCTCACCCTTCCGCCGACTCCGGGTCGGCTCCCTCCCTCTCCCACAGGGGGAGAGGGATTGGAGGATGAAATGAACAAGGAACCCCAGGAAAAGTCGGTCCGCACGCTGCGCGTCGGCGAACAGGTGCGTCACGTGCTGTCCGAAATCCTCGCGCGCGGCGACGTGCATGACGAAACGCTCGCGAAACACATGGTCTCGGTCACAGAGGTGCGGATGTCGCCCGATCTGCGCCACGCCACGGTGTTCGTGAAGCCGCTGCTCGGCAAGGACGAGGCGACGGTGCTGAAGGCGCTCAGGACCAACACCGCCTACCTCCAGCGCGAGGTCGCGGGCCGCGTCCAGAACAAATATGCCGCGAAGCTGAAATTCCTTGCCGACGACAGCTTCGACGAGGGCAGCCACATCGACGGCTTGCTGCGCGATCCCAAGGTCGCGCGCGATCTTAGGTGACCGCTACAGCTTCCGCGCGATGATCCGCGCGGACCTGCCGATGGTCAGGCGCTGGCTCGACACGCCCGGCGCGCGGCGCTGGTGGGGCGAACCCGAACGCGAGGCGGGGTTGCTGACCGAGGATCTCGACGAACCCGCGATGGCGATGCTGATCGTCGCGCATCACGGCACGCCGTTCGCCTTCGCGCAGCATTATGCGGTCCATACCTGGCCTTCGCCGCAGTTCGCGCACCTGCCCCGCGGCACCCGCGCGATCGACACCTTCATCGGCGATCCCGCGATGATCGGGATGGGGCATGGCAGCGCCTATGTCCGGCTGCTCGCGCAGCATCTGCGCGGCCGCGGCGTGCCGATCGTCGCGATCGACCCCGCGATCGGCAACTACCGCGCGCGCCGCGCCTATGCGCGCGCCGGTTTCGTCAAGGAACGCCGCGCCATCCCCGCCGCGAAACGCCCCGCCGCGGTGATGCTGTTTGATTCGTAGCGCACGACGGCGTCAATCCCCGCCGGTCGCACTCTCCACCGCGGGCATCCCGCCGAGGCCGTTGCCCGCCTGCTGCCACCACAACGGCGCGGTCTTGCGGGTGCCGGTCGCGACCTCGTTCATCGTCGCCGAATCATAGAGCCGCCCGCCGAGCATGACCGACTCGATCTTGTCCGAATTGCGGATGTCGACGGTCGGATCGGCGTTGAGCACGACCAGATCGGCGAGCTTGCCGACTTCGAGCGAGCCGACGTCCTTGGCATAGCCCAATGAGGTCGCGGGCATGATCGTCCCCGCCCGCAGCGCCTCGACCGGCGACCAGCCACCACGCACGAAACTCCACATCTCCCAATGCGGGCCCAGCCCCGATTGCTGGCCGTGCGCGCCGATCGACACCTGGACGCCCTTGTCGGCGAGCTTCTTGGCCTCGCGTGCGCTCTCGTCGTCGACGAACGCATCCTCGGGCGCCATCGTCCGCCGTGCGTTCTGCGCGAGCAGCATCGCCGGCGGCTCGTATTTCGAGACGATCGGGTGCTTCCACACGTCCATGTGCTGGCGCCAATACGGATCGCCCGCGAGCCCGCCGTACGTCACGACGAGCGTCGGCGTGTAGTTGGTCTTGGTCTGCGTCCACAGATCGACCACGTCCTTGTAGAAATGCTCGACCGGCAGATTATGTTCGAGCGTCGAATTGCCGTCCTGGATCAGGCTGATGTCCATCTGGTACAAGGATCCGCCCTCGGGCACGACCTCCATCCCCTCCGCCTGCGCGGCAGCGACGACCATCTGGCGCTGTTCGCGGCGCGGCTGGTTGTAGTTCTTGACGCTATGCGCGCCCTCCGCCTTGAGGCGGCGGACATCGGCGAGCGCGTCCTCATAACTGTCGATCTCCGCATACACATCGGGCGATTTCGCGCCGTAGATGATCTCCCCGGTCGAGAAGATGCGGGGCGCGACAATCTTGCCCGCGCGCTGCATTTCCGACGCGACGAAGATTTCGGCGGCGCGCGCGGAGGGATCGTGGATCGTCGTCGCCCCCATCGCCAGGTTGAGCAGCGATACCCAATTCTGTTGCGGGACGAGGTCGTCCTCGCCCTGCGGCCCGTGCGCGTGCGCGTCGACCAGGCCGGGGATGATCGTCTTGCCCGCGACATCGATCGTCTTCGCGCCCGCGGGGATCGCCACCGCCGCGCGCGGGCCGACCGCGACGATGCGGTCGCCGCGGATGACGATGACGCCGTCATCGACGATCCCGCCTGCCGTGTCGGACATCGTCACGATCCGCGCGCCGGTCAGCGCGATCGTCCCGGTCGGCTTGTCGGCGGCGACGTCCATCGACAGCGACACCCCGGTCGCGGGGGGCACGAACTTCGGCGCATCGTCGGCGACCGGGGCGTCGCGGAACAGCGTGTCGGTCGCGACGGTGTAGAGCGTCGGGCCGAGCGACCAGTGCAATCGGTCGCCGCCGTTCGACCAGTTGATGAAGTCCGCGCCCTCGCCGCTCGCGCGGGTCACGGGGAGCGCCCCCTTCTTGGTTTCGACGCTCACCTCCTGCGCGCCGGGCATCAGCGGCATCACGAACGCCTCGTAATTCTGGCGGAACGCGACGAAGCGTCCGTCGGGCGACACCTGGTAATCGTTGACGAGCTCGCCCGAGGCATGGACGCGTTTGGCCTGGCCGCTCATGTCGGTGCTGACGAGCTGGCGCTTACCCTTTTCGGTCGCGATGAAGAACACGCGGTCGCTCGCGGTCGCGAATTGCGGCTCGCTGCCCTTGGCGATGACGAGGCCGGCGGTACCGCCAGTGGCTGCGACCTTGTAGATGCCGGGATTTTCGCTGCCGCGCGCCGCGGTGAGGAAGCCGCCCTCGGTCCGCTGGAAGACGATCGTCTTGCCGTCGGGCGCAAAGCGCGGGAAGCTGTAATGCCCGGCGAGGCTGGTCACGTCCTTCGCCGATCCGCCCCCCGCCGCCACGGTGCGGACCTGCCCCAGCCCCGCATCGGTCCAGCCGATAAACGCGATCCGGCTGCCGTCGCGCGACCAGCTCGGCCACATCTCGAACGCGTCGCCGTCGCCGCTGACGAGCCGTTTGGGCGCACCGCCCGCGACCGGCTTGGTCCACAATTTGCCGAGCGTTTCGAACACCACCGTGCGCCCGTCGGGCGACACGCTCGCCCAGCGCGGCATCTTCGTAATGACGCTGTCGGGCGACACCGCGACCTGCGGGTGGGTCGCATCGATCACGACACGCTCGTCGTTGACCGCAAACGGGATCACGCTGGACTCGGCGCCATCGGCGTTCGCGCGGCGGATCTTGCCGCCCGCCCAGAACACGACGCTGCGATTGTCGGGGGTCCACGCCATGTTGGGATAGACCCCGGTGACCGCCCAGGTTTCCTGGACGTCCTGGTCGAGCGCGTCGTAGATCTTGCGCTCCTCGCCGCTCGCCATATCCTTGACGTAGAGCTTCGAGCGGCCCGCCTCGCGCCGGACGAACGCGATCCGCTTGCCGTCGGGCGAGGGCGTCGGGCGGACCGACCCGCCTGCCCCCGACACCGCGGTCGTCGTCTCGCCGGTGTCCATGTCGTAGCGCAGGATGTCGAACAGGTCGGTATAGCTGTTCTGCGCATATTCGAAGATTGGGCCGGGGGTGACGTTCTTGGTGAAGAACACCGATTTGCCGTCGGCGGCGTAGATCGGCTCGCCGAGTTCTTTCTGGAATACCTCGTCGGGCTTCTTGACGAGCGGCACCCCGCCGCCGCCCGCGACCGAGTATAACCACACCTCGCCGGTGCCCAATGACCGCCCGGTCGTGAAATGCTTCTTGGCGACGATAAACCGCCCGTCGGGGCTCCAGCTCGGCTGGTTGAGGAGGCGAAAATCCTCCTTGGTCAGCTGGCGCTTGTCGCTGCCGTCGACGTTCATGATCCAGATATTGTCGCCCCCTGCGCGATCGGAGACGAACGCGATCCGCCTGCCGTCGGGGGAAAAGCGCGGCTGGTGTTCGTAGCTCAGCCCAGCTGCGATCCGGCGCGGCGTCCCGCCCGCGATCGGCATCGTGTAGATGTCGCCGAGCAGGTCGAACGCGATTCGCTGCCCGTCTCGTGCGACGTCGACGTTCATCCACGTCCCCTCGTCGACCGCGATCGGCACGGTGTGCGTGGTGAGGCCGCGCGGCGCCTCGACGTTCCATTTGTCGGGCTTCTTCGCCGCGGCGGGGGTCGGCGTCGGCGCGGGAGTCGGCAGCGGCAACGATCCCGTGACGCGCTGATCGGGGTTGAGCACCTGGTTTTCGGGAGCCTGCGATTGTGCGGGCTTCTCGGTCTGTTGCGGCGGTGCGGTCTGCGCGGTCGCGGGGGCAGCCAGCAGCATCGCGATTACCGCGGTCACGTCGTTACGCATCGATTGGTCCGTCCCCGTTATCTTTTATGTCGCCAGACTAGGCGCAAAATCAGCGCCCGACCAGCGCACTCGACCGGGTTTCGGGGAGCCGCCAGAAGGCATAACTGGTGATCGCGAGCATCACCGCGACATACCAGTAGAAGCCGCTCTCATACCCCCGCGATTTGGCGAACAGCGCGGCATATTCGGCGGTCCCGCCGAACAGCGCGTTGCCGATCGCATAGGGGAATGCCACCCCCAGATTGCGGATGTGCGAGGGGAACAGCTCCGCCTTGATCAGCCCGCTGATCGCGGTGTAGCCCGACAACAGCATCAGCAGCCCGACGATCGCCGCGAATGCCACGAGCGGCGAGCCGGCATGGCTGAGCAGCGAGAAGGCGGGAATCGTCGCGATCATCCCGCCAATCCCGAAGAACAGCAGCAGCGGCTTGCGCCCGACCCGGTCGGACAGCGCGCCGAACGCGGGCTGCGCGAGCATGTAGACGACCAGCGCCGCGGTCATGATCTGGGTCGCGGTGTCGCGCGCGAAGCCGGTGGTGTTGACCAGGAACTTCTGCATGTACGTCGTGTACGCATAGAAGCCGAGCCCGCCGCCCGCGCTGATGACGACGACCAGCAGGAATTCGCGCGGGTGTTCGCGCCACAGCCTGCCGAGCGAGGATGCGGGCCGATCCGCGGGCATCGCGCGAAACGCGTCGGTCTCGTCGAGCCGCCGCCGGATCAGATAGACGCCGAGCGCGAGCACCGCGCCGAGCGCGAACGGGATCCGCCACCCCCACGCCTGGAGCTGCGCTTCGCTGAGCACCGCACCCAGCAACAACGCGACGAGCAGCGCGCACAACTGGCCCCCGATCAGCGTGACATATTGAAAACTCGCCCAGAAACCCCGGTTCCGGTCGGTCGCCATTTCCGACAGATAGGTCGCGCTGGCCCCATATTCGCCGCCGACGCTCAGCCCCTGCAGCATCCGCGCGACCAGCAGCATCGCGGGCGCCCCTACCCCTGCCATCGCGTGGGTCGGCGCGACCGCGACCATCAGCGACCCGCCCGCCATCAGCACCAGCGACAGCGTCAGCCCCGCCTTGCGCCCATGCCGATCGCCATAGATGCCCATGATCCACGCGCCGAGCGGCCGCATGAAGAACCCGACCGCGAAGATCGCCGCGGTGCCGAGCAGCGCCGAGGTCCGGTCGCCCGCGGGGAAGAACACCCGCGCGAAATAGATCGCGAACGCGGCATAGGCGTAGAAATCATACCATTCGACGAGATTGCCCGCCGACCCGCCGATGATCGAAAACAGCCGCCCGTGGCGCCTCCGCGCGGTATCATCGATCGTGGCGCTCATCGTCCCCCTCCCCGTTTGACGCGGAGGCTTATCGGCAATCGGGGGAAGCGCCAACCTTACGCGCTCATCGTAGCGCGCGGACACGTTCACCGACCCGTTCGTGCTGAGCCTGTCGAAGCACGGTGAGACTCACGCCCTTCGACAAGCTCAGGGCGAACGGTTGGGAGTTGATCGATCGCATGTCATCACGCTCAGGCCGGGGCGCGCGCTTCGACCTCGGCGGCGATCTGGCGGAGCGCGCGTTCGAACGCGTCGGCGGGCTGCCCGCCCGAGATCATATAGCGGTCGTCGATCACGATTGTCGGCACCGCGGTGACGCCCTCGCGCCGCCAGCGCGCTTCTTCCTCGCGGACGCGGTCGCCATGCGCATCGCTGGACAGGATTTCCCGCGCCGCGTCGGCATCGAGCCCCGCGACCTGCGCCGCGTCGACCAGCACCGCGTGATCGCCGATGTCGCGCCGCTCGGTGAAATAGGTGGTGAAGAGCGCGTGCTTCAACGCGAGCGCCTTACCCTGTTCCCCGGCCCAATCGAGCAACCGGTGCGCGTCAAAGCTGTTGTAGATCCGCCCACCCGGCGCGGCGCTCATCGTGAAGCCCACTTCCGCCGCGCGCTGCCGGATCGCGTCGCGGTTGGCCGCCGATTGCTGCGGCGTCGCACCATATTTCTCGGCGATATGTTCGCCGATGTCCTGCCCCTCAGGCCCCATCGCGGGATTGAGTTCGAACGGATGGAGCCGGATATCCGCCTCGACATCGTCGATCCGGTCGAGCGCGATCTCGAGCCCGCGCAGCCCGATCACGCACCACGGGCAGACGACGTCGGAGACGAAATCGATGGTCAGGCGGGTCATGCTCTCAAACTCCCATGCGGTGGTGCCACGGCCATTCCTACGGCCCCAGGTCGATCGCGTCTGCGTGCGCGCGCGCATTCGACGTATCGCGAAACCCGAGCGCCTTGGCGATCGGCGCGTTCCAGCCATAGGGATCGGTGCGGAACGCGATGTCGCCCCCCGCATCGACGAACACATTGTGGTAGAGCAACCGCACCGGAATTTCGTGCGGCAGCGCGACGAAGCTCTGGTCGCTGCCCGCGTGCGCCTTGTCCCAGGCCTCGGTGACGCCCTCGTCCGCCGCGATCATCTGCGCGAAGCCGAGCGCATCGTACACCCGGACGCAGCCGTGGCTGAGCTGCCGCTGGCTGCGATCGAACAGCGATGGCGCTTCGGTATCGTGGAGATAGATCGCCTGATCGTCCTTCATGTCGAACTTCACCAGCCCGAGCGCGTTGGTCGGCCCCGACAGCTGGACGATATAGCCACCGCGGCGGACCATATTGTGGCTCTTGAGATAGCTCGCCCCGACGTGCGCCATCTCCGCCTTCTCGATCGACTTCGGGACCGTCCAGGTCGGGTTGGCGACCAAGCGATAGATCGGCGCCAGCAACGACGGGGTTTCCCGGCCCGGCTGCCCGACGATCACCTTGCGGGTGTCGACCAGCGTGCCGTCGCGATAATAGTTCAGGCTCGCCGCCGCGGTGTTGACGTCGATCCGAGTCGCGGGCGGGGCCCGACGCAGCCAGCGCAGCCGTTCCATCGCCACCGCGAGCGCGCGGGCGCGGTCGCCCGGCCTCAGGTTCAGCACGGTAAGCGTATCGGGGCCGACGACGCCATCCGCCCGGATCCCATAATCGCGCTGAAGCTGCTTCATCGCGGTGGCGATCCGCGCGGTATACTGGTTCCCGGACGCAGCGCCGCCAGTCGCGGGAGCACTCGCGCCCTGCCCCGTCGAGCCACCGGCGGTCGAATAATAACCGCCGCCGCGCAACTGCTGGACGATCGCGGGAACGCGCGGGTCGCGGTCGCCGATATGGATCAGCCCGTTATCCGCGATCGCTGCAGTGCCACCGCCCGATTGCTCCGCATAACGGCGGTACGCGCTCGACAGCGCGGCATAATCACCATCCTGCGGGACGAGGCTCGCGAACCACGCCCCGAGATTCCCCTCCGCCACCGCCTTCGTGAGCCCGCCGATCAGATCGGGGCCGGGGCGCGGGATGGTATAGACGTCGTGCAGCGTCGAGGGGTCGACCACGCCCTTGGCCAGCGCCGAGGCATAGCGCAGCGCGGCCCCGGTGCGCGCGACTTCCTGCACGGCCTTGTTCTGGCTGTCGGGATTCTGGAGGAACTCGACCTTGTCGAGCCCGTGCTGCGCGCGATCGGCAAGTGCCGCATCAAACGCCTGCGCCGCGTCGGTGGTCCACACTGGCCGCCACCCGTTGCGCTGGTAGAATGCCTGCGTCGCCGACTCCGACGCGGCGGACTTCAGCGCGGCGGCGTCGATCGGCGATGGCGCAACCGCCGCATTCGGGGTCGATTGAGCGCCCAGCGCGGGCGAGGCGGTGAGAGATGCCAGCGCGGCGGCAAGCGCGGCTCCGGCGACGATAGTGCGGGGTGTGATGGTCATGTGAAGGCCAAACGCCCGATCGACCGGTTCGCTCCCGTCACCATCGCCGCGTGCCACGCTGACATGAAACCGGCCCCCCGCGTTACCGCGAGGGGCCGATCTCATCGAACCGATCGGGTGAGCGGCTTATGCCGCCAGGTCGAACCGATCCGCGTCCATCACCTTGATCCACGCCGACACGAAATCGCGGACGAACTTGTTGCCCGCGTCGTTCGACGCATAGACTTCCGAAATCGCGCGCAACTGCGAATTCGATCCGAACACCAGGTCGGTGCGCGTCGCGGTCCACTTGTGTTCGTGGGTCGCGCGATCGGTGCCGACATATTCCTCATCGCCGCTCTCGTCGACTTCCTTCCACGCGGTGCCCATATCCATCAGGTTGACGAAGAAGTCGTTGGTGAGCTGTCCCGGACGCTTGGTCAGCACGCCGTGCTGGGACCCGCCGTGGGTCGCGCCGAGCACGCGCAGACCACCGACCAGCACCGTCATCTCGGGCGCGCTCAGCCGCAGCAACTGCGCACGGTCGAGCAGCAGTTCCTCGGTCGGCACGCTGAAGCTGACCTGCAGATAGTTGCGGAATCCGTCGGCCTTGGGTTCGAGCACCTCGAATCCTTCGGCGTCGGTCTGTTCGGCGCTCGCGTCGGTCCGGCCCGGGGTGAACGGCACGTCGACCGCATGACCCGCATCCTTCGCCGCCTTCGCGACCCCGACGCAACCGCCGAGCACGATCAGGTCGGCGATCGACACCTGCGTGGAACCGCTCTTGCCGTCGAAGTCCGCCTTGATGCCCTCATACGTCTTGAGCACCTTGGCAAGCTGGTCGGGCTGGTTGACCTCCCAATCCTTCTGCGGCGCCAGCCGGATGCGCCCGCCATTGGCGCCGCCGCGATGGTCCGACCCGCGATAGGTCGCCGCCGATGCCCAGGCGGTCGTCACCAGTTCGGCGACCGACAGCCCCGAATCGGTGATCGCCTGCTTCAGCGTCGCGATGTCGTCCGCGTCGATCATGTCATAATCGGCGGCGGGGATCGGATCCTGCCAGATCAGGTCTTCGGCGGGAACGTCGGGGCCAAGGTAGCGCGCCTTGGGGCCCATGTCGCGGTGGCACAGCTTGAACCATGCGCGCGCGAACGCATCCGCGAACTGATCGGGGTTCGCGCGGAACCGCTGCATGATTGCGAAGTAGGCGGGGTCCTTCTTCATCGCCATGTCGGCGGTGGTCATCATCGTCGGCACCTTGACGCCGGGCGTGTGCGCCTTGGGTGCCTGGGTTTCTGCCGGATTGCCGACCGGCTGCCACTGCTTGGCGCCCGCCGGGCTCGTCACGATTTCATAGTCGTGATCGAGCAGGTTGTCGAAATAGGTCATGTCCCACGTGATCGGCGTCGGCGTCCACGCGCCCTCGATCCCGCTGGTGATGGTGTGGTCGCCAATCCCGGTCTCGTGCGTCGACATCCAGCCAAAGCCCTGCGCCGCGATATCGCCGCCCTCGGGCTCGACCCCGACGAGATTCGCGTCGCCCGCGCCATGCGCCTTGCCGAAAGTATGGCCACCCGCGGTCAGCGCGGCGGTCTCCTCGTCGTTCATCCCCATCCGCGCGAACGTCTCGCGGATGTCACGCCCCGATCCCAGCGGATCGGGGTTGCCGCCCGGCCCTTCGGGATTGACGTAGATCAGCCCCATCTGGATCGCCGCGAGCGGGTTCTCGAGCACCTTCTCCTGCTCTTCGTCGATCCGGGTATCGCCTAGCCATTCCTCCTCGGTGCCCCAATAAATGTCCTTTTCGGGCTCGAACACGTCGGCGCGACCGCCGCCGAAGCCGAACACCGGGCCACCCATCGATTCGATCGCGACGTTGCCCGCCAGGATCATCAGGTCCGCCCAGCTCAGCTTGCGGCCGTATTTCTGCTTGATCGGCCACAACAGGCGGCGTGCCTTGTCGAGGTTGCCGTTGTCCGGCCAGGAATTCAGCGGCGCGAACCGCTGCGACCCCGACGACGCGCCGCCGCGCCCGTCACCGGTGCGATACGTACCCGCCGAATGCCACGCCATGCGGATGAAGAACGGGCCGTAATGCCCGTAATCGGCCGGCCACCACGGCTGGCTGTCGGTCATCAGCGCGGTCAGATCCTGCTTCACCGCGGCGAGGTCGAGCGTCTGAAACGCCTCGGCATAGTCGAAATCGTCGCCCATCGGGTCGCCGGTCAGGCCGTTCTGGTGGAGGATGTCGATCGACATCTGGTTGGGCCACCAATCGCGGTTGGTCCGCCCGAGCAGCGAGCGCACCGCCGCCTCGTTCTTCATCGGGCAACCATTGCCCAGGGGATCGCCGCTGGTGTGAGCATCCATCTCTGTTCTCCTGAAAATGCGAAAGTCCCGGTCGTTCTACACGGTTACACAGAACGACAAAAACGATTAAACTCGTGCATCGTGAGTGACTGAGACGATCACCGATCACCAAGGTCGTCGGCGTGTAGGGCGCGATCATAGTTGATCGCACCACCATAACCCGTTCGTGCTGAGCCTGTCGGCGCTGAGGGCGGGTCGATCAGACTCTCCCGTTATTGATCGCTCACCCCTCGATCGCGATCTCGAACAGCATCGGCCACAGCTTGCCCGTCACGAACAGCCGTCGCCCTTTGGCGTCCCATGCGATCCCGTTGGCGACTGCCTCGGGGTCGCGCGCCTTCACCTCGGCGACGATCGGCCTGAGGTCGATCACCGCGGTGACATGACCGTCGGCGGGGTCGACCCGGATCAGGAATGGCTGGTGCCAGACATTGGCGAGGATCGCGCCGTCGACCCATTCGAGTTCGTTGACCTCGGTCAGCGCGCGGCCACCGACGGTGACATTCACGCGGCGACGCACCGCCAGCGTCGCGGGATCGTGGAAGGTCAGCGTCGCGCTGCCGTCGGAACGGATCAGCGAGGTCGCGTCGGCGGTCAGCCCCCAGCCTTCGCCGGTATAACGCGCGGTCCCCACCGGTGTCAGCGTCGCGGCGCTCCAGCGGTGCGCGACGCCATCGTGCCACGTCAGGCTGACGAGCTGGTCGCCCCATGCCGCCAGCCCTTCGCCGAACTGGCTCGCGGGAATCGTCGCGCGGCGTTCGACCATGCCATCGGCGAGCCGGACGCGGCGCACCTCCGACCGTCCCTCCAGCCCGACGCTCTCGTAGAGCGCGCCGTCGTGCCAGATCAGCCCTTCGGTGAAGGCGGCAGGATCGTGCGGATAGCGGTGGACGACGCGCGCGGTCAGCAACGGGACCGGCGCGGGCGTCGTGGCTGGCGTGGGCGCGGGAGCAGATGTGATCGCGGGCGTAGCCTGCTGCGCGCGCGGGATCATCGCCGCGGCGGGCAACAATGCCAGCCCCGCCGTCAGCCATCCCCATCCGCGCTTCGTCATCCGCTCATCCTTCGCTGTTCGCCATCGGCGCCATCCGCAAACGGCTCGCCGTCCACGCCAAGACGCAAACGGCCCGCCGGGACGATGCCGGGCGGGCCGTTCGTTCGATGATCGCGGGTGAACCCGCGCTTTACGAGTCGGTCGTTACGACGACGCGCCCTGCAGGTTGACCGCCGCATATTTGCCGCGCCGATCGACCTCGAGCTCGAATTCGAGCCGGTCACCCTCGTTGAGCGTCTGCATCCCCGCGCGTTCGACCGCCGAGATGTGGACGAACGCATCGGGCTGTCCATCGTCGCGCTGAATGAAGCCGAAACCCTTCATCGCGTTGAAGAACTTGACCGTGCCCGTCGCCTTCTCGCCCGTCAGCTCGCGCTGTGGGCCACCGGCATTGCCGCCGCCGCCGCCGCCGCCGCGCTCTTCACGCTCGCGCGGCGGACCGCGATCGGTGACCGCCATCGGCTCGCCGTCGATCTTGAGGTCGGTCGCGGAGATCCGGCCACCGCGATCGACGAGCGTGAAGCCCAGGGGCTGACCCTCGGCGAGACCCGTGAGCCCCGCCTGTTCGACCGCCGAGATATGCACGAACACGTCCTCGCCGCCATCATCGCGCACGACGAAGCCGAAGCCCTTTTGCCCGTTGAAGAATTTGACGATGCCGGTGCCTTCGCCGACCACCTGGGGGGGCATGCCGCGGCCACCGCCGCCACCGCCGCCACTGAAGCCGCCGCCGCCGCCGCCGCCACTGCGGAAGCCACCGCCGCCACCGCCGCCACCGAAGCCGCCGCGATCACCGCCGCCCCCGAAGCTGCTGCCGCCGCCGCCGAAGCCGCCACGATCGCCGCCACCAAAGCCGCCGCCACCGCCACCGCCACCGAAGCCGCCGCGATCACCGCCGCCGAAACTGCTTCCGCCGCCGCCGAATTCGTCGCCACCGAAATTGTCACGCTTGTCGCGACCGCGCCCGCCACGATTTCCGCGGCCACCTTTATCAAAACCCATAACCCTGTTCGTCTTCCCGGTTCGCCCGCAATCCATCCCGTCGAAACCCCACGCGCCGGACGACGAACGCGGACCCCCGGGCGCGAAACCTTTTGCGCCTTGAGAATCGCCATAGCGCAATATGCAAGACGCTGCATGTAAATTCGGTGGTCTGCGCGCGGGTTCGCCACGAATACTTGCCACCTTGTGGCGCAGACGGCACAGGGTAGCGATGGACGCCCTGTTTATCCTCCTTGCCAGCCCCGCCGCCTGGGCCGCGCTCCTCACCCTGATCGTGCTGGAGGTGGTGCTCGGGATCGACAATCTGATCTTCATTTCGATCCTGTCGAACAAGCTCCCCGCGGCGCAGCGCAGCAAGGTTCGGCGACTCGGGATCGGGCTCGCCTTGATCCTCCGGCTCATCCTGTTGTCGATGATCGCGTGGCTGGTCGGGCTGACCGCGCCGGTGATCGACCTCGGCCTCGTCGGCGCGCCGGGTCCGCATGGCGAACCGACCTTCGACACCGCATTTTCATGGCGCGACCTGATCCTGATCGCGGGCGGGCTGTTCCTGGTCTGGAAGGCGACCAAGGAAATTCACCACAATGTCGATCACGATACCGACACCGGCGATACCGCTCCCGGCGTTCCCGGAAAGGCGGCGATGACGGTGGGCAGCGCGCTCGTCCAGATCCTGCTGCTCGACATGGTGTTCTCGATCGATTCGATCCTGACCGCGGTCGGGATGACCGACGAGTTGCCGATCATGATCGTCGCGGTGATCGTCGCGGTCGGAGCGATGATGGTCGCCGCCGATCCGCTCGCCAATTTCATCAACCGCAACCCCACCGTCGTGATGCTCGCGCTGTCGTTCCTGCTGATGATCGGGCTGGTGCTGATCGCCGATGGCTTTGGGGTGCATGTGCCCAAGGGCTATATCTACGCCGCGATGGCGTTCTCCGCGCTGGTCGAGACGCTCAACATCGTCGCCCGGCGGCGCAAGGTGGCCCGCAGCCCAACGCCCCGGCCCCCGACGACGCATTGAGCGATCAGGCCCATTGAGCGATCAGGCAACGTGGCGTAGGGCGCGACGATGACCGTCCATTTCCACGAAGAAGACATCCCCGCCGATCTGTTCGCGCCCGGCGCCGCGATCGCGGTGGATACCGAGACGATGGGGCTTTTGACCCCGCGCGACCGGCTCTGCGTGGTCCAGCTATCCGATGGCGGCGCCGACGAGCATCTGGTCCGCTTCAGCCCCGGCAGCGACTATGCCGCGCCCCACCTCAAGTCGCTGCTGGCCGACCCGGCGCGCGTCAAACTCTATCATTTCGGCCGGTTCGATATCGCCGCGATCCAATATTATCTCGGCGTCGTCGCGGCGCCGGTGTATTGCACCAAAATCGCCTCGCGGCTGGTGCGGACCTATACCGATCGCCACGGCCTGAAGGAACTCGTCCGCGAACTGCTCGGCCAGGATATCTCGAAACAACAGCAATCGTCCGACTGGGGCGCGCCCGAGTTGAGCGACGCGCAAAAGGACTATGCCGCCAGCGACGTGCGCTTCCTCCACCGCCTCCGTGCGGAACTCGACCGGCGGCTGGTTCGCGAAGGCCGGATGGGGATTGCGCAGGCGTGCTTCGATTTCCTCCCCGCGCGCGCCGCGCTCGATCTGGCGGGCTGGCCCGAAACCGACATTTTCGCGCATGCGTAGCCCGCGATGTCGACGATAACGCAGCGCGACCGGTCGGGGCGCCAGTCCTGGGCCGCGCCGGGATCGAGCCACGATAAGCTCGTCGGCGTGCTCGGCGTCGCGCTGCCGATCGCGATCGGGGTGCTGGCGGCGTTCCTCGTCATGGCGCCGCTCACCGCGGGCGGCGATGTGTCGTTCGTGCTCGACAAGAACAAGGTCGCCGTCGCCAAGGAACGCCTCAAGATCCAGTCCGCCACCTATCGCGGCCAGGATGCCAAGGGCCAGAAGTTCGCGCTGAACGCGGGCTCCGCGATCCAGCAGAGCTCGGCCGAACCGATCGTCCAATTGAACCAGCTCGCCGCCGAAATCCAGCTGCCCGACGGCCCCGCGCAGATCAAGGCGAACACCGGGCGCTACGACATGGACACCGAACGGGTGAAGATCGACGGCCCCGTCGTCGTCCGCGCCCCCGACAATTACCGGCTCCAGACCAGCGACGCGACGATCGACCTCAAGCAGCGCCGGATGCAGAGCGAGGGTGCCGCGACCGGCACCGTGCCGCAGGGGACGTTCAGCGCCAACAGCATGAGCGCGAACCTCGAAAATCGCACCGTGACGCTCGATGGCCATGCCCGCTTGCGGATCGTCCCCGGACGCACGAAATAGCTGCGATGCGCGTCTTCCCTCTCCCCGCCCCGATCCTGACCCTCGCGCTCGGCGCGCTGATCGCGGTGTCGCCTGCGCTGGCGCAGCGCGCGCATAATTCGCGCGCGCCGATCGACTTCTCCGCCGACCATATCGAACTGCAGGACAAGGCGAATCGTGCGGTCCTGTCGGGCAGCGTCGCGGTCAAGCAGGCGGAAATGACGCTCAACGCGGCGCGGATGACGGTGAGCTACACCGGCCAGGTCGTCGGCGGCAATCCGCAGGTCTCGCGGCTCGATGCCGCGGGCGGGGTGATCGTCCACCGCCCCGATCAGACCGCGCGCAGCCAATATGCGATCTACGACCTCAACCGCCGCGTCGTTACGATGCTCGGCGCGGTGACGCTCGACCAGGGCGGCAACACCGTCAACGGCGGGCGGCTGACGCTCAACCTCGATTCCGGTCGCGCGGTGATCGACGGATCCTCGGTCGCGGGGTCGAGCGGCGCGGGCAGCGGCGTCACCCAGCGCGGTGGCCGGGTCACCGGCACCTTTTCGGTTCCCGACCGCAGCAACTGATCGCACGCCGGTCGGCGTTCCACCGTTTCGGGGGTTTCGCTCAGGCCGGACATGCGCCATGCACGTTTCCTGCCAACCACCGATGCGGTAAGCATCCGGTAACCCTTTGTTGCGAGGCATCCGATCCATGGACGCAGTCACCGAGACACTGGACCACGCCGAACCGATCCACGAAGCCCCCGTCAGCGTCGGGCTCCAGGTCGTCTCGATCGCCAAGTCGTACGACAAGCGCACCGTCCTCACCGACGTGTCGGTCACGGTCGGCCAGGGCGAGGTCGTCGGGCTGCTCGGCCCCAATGGCGCGGGCAAGACGACGTGCTTCTATTCGGTGATGGGGCTGGTGAAGCCCGATTCGGGCCGGATCATGCTCGATGGCGAGAATATCACCGGGCTGCCGATGTACCGCCGCGCGATCATGGGGCTGGGGTATCTGCCCCAGGAAACCAGCATCTTTCGCGGGCTGTCGATCGAAAAGAACATCCTCACCGTCCTCGAACTCTCCGAACCCGACAAGGCCGTACGCGCGCGCAAGCTGGAAACCTTGCTCGACGATTTCGGGCTGACCAAGTTGCGCGCCAGCCCCGCGATGGCGCTGTCGGGGGGCGAACGCCGCCGCGCCGAAATCGCGCGCGCGCTCGCCGCCGATCCCAAGATCATGCTGCTCGACGAACCGTTCGCGGGGATCGACCCGATCTCGATCGCCGACATCCGCGACCTCGTGATCGATCTGAAGCGGCGCGACATCGGCGTGCTGATCACCGACCACAATGTCCGCGAGACGCTCGACATCGTCGATCGCGCGTACATCATCTACGACGGCCGCGTGCTGTTCAGCGGCAGCCCCGCCGAACTCGTCGCCGACGCCAACGTCCGCCGCCTGTATCTGGGCGAGGGATTTTCGCTGTAGGATCATGAGGGAACATGCGCCTCGGCCAAGTTCTCCCTCTCCCCTTGTGGGAGAGGGAAGGGGCCCGCTGCGGAAGGCAGTGGGAAGGGTGAGGGGGACGTCACCTCCCACCACTCCCCCTCATCCTTCCGCGGCGCTGCGCACCGCTCCCTCCTTCTCCCACAAGGGGAGAAGGACTTTATGAGTCTCGCCCCCCGCCTCGACCTGCGCCAGTCGCAATCGCTGGTGATGACCCCCCAGCTCCAGCAGGCGATCAAGCTGCTGGCGCTGTCGAACCTCGAAATCGAAGGGTTCATCGCCGAAGAGGTCGAGAAGAACCCGCTGCTCGAGGCGGCGCAGACCAACGAAATCGTCCGCCCCGAACGCGCCGAGGCGCCCGATCCCGCGGGTGCCGACGAACTGGTCGCGGGGTCCGCCGCGGGCACCGCCGCGGCCGAACCGCTCGACCTCGACTACGCAACCGAAAGCCATCAGCAGGACAGCGTCGCCGATGGCGGGGGCAGCTTCGACGGCGGCCTCTCGATGACCGGCGGCGCGACCGGGTCGATGGGCGGCGAGGCGCCCGATCTCGACGCCCTCGCGGATACCGGCGCGACGCTCGCCGACCATCTGTTCGCGCAGGCGGGCGCGGTGGTCAGCGGCGGCGACTGGTTCATCGCGCAGCATCTGATCGACCAGATCGACGAGGCGGGGTATCTCACCGTCCCGCTGCTCGATGTCGCGACCCGGCTCGGGGTCGCGCTCGCGCGGGTCGAACAGGTGCTGGCGCTGATCCACACGCTCGATCCCACCGGGGTCGGCGCGCGCGACCTCGCCGAATGCCTCGCGCTCCAGGCCAAGGAAGCCGATCGCTACGACCCGTGCATGGCCAAGCTGATCGCGAACCTCGATTGGCTCGCGCGCGGCGATCTCGCGCGGCTCAAGCGGCTGTGCGGCGTCGACGACGAGGACATGGCCGACATGATCCGCGAACTGCGCGGCTATGACCCCAAGCCCGGCTGCCGCTATGGCGGCGAACCCGCGCAGGCGGTGACTCCCGACCTGTTCGTCGTCCGGACGGTCGCTGGGTGGGGCATCGAACTCAACGGCGCGACACTGCCCCGCGTCCTCGTCAACCGCCGCTATTACAACGAACTCAGCACCGGCCCGCAGGACAAATCGTCGAAGGCCTGGCTGTCCGACGCGCTCGCGTCCGCCAACTGGCTGGTCAAGGCACTCGACCAGCGCCAGCGCACGATCATCAAGGTCGCGACCGAGATCGTGAAACAGCAGGAGGCGTTCTTCCTCCACGGCGTCGCGCACCTCAAACCGCTCACCCTCGCGCGCGTCGCCGACGCGATCGAGATGCACGAATCGACCGTCAGCCGCGTCACCAGCAACAAATATTTGAGCTGCGCGCGCGGCCAGTTCGAGCTCAAATATTTCTTCACCAGCGCGATTCAGGCGGCGGACGGCGGCGACGCGGTGTCGGCAGAGGCGGTCAAGGCCGCGATCCGATCGCTGATCGCGACCGAGGGCACCAAGATCCTCTCCGACGACACGCTGGTCGACCTGCTCAACGCCAAGGGCTTCGACATCGCGCGCCGCACCGTCGCCAAATATCGCGAGGCGCTGGGAATCGGCAGCTCGGTCCAGCGCCGCCGCCAACGCGCGCTGGAGGGGTAGCCGACGCGCCCCTCCAGCACGTCGGGTCAGAACGCCATCGACAATCCGGCAAAGGCGGTGACGATATCGCGATCGTCGCGCAGCGCGTAGCCGCTGACCCCCGCCCGGGCCGATAGCGGGCCGATCAACTGGCCATCGACCCCCATCGCATAGCTCATATATTCACGATCCGCTCTGGTCACGCTGGTGGTATAGCTGATCGGCGCGCCCGCGGGCGTGATCGTGAACCGGCGCGGATCGTCGGTGAAATTGCGCTCGTAATCGGCGCGCGCGAAGAAGCCGACCGGCGATCCCGGCAGCGCCCGCGCGACCATCCCCGCCCGCCCCGTCCAGCCTTGAATCCGCTGGCGACCGAACGCCACATCGGTCGATGTCGTGCCGCCTTCCGCATAGCCATCGATCGTCAGTTTCTCGTATTGCACCGCGACATCGGGGCCGACGCCGACGCCCGCCGCCCTGAACAGGTCGACCGCCGCGCTGACGCGTCCAGCGACATAATCGCCGTCGGTTTCACCCCGGTTGGTCCGCGACACCGGCCCCAGCTGCACCCGGCGCGAGATCCGGTCGTAGTTGATCCTGCCATAGGTGCCGTCGGCGATGACGCGAAACGGCCCTACCCCGGCGCGGGCATAGCCGTTCACCGTCCAGGTCTTGGCGCGATAGCTGCCCGTGCCGAGCGAGAAATCGCCATGGCCGTCGCCATAGCCGCCAGCGATGCCGATCCCCGATGTGTCATTCAGCGACAGGTCGGCCCCCAGCGTCGCCGCAAAGCCGCGTTCGGTGATCCCGATGACCTGGTTGCTGCCGGTCTTGCTGTAATAATGATAGCCGACGCTGCCGAACAGCGCGAGCCGCTGGTCCGCGCGCGCCGCATTGCCGCGTTCGGCGCCCTCGATCAGGTCACGCTGCGCGCGGAACATCGATTGCGCGGCATAGCCGAGGCCCGCGACCTGTTCGGGCGCGCGCACCAGGCTGGCGATCGCATTGCCCTGGATTTCCTGCACGATCCCGCTCGGGTGGACGCTGTCGGCGAGGACATAGGTGCGGTTCGCATTGGGCGAGACCAAAGTCGCTTGCGTGCAAAAGAGCGACGACGACACGGTACACGCCTGCCCCGTCACGTTGGTGATACCGAACGCAGCGGCGTTGGCGACGATCTCGTTGAACAGCTTGTTGGTGTCGAAATACAGCGCGTTGACGTTCGCGCCGGCGAGCGCGGCGGCATAGGTGCGGTTGAACAGCTGGAGCGCGGGTGCGCCGCCGCTCTGCACCGCCAGCGTCACGATCCGCTGCGCGCCCGCGGCCTGCGCCCGCTGGACGACCGCTGCCAGCTGGGTCGCCGCGGTAGTCAGGATCGCATCGTTGTTCGCGCCCAGCGCGTTGTACGCGAAATAATCGTTACCCCCGCCCTGGATATAGACCAGATCGCGCGGGCCGAAGGTGCCGCCGCGCGCCAGATAGCCCGACAATTGGCTCGCGATCGGAATGCTCGCGCCATTGGCGGCGGTGACGCGCGCGCCACCGATCGCGTAGTTCGTGCCGATCGCGGCGGTGGTACCATAGGCGGTCTTCAGGTCGATGCCGAGCCGCGCCGCCATGACTTCGGGTGCGACCGGATCGGGATTGGTCGTGAAACTGCCCGCCCCCGCGGGCAGGTTCGGGATCAGCGGTACGAAAAAGCCGCCGTCGGCCAGGCTGTCGCCGAACACGATGATCCGGTCGACCGGTTCTTTTGCGGCGGTGGCGGTTGTCCCCGCCCTCGCTTGCGGCTGGGTCTGCGCCAGCGCCGGGGTGGCGACCGAGACCAACAACAGCGGCAGTAGCGCGCGCGAACAACGAAGCATGACATCTCCCCCAGGACGTCCAGCCTGTGAGCGGCTGGCAGCCCCGCCGCGTCAGCCGAACGACCCGACTTGTCAAGCGATCTCGGCGGCTTGCGCGACCACGGCGGCGGGTCACCCCGGCGGCGTATCCCCCGCGACGTCACCCGACAGCGACGGTGCCTGCGGCGGCGTCGCACGCCTGGCGTCGGACACCGCCTCGTCGTACCACGCCGACAGGTCGCGCTTCATCGCGTGGAGCGCCTCGGGGTTGAGATACGTCATGTGCCCCGCGGGATAATAGCGGAACGCCAGATTACCCTGCTGCCCCGGCTCGAGCAGCATGTGGTTGAGATCGAACTCGGTCCCGAAGAACGGCGTCGCCATGTCGTAATAGCCGTTGAGCGACAGCACTTTCAGATACGGATTGCCGCGCATCGCCGCGCCCAGGTCGACCGCGGTATTGGGGTTGTTCTGTTCGCCGCCGCGCCCCGGTGCCTCGTGCTTCCAGTTCCACGCCCATCCCGCCGAATCGCGCGCGCTGAGGCGGTACGGCATCTCGGTCTTGTACCCCAAGGTGTGCGTCACATAGTCCATGAAGGTGCCGATGAACGCGCCCGAGATCGCGTCCGACGACGCGTCGGTTTCGGGGCGCTCGCCCGCCGCGTCGGCATCGACCCCCATGTAGCGCGAATCGAACCGCCCGATCGTCTGGCGGCTGTCGCGGAGCAATTCCTTCTGGAATCGCGCCAGATCGACGCGCAGGTTGGCGCGCTTGATGAAGTCCGCCGACAGCCCGGTCAGCTGGCTCATCTGAGTCGCCACCGCGTCGCGCTCGACCGGCGAAATCGTCTGCCCCTTGGCGAGCGCGGCCATATAGGGTCCGTTCGCAAACGCGCGCGCCTGCGCCACGATCGTCGCGACGTCGGCCGGGCGATTCTGGAGGCGATTGTGATACCAGGCGGTCGCGGCATAGCTCGGCAAATAGTTGATATACACCTGGTCGAGCCCCGGCTGGCGATAGCCATAGTTCATGATCGAGCTCAGCAGCACGACGCCGTTCAGCGCCATCCCGCGGTCCTGCAACTGATACGCCAGCGCCCCCGACCGCGTCGTCCCATAGCTTTCGCCGAAAATGAACTTCGGGCTGTTCCACCGCCCGAACTTGGTCGAATAGCGGATGATCGCCTTGGCGAAGATGTCGGCGTCCTCGTCGACGCCATAAAAGGCCGCGGGCTTGGTATCGCCCAGACTGCGCGAATAGCCCGCGCCCATCGCATCGAGGAACACGATGTCGGTCTTGTCGAGCAACGTGTCGGGGTTCGGCCCGAAATCGAACGGCGCGGGCTTGATGAATTCGGGGTTGGCGGTGCGCAGCCGCACCGGCGCGAACGACCCCATGTGGAGCCAGAAACTGGGGCTGCCCGGTCCGCCGTTGTAGAAAAACGTGATCGGTCGCTTCGTCCCCGGCTTCACCCCGTCGAGCGTATAGGCGACGTAGAACATGCTCGCGGTCGGCTTGCCCTCGGTATCGCGGACGGTGAGCGTTCCCGCGGTCGCGGTATAGCCCAATCGCCGCCCGTCGACCGTCACCGCGCCCTTCGACTTTTCCTCGCGCTCGGCGACCGGCGCCAGCGCGACCCCCGCCGCGGCCTCGTCCTTGGCGGTCTCGTTCGCCTGTTCCATCACCGACTTGTCGCCACCTTTGCCGCCGGATTGGGGCATGTCCTGCGCGACCGCAGGACTGAGGGCGAGCGACAGCAACGGGAGAAGCAGCAGCGAACGATGCATGAAAGGTCCTCGGTCAAAAGCGGTAGGGCAAGCATCATGCCGCAGTTTCGGGCCTGCGCAAGAGCGCTTGTCCAGCCAGCACCCCAAACTTCCGTTCGTACTGAGCCTGTCGAAGCACGTGCCCCAATCGCGAGTCTCGCGTCACGCGTCCTTCGACCAGCTCAGGACGAACGGATTATCGCCTGCTGCCGGGGAGCCCCTCGATCGCTAGCCCTCAATCGTCCTCGTCCTCGAACCCGACCAGCGCCAGCGCGCGCGCCTTGATCTGGCGGGTCATGCACCAATGGACCAGCGCATCGTCGCGGCCATGCGTCACCCACACCTCCTTCGGCGCGATCTCGATCAGCGTCGCGGTCAGTTCATCCCAGTCGGCATGGTCCGACAGGATCAGCGGCAGCTCGACATTCTTCTGCCGCGCGCGCTGGCGGACGCGCATCCACCCGCTCGCCATCGCGGTGATCGGATCGGGCAGCCGCCGCGACCAGCGATCGTTGAGCGCGCCCGGCGGACACATCACGACATGCCCCATCATCGCCGCCTTGGGCACGTCCGCGGTCGGGATCAGCTCGCCGAGCCGAACGCCATGCTCGGCATACAGCGTACACAGCCGCTGCAGCGCACCGTGGATATAGATCGGTGCTTCATGCCCGCGTTCGCGCAGCTCGGCGATCACCCGCTGCGCCTTGCCGAGCGCATAGGCGCCGACGAGGATGCAGCGATCGGGATTGGCGTGGAGCGCAGCGACCAGCTTGTCGATCTCGTCCCCCGTCTCGGGATGGCGGAACACCGGCAGCCCGAACGTCGCCTCGGTCACGAAGACGTCGCATTTCACCGGCTCGAACGGCGCGCAGGTCGGGTCGGCGCGGCGCTTATAGTCGCCCGACACGACCACGCGCTCGCCGCGATAATCGAGCACGATCTGCGCCGATCCCAGCACATGCCCAGCAGGGACGAAGCCGACATCGACCCCGTTGTCCTTGGGCCCCAGCCGAATCGTCTCGCCATAACCGACCGGATGCCCCGCCTGTTCGCCATAACGCGCGTCCATGATCGCGAGGGTTTCCGGCGTCGCCCAGACCGCGGCATGGCCGCCGCGGGCGTGGTCGGCATGGCCGTGGGTGACGAGCGCCCTGGCCGACGGAATCGACGGATCGATCCACGCATCGGCGGGCTTGACGTAGATTCCGTGCGGATGCGGTTCGATCCAGTCGCCGAGCTTTGCCATCGTGACTATATGGTTGGGATGACGCCCGGTTCCATCCTGTCCTCACCCCCCCACGCCGCAGAACCCTGCGGCGCTCCTCCCCTCTCCCACCGGGAGAGGGGCAAGGCGGCATCGCCGCCACGGGGTGAGGGCAGCGAGCGCGGCGCGCGTTGACCGCCCTCCCCCAACCCCTCACCGACTGGTTCGCGACCCGCGGCTGGCAACCCCGCCGCCACCAGCTCGCAATGCTCGACGCCGCGCGCGCCGGTCACCACGCGCTGCTCGTCGCGAGCACCGGGGCGGGCAAGACGCTCGCCGGGTTCCTCCCCACCCTCGCCGACCTGATCGACCACCCAAGGGACGGCCTCCACACGCTCTACGTCTCGCCGTTGAAGGCGCTCGCGGTCGACATCCAGCGCAACCTCGTCACCCCGCTCGACGAGATGGGGGTCGATCTGCGTGTCGAAACCCGCACCGGCGACACCCCGTCGGACCGCAAGGCGCGCCAACGCGTCAAGCCGCCGCAGATCCTGCTCACCACCCCCGAATCGCTGTCGCTGCTGCTCAGCTACCCCGACAGTTTCACGATGTTCGCCGGGCTCAGGACGATCGTGATCGACGAAGTCCACGCCTTCGCAACCGGCAAGCGCGGCGATTTGCTCAACCTGTGCATGGCGCGGTTGCAGCGGATCAGCCCCGACCTGCGCCGCGTCGCGCTGTCCGCAACCGTCGCCGACGCCGACGGCTATCGCGCGTGGCTCGCCCCCGACGGCGACATCGACACCGTCGACCTCGTCATCGGCGACAAGGGCGCCGACCCCGACATCGCGATCCTGTTGCCGCAGGGGCGCGTCCCCTGGTCGGGGCATTCGGGGCGCTATGCGGCCGAACAGGTGATGGCGGAGATCGAGACCCACAAGACGACGATCGTGTTCTGCAACACCCGCAGCCTTGCCGAGCTGATCTTCCAGGATCTGTGGAAGGTCAACGACATGAGCCTTCCGATCGGGGTCCACCACGGCAGCCTCGCGTTGGAGGCGCGGCGCAAGGTGGAGGGCGCGATGGCGGCGGGGCGGTTGCGCGCGCTCGTGGCGACCGCGAGCCTCGATCTCGGGGTCGACTGGGGCGATGTCGATTGCGTCATTCAGATGGGCGCACCCAAGGGATCGAGCCGCCTGCTCCAGCGGATCGGGCGCAGCAACCACCGGCTCGACGAACCCAGCGAGGCGATCGTCGTCCCCGGCAACCGCTTCGAATATCTCGAGGCGCGCGCCGCGCTCGACGCGGTCGAGGCGGGCGAGCTCGATCCCGACATCTTCCGCCTCGGCGCGCTCGACGTCCTCGCGCAGCACGTCATGGCGTGCGCGTGTGCGGCCCCGTTCGACCAGGCGGCGCTGCTCGACGAGGTGCGCTCCGCCCTCCCCTATTCGGCGCTGACCGACGCGCTGTTCGACCGTGTGCTCCAGTTCATCAGCGACGGCGGCTACAGCCTCAAGGCCTACGACCGGTTCAAGCGGCTGACCCGGGACGCCGACGGACTCTGGCGGGTCAGCCACCCCAAATTCGTGACGCAACACCGTCTCAACGCGGGGATCATCGTCGAATCGACGATGCTCGCCGTCCGCTTCAAGAACGGGCGCAACCTCGGCAAGGTCGAGGAGGGATTTGCGGCGTCGCTGTCGATCGGCGACACCTTCTTCTTCGCGGGGCTGAGCTGCGAGGTGATGAAGATCGACACCGCCGACGTCATCGTCCGCGCCTCGTCGAAACCGGCGCGCATCCCGACCTATGGCGGCAGCCGGATGCCGCTGTCGACCAACCTCGCCGACCGCGTCCGCGGCTTCCTGGCCAGCCCGCAGGAATGGGCGCGCTTTCCCGACGACGTGCGCGAATGGCTCGAATTCCAGGCGTATCGGTCGGTCCTGCCGGGGCCGGGGCAGTTGCTCGTCGAGACCTTCCCGCGCGAGGGGCGGCATTACATGGTCGCCTACAGCTTCGAAGGCTGGAACGCGCACCAGTCATTGGGGATGCTGATCACGCGGCGGATGGAGACGCAGGGGCTCAAACCGCTGGGATTCGTCGCCAACGACTATGCGTTCGCGACCTATTCGATCGACCCGGTCACCGATCCCGCGAGCCTGTTCAACCCCGACATCCTCGAACATGAATTCGTCGACTGGGTCCAGCAATCGCACCTCTTGAAGCGCGCGTTCCGCGAAGTCGCGGTGATCGGCGGCCTCGTCGAGCGCCAGCACCCCGGCAAGCGCAAGACCGGCAAACAAGTCACCTTCTCGACCGACCTGATCTACGACGTCCTGCGCAAATACGAACCGTCGCACCTCCTCCTCCAGGCCGCATGGGACGATGCCCGCGCGAAAATGACCGACGTCGGGCGGCTCGCGCACCTGCTCGATCGCGCCGCCGACACGATGGTCCATGTCGACCGCGACCGCGTCACCCCGCTCGCGGTGCCCGTGCTGACGCTGATCGGCCGCGAAAAGGTCGCCACCAACACCGCCGACGACGCGCTGCTGATCGAGGCCGAAGCGCTCGCGGCGGAGGCGATGCGGCTGGATTAGTGCGCGATGACGTTACGTTGATCCGTTCGTGCTGAGCTTGTCGAAGCACGGCGAGACTGAAGCCCTTCGACCCGGCCCCATGAAAGTGATACTTTCATGGGAGCCCGACAAGCTCAGGGCGAACGGTTCCAAAACCGGATCGACCTTACGTCGGCGCGCGCCAGCCTCCTTCATGTCGCCCCGGCCTCCGCCGGAAGGTGGGGCGAAGGGCGAACGAAACGCACGCCTTGCCAAAGGCCCGGATCGGGCGCATCCTCCGCGGATCATGATCAACGGAGCGATCCTGGCCACGCTGGCCGCTGCGGCGGCGACGGTGATGTCTGCGCAGATCGTCATCCCCCCGCCGACCGATCCCGTCGCCCCGCTGTCCGATTTCGACATCGCGCTGGGCAATGCGCAGACCCGGCTGACCGTCCCCGTGTCGATCAAGGACCGGGGGCCGTGGAATTTCATCATCGACACCGGCGCCGAACGCACCGTCGTCAGCCGTGAACTCGCGGGAATCCTCGGCCTTCCCGCCGGGCCCGGCGTCCGCGTGATCGCGATGACGGGCACCACCAGCGTCGCCACCGTGATCGTCCCCGAACTCAGCGTCAGCACGATCAGCCACGAAACGATCGACGCCCCCGCGCTCGAAACTCGCAACCTCGGTGCGCCCGGTATGCTCGGGATCGACGCGCTCCAGGGGCATAGCGTCGACATCGATTTCGATCGCAACCGCATGGTGCTCCGGCCGTCGCGCAAGCGCAGTTCCACGATCCGCCGCAATTCCGACGACATCGTTATCACCGCGCAATCGCTCTACGGCCAGTTGATCGTCACCGACGCGCGCTATCGCGGCAAGAAGATCGCGGTCGTGATCGACACCGGCTCGGCGATGAGCGTCGGCAACATCGCGCTCCAGACGATGATGGCCAGCAAGCTGCGCCCGCTCGGCCCGATCTCGATGCTGTCGGCGACCGGGGGTACGCTCGTCGCCAATTCGTTCAGCGTCGACGGGATCGAGATCGGCGGCATTGGCTTCCAGAATTTCCAGATCGCGTTCGCCGATGCGCCGCCGTTCAAGCGGTTCGGGCTCGAAAAGCGCCCCGCAGTGCTGCTGGGGATGGATTCGCTCCGCCTGTTCCGCTCGGTCGCGATCGATTTCGCCAACCGCGAAATCCGCTTCAAACTGCCGCGCAACGGCATTGCGATCGGCTCGTTCCCCTCCGGGGTGTGACCCGCGCTCGCTGGTTCCTGGGCACTGCAGCAATCGCGTCGACTACCGCCGCCGCCGTGGCAGCCAAGCCACTCATCTTATGGTGGTGTGCCCCCGCCTTCGCTGTCGGTCGCGGGAGGCGGCGTGCCGCCGGGAAGCGTGTTGCCGTCCGCTTTCGGCGTATTCCGGCCTCGTAATTGGTCGATCTCGGCCTGGCGACGCGCCAGATAATAGGTTCGCGCCGCGGCATAGGGATTGGGCGCCGCCTTGATGTCCTTCAACTTGTCGTCGATCCGTACCCGGTGGTCGAGCGACCGGAACGCGCTGCTCGGCACCGTATAGGTCGTCCCGGTAAACGGTTTCCCGACCGCGGTCGGTAGCACCAGCCCGTCCACCGCATTGCCGAGCGCGTCGCGTAGCGTCGTCGGCCCGATCAGCGGCAGAAAGAAGAACGGGCCGGGTCCGACCCCGTAGAAGCCGAGCGTGTTGGAGAGCGAGTTGGTCCGCGGCTTCAGCTTGAACGGCTTGCGCCGTGCAATATCGAACAGCCCCAACACGCCCAGCGTCGAATTGATCGCGAAACGCGCCACGGTTTCGGCGGCCTTGCCGATCTTGTGTTGCAGCACGAAATTCAGGAAATTGTCGGGTTCGTGGAGGTTGCGAAATACATTGCGCAACCCGTCGCGCAGCGGTTGGGGCGCGATGCTGCGGTACACCCGCGAGATCGGTCCGACCACCGCCGTGTCCGCCTTCTGCGTCAACGCAAATGATTGTTCGTTGATCGCCTCTAAGGGGTCTCCCGGCGGGTGACCGGCGCGCCCGACGACCACGATATCCGCCTGCGCACCCTGGATCATCGATGGTTCGCCATCGCTCACGGGCGCGAGCGCCTGCTGCGCCGGAGGATCCGCGTACATCGTCAGCGGTACGGGCGGGGGCGTCGGCGGTTGGATCGTGATCGGCGGATCGGCATCCATCGTCGCCGGGGCGGACGGGGGCGTCGGCGCGGGGATCGTGATCGGGGGCCGAGGCACCGCCGCCGCGGCCCGCTCGCCCGGCGCGGTTTGTGGCTCGACCTCCGCAGCCATCCCCTCCGCCGCGGCGCTTGCCTGCGCTTCGCGCGGCGGCGCCGCGATCGGCAGCGGGGCGATCGGCGGCGGGGCAGGATCGATGCCGACGATGACCAGTGGCTGATAGGCGTTCGCGATCAGCATCGCGGCGCCGACGGCGACGATGCTCAACCCGCTGCCTCCTGCAGAAATCGCCCAATGAAGTGCTTCATGCCCGTCCCTTGAGCCGCATGCCCGACGCGGATGCGGCGGGCTCCACAAAAATCGGATAAAGCCGGGTGCCCGATCACGCAGTCACGCTCCCACGCGTAGGCGATATGTGAACGCGTGCGCTACCCCAAATGGCGTAAAGCGCATGGCGGCGCCTGTTTCGCCCCCGGCCCCGCAACGCCTCGTGCGTCACGCGGGCGCGACGGTGCTGGCGTCACGCTTCACCGATGCGTATCAGTGGCCGATGTCGGTCTGGCTGCCCCTCCTGCTTTCTGCGCTGGCGATGACCGCGATCGTCGGCGTGCGCTACTTGGTGGCGAGCGGGGGCTTTGCGCTGGCGACGCGACTGCGCCACCCCGGCCTCTATCGCGGACTGGATGCGCAGATGCGGCGCGAGGTGCTGTGGAGCCTCGCGTCCGCCGCGATCTACGGCATCCCCGCCGGCATCCTCGCCTGGGGCTGGCGGGCGCATGGCTGGACCCGCGTCTATACCGCGATCGAAGCGATGCCGCTTTGGTATCTGCCCGTATCGGTGCTGGTCTATCTCTTCGCGCACGACACCTGGTTCTACTGGACCCACCGCTGGATGCACCGCCCGCGCCCGTTCCGCCTCGCGCACGCGGTCCACCACGCCAGCCGCCCGCCCACCGCCTGGGCGGCGATGGCGTTCCATCCGATCGAGGCGCTGACCGGGGCTGTGATAATTCCGCTACTCGTGCTCGTCATTCCGATCCACGTCGCCGCTCTCGGCTTGGTGTTGGCGATCATGACGGTTATGGGCGTGACCAATCACATGGGATGGGAAATCTTCCCGCGTTTTCTGTGGGGTGGGCCGTTCGGGGGCTGGCTGATCACCGCGAGCCACCATCAGCGGCATCACGATCAGTACGGATGCAATTATGGCCTGTATTTCCGCTTCTGGGACCGACTATGCGCCACCGACCGGGGGCTCGGCAACTTCGCCGCGGCGCACGCGCGCGCGGCGCGCCGTGCTGGTGACGATCGGCGCGCTGGGGTCGGGGTTGCTCGCGGTAGGGGCGGCACCGATCGCGACGCTTGACGTCGATGTCGATCACCTGCGCAATGCCAAGGGGCTGATCCGCGTCTGCCTGACCGCCGACCCCGACAATTTCCCCGCCTGTGTCGACGACGGCGATGCCGCCACCCGATCGGTCGCCGCCAACGTCCGCACGATTCGCTTCGCCGGGCTGCCTCACGGTCGATACGCGATCGCGGTGATCCATGACGAGAACGGCAATGCCAAGCTCGATACCTTTGCCGGCATCCCGCGCGAAGGCTTCGGCTTTTCGCGCAATCCCGCGGTGACGTTCGGCCCGCCGCGCTTCACCGCCGCGCAGTTCGACATCGCCAGCGATACCGACACGCAACCGGTGCGGATGCGCTACATCTTCTAGAGTATCGCCGACGGAAAGAATGTCATCCCCGTGCGTTGCGCGCACGTAACAGGTTTGGAGCCACCCCCCTTGCGCCTTTTCCCCACTGCCCTGCTGGCGCTCGCCGCCGCTGGCGTCGCCACCCCCGCCCTTGCCCAGTCGTCACCGGGGTCACCCCCCGATGCAGGCGCGACCGCAAGCACCGCGGCCGATTTCGATGTCGACGGCGATTCGATCACGATCGGCGCGGGCGGCGTCTATCTGCCCGATTACGAAGGCTCGAACGACTATCGCTTCACCCCCGCGCCGGGCGCGATCGGGTCGTACGACGGGTTCGCGTTCACGCTCGCGGGCAACCGCGCCAGCGTCGACCTGATCCCCAACCGCGCGGGCGACACGATCGATTTCCAGGCGGGGCCGATCGGGGTCGTCAACTTCAACCGATCGAGCATCAAGAGCATCGACGATCGCCGCGTCCGCGCGCTCGGCGAACTCGGCACCGCGATCGAACTCGGCGGCTTCGTCGGGATCGGCAAAACCGGCGTCATCACCAGCCCCTATGACCGGCTCTCGCTGTCGCTCAGCTATCGCTACGACGTTAACGGCGTCCACAAGAGCGGGATCTGGCAGCCGACGATCAACTATTTCACCCCGCTCAGCACCAAGGCGGCGGTCGGGCTGTTCGTGTCCGGCGAGCATGTCGGCGACGGCTATGCGCGCAGCTATTTCACCGTCACCCAGGCGCAGAGCGTCGCGAGCGGCCTGCCCGCCTATACCGCGCGCGGCGGTTGGAAGAACTACACGCTCGGCGCGATCGGCACCTATGCGCTGAGCGGCGACCTGCTCCATGGCTTCAAGATCGTCGCGGGCGGCACCTATTCGCGGCTGCTCAACGATTTCGGCGACAGCCCGATCGTCAGCGTCGCGGGCTCGCGCGACCAGTGGCTCGGCACCGTCGGGCTCGCCTACACCTTCTGATGATGCTTGCCCCGCCCGGGGATGCGCCTATGTTGCGCGCATCCCCGGGGGACCGCACGAGCGGTTGAGAGGCAGCTATCCGGCTGCGACCCGCCGAACCTGATCCGGTTGAGACCGGCGGAGGGAGGGAGGTCGCGAACAGGCCATCCTTGCTCCGTGCATATTTGGAGCAAGACGCATGCCTGTCCTGAGCGAAGTCGAAGGAGCCGACATTCAAGCGAAGACCGAAATCGGCGTCACCACCGGCCCGATCCGCGGTTCGAAGAAAATCCACGTCGGTCCGCTGAACGTCGCGATGCGCGAAATCCACCTCGACCCGTCGAGCGGCGAGCCCCCGTTGCGCGTCTACGACCCCAGCGGCCCCTACACCGACTCGAACGCGCACATCGACATCATGGCGGGCCTCCCCCAGCTCCGCCGCCAGTGGATCGAGGCACGCGGCGATGTCGAAAGCTACGACGCCCGCGCGCTCCGCCCCGAGGATAACGGCCAGCTCGGCCCCGACCGCAGCGGCGGCGTTGCCCGCTTCCCCCGCGTCGTCCACCGCCCGCTCCGCGCGAAAGCAGGCCAGAACGTCAGCCAGATGCACTACGCCCGCCGCGGCATCATCACCCCCGAGATGGAATATGTCGCGACCCGCGAAAACCTCGGCCGCCAGCAGCTCAAGGAATACGCGCGGGACGGTGAATCCTTCGGCGCGAGCATCCCCGATTACGTCACGCCGGAGTTCGTGCGCGATGAAATCGCGAGGGGCCGCGCGATCATCCCCAACAACGTCAACCACCCCGAATCCGAACCGATGGCGATCGGCCGCAACTTCCTGGTCAAGATCAACGCCAATATCGGCAACAGCGCGGTCGCCAGCAACGTCGCCGCCGAAGTCGACAAGCTGGTCTGGTCGATCCGCTGGGGCGCGGACACGGTGATGGACCTCAGCACCGGCCGCAACATCCACGACACCCGCGAATGGATCATCCGCAACAGCCCGGTCCCGATCGGCACCGTCCCGATCTATCAGGCGCTCGAAAAGGTCGGCGGCGTCGCCGAGGAGCTGACCTGGGAAATCTTCCGCGATACCCTCATCGAACAGGCCGAACAGGGCGTCGATTACTTCACGATCCACGCCGGCGTCCGCCTCGCCTATGTGCCCATGGCCGCCAAACGCGTCACCGGTATCGTCAGCCGCGGCGGCAGCATCATGGCGAAATGGTGCCTCAGCCACCACCGCGAGAGCTTCCTCTACGAGCGCTTCGACGAGATCACCGAGATCATGAAGGCGTACGACATCGCCTACAGCCTCGGCGACGGCCTCCGCCCCGGCAGCATCGCCGACGCCAACGACGAAGCGCAGTTCAGCGAACTCTACACCCTCGGCGAACTCACCCACCGCGCGTGGCAGAGCGACGTCCAGGTCATGATCGAAGGCCCCGGCCACGTGCCGATGCACAAGATCAAGGAGAATATGGACAAGCAGCTCGAGGTCTGCGGCGAGGCCCCCTTCTATACGCTCGGGCCGCTCACCACCGACATCGCGCCGGGCTACGACCACATCACCAGCGGCATCGGCGCCGCGATGATCGGCTGGTACGGCACCGCGATGCTCTGCTACGTCACCCCCAAGGAGCATCTCGGCCTCCCCGACCGCGACGACGTCAAGGTCGGCGTCGTCACGTACAAGCTCGCCGCTCACGCCGCCGATCTCGCCAAGGGCCACCCTGCCGCCCAGATGCGCGACGACGCGCTGAGCCGCGCGCGCTTCGACTTCCGCTGGCGCGATCAGTTCAACCTCAGCCTCGATCCCGACACCGCCGAGGATTACCACGACCAGACCCTCCCCGCCGAAGGCGCCAAGACCGCGCATTTCTGCTCGATGTGCGGCCCCAAATTCTGCTCGATGCAGATCAGCCAGGAAGTGCGGGAGTTCGCCGCCAAGCAGAACCAGCCCGCCGACGCGTTCATCGCTACGGGTGGTCCGACGGGTGCGGAGACCGCGGCTGCCAGCAAGGCGGCGGCGCTCAAGGGGATGGCGGAGATGAGTGAGCGGTTTAGGGAGAAGGGGAGCGAGTTGTATATCGGGGCTGGCGGGCGGGAACACGATTGATTCAAGAGAGGAGAGGAAGGTGAGCGATATCGATAAGCTGATTGAGATACTGACGAAGATCCGGGGTGGCTTTTATCATTTTACCGACACGCGAAACTTGGCTCTAATTAGAGCAAGCGGCCTTCTATATACGCGAGCGCAAAAAGAAAAGGAGCGCGTTGCGATTGCTCCTGGGGGAAATGACTGGAGTCTTGATGCCGATCGGCGGAGCGGCATGGATGCCTTCGTTCACCTTTGTTTCTTCGACGATCACCCGATGGAATGGATTGCGCGCCAGCAGGGGCGGATTGCGGACTCTCTGTTCCTGAAAATATCGCCCCAAGTGCTACGTATCCCCGACACACTGATCGTTGATACGGTTTCAAACCGTGCAGACGCAGTACCGCGACCTGCTGAAGAGATGATTAGAAATTTGGACCTCAAAGTCATATATACTCGTACCGACTGGAAGGATCCCGCCGTACAAGAACGGCTTAAAGCAGCAAAAAAATGTGAGATACTGGTGCCCAGCCACATCCCTATCAACCTAATAACGAACATTCCCAATGGCTGAACGACCAGTTTTTGTGCCTAATCTGTCAGGCAAAAGCCTTGTGCTCGAGATGCCAATTGCGTTCAAATGGCATCCTGGAATGGCTGCCAGCCAAAAACGGAAGAATGTCGAGGCCTTGCATGAAGCGGCGCATTCTCGCGGTCTGACATATCTGCTGGAAGTTTCGAGTAAATCTGATCGTGAAATTGGCAGACGCTTGAGCGCATTTCATCAAAAGGTACGCCTGAAAGATGGACTACTTGTTCCGCTGGAATGTGCATTTCAAGGCAGCAAGGTTTTCGAAGATGGCGGCCCTTATAATGACCTTTATTACATTGATCCGCGAGATGCCAAGCGAGATAATAGATTAAAAGAATCAGGAAATTTGACGCGCTTCGATTTTGAGGGAGAGATTTTTCCGCTATGTCCTAAAAGCGTTTTCTATGACTGGTTGTATGTCAACGCTATTCTACCAGAGCGGGCATGGCTGCAGAGGCTTTTCAAAGTAGACGGCTTCACAGATATTGAATTCAATCCGGAAAAATCGATTAACTGCCAAGCGCGCTCTTGCGCCTTCTTCGTCGCCCTTGAACGTCGAGGTAAGCTGGATGAAGCGATTAGTGGTTTTGACAAGTTTGCCGAGTTGCAAAATGGAATTGGTTTTTAGCTCGGCGCAGTTTGGGTTTGTTACGAATTACGTTCACAGCTTATTAAATGCACGAAACTCGCTGCGGCGCATCGCCCTCAATAATGATACCCGCACGGCACCACCTGCAATACGCCGACGCAGCAACCGCTACTTCCGCAGCCACCTAGAGGCCGGGTCGACCACGCGCTGCTTGCCGTCCTTGATGCCATCCCACGCCGCGCTCCCGAACGCATAGCGGCTGGCGGACACCGCATCGCCGTCCCCCGTCTGACCGAGCGTCTGACCGAGCGCCTGATGCGTCGCCCGCCGAACGCGCCGCGCATGCTGCTGCTTCCACGGCTTGTCGCTCGGGGCGGTCGTGTTGCCCACGAACGGGGAATGGCGGCGGCTCTCGTTCACGCCGCCACCGCGCGCGCCGCCGCTTCTGGCTCCGCCTCGATCACCTTCAGATACGCGCGCACCGCGGGCGGGGGCATGTGGCGACCGATCTCATATTGGCGGATGTTGGCGAGCGGGATGCCATAGGCAGCCGCGAATGCCTCCTGGCTCAGCTCCAGCCGGTGCCGCAGCCGCCGGATACGCCGCCCCATCAGGCCACGCTCGACCCCCGCGACGCTGACATCGCGGTCTTCGGGATCATTCGGGTCCGCCGGAATCGCGATCATAGTCTCTTTGTTCACCTACATTGCTCCGTCTTACCGAGATCAGCCGCACGACCGCGCCGCGCCAGACGTGGATCGCCGTCCACAGCTTGCCGTCGATCAGCCCGATCGCCTTGAACCGTTCTTCCTCATCGCCGATCCGCACCGTCGGCACGATCGACATCTCGCGATCCTCGAACACCCGCACACCGAACGCCAAGGACACGCCGTGCTTGGCGCGATTGATGGCGTCCTTCGCCGGATCGAAGTCGACGATCACAACTAGCTATGTGATACACACAGTCGAACAACGCAAGTCACACAGCGACTCCCCTACCCCTGCCACCTCGAAAAAACCGCTGTCCTACACGCCGCGGTTATGGCTTATCCTCGTCGATGACCCACCGACGCCCGCTTCGCCGCACCGTCGACGCTTTGCCGACCGGCGCCTTCGCCATCCCGATCCTCGCCGATCCGCCCCCGCGCGCCGCGGCGCTCGTGACGACCGCGCCGCCAGCGTTACCGATCCCCGCCGATGCGCACGGCGGGCCGAACCCCGACGATTACGACTGGGTGCCGGTGCTGCGGCGGCGGCGGCCCGATGGCTGGTCGCCCGACAAACAGCGGCTGTTCGTTGAAACGCTCGCCGACACCGCGTGCGTCACCACCGCGGCGGAGGCGGTGGGGATGTCGGCGTCGTCCGCCTATCGGTTGCGCCGCGCGCGCGACGGGGCGGCGTTCGCCGCCGCGTGGGACGCCGCGCTCGAACAGGGCGCGCACGTGCTCATCGCGACCGCGTTCGATCGCGCGATCCACGGCAGCGAGGAACCCGTGTTCGATCGCGACGGCCGCCGCGTCGGGCGGCGCTTTCGCCAGAACGACCGACTGCTGATGTTCCTGCTGCGGAAACTCCAGCCCGAACGGTTCGGCGATGCCGGGCGCGACGCCCCCGCCGCGGGGGCGATCCGCGCGCGACCGCCGCGCGCGGCGCTCGCCGACCGGATCGAATCGCTCTCGCCGCCGCGCCCCGCCGATCCCGCCGCATTGCTCGATGCCGACGATCTCAATGCCGCGCTGACGATCGCCGACCTGAGCGGCGGCGAGCTGCCCCCCTGGCTGCGGCGGCGACAAGCGGGCGACGACGCGCTCGTCCCCGACGCCGAATCCCAGGCGCGGATCGAGGCCCGGATCGAGGCGGTGAAACGGTCGCTCGATCCCGACGCCGACCTCGACGACGACGATGACGACGACGACGAGTTGGACGATCTGGACGACCTGGACGACTTGGACGAGTTGGACGACATTGACGATGTTGACGACATGGACGCCGACCGCACGCGCATCACGTCGTGGCGTGACCTTTTGTGAACTTTGGGCACATCGCCCCCCGCGCGGCCCCCGCGCGCAATGCGTACGGTCGTGACCTTATGTGAACTTTAGGCGCCCCCCCGCGCCTCACCCCACCGTTACGCCCTTCCAGAACGCGACCCGCCCCTTGATCTCCTTCGCGGCATCCTTGGGCTCGGGATAATACCACGCCGCGTCCTTGTTCTCGGCGCCGTCGACCACCAGCGTGTAGTAATGCGCGGTCCCCTTCCACGGGCACACGCTCGTCGTCGCGCTGTCCTTCAGCATCGCGGGCGCAATCGCCTCCTTCGGGAAATACGCATTCCCCTCCACCGTGACGATATCGTCGCTCTCCGCGATCAGCGTGTCGTTCCACTTGGCCTGGGTCATCATCGTCTCCTTCGGAGGGCATAACCATTGGCGCGGCGGCTGGCTCCCTCTCGCCGGGTTCTGACCCCCTGATTGCGTTCGGTTCGCATCCGTTATAATCTTGATGCTCAGTAACAGGTCGCGTCCAACCATCCCGGGGGAGCAGTACCATGTCTCGTCACCAACTATTGCAGGCCGCGCTGATCGCGTTCGGCATCGTGTTCTGCCTGGTCTATCCGCTCGCGATGGTGTGGCCGTCGGGCTGGGCGTGGCATGAAGGCCCGCCCGCCGCGTCGCATTATTTCATGATGATCGTCGGCATCTACGCGACGCTCGGCGTGTTCCTGATCCGCGCCGCGCGTGCCCCCGCCACGCACGCCGCGCTGATCGAATTCACGATCTGGTCCAGCCTGGTCCATGCGGTGATCATGGCGGTGCAATCGTGGACCGATCCGATGCGGATGGGGCATCTGGCAGGCGACGTGCCCGCGCTGCTGCTCGTCGCGGTCGTGCTTGGCGTGCTCCACTATGGCGACCGGTCGAGCGACACGGTCATCGCCTGACCCGGCGCCGCAGTAAATCCGCTCAGGCGCGGCTCTTCCGAATCGCGCTGATCCGGTGCCAGACGTACAGCGCGATCAGCACCGCCAGCACCGCGACGATGACCACGTCCGCCGAATGGAACGCCGCCTTGATCCTGGGATCGGTGTTCCACTTGTCGCCCAGCTTCATCCCGATCCAGGTCAGCGCGAAGCAGAACGGCCACGATCCGATGAAGGTATACAGATGGAACGGCACGTAGCGCATCCGCGCGACCCCTGCGGGAAACGCGATGAAGGTCCGGATCACCGGCAACAGCCGCCCGATCAGCACCGCCGCGGAGCCGAACCGGTCGAAGAACCGGTCGGCGCGGTCGATCTCGTCGGGGCCGATCAGCAGATACTTGCCCCAGCGTTCGACGAACGGTCGCCCGCCATGCTTGCCGACCTCGTACGCGACGAGCGATCCGATGTTGCACCCGATCGCCCCCGCGGTCGCGGCGAGGTACAGGTTGAACTGCCCGGTCGAGACCAGATAGCCCGCGAACGGCATGATGATCTCGGACGGCAACGGAATGCACGCGCTCTCGATCGCCATCAGCAGCGCGATGCCGAGATACCCCCCGCTGGAAATGACGCCAATCACGAAGGTGGCAATTGCGGCCAGGAATTTGTCGATCATGGGGCTGCGACTTGGGCCATCGTGCGTGCGATGAAAAGCCCAAAGCGGCAAGGATGCGAGCGATGACCTCCTCAACGGGGCCTCTGCGGCTGGGGGCGCACGGCCGCGATGATGCGGAACATTGCTGCGGCGCGGCGGGTTCACGGGAGCATGATCAACCTGACCCTCAACGATGGCCGCACCATGCCCCAGCTTGGCATGGGCACCTACCAAGTCCCCGAAACCCAGGCCGCGATGGTGGTCCGTCAGGGGCTCGATACCGGCTTTCGGCTGGTCGACACCGCCGCGATCTACGGTAACGAACGCGGCGTCGGACAGGGGATGCAGGGCACCGACGTGTTCCTGACGACCAAGCTGTGGAACGATCGTCAAGGCGACCCGGCCGCCGCGCTCGACGAAAGCCTGGCGCTGCTCGGGGTCGACGCGGTCGATCTCTATCTGATCCATTGGCCCGCCCCCGGACAGGCGCAGTACGTCGGTGCGTGGAAGGCGCTGATCGACCTGCGTGCGGCGGGCAAGACGCGGTCAATCGGCGTGTCGAACTTCCTGCCCGACCATCTCGACGCGATCATCGGTGCGACCGGGGTGACGCCGGTCGTCAACCAGATCGAGCTGCATCCCGATTTCCAGCAGCGCGAACTGCGCGCCTATCATGCCGACCACGCGATCGTGACGCAGAGCTGGAGCCCGATCGGCCAGGGCAAGACGCTGCTCGACAATGGTACGATTGTCGGGATCGCGGATAAGCATGCGCGATCGGCGGCGCAGGTGGTCATCGCCTGGCACCTCGCGCACGGGCTGGCGCCGATCCCCAAGGCGTCGAGCCCCGATCACCTCAGCGACAATGTCGCTGCGCTCGATCTGACGCTGGACGACGAGGATATGACCGCAATCGACGCGCTCGATCGCGCCGACGGCCGGATGGGACCCGATCCGCGATCGATGTGACCGACGGCGCGGCTAGCGCGTCTCGACCGCGCTCTTGCACAGCGCCGCGAGCGCGCGCCTGATCGTCGGGCCGCTGAGATGCGCGAGGACGCTGTCATGACCCTCCGCCACCAGCGAGCGACGCACGTCGTCGACACTACCGCAACTGCCCGACCGCGCCAGTTGATAGGCGCGTTCGATCGTCGACGGTCGGTGGTTGGAGGGCGGTGGTGACGTCGTGGGCTGCGGCGAGACTTGGGGCGAGGTCGTACCGTCGGTCACGCCCGGGTCACCCGACCAGTCGGATGGCGGTGCGGGAAATCGCGCTGAGCGAGCAGCGCGCCATAGCCCCGCGCCAGCCCGCGATGCGCATAGCGCGCCTCACGGCAGTCAGCGTTCACGGCCATCCACAGCGACACCTGTTCGCGTTGGAGGAGGTAATTGGTATCCATAGAGTTCAACTTGATGGGCAGGCGAGAGCGTCGCGCGCTCACGGTCATAAGGGGCCTGCGGAAACATGTCCGATGATGGATAACCCCTAGCATGATTCCGGTTTCGTTCCGAATCAAATCCGCGTCGCAACGCCGATGCAACGCGGTCAATCGGCGCGTCGTCGGCTAACCGATTGCCGCGTGCGCTCCGCGCAGGTCGTCGACGAACCGCGCGAACTCGTCGGCCCTCTGCGCCTCGTCGGGCAGTCGCAACAAGTAGCTCGGATGCACCGTGATCCACGCCGCTCCGCCTGCGGGCAGTTCCAGCACGCGCCCGCGTTCGCGGCCGATCGTCATCGTCCGGCCGAACAGCGATCGCGCCGCGGTCGCGCCGAGCGCCACCGTCATCCGCGGCTTCACCAGCGCCTGCTCCTGTTCGATCCACCAGCGGCACGCCTCGATCTCACCGGTGCCGGGTTTGGCGTGGATGCGGCGCTTGCCGCGCTGTTCGAACTTGAAATGCTTCACTGCGTTGGTGACGTAGCTGAGGCTGCGGTCGATCCCCGCTTCGCCCAGCGCCCGGTCGAACACCTGTCCCGCGGGGCCGACGAAGGGGCGTCCGGCAATATCCTCTTGGTCGCCGGGTTGTTCGCCGACGAACATCAGCGCGGCATCGACCGGGCCTTCGCCGAACACAGTCTGCGTCGCGGGCCGGTAGAGCGGGCAGCGGGTGCACCCCATCGCCTCTTCGCGCAACGCGTCCCACGCGATCACGCTGTTCCCCCCGATGGCACCGTGCGCGGCCTCGATCATCCCGCTCTCGCGTCCCTGTGCGCCCGCGATCAACGCCGGGATCAGCGTGGTTTCTGGCATGTTCTTCCAGTATTTGCGCGGCATTTCCTTCAGCATTGCGCCGATCTTCACGCGCGCGGGGTTGAAGATGCTGGCGTAATACGTCTTCCACACCGCTTCGATCGGGTCGCCGTCGGGCGCGTCCGCCTTGCTGGCACCCGGGCCTTCGCTCAGGTTCTTTCCATCCCAGTGGAGCGACACCGTCGGGGTCAGGATCGAAAAGCGCATGCTGGCGAACCGGTTGACGAAGAAGGCGGCGTTGGCGCGGACGATGTGATGGTCGGGCTCGAACCACGCCACGAAGCGCTTGCCTGCTGCTTCCTCGACCTCGCGGAAACGTAGGAACGCCCGCATCTTGTGGATGTCGCGGCGGACGTCCTTGGCGATTCGCTCAAGCCGCCGCACCAGCGGATCGGCCTTGTCCTCGACGAGCCGGGGCTCGCGGCGCAGCCGGTCGAGCAAGGTGTAGAGCAGGGCGAAGCGTTCGGGGTCGCTGCCCAGCACGACGGTGCGCGCCAGATCGAGGAATGCGCGCGGCACCACGAATCCGGTCGATGGCGCGGTCGCGCGCGATTCGGCTTCGCCCGCGAACAGGTCGGTGGGCGCATCGCCGACCTGCCAGACGACATCCTCGGGCGGCACCGCGTCGGCGATAAGCGCGCGCGCCGCATCGCGCCAGGCGTCGAAATCATCGGGTTCGGGCAAGGTCACGACACGCATCGGTCAAACGACGTGTCGCGCGCGGATTGGTTGCACCGATCAGGCGGGGCGGCGCATCCGAAACAACTGCTCCTCGGCGATCGAAAAGTAATCCGCGGGGCCACCGCCGCGCATGATCGGGCGCGCACGCGCGGTCTGGTAGACGCCATCCTCCAGCATCGCGGTATCGATATGAATGCCGGTCGCCTCGCCGACGACGAACCACTGGTCGAGCTCGGTGCCTTCCTTCGTCGTCAGGCGGACGATCTGGGTCACCTTGCATTCGAACGATACCGGACTGTTCGCGACCCGCAGCGGCGCGACGAGCCGGGACGGCGCGGTCTCCAGACCGGCCAGCGCGAATTCGTCGACATCGGCGTCAACCGTGGCAGAACTGGCGTTCATCGCGTCGGCCAAGCCGAGTGTGGCCAGATTCCAGACGAATTCGCCGGTCGCCTCCGCGTTCGCCAGGCTGTCCTTGCGCCCCGTCGACGAAAAGCCGATCAGCGGCGGGTGATAATTCAGCGCGTTGAAGAAGCTGTAAGGGGCGAGGTTGTGAGCCCCCGTGGCCGACACCGTGCTGATCCATCCGATCGGGCGCGGTGCGACGATCGCGTTGAAGGGATCGTGCGGCAGCCTGTGGCCGTCGCGGGGTTCATAGAAATGCCAGTCGCTCATACCGCAATCTCTGCTATGTAACCGCGGCACTGGCTAGAGCGAACGGGAGCCCATGGACGATTCCCCCCCCCCATCTGGCACGCTGATCCGTCGCCACGCGCTCACCACCCGAATCTGGCATTGGATCAACGCGCTCGCGATCTTCATCCTGATCGGCAGCGGGCTCGGCATCTCGAATGCGCATCCGCGGCTCTATTGGGGACCGTACGGCGCGAATTTTGACTACAGTTGGTTTCAGCCGCCCCATTTCCCGGCGTGGCTGACGATCCCGGGGCATTACAACTTGGCGCTGTCGCGCCGCTGGCATCTGTTGTTCGCGCTAGTCCTCGCCTTCGGCATGCTCGCGTTCATGATCGTGAGCCTCGTCAACCGGCATATCCAGCGCGACCTCAGGATCCGTGCGGGTGAACTGAAGCCGTCAACGCTGCTCCACGACATCAGGGAGCATCTTGCCTTCCGATTCCACGATCCCGACCACCCGGGCGCGTACAACATCCTCCAAAAGCTGGCCTATGTCGCTGTGATCTTCGTCCTGCTGCCGCTGGTTATCCTGACCGGGCTGGCGATTTCGCCCGGAATGGACGCGGCGTGGCCGTGGCTGCTCGATATTCTTGGCGGGCGGCAATCCGCGCGGTCGATCCATTTTCTGTCGATGAGCGGGATCAGCCTGTTCATCGTCGTCCACCTGATCCTGGTGATCCTGGCAGGGGTCGGCAACGAACTGCGATCGATGATCACCGGGCGCTGGCGCGTCCCCGCCGACACCGCCGACGACACCCCCTCCGCGGAGCCCGCCAAATGACTGATCTTCTCGTGAAGCGCCGCACCCTGATCGCGGGCGGGGCGGGGCTGCTGCTCGCCGGATGCGACAAGGTCGCGCAGATCCCCGCCGCGCGCAAAATCCTGTTTTCGGGCGAGGACATCCATTACGGGCTCCAGCGCGCGCTCCAGGATCGCGGTGCGCTCGCGCCAGAATACCGTCCCGACCAGATGTCGCCGATCTTCCGCGCCAACGGTACTCGCAATCCCGCCACCCCCAGCTACGACGCGATGGTCGCCAACCGCTTCGCCGATTACCGGCTTGCCGTCGATGGGCTCGTCGACCGCCCGCTGTCGCTGGGCATCGCGCAACTCGCCGCGATGCCCGCGCGCACCCAGATCACGCGACACGATTGCGTCGAGGGCTGGAGCGCGATCGGCCAGTGGCAGGGCCCGATGCTCGGCACCGTCCTGAAGGCGGCGGGGGTGCGCCGGTCGGCGCGCTACGTCGTGTTCACCTGCGCCGATCTCTACAATGGCGAACCCTATTATGAATCGATCGACACGATCGACGCGTTCCACCCGCAGACGATTCTGGCGCTGAAGATGAACGGTGCCCCGCTCGAGGTCGCGCACGGTGCCCCCGTGCGGCTGCGGGTCGAACGCCAGCTCGGCTACAAGCACGCCAAGTATGTGATGGGCGTCAAGGCGGTCGCGAGCCTCGAGGGCATCGGCAAGGGCAAGGGTGGCTATTGGGAAGACAATGTCGATTACGATTGGTACGCGGGCATCTGACCGACTAAGCGCACGCGCATGGCGTTGATCGATTTGTTCCTCGCCCGCCGGGTCAAGCGCGGGCAACTCACTGTCATCCATGCAAACGGCAAGCGCGCCACGCATGGCGCGCCCGACCCGGCGTTCCCCGATGTCACGATCCGCTTCACCGACAAGGGTGCGGCGAACTACATCGTCCGCAACCCCGCGATGGGCGCAGCGGAGGCGTATATGGACGCGCGAATGGTCGTCGAGCAGGGCGATATCCGCGATCTGGTTAACCTGCTGACCGCGAACGATCCGTGGGAAGCGGGGGCCAACGCGCTGGTCCCCTCGCGCGGAAGGCGAATGCTCCAGGCGGTGACCCACCGCATCGACCGCGTGAACATGGCGCGCCGATCGAGGAAGAATGTCGCGCATCATTACGATCTGTCGGATCGGCTCTACGATCTCTTCCTCGATGCCGACCGCCAATATAGCTGCGCCTATTTTACCGACCCGACGAACACGCTCGAACAGGCGCAGGCCGACAAGAAGGCGCATATCGCCGCCAAGCTGGCGCTGAAGCCCGGGATGCGCGTCCTCGACATCGGGTGCGGATGGGGCGGAATGGCGCTGTACCTCCACCAGAAGACCGGGGCCGAGGTTCTCGGCGTCACGCTGTCGGAGGAGCAGATCAAGGTGGCGCGCCGCCGCGCCGAAGAAGCGGGCGTCGGCGACAAGGTCACGTTTGAACTGATCGATTATCGCGCCGTCACCGGGCAGTTCGACCGGATCGTGTCGGTCGGGATGTTCGAACATGTCGGCCCCGCGCACTACAAGACCTTCTTCACCAAGTGCCGTGACCTCATGACCCCCGACGGCGTGATGCTGATGCACGCGATCGGGCGCATGGGTGGCCCCGGCGTCACCGACGATTTCACGCTGAAATACATCTTCCCCGGCGGGTACAACCCCGCGCTGTCGGAGATCGTGCGGGGCTATGAAGGGTTGCGAATGTTCCCCACCGACATCGAGGTGCTGCGCGTCCATTACGCGCTGACCCTCGATCACTGGTACGATCGCACCGTCGCCGCGCGCGACGCGATCGTCGATCTCTACGACGAGCGGTTTTATCGGATGTGGCTGTTTTATCTGGCCGGCGCGAGCGCGGCATTCCGCCACGGCGGGCTGTGCAACTATCAGGTCCAGCTATCGCGCAGCCGGTTGGAACTGCCGCTCACGCGCGATTACATCGCGGAGGCGGAACGGGCACTCGCCGCTTAGACTGGTAGCGTCACCGTTTGTTTAGATCCGCTTTCGCCGCAGCGCGCTCGCCACCGCCGATCTTGCCGTCGCGGTTGGCGTCATATCTATGGAACATCGTCTTGAGCAGCGTTTCCGCCTCCGGCTCGGTGACCTTGCCATCGTCGTTGATGTCGGCGGTCGTGAACCACAGGTCGGCGAGCTTCTTGACCTGCGCCTGGTCCGCCTTGCCCTTGCCGACCCGCATCCGCGCGATCCGCGCGTTGACCTCCGACCGGCTCCAAACCCCGTCCTTGTTGGCATCGGTGAGCGCGAATTCGCGTTTGAACTTCGCCGCCGCCGAGGTTTCGGTTTCCTGTGCCAGCGCGGACACGGCAAGGCCGGACAGGGCGAGAAGGGTCAGCAATTTACAGAGCATGGATGTCATGCTCGGGCGCATGAACGCCCCCACTTGTATCGCGGATGAACGCCGCGGCGCGCCGCACGATGAGCTCCACGCGGCTGCGCACGGTTGCGAATACGCTGTCGTCCCCCTAAGCGCCGCGCCTTCGAAGGAGCTGTTTTTATGACCGAGTCCGTAAACCGTGTCGTCCTCGCCTATTCGGGAGGGCTCGACACCAGCGTGATCCTGAAATGGCTCCAGCAGACCTACCAATGCGAGGTTGTCACCTTCACCGCCGATCTGGGTCAGGGCGAGGAACTCGAGCCCGCGCGGAAGAAGGCGGAGATGGCTGGGGTCAAGCCCGAGCACATATTCATCGATGATCTGCGCGAAGAATTTGTGCGCGATTACGTGTTTCCTATGATGCGTGCGAACGCGCTGTATGAGGGACTATACCTGCTCGGCACCAGCATCGCGCGCCCGCTGATCGCCAAACGCCAGATCGAGATCGCCCGCCAGGTCAATGCCGACGCCGTCAGCCACGGCGCGACCGGCAAGGGTAACGATCAGGTCCGCTTCGAACTCGGCTACTACGCGCTCGCCCCGGATATCCGGGTGATCGCACCGTGGCGCGAATGGGATTTGACCAGCCGCACGAGGCTGATCGAATTCGCCGAACAGCACCAGATTCCGGTCAGCAAAGACAAGCGCGGCGAAGCGCCGTTCTCGACCGACGCCAACATGCTCCACACCTCATCCGAGGGTAAGGTGCTCGAGGATCCGTGGGACGAGGTTCCCGACTATGTCTATTCGCGCACCGTCAATCCCGAGGATGCGCCGAACGAGCCCGAGACGATCACGATCGATTTCGAGCGTGGCGACGGCGTCGCAATCAACGGCGTCGGCATGAGCCCCGCGACCTTGCTCGAAACGCTCAACGACCTCGGTCGCAAGCACGGCATCGGGCGACTCGATCTCGTCGAAAACCGCTTCGTCGGCATGAAAAGCCGCGGCATGTACGAGACGCCGGGCGGAACGATCTATCACCTTGCGCATCGCGGGATCGAGCAGCTTACGCTCGACCGCGGGGCCGCGCACCTCAAGGACGAACTCGCGCCGCGCTATGCCGAACTGCTCTACAACGGCTTCTGGTTCAGCCCCGAACGCGAGATGCTCCAGGCCGCGATCGACCACAGCCAGGAAAAGGTAACCGGCACCGTCCGGCTGAAGCTCTACAAGGGCAGCGTTGCTGTCACCGGGCGCAAATCACCCTTCTCGCTCTATTCGGAAAAGGTCGTGACGTTCGAGGACGATCAGGGCGCCTACGACCAGCGCGACGCGGCGGGGTTCATCAAGCTCAACGCGTTGCGGCTGCGGCTGTTGGGGCGACGCGACCAAGGCTGACGTCATCCTCACACCCGGGTACCTCCGGGTGAAGGTAAATGTGTCTCTAACGCAGCCTTACGCGCGGCTATGCTACGCCTCGGGGGTGACCACGCGCACGCGCCACGACATTCCGATCGCCACCGCGCTCGCATTTGTGCTCAGCATGGTCTGGGCGTGGCGCAACTGGGCAAACCTCGTGCAGCTTCGCTTGCCCGACACTGCCGATGTCATGCCGCTCCAGCAGGTGCGCGACTGGCTGGAGGGGCAGTCCTGGATCGATCTTGCGCAACATCGGTGGGGCATGGGGCTTCAGATGCACTGGTCGCGCCTAGCGCCGCGCTCCAAATCGCCACGCTGGCGATAACCGCGATCCAGTTGTGCGGTGCCTATGCCGGCGCACGCCCTCGGCGGCGTCCGAATGGCGGCGGCAGGGCTGGCGTCGGCGGAAATGCTCTACCCGCTCGCCGCAAGCGCGCTGACGACTACCGGCGACGCGCGCGTCAAGCGTAACGGGGATTGCGGATCGCCCGCCGCGATCACCGCGCTAGCCACCCTTGTGCACGCGCGCGTGCTGGTCTCGATCGATGCAGTGTCGTGCATTCTCGGTGCCACGCGGCATGATATGGTGGCGGCACCCTATCATCGCAACGATACCGCTGATCTGGCGATATATCGCTTTTACCGAGACCGCGCGCCGCAGCGCGAGCACCGATCGGTAGCGGGTGGATTATTTGATGGCATGCGCGAGCATGCCAGCCGTCGCGCGGCTGCGCGCGCGCGACGGCTCCATGAACTTCACGCGCAATCGCTTGTCGAAGGCTGCCCCCGCGCTCTAAGGCGTCCGCCATGCAGGGGCAGGAGAAGGCGCACTGGTGGCAGACGCGGACGTTCGTCCTGCTGATGGTGCTCATGTCGATCGCGCCGCTGCTCTGGCCGACGATTCCGCCGCTCGTCGACCTGCCCGGCCACATGGGCCGGTATCGCGTACAGCTCGACGGGGACGCGCACGCCTGGCTCGCCGACTGGTTCGACTTCAACTGGTCGTTGATCGGCAATCTCGGCATCGACCTCATGATCGTCCCGCTCGCGCCGATCGTCGGGCTCGAACCCGCGGTAAAGCTGATCGTGATCGCGATCCCCGCACTCACGGTATCCGGGCTGCTGTGGATATCGCGCGAAGTTCACGGCCGTATTCCTGCGACCGCACTATTCGCGCTGCCGCTGGCATATAGCTATCCATTCCAGTTCGGCTTCATAAATTTCGCCCTATCGATCGCGCTGGCGCTTAACCTGTTCGCGCTGTGGCTGCGGCTCGCGCGGCTCGGCCATCTGCGGTGGCGCGCGATCCTGTTCGTGCCATTGTCGTGCGCGCTGTGGGTCTGCCACACCTTCGGCTGGGGCGTGCTCGGTGTCCTTGCCTTTTCCGCCGAGATGATCCGACAGCACGACCTGCGCAGGGATCGGGCGAGCGGGCATTGGCTCGAAAGCTGGGTGCGCGCGGGGCTCGGGTGCCTGCCGCTCGCGCTGCCGTTCGTGCTGATGATCGTATGGCGATCGGGCGATCATGTCACTGGGCAGACCGCGGACTGGTTCCACTGGCGCGCCAAGATGAACTGGGTGCTGATGGTCCTGCGTGATCGCTGGATGGCGCTCGACATCGCCTCGGTCACGGTGCTGTTCGTAATCCTGCTCAAGGGAGTGCGCGACACCCGGGTCGAATATTCGCGCAACCTCGGCCTGTCCGCGCTGTTCCTGTTCGCGGTCTATCTGCTGCTGCCGCGAATCGTGTTCGGGTCGGCCTATGCCGACATGCGGCTCGCCCCCTTCGTGTTCGCGATCGCGCTGATTGCGCTTAGGCCCAAGCCGGGACTGTCGATGCGCGGCGCGGCGGTGATCGCCTCGCTGGGCCTTGCTTTCTTCGGGGTCCGGATCGCGGCAACGACCGCAAGCTATTACTTGTATGCGCAACGCTACGACCGCGTCCTGCCCGCGCTCGATCACATCCCACGCGGCGCGAAGATGGTGACGTTTGTCGGGCGGCGGTGCCAGGACGACTGGACCTATTCGCGGCTCGAACACATCCCCGCGATCGGGCTAGAGCGGCGCTTCGCCTACACCAACGACCAATGGTCGATGCCCGGCGCGCAGCTGTTGACCGCGCGCTACTGGCCCGCGGGCGGGTTCGCGCACGACCCATCCCAGATCGTCACCGACCAGTATTGCCGCGGCGAATGGTGGCGGCCGATCGATTTGGCGATGCGTTGGTTCCCGCGCGACGCGTTCGACTATGTGTGGCTGCTCAACCCACCGGCCTATGATCCGTCGCTCAACCGCGGGCTCGTTCCCGTCTGGCGATCGGGGACCGACGTACTGTTCCGCGTCGACCACCGAGACGACGCGGCGCTACGCGACGAAGGGATCGGCAACGGTCAGCCGTTATTCCCCCGGCGGAAGGGCGTCAGCTCGCCGAGATAAGCCTGATTGGCCTCGACCCCCGCGCGCTCGCGGACCAGGAAATCCGCGATCGCGCGGCGAAAATTCAGGTCGGGAATGTAATGTGCCGACCAGGTTGGAACCGGCACATAACCGCGCGCGAGCTTGTGCTCGCCCTGCGCGCCCGCCTCGACCGTCGTCAGCCCGCGCGCGATCGCGGCGTCGATCGCCTGGTAATAGCAAAGCTCGAAATGAAGGAATGGCACCTCCTTGATGCACCCCCAATAGCGCCCATACAGCGTATCCGCACCGATCAGGTTGAGCGCCCCCGCGATCGGCACGCCGTCGCGTTCGGCGAGAATCAGCAACACCTTGTCGCCAAGGGCAGCCGCCAGCAGCGGGAAGAAGCTGCGCTTGAGATACGGCTGGCCCCATTTGCGGCTGCCGGTATCCTGATAGAAGACCCAGAACGCGTTCCAATGTTCGGGGCGGATATCCGCGCCCGTCAGGTGGCGGATCGTCAGCCCCTCGATCGCAGCCGCCCGCTCCTTGCGGATCGCCTTGCGCTTGCGACTGGCGAGCGCGCCCAGAAAATCGTCGAACGTCGCATAGCCATGGTTGCGCCAGTGGAACTGCGTCCCCTCGCGCACCAGCCACCCCGCCGCCTCGAACAGCGGCAGTTGATCGGGCTCGACGAACGTCGCGTGCGCCGACGAGAAATTATGCTGGTCGGTCACCGCCTCGACCGCCGCGATCAGCGCGGGCGCGGCGGCGGGGTCGCGGAGCAACAGCCGCGGCCCCGGCACCGGGCTGAACGGCGCGGCGAGCTGGAGCTTGGGATAATAGGCGCCGCCGGCGCGCTCCCACGCATCCGCCCAGGCATGGTCGAAGACATATTCGCCCTGGCTGTGGCTCTTCGCATAGGCGGGCGCGATTCCTGCAGGCGCGCCATCGGCGCCATCAACGACGATCGGGATCGGCTGCCACCCCGAACGACCACCGACGCTACCCGATTCCTCGAGTGCGGTGAGGAAGCCATGACACATGAACGGATGGTCACGCCCGGCGCACGCATCCCATTGGTCGGCGGGGATCGCGGCGACGCCATCGGCGAGGCGGGCGGTGAGCGAGGTCATGTACGCCTCAAGATAGAGCGCACCGGGTTGCACTCAACCGGGCGGATCAGGAAAGCGTGCTCGCCGACACCTGGACGATCGCGTCGATCTCGACTGCCGCGCCGAGCGGCAGCGTCGGCACGCCGACCGCCGAACGCGCGTGCTTGCCAGCATCGCCGAACAGCGCGACCATCAGGTCGGACGCGCCGTTAGCGACCTTGGGCTGGTCGGTGAAATCGCCGGTCGAATTCACGAACACGCCGAGCTTTACGATCCGCTCGACCCGCGCTAGATCGCCGAGATATTTCTTGAGCTGCGCCACGATCATCAGCGCGCACGCGCGCGCCGCATCCTGCCCGCCTTCGAGGTCGACGTCATCGCCGAGCCGCCCGGTGATCAACTGGCCGTCCTTGAACGGCAACTGCCCCGACAGATGGACCAGCCCCCCCGCCTCGACGACGGGAACATAGGCGGCGACGGGAGCGGCGGCCTCGGGAAGCGAGAGGCCGAGCTCGGCGAGCTTGGTATCGATACGATCGGTCATGCTGCCGCTCTGGGTCGCTCGCCGGTCGCGGTCAACCCCTCGGCAAACCGCGCGTCGATCCAGTCTGCCGCCGCACGCCAGTCGTCGATCCGCGCACTGGCGTGCGGTGCGGGGGGAACGTGTCCCGCCAGCTCGGGTTCGGCGATCATGTGGAGCCGGAACACCCCCGGGGCGTGCTCCGCCACCGATTCGTGATGCACCGCCAGATCGTCGACGAACACCGTGACCGGGTCGCCATATTCCGCCACCAGCCGCGCGACCGGGCGGCCCTTCCCGCCCTGGTTGCACTCGACGCGGTGCGCGATCCCGAACGCGGCGAGCTGTTCGATCCGCGGCTGGCGGCAATCGTCCTGCAAATTGGTGAGGATCACGATATCGGCGCGCACCGCGATCCGTGCGAGCGCCTCGGCAGCGTGGGGGACGAGCGTCTGGCGATGCATTTCGCCGGGAAAGAATTGCCGCAGCATCGCCCACATGTCGTCGCGCGTCGGTGCCGAGTTGCCATCGCGTCGCGTCATACTGTTTTCGAAACTGCCGCCGGTCAGGTCGAAATCGATATCGTGCGCTTCGTCGAGCCAGGTCCCGAAATGGCGGACCATGTGGAGCAACACTTCGTCGCAGTCGCAGATCAGCAGGGATTTCATGTCGTCTCCAGAAGTTCGCGCGCACGCACCAGTGCCTCGGGTCGTACCGCGAGCGATTCGGCACACGCGATCAGATCGGGTTCGTGGGCTTCGAGAAAGGTAATCGCGGCGGTCAACACCGCGGGATCGCTGGCGCGACTGCGCAGGTCGGCGGGGGTAAGGCCGGTGACGTCGAGCAACCGCAGCGCTCGATCGGGCTCGACCAGCGTCCACACCAGCGCGCGCAGCGCCAACGCTTCGGCGGCGTCGCGCGCGCCCTTCTTGCTGTCGATTGCTTCGCTCTCGCGCATTGCCTAATCACCCCGAAACGAAAGGATCGGTGCGCGGGTGGCAAAAAGGGTGCTCGTTGTCGAGGACAACGAACTCAATCTGAAGCTTTTCTGCGACCTGCTGCGCGCGCACGAATTCGTCGCCGAGCCGGTGCGCGACGGGCGCGAAGCGGTGGCGCGCGCAAGGGAGGTATGCCCTGACCTTATCGTGATGGACATCCAGATGCCGCACGTCACCGGCTACGAGCTGATCCTGGAGCTGAAGGCCGACGAGGCGCTGCGCGCGATCCCGATCATGGCGGTCACCGCCTATGCCGGGCGTGAGGACGAAGAGCGCATCCGTTCGGCGGGCGCGGACGCCTATGTCTCCAAACCGATCAGCTTGGCGCGGTTCATGGATGCGGTCGGCGCGCTGATTAGCCCGCGACATTCCTCCCCCATTGGGGGAGGGGGACCGGCAACGCCGGTGGAGGGGTAGCCAAGCAGGGCTAGCATTCGGGCTGCCCCTCCACCACGCCTTCGGCGCGGTCCCCCTCCCCGTGCCGGGGAGGAATTTCACGTCAGACGCGTGAAAAGAGCCGCAAGCGAATCGCTTGCGGCTCCCACACTCCAGCCGGACGGCCCCGCGGGGCCGCGCCTCACTTGATCTTGGCTTCCTTGAACTCGACATGCTTGCGCACGACGGGATCGTATTTCTTGAAGCTCAGCTTCTCGGTCTTGGTCCGCGGGTTCTTCTTGGTGACGTAGAAGAAGCCGGTGTCCGCGGAGCTGACGAGTTTGATCTTGACGGTGGTTGGCTTGGCCATGAGCCCTCAATCCTGCATAAAACGACGAGAGCGGCAGCAAAGGCGCGGCCCCTCGATCAGGGGCGGCGCATGGCGCAAGCCTCGCGCGAAGTCAACCGGACGACACGCTTTACCGCCTGTTTACCCTTCGAGGCGCAGCTTCCTCAGACGGGGGCACGACAACGGGAGCGGGACCATGGGGCAGAGCATCGACATCGACGGGGTAAAGGCGGATTTGGCGGCGCGAATCGCCGCGCTTGACGTGAAGGCCCCCTATGCGCGGGCCTGCGAACTGGCGTTGGACGTCGATGCGATCCGCGCAATTGCGCATCGCAACGGGCTCAATCCCGCGGTGACGGTCGCGCATTTCCTCGATTCGGCGCTGTCACGCGGCGAACATGGCGCGCTGGTCCATGGCTGGCTGTCGGTCCTCCACGACGCGGTGACGAGCGAGCGCCAGGACCTGGCCGCGTGCGATTCGTTCGCCGCCGCCTGTTCGGTGCGCCTGGCGGGATAATGGACGCCTTGATGGCGGCGCTGGTCGTGGCCGCGCTCGCCCAGATCGGCGATCGCATCCCCTGGCTCGCCGCGATCCTCGCCGATCGTTACCGCAAACCATGGCTCATCGTCGCGATGGCGGCGTTGGCGCTGGCGGCTGCAAGCGCGATCGCCGCGACCTTCGGTACATGGCTGGCGCCCAGGCTGACACCGGAAGCGAAACAACTGTTCGTCGCGATCGCCCTGCTCCTGCTCGGCACCGGGGTCGTCGGCACGGTCAAGCCTCCCGACCGGCTGACCGGGTGGCGGATCGGTGCCACCGCGACCAGTTTCCTGGGGTTCTTCATCTTGGCGTTCGGCGACGGCATCCAGTTCGTGGTCCTCGCGCTCGCCGCGCGGTCACCGCTGCCGTCGCTCGCGGTCGTCGGCGCGACGCTCGGCTCGCTCGCGGTCGTCGCGACCGCGGCGAGCCTGGGGGAGAATGCCTGGATCGCGCTACCGCTGGTGATCGCGCGGCGCATCATCGCGGCGCTGTTCATCGTCGCGGGCGTCGGGGTCGCGATGAGCGCGCTCGGACTGCTCTGAGGTCCCTCACCAGAAATCAGTTGGCCACGGACCCATTTCGCAACCGTGACGTTCATCCAGCGAACCGACCATCGCTGGAGCGACCATGACCAAAAAGAAGCCCAACCCCGCGCTCGACACCCCGACGAGCCTTGGCAATACCCGCAGCGTTGCCGATGCGCTCAACGCGAGCCTCGCCGATTGTTTCGCGCTCTACCTCAAGACCAAGAATTTCCACTGGCACGTCTCCGGCCCGCATTTCCGCGACTACCACCTGCTGCTCGACGCGCAGGCCGCGCAGATTCTGGGTGTTACGGACGCGATCGCCGAGCGCGTCCGTAAGACCGGCAACACCACGCTGCGCTCGATCGGCGAAATCGCCCGCCGGCAGACGATCGCGGACAACGACAGCGAGTTTGTCGCGCCTGCCACGATGCTCGCCGAGTTGCGCGACGACAATCTCAAGCTCGTCGAAGCCTTTCGCGCGGTGAAGGACGCCGCCGAAGATGCGAAGGACAACGCCACCAGCGGGATCGTCGACGAATGGACCGACCAGGCCGAGGAACGCGCCTGGTTCCTGTTCGAAGCCAGCCGCAAGGGCTGATCTACCGCCTCTCTACCGGAGACCATCGATGTTGAAATTCGCCGTCCTGTTCCTCGTCATCGGTCTGGTCCTTGCGTTGCTCGGCTTCGGCGGCATCGGTGGTGCCTTCATCGGCATCGCCAAGATCCTGTTCTTCATCGCGATCGCGCTGTTCGTGATATTCCTCGTTTTGGGCCTGCTCGCGGGGAAAGCGGTCAAGGACATCGTCGACTGACGCAGCGACCATGCACGCTTTCGCCGCGCTTCTCGATTCGCTGATCTACACGCGCAGCCGCAATGCCAAGCTGAAGCTGATCGCCGACTATCTGCGCGCCACGCCTGATCCCGATCGCGGCTGGGCGATGGCCGCGCTGACCGGGGAGATCGACATCCCCGGGGTCAAGCCCGCGGTGATCCGGGCGCTGATCGAGGCGCGGGTCGATCCGGTGCTGTTCCGGATGAGCCGCGACTATGTCGGCGACACCGCCGAAACCGTGGCGTTGCTCTGGCCGAACCCCGCCCCCGCCCCCGCGGACGACCCGCTCACAATCACGCAAGCGGTCGAGCGGTTGTTGCGGCTGTCACGCTCGGATGCCCCCGCCGCGCTCGCCGCGATGCTCGATCGATCGGATGCCGAGGAACGCTATGCGCTCCTCAAGATGGCGACCGGGGGCATGCGGATCGGGGTGTCCGCGCGGCTCGCCAAAACCGCGCTCGCGCAGGCATTCGAGCTCGATGTCGAGGCGGTCGAGGAGGTGTGGCACGGCATCGATCCGCCCTATGCCGCGCTGTTCGCCTGGGGCGCGGGCACCGCGCCGCAGCCCACCGCGCATGACGTTCCCGTCTTCCGCCCGTTCATGCTCGCACACCCATTGGAAGACGTTCGCGTCGATCTCGCCGACTATGCCGCCGAGTGGAAATGGGACGGCATCCGCGTCCAGATCGTCCACGTTGCGGGTCAGACCCGGCTCTACAGCCGCACCGGCGACGATGTGACCGGCAGCTTCCCTGATGTGGCCGCGGCCTTTACCGAACCCGGCGCGGTCGATGGCGAACTGCTGGTGAAGGGCGACGCGCAGGGCGGCGCGCTCGATGATGGCGCTGGGGCGGCCAGCTTCAACGCGCTCCAGCAACGGCTGGGCCGCAAGGTGGTAAGCCAAAAAATGCTCGCCGATTATCCCGCATTCGTCCGGCTCTACGACATCCTGGTCGATGGCGAGGAAGACCTGCGCGCGCTGCCCTGGACCGAGCGCCGCGGTCGGCTCGAAGCCTTCTTCCCCCGCCTCGACCCCGATCGGTTCGACATCAGCCCGGTGATCGAGGCCACCGACTTTACCGACCTCGAGACGATCCGCGCGGGCAGCCGCGACGCCGCGATCGAGGGCGTGATGCTCAAGCGCCGCGATTCGGCGTACACCGGCGGGCGTCGCGCGGGACTGTGGTACAAATGGAAGCGCGATCCGCTGACCGCCGACTGCGTGATGATGTACGCGCAGCGCGGCAATGGACGACGGTCGAGCTGGTACAGCGACTATACTTTCGGCTGCTGGACCGATGAGGGCGAACTGCTACCGGTCGGCAAGGCGTATTCGGGCATTACCGACGAGGAGCTCAAGATGCTCGACAAGTTCGTCCGCAACCACACGCTGAATCGGTTCGGACCGGTCCGCGAGGTCGAAAAATCGCTCGTGCTGGAGATTGCGTTCGATTCGATCCACGAATCGAAACGCCACAAATCGGGCATCGCGATGCGCTTCCCCCGCATCGCGCGGATCCGCACCGACAAACCCGCCGCGGAGGCGGACCAGCTCGCGACGCTCAAGCGATTGATCACCTGATCCAATCGCGATGAGCTGATCCCCGCCTTGCCATTTTCAGTAACCGCGACCTACGCTGAGCGCATTCAACCTATCCCAAGCCAGCGAGGATGATCGCCATGACAGAGACGATCGCCGCAGTGGCATGGGCGTTGGTACTCGGCGGCGCCGGCGGCGTGTTGACCGAGATCGGTGCGTGGTACCACGGGCTGAAGAAGCCTTCGTTTCAGCCACCCAGTTGGTTGTTCGGCCCTGCCTGGACCATCATCCTCGGTCTTGCTGCCTGGGCGGGGGTGCTTGCCTGGCGTGCCGCGCCCACTGCGGCGGCGCACACCGACGTGATCCTCTTCTTTGCAGTAAACGGGATACTCCACCTTCTCTGGTCGCCACTATTCTTCAAGTGGAAGCGCCCCGATTGGTCGCTCATTGAGGTCGTCTTCCTGTGGGTGTCGGTGGGCGCGATGATGCTGGGACTCGGCAGCCTGTCCTCGCTGGCGGGGTGGCTGATCGTGCCCTATTTCGTCTGGGTCAGCTTCGCCGCGGTGCTCAACCGGGCGATCGTGCGGCTCAACCAGCCGTTTGGGCATGTTGCATGAAACCAGTGTCGTGGGCGCGATCGCCGCTGCGGCGGCTCGGCAGCGTCGCATGGGGAAGCTTCTGGAGCGTGCCGATCGCGATGCTGGTCGCGACCCTGGTGATCGTCGCGGTCTTGCTGTGGCTCGATGCCGTGGGTGCGTCGACGGCGCTGGCCAACCAGGGCTGGCCGCTCGCGATTCCGGGCAAGGCCGCGCAGGAACTGGCTAGTTCGCTGGTCGCCGTCCATGTCGCGCTGATCGCACTGTATTTTTCGATCACGCTACTCGTGCTGACGCTGGCGGGGGGCACGCTCGGGGTGCGGCTGATCGACATCTGGATTGCACGGCGGTTGACGCGTGTGACGCTGGGGCTGCTGCTGTCGGGACTGGCGGCGTCGCTGATCGCGCTGCTGGCGGTCGACCCCGACGCGAGCGGCGCGCACGTCGCGCGACTGACGCTGGTCGTGCTGACTGCGGCGACGATCTTGCTGCTCGGCTGGCTCGCAATGGCGTTGCACGACCTGGCGCGGACGATCCATATCGATACCGTGATCGCTTATCTCAGGCGGCGCATCGTCGACGATGCCAGCGCGTTTTCGGACGTCGTCGCGCCGCCCGTCGACACCGACTGGACGCGTGGCGCGGTGATCGCAGCGCCGCGATCGGGGTTCGTCGAATCGATCGACTTCGGCTCGCTGGTGCGCGCGGCACAGCGGCTCGATGTGCGGATCGAGGTGTCGGCACTCCCCGGTGATTACCGGATCAAGGGCGAGGCGTTGGGACGCATTGTCGGCGCGCGCACCGATGACGAGCACTTGACCAAGCACTTCGCGCTCAGCGGTTATCGCTCGGCGTCGGAAGGATCGAGCTTCACCGTCCGGCTGCTCGTCGAGATCGCGGCGCGCGCGCTGTCCCCCGCGGTAAACGATTTCTACACCGCGCTCGCGTGCGTCGATGCGCTCGGGTCGGCGATGACCGCCCAGGGTCAATTATCCCAAGATGCCCCGTGGCTAGGCGACGAGGCTGGCACCGCGCGCGTTCATGTCGCAATCGAACCGTTCGAGGATCTGTTCGATGCGCCGCTAAAGGCGCTGCGCCATGCCGCGGCACAGTATCCCGTAGTCGCGATCCACCTGATCCTGATGCTGTGCCGCGCGCGCCAATTGGTCGGCGATCCGACCGTGCGCGACCTGCTGGCGGCGCACGCCGAAGCAACGCGCGCGCATGGCGTGCAGGTCGCAGTGTTCGCGCCCGATGGTCAGGCGATCGATCGCGCGATCGCCGCGCCACTGCCTGCCACAGACTGATCGTTCGCGGGCGGCGATGGCCGCTTCCCGAACCGCGCTGTGACGACATTGCCGACATTGGCGAAGAACAGCCGCAGATGCGCCTCGGGCTGCGCCGTCACCAGCTCCTTGTTCATATACGCCTCCCATGTCAGCCGCTGGACGTCAGGATCGCGGCACATCGACACGAAGCGTTCGCGCAGCCAGTCGTTGCGGTACCACCCCGCTTGAAGGAGGTCGAGGATGCGGAACACCCGGCCATGATCCGCCAGGAAGGCGCGGCGCGCCCCCGCCAGCGCATCGCCGGTATCGAGCGCCTCGGTAACGGCATCAAGGCGGACGCGCGCGCTGTATGCGGCGCGTGGCTGAGGGGGCTTTTCGCTCCGCCCCCGGTAGGAAATAGCTCCGCGGCGACGCGCGCCGGATTGTCGGCTACCGACGGGTCAGGCAGCCTGCGCGAACACGGTGCTGAGCAGCGCTGCGACCCCTGCCCCCTCGACCGGGCGGCTGAAGAAATAGCCCTGGATATTGCCGCAGCCCTGCCCACGCAGCAGCGCGAGTTGGTCGCCGTCCTCGACGCCCTCCGCGGTGGTTTCCATGTGGAGCGCACCGGCGAGATCAACGATCGCGCGCACGATCGCCGCGGCGCCATCGTCGGTCGCGACTCCCGTGATGAACGACCGATCGATCTTGATCTTGTCGAATGGAAAACTACGCAGGTAGCTCAGCGACGAATAGCCGGTGCCAAAGTCGTCGAGCGCGACGCGGACCCCGATTTCGCGCAGGCCATGCAGCAAGTCGAGCACATGATCCTCGCCGTCGAGGAACACGGTCTCGGTAATCTCCACCTCCAGCCGGTGCGGCGCGAGGCCGCTGTGCGCCAGCGCCTGGAGAATCACCGCCTTGAATCTTAGGTTGCGGAACTGCAGCGGCGAGACGTTGACGGCAACGCGGACATCCTCGGGCCACGCCGCCGCCTGTCGACACGCCTCCTGCATCACCCATTCGCCGATCGCGACGATCATCCCGGTTTCCTCGGCGACGGGGATGAATTCGGTGGGGCCGACCTCGCCGCGGGTCGGATGATTCCAGCGCAATAGCGCCTCGAATCCCGCGATCCGGTTTTCCTTGAGATTGAAGACGGGTTGAAAATTAAGGCGGAACTGCCCGGTCTGGATCGCCTCGCGCAGGTCGAGTTCGAGTTGGCGACGCTTGCGCGCGGCGGCGTCGAGCGCGGGTTCGAAAAAGCGAAAGACCCCCCGCCCGTCACGCTTGGCGCGATAGAGCGCGAGGTCGGCATTCTTGAGCAACTGGTCGGGATCGTCGCCGTCGTCGGGGCCGAATGCGATGCCGATGCTGAACCCGGTCGCGATCTGGTGGCCATCGGTCTTCATCGGCTGCGACGTGCGATCGAGGATCGCTTGCGCCAGCGCGCGCGGGCGATCGGGGTCGAACCGGCCCTGGAGGATGATCGCGTATTCGTCACCGCCAAGCCGCGATACGAGCCCGTCGGGCGCGAGTTCGGTCAGGATATCGCCCAGCTCGCGAAGCAGCGAATCGCCGACGGGGTGGCCGAGCGTGTCGTTGACGCCCTTGAACCCGTCGAGATCGAGACACAGGACCGCGACCTGCTCGCCCGCGCGCGGGGCCCGCGCGATCGCTTGGTCGAGCGACTGGCGGAAATAGGAACGATTGGGCAGGCCAGTGAGCGAATCGTGAAACGCGAGGTGCGAGATGCGATGTTCGCGTTCGAGGATACCTGCCGACATGCGGTTGAAACTATGCGCTAGGCGACCGATCTCGTCGTCGCCGACGACCGCGAGTTCGGTGCGCGATCCCTCCTCGAGCGCACGCGCGGCAGCATCGAGCGCCGCGATCGGCCCCGCGATGCCCCGCGCCAGCCTGATGCTACCCATCACGACGAGAAGGATGCCGATGATCCCCGCGAGCGCCAATCCGACCTCCAGCGGCATATAGGGCGCGAGCGCGGCGCTGAGCGGGTACCGCAGCAACAGCGCCGCCTGGGGGCGTCCGCCGACGCCGATCAGCGGCTTGGCCGACGCAAACGCGCGGCCATCGGGGAGCGAGACCGTCGCGAGTGGACGTTCACGCGTCGATGCGGCGACGAGTTGATCAACCGCCTTGTCCGCGATTACCGTTCCATCGCCCGATGTCCAATGCCCTCCTGCTCCCAAACGCAGGATGGTTACGGTGAGAGGAATCGCCGACAACCGTGCCAAGGTACGCATTTCAGGCGCGTCGAGTGGAACGACGAATACCACCCAGCCGATTTCGGTCGGGGCGAGGATCGGCGACACGACGACCCTGAAGGTCGCTCCGCCCGCATTCACAACGGCATCCTGGCGACCCCCACGTAGCCGATGCGGCATCGTCGCCATCATCGCGGTAAGGCGTCCCGCCGAGCCGACCACCGATCCGTCAAGGTTGACGAGCACCGCATGGTCGACCCCGGCGCGGCCGCGCAGCGTCGCCAGCGCGGATTCGATCGTCGGCACGTCTTCGCTCGCCACCGCCGCGCGGAAACCGAAATCGCGGGTGAGCACATCCGCGGTGTCGGTCAGCGTCTTCGCCTTGAGCGCCCACAGCCCGTCGTACACGCTCCCGCTCGCTGACAGCTCAGCCCGCACCGAGTTGCGGGCGTGCGACCAGATCATCGTCTGCACCACCCCGCCGAGCAGCGCGAGCGCCACCGCGAACAGCGCGGTGTAGAGGACCGCCAGCCTAGTGCGGAGCGTCCGGAATCGGGGGGTGCGGAGAATCATCAGCGGTGGATGGTAAAGGTGGTCGCAAAGCCGCTGGAGAGGATCACGACCGACTGGACGAGGGTGTTGTTCGGCGCCCGGATCGACGGCGACCAGACGCGGACGGTGGCTTTCCCGGCGGGGACATCGGTCATCTGGACGCGGCCCTGACCATTGGCGCGGTCCGCGAAGGGATTGGCGGTGACGTAGATGAACCCGCTCATGCTGTCATGGATGTTGCAGCCCAGCGCGACGACGCCCGCCTTGTCGAACACGATGCTGCGTTGATCCTCCTTGCCGTAGAGCTTCAGATCGATCTTCTTCGCTTTCGAAAACGAATAGACGTGGTGCCGCACCGCATCGCGATTGGGCAGCGCCACCGTCGCTCCGACCGGCACGACGAGGATGTGCGGCTGAAACGCGATTCCCCGCTGCTCCATCACATAGGTGCCGTGAGGGGGGGCACGGGGTGAATCTGCGGCCTCGACGACGACCACCGCATCGCTCAGCGGCTGCCCATCGGGACCGCGAACGTCGATCGTTACGGTGGCCGCGTGGGCGCCCCCGGAAATGGCAAGCGCAATGGCGATGATGGCATGGCGAGGGGTCATATTACTCGTCAATAGGGCCACGTGGTTGCCGATCGGTGAAGCGCGCCCCTACCGAATGTTAACCATTATCCGCCACCTGAGCATCGAAGCCGGGGGCCGTCGATGTCATTGTCTACCAGGAAATTACTGCCCGTCGTTGCCGCGCTTAGCATCATTGCGGTTGTCGCCCCCGCCGATGCCGCGGAACGGCGCGAGGGCGGCAAACTGTTACTGACCGGGGGCATGTCTAGCATTGAGGGCGCGGCGGGCGGCGGGCTGGCCACTTGGGCGGTGATCGCGGGCGACGAGACCGAAGACGGCACCGGCGGCACCGCGCATGCGACGTATGTCGCGCTCCCCGATTTCGACCTGGCATCCGCGGGGGCGGCGATCGGCATTTCCGACCTGGTCGAGCTGTCCTATGCCTACCAGCGGTTCGACACCCGCGCGGCGGGCGCGGCGCTGGGGCTGGGTCGTGGGTTCACCTTCGGCCAGCACGTTCTCGGCGCGAAGCTGCGGGTGATCGGCGATGCGGTGTGGGATCAGGACACGCTGCTGCCGCAGATCGCGGTCGGCGCGCAGTACAAGATCGCCGAGCACGGCAACATCATCCGCGCGGTCGGCGGGCGAGACTATAAGGGCGTCGATTTCTACGTCGCCGCGACCAAGGTCTGGCTACCCGCATCGATGGTGTTCAACGCCACCGTACGGTTCACCAAGGCCAACCAGTTCGGCCTGCTGGGCTTCGGTGGCGACAAACAGCCGGGCCGGACCGCGCAGGTCGAGGGATCGGCGGGCAAGCTGCTCGCGCGCAACCTGCTCGTCGGTGTCGAATATCGGATGAAGCCCAATAATTTGAATTTCGCGCGCGAAACCGACAGCTACGACCTCTTCGCCGCGTGGGCGATCCAGCGTCATCTCTCGATTACCGCCGCCTATGCCGATCTGGGCGCCATCGCCACCGTCGAGAAGCAACGCGGGCTGTTCATGTCGCTTCAAGGCGGTTTTTAGCGCAAGGATATATGCGATGCTCACGCTGGCCCTCCTCTTAGTCCTCGGCCCGCAGGCCGCGGTCGTCCCCACCGAACAGCCGGTCGCGTCCTATGTGCATGACAGCGCCAATGCCGGGGCGACGCCGTTCCGCGGGACCGCAATGTGGCGCGCCTTCCACGAGGCCGCCGGAATCGCGCGGATCGTCGACGACACGGTCGATCGCAGCCTGATCGATCCACGCATCTCCGATATTTTCAAGGGCCATGACATGGTCCGGTTGCGGCGGACGTTGAAAGAGCAGTTCTGCTACATCCTCCACGGACCCTGCGACTATAGCGGGCGGACGATGGCCGCCGCGCACAAGGACATGGGCGTCCAGCAGGCCGACTTCGCGGCGCTGGTCGAGAATCTCCAGGCCGCCATGCGCAAGGAACATATCCGGTTCGACGCGCAGAACCGCTTCCTCGCCAAACTCGCACCGATGCATCGCACCGTGGTCAAGCAATAAGGCTCAGTCCGCGGCGACCGGTGCGCCCCCGCCCGAGGGCCGCCGGGTGAACCACACGATCACGATCAGCGCGACGCACAGCCACGCCGACACCCGAAACAGGTCGGTCGACGCGAGCAGATACGCCTGCCCCACCAATTGCCGGGTCACCGCCCCGGCGGCCTGAACATCGGTCAGCCCCAGATTATTGAGCGCGGTGCGCGCCATATTGAGCGGCATGCCCGTTCCGACCGCGTCCGCCAGGCGGCTCTGGTGGAACGCCTCGCGGCGATCCCACGCGGTGGTGATGATCGACGCCGCGAACGATCCCGCGACGATCCGGGTGAAGTTCGACATCCCCGTCGCCGACGGCATCCGTTCGGGGGGGATGCGATCGAGCGCGATCGTCAGCATCGACAGGAAGAAAGTGCTCATCGCGATGCCCTGGACGAGCAGCGGCAGCATGAAATCCCACGCGCTGGCGTTGGTCGTCAGCTCCGAGCGCATCCAATAGGATACCGCGAACGCCGCGAACGCCACCGTCGCGAGCAACCGCGCGTCGAACTTGCCGCTGAGCCGCGCGACCAGCGGGGTCATCAGCACCGCGACGAGTCCGCTCGGCGCCGCGATCAGCCCGGCCCAGGTCGCAGTGTAGCCAAGCTGGGTCTGGAGCCACAGCGGCAACAGCAGGATGTTCGCGAAGAACACCGCATAGCCCAGCGAAAACGCGATGTTGCCGATCGCGAAGTTGCGGTTCGCGAACAGCGACAGGTCGACCGTCGGGTTGGCGTCGGTCAATTCCCAGATGATCCACGCGACGAAGCCCACCGCGGCGATTACCGCGAGGACGACGATCATCGGATCGTTGAACCAATCGGCGTCCTTGCCGAGATCGAGCATCACCTGCATCGATCCCACCCACACCACCAGCAGCATCAGCCCGACACTGTCGATCCGCAGCTTGCGCGTCCGCGTCTCGCGCGTCTTCAGCCCGCGCCAGCAGATCAGGCTGACGAAGATGCCGAACGGCACGTTGATCAGGAAGATCCAGCCCCAATGGTAATTGTCGCTGATATAGCCGCCCAGGATCGGCCCCATGATCGGCGCGACCAGCGTCGTCATCGACCAGATGCCGAGCGCGGTCGCGCGCTTGTCGCTGGGGAAGACCGAGATCAGCAGCGCTTGGCTGCCCGGCATGATCGGCCCCGCGACCGCGCCCTGGAGCACGCGGAACACGATCAGCGAGGGCAGGCTCCACGCGATCCCGCAGAGGAACGAGGCGAGCGTGAACAGCGCCACCGCGACGCAAAAGGTGCGGACCATCCCGAACCGGCCCATCAGCCATCCCGTCAGCGGTACCGCGATTCCCTGGCTGACCGCGAAGGCGGTCACGATCCAGATCGAATTATCCGCCGACACCCCTAGATTGCCCGCGATCGTCGGCAGCGACACGTTGGCGATCGTCGAATCGAGCACCATCATGAAGGTGCCGAGCGCCAGCGCGATGGAAACCAGCGCGAGCGATCCCCCCCGGAGCGGGGGCAATTCAGCGCCGCCAGGCGGCGCCCCAGCCATCAGCGATTGGCCGCGATGATCTGGCGAATCCGCGCCTCGACCGCGGGATCGGACGCGCCGGTTGCCTCGCCGCCATAGGTCGCTCCGCTGTTCTTCGCGGGCGTGCCCAGCCGCCGACCCGAGCGGTTCGCGGTATCGACGGTCGTCTTGACCGACAGCCCGATCCGGAGCGGATTGGCATGGAGTTCCCGCGAATCGAGTGCGATCCGCACCGGCACCCGCTGGACGATCTTGATCCAGTTGCCGCTGGCATTCTGCGGCGGCAGCAGCGCGAAGGCGTTGCCCGAACCCGCGCCGACGCCGACCACCTTGCCGTGATAGACGACATCGCCGCCATACATGTCCGCGGTGATGGTCGCGGGCTGGCCGATGCGCAGATCCTTGAGCTGCGTCTCGCGGAAATTGGCGTCGATCCAGACCCGATCGAGCGGGACGACCGCCATCAGCGGGGTACCCGCCGCGACCTGCTGGCCGAGCTGGACGGTGCGCTGTGCGACGACGCCGGTGATCGGCGCGACGATGTGCATGTGGCTGCGCGCGATCGCGGCGCGGCGATACGCGGCGATCGCGGCGAGGACCGACGGATTGGACGCCACATCGGTGCCTGATACCGCGGTGCGCGACTGGTTCTGCTGCGCCAGCGCGAGCTGCAGGGTGGCGCGCGCAACCTTCACCGCGTCGGCGGCGTGGCTGAGTTCCTCGCCCGAGATCGCGCCCGCGGCGGCGGCGGACCGGCGGCGGGTATAGTCACCCTCAGCCGCCGATAGCGACGCGCGCGCCTGGACGACACCCGCGTCGCTCGCGCCGACCTTCGAGAAGTCGGCGCGGGTCGATCGCACCGCGGTCGCCAGGTCTGCCGCCGCCGAGGAAAGGTTGACGTCGGCGGTCGCGGGATCGAGGTCGATCAACGCCTGCCCCGCGGTGACGGTCTGGGTATTGTCGGCGCGGATCGCGAGCACGGTGCCCGATTCGCGCGCGGTGATCGCAACGACGTCGCCCGCGACATAAGCGTCGTCGGTCACTTCTTCGGGCTTGGCGAGCAGGAAATGCGCCAGCGCCCAGACGATCAGCCCGATGACGACGACGATCGCCAGGATTGTCAGCCCACGCCGCCGGGCGCGCGGCTTGCCCGCGGGTGCAACCGGGGGTGTTTCCGGGGTGATCGGGGCGGATGCCTGCGGGGCGGCGGGCTGCACCACGGTGCTGGGGGTCTCGGCAACGGGGGCGTCGAGGACAGGGGCGTCGGCGGTCATGGCTGATACTCTTGTGACGTCGAGAAACCGCCGCCCATCGCCATCACCAGCGCGACCCGCTGGCGCGCGGCATCGGCGGCAAGGTTGGCCTGGGCGAGTTCCGCATCAAGTTGGCGGACGTCATTGTCGACCAGGTCGAGCTTGCTGCCGAGCCCGCTCGAGACGCGGATCGCATTGAGCCGCCCGGTTTCGGCATACCCTGTCACGACTTCGCGTGCATGCGCGCGCTGGTCGGCGAGGTTGCCGATCAGCGCGATCGCGTCGGCGGCCTCGCGCACCGCACCGATCACGCGATCGTTGTAATCCGCGGTCGCGACGTCGAGTTCGGCGGTCGCACCCGCCAGCCCCGCCTTCAACCGACCGTTGTCGAAGAGCGGCAGGTGGATCGCGGGGCCGACATTGGCGGTGCCCGCATCGAGGCTCAGCAGGTTGCCGATCCCGATCGCCTGAAACCCAGCGAGTGCCGACAGATTGATGTTGGGATAGAAGGATCGGCGCGCGACCTGTCGTCCCGCCGCCGCCGCCTCGATCCGCGCCTGCGCGGCGGCGATGTCCGCCCGCCGCGCGAGCAGATCGGCGGGAACGCGCGCGGGCAGCGCAATCGCGGCGTCGAAGCGCAGCGACGTCGGGCCGATCGCGGCGGCGTAGTCGGTCCCCCGCCCCGCGAGCGCAGCCAGCGCATTGGCGGCGAGCGCGCGGGCGCCCGCGGCCCGCACCTGCGCGCCCTGCGCCTGTGCGAGCAGCGTTTGCGCCGCGGTCGCTTCAAGATTGCTCGCAAGCTTGCTGCGAATGCGGACCCTGACGAGCCGCAGCGAATCCTGCCGCGCCGCGATCGTACGCCGCGCAATTCGTGCCTGCTCTTCGGCGCGTGCGAGATCGATATAGATCTGCGTCACCGATCCCGCGAGCGCGATCCGCGCCGCGACGAGGTCGAGCCGCGCCGCATCCGCGCTGGCCCGCGCCCCCGCGATCGCCGCCCGCTGACGCCCGAACAGGTCGAGGTTCCACGCCAGTCCGGCATGACTATCGCCGACGAATCGCACCGACCCCGCATAGGGCGGCGGAATCGTATATTTGCCCGACAGCCGCGCGATCGCCGCCGACCCGTCAAGCGTGACGTCGGGTCCATCCGCGGCGCGCCGGGTCGATAGCGTCGCTTCCGCCAGACGCAAACGCGCCAGCGCGGCATCGAGCGTCGGATTGCCCGCGATCGCATCGGTCACAACCCGATCGAGCTGCGGATCGCCGAACGCGGTCCACCAGGAATCGGCGATCGTCGGCGCGGGCAGCGTCGCCAATCCGAGCGTTTCGGGCGCGATCGGCGCGACCGCCGGCTTGGCCGCCGGAATCGCACAGCCCGCGAGCAACAGCGTCGGCGCCAGCCAGCGGTGCCCGTTCATGCGCCGTCCTCGCTAGCATCGGCGAGCGTCGTATGGAGTTTCTGCAACAGCCGGACGAGTTCCGCCGCGTCCTCGTTCGACCAGTCCGCAAGCCACGCATTCCAGCGCGCCATCACCTTCAGCCGCGCGCGCTGCGCCACCGCCTCGCCCGCATCGGTGAGCGACAGCTTCACGACCCGGCGATCAGCGCCGTCGCGGTCGCGCTCAACCCATGACCGTTCGACCAGCGCATCGATAAGCCGGGTGGTCGCGCCCTTGTCATGCGCGATGTCGCGCGCGAGATCGGCGCAGGTGCTACCCGGATTGAGGTGGATCGACACCAGCGCCAACCAATGGGTTAGCGTGATCCCCTCGGGCTCGAACACCGGTTCGAGTCCCACGGTCGAAATTTGGAAAACCCGCCGCGCCAGATAGCCCAACGACGAATCGGGATAGAAATCCGAAGCGGAATAAAACGGCATCTCGTTGCCGTGGCAATTATTGCCTAGGCAGTCAAACTCGAAATACCGCCGGAAAATCGTCGGGGAGCGTTACCGCTCCCCGTGTCGACTCATTTGCATTTGACGTTGTTGCGGTCGATCGCGCGACCCGCGATCGCGCCGCCTGCCGCGCCGAGCAGCGTACCCAGCGTCTGCGATCCGCCCGAGGTGATCAATGCGCCCAGGGCACCACCCGCAATGCCGCCGACGATCAACCCGGTCGTGCCATCGGGACGACGGCAATAATATTGGCCGTTCTGGCCGACATAGACGCGGTCGTTGTTCGCCATCCGGCGTTCGCCATAGCGCGAATTCTGGGTGTAGTAGCGATCGGCGTAATAGCCGTTGTAGCTCGGGTCAGGCCGGTTGTAGTCATAAGCCGAATAGCCCGAACCCAATCCGCTGCTGCCATAGCCGCCCAAGGCCGAACACCCTGCCAGCGTCATCGCCGCGCCGACACCCAATAACAACCTACGCATATCCCATCTCCCTGAACCCGCCACGCAACGATCGTGACGGGGTGAGAATGGTTGGGAGGGCAGAAAGGTTGCGAGTCGGCCGCTCAACCGGCGGCGGCGAGTTCCATCCGCGCCTGTTGCGCCTTCGCTTCGCGCGCATGGCGCATCGTTTCGGTGCGTTCGGCGCGGGCCGCCATTTCGTCCCACGCCTTGGCAGCGCGCTCGCAGCGATCGCGGACATTGTCGAGAGTGGCGGCTTCGGCAGCGGCATGCTGTTCGGCGGCACGCGCACGGTAGAAAGCGGGATTATCGGCCAAGGGCTGCTCCTATTCGGGATGGACGCAGCAGGGAAAGGCGGATCCCGCCGATTCGACTCGCCGGGCAATCCGTCGATATGCGACTAGGATAATCGTGAATATGGGCGGTGGCGGGCCGATATGCAAATCGGCCCGCGCCGCGACGGTTCACAGCGCGTCGAAGTCGATCGGCTGGTGCCGGTCGAGCGTGCGCGGCGCGGCGGGCATCGGGTATTTCAGCCCCGTCGCGCAGTTGAACAGGACGACGGTTTCACCGGGGTCGACCTCGCCGATCTTCACCGCCTCGCGATAGGCCGCCAGCGTCGCGCCGCCCTCAGGACAGAGCAGCAAGCCATCGTGCCGCGCGGCATCGTCGACCGCCTGCAGAATCGCGGGATCGCCCACCGCGACCGCCTTGCCGCCGCTCGCGCGCACCGCGCGCAGGATCAGGAAATCGCCCACCGCCTTCGGCACGCGAATGCCCGCCGCGACGGTATGCGCGTCCTCCCACCGCTCGGCATGTTCCTGGCCCGCCTCGAACGCCTTGACGATCGGCGCACAGCCCGACGCCTGAACCGCGTACATGCGTGGGCGTTCGGCGCCGATCCAGCCCATCGCCTCCAGCTCGTCGAACGCCTTCCACATCCCGATCAGCCCGGTGCCGCCGCCGGTCGGATAAAAGATCGCGTCGGGCAATTTCCACCCGAATTGCGCCGCGAGCTCCAGCCCCATCGTCTTCTTGCCCTCGATCCGATAGGGTTCTTTCAGTGTCGAGAAATCGAACCATCGCCCCTCGGCCGCCCCCTTGCCGACGATCGCGCCGCAATCGTCGATCAGCCCGTTGACGCGCCACACCCGCGCACCCTGCAGCGCGATCTCGCGGACGTTCACCTCGGGGGTGTCTTCGGGGCAGAACACGATCGTCTCGATCCCCACGCGGGTGGCGTAGGCGGCGAGCGCGGCGCCCGCGTTCCCATTGGTCGGCATCGCGATCCGCGTCACCCCCAGTTCCTTTGCCATCGCCACCGCCATGACGAGCCCGCGCGCCTTGAAGCTGCCGGTGGGAAGCCGTCCCTCGTCCTTCACCAGCACATTGGCACCGCCCGAAACTGGGATCGCCACCAGCGGGGTTTCGATCTCGCCCAGGCTGACGACGTTCGCGGTCCGGCGCACGGGAAGCAGTTCGCGCCAGCGCCACAGGTCGGTCGGGCGGGCGTCGAGCATCGGCCTGGGCAGATTCGCCGCAACCGCATCGAGATCGTAACGGACGAGCAGCGGTCGCCCCGCCTCCGACAACCCATGGAGCGTGTCGGCGTCATAACACTGCCCGGTCAGCGAGCATTCGAGATGGGTAACGAAGGTCGGGCGTTCGGCGGTGAGGTTCTGGTTCATGATTCCGCCCTAACCCCAACCAAGCCACGCCGTCACCCCGGGACTTGGTCCGGCATGACGGTGGGACGATATTAGGTGTCGAATTCCAGCGCCGCCGCTGCGCCGCCCGACAGATCGAGCGGCCGGTTCGGCTCGACCGGGCACGGCTCGTGCCCATCATCGTCCTTGCCGCGCCGCTTGCGCGGGCGCCGCTTCAGCACTGCGGCCAGACGATAGGGGTCGGCTCGCCCGAACAAGCGGGCAAACCGACCGACGTCGTCGCGACCGGTATCATGATGGGGCATCATTCTCCCTTCTTGGCGACTCCGACCAACGCGGGGCGGAGCAAACGGTCCTTGATCATATAGCCGACCTGCATTTCCTGGACGATCGTCCCCGGTTCGGCATCGCTAGGCAGTTCGACCATCGCCTGATGCTTGTTGGGGTCGAGCATCGCGCCCATCGCCTCGATCTTGGTGATCCCGTGGCGCGCGAAGACGGTGTCGAGCTCGCGCCCGGTCGCCTCCAGCCCCGCGACAAGGCCCTTCATCTTGTCGTCCGCGCGCAGATCGGCGGGCATCGCGGCCAGCCCGCGCGCCAGATTGTCGCTCACCGACAGGATGTCGCGCGCGAAGTTGGTCGCAGCATAGGCACGCGCGTCCTGCGCCTCGCGCTCGGCGCGGCGGCGAACGTTCTGGACCTCCGCCTGCGCGTACAGGACATTCTGCTTCGCCTCGGCGAGCTGGTGTTCGAGCTCGCCGATCCGGTCGTGCTCGGCCAGTTCGGGCGCGGCGTCGGCGGTCTCTTCGCGCAGATCGGTCGCCTGCGTATCGTCGTTGTCGGTCATCATGGTTCCTGTGTTCACGTCCATCAGTGTTCAACCCATCAAGCGGGCGAGCGTTGCTGCGGTAAAATCAACCATGGGCACGACGCGCGCATAGTTCAACCGAGTTGGCCCGATCACCCCGACCACGCCGACTACGCGCCCGCCCGGCCCGCGGAACGGGCGCGCGATCACCGACGAGCCACTGAGCGCGAACAGCTTGTTTTCCGCCCCGATGAAGATCCGGGTCGCGTCGCCCGCGCGCGCGCTGTCGAGCAGCCCGGCGATCTCCTGCTTGCCCTCCAGATCGTCGAGCAGATCGCGCACCCGGTCGAGATCGGCGGCGGCGGCGGCGTCGATCAGCCGTCCCTGCCCGCGCACGATCAGCACCGGGCGCCGCGCGGCATCCTCGCTCCACACCACCAGCCCCTGTTCGATCAGCGCGCGCGCCGCCATATCGACCGCGGCTTGCCCCGCGGCCAGATCGCGCTCGACCCGCGCCCGCGCCTCGACCAGCGTCAGCCCACCGAGCGTCGCGGTCATGTAATTGCCCGCCTCCACCAGCGCGCTGGGGTTCATCCCCGGCGGCAGCGCGACGACGCGGTTCTCGACCGATCCGTCCTCGCTCACCAGCACCGCCATTGCCTGATCGGGGGACAGCGGCACGAATCCGATCGAGCGCAGCGTCAGTTCACGCTTGGGCACCATCACCAGCCCCGCGCACGCCGACAGCCCTGACAGCGCCGCGGTCGTCGCCGCCAGCGCTTCCTCGACCGGGCCGCCGCCGCCGACCCGCGATTCGATCGCGGCGCGTTCGTCCTCGCTCGGCTCGAGCACCTGCATCATCCCGTCGACGAACAGCCGCAGCCCCCGCTCGGTCGGGATCCGCCCCGCGCTGGTGTGCGGGCTGGCGAGCAGGCCGAGTTCCTCGAGCTCTTGCATCACGCCCCGGATCGACGCGGGCGACAGATTGAGCCCCGACGCCAGCGCGATCGTCTTCGACCCAATCGGCATCCCGTTCTCGACATAACCGTCGACCACCGCGCGAAAGATGTCGCGCGCACGATCGGTCAATTCGGTGACGGGGGTGGTGACCATGGTGGACATCTAGGCTGGCGAGCGCCGATCCGAAAGGCTACGCCCGCCGCCGAACCAATCGAAGGAACACCCATGCGCCCCAGCGGCCGTGCGCCAGACCAGATGCGCGCAATTACGATCGAACCCCATTTCACCCGCCACGCGGAAGGATCGGTCCTGATCGGGTTCGGCGACACCAAGGTGCTCGTCACCGCCAGCGTCGAGGAACGGCTGCCGCCGTGGCTGCGCGGCAAGGGCGAAGGCTGGGTGACCGCCGAATATGGCATGCTGCCCCGCGCGACGCACACCCGGGGCAATCGCGAAGCCGCCAAGGGCAAGCAATCGGGACGGACGCAGGAAATCCAGCGATTGATCGGCCGCAGTTTGCGCGCCGTAACCGACCTCAAGGCGCTGGGTGAACGCCAGATCACGCTCGATTGCGACGTGATCCAGGCCGATGGCGGCACCCGCACCGCCGCGATTTCGGGCGCGTGGGTCGCGCTCAGGCTCGCGATCGACGGGCTGATGGCGAGCGGGAAGCTGACGACCGACCCGCTGACGCAGAAGGTCGCCGCGGTCAGCTGCGGGATCTATAAGGGCAACCCCGTGCTCGACCTCGATTACGACGAGGATTCGAACGCCGACGCCGATGCCAATTTCGTCCTCCTCGAAAACGGCAACATCGCCGAGGCGCAGGCGACCGCCGAGGGCGCGACCTATGACGAGGAAGCCCTGCTCCGGCTGCTCCGCCTCGCGCGGATGGGCTGCCAGGACATTTTCCGCGCCCAGGCCGAAGCCGTAAAATGAGCGGCGAAGGCAGGGATCCGCAGGCGATCCGCAAGCTCGCCGCGGGCAAGCTCGTCATCGCCAGCCACAATCCGGGCAAGGTCCGCGAGATCGCCGAGTTGCTCCAGGGCCACGGGCTCGAGGTCGTGTCCGCTGCCGATCTCGACCTGCCCGAACCCGAAGAAACCGGCACCACCTTCGTCGCCAACGCCGAGCTTAAGGCGCTCCAGGCCGCCGACCTGTCGGGCCTCCCCGCGCTTGCCGACGACAGCGGGCTGTGCGTCGATGCGTTGGGCGGCGATCCTGGCATCTTCTCGGCGCGCTGGGCGGGCGAGGCCAAGGATTTCGATCTCGCGATGCGGCTCGTCGAGGACCGCCTGAACGACCAGCCGGACCCGCCCCGCGACGCGCATTTCGTCTGCGCGCTCGCGCTCGCCTGGCCCGACGGTCATGTCGAATGGTTCGAAGGCCGCGTCGACGGCACGCTCGTCTGGCCCCCCCGTGGACCGAACGGCTTCGGCTACGACGCGATGTTCCTGCCCGACGGCCACGACCGGACCTTCGGCGAAATGGAATTCACGCAAAAACATGCGATCGGCCACCGCGCCGACGCCTTCAGGCAATTGGTAGACGCGGTCTTCTAGGTGGCCAAGCCATGACGCCCACCGATCTTGCCACGGAGGTGGCCAGACGTGGGTGAATGCGTGCGTCGTATCGACGTTGACGACACCGCTCGTAACGTGGCAGGTGACCGTCGGATTGCAGGAGGATCGTAATCCGGCTTTGTAAACCGGTCCTCCAAAGGCGGTCAGAACGGCGTCAAGTCGTTGTTGTCGCGGGTGTAGCTCAATGGCAGAGCAGAAGCTTCCCAAGCTACTAACAACAACGTTTTTCTGCGGGCAACGGTGTAAAAATTGAGTTCTTAGGCTAAAAGAAACTCAATGACTTACCATCAATCTGTAAAAACGATCGAAAGTGCGCAATAGCGTTTCAGGAGGCAGCATGTAGCTCGTGTTACCTGCCAGACCGCCGTTTTTCGCGCGTTATCTTGATTGGTGAATTGGCAAGGCATTGTGCCGGTCGCTGTCGGCGATGGGGAAAACTCGAAGGTGCATTCGTGCAGATAGGCGCGAGCTGGACAAATGGTGGGTAGCGGTCGGCCGCTTTGGGGCGGCGATCTGAAGTAAGGGCACGGTTATTTAGCAGGAGTGCAACGGCAGCTTTGCGCCCTAACTGCCGCCGTTCAGCACGCGGATCGGTGTCCCTAAAACCCGACGCTCACGCGAGCCCTCCGTCGCGCGTTTATGAGGGTCCGAAGCTGGTGGGGAGCGGACATCGTCAATTTTCACTTGGGCTCGGCCCGGGATCCCGCTTCTTCTCCTCGCCAACAGCCGGCACCATCGCCAACCGAAGAAGCATTTCCCTCGTCGGCCATCCCCACTAAGGTGCGGCGGACTGGGGGTCCGGATCATGTCATTTCGCTATAGCTGGCCGATGGGCCTGACCCTCGCCGTGTCGCTGAGCGCCGCCGGCATGGCAAAGCCGCCGACAGCGTCCGAAATGAAAGCCGAGAAAGCGGCCATCATCGAACTTCGCCGCGCCAACAACGCGGCCATCGCCGCCAGCGATCTCGACGGCACGATGCGCATGGCGGCCGACGATTATGTGCTGGTTGGCGGCAATGACGGCATCATTCGCAGCAAGGAGGAGATGCGGCAACGCTGGGCGGATGATTTTGCCTCGCCGCACCCCGCGAACCGCTGTGTCAGGCAGCCCGCGAACATCACCGTGGGCCAGGCCGGCGGCGTGTTGAGAGCCGCCGAAATCGGCAACTGGCGATGCCCGGCGGAACGGCCATCGGGTGCCGCGACGCCATACGGCACCTATTTAGCGCACTGGTCGAAACGATCGACCGAGTGGCGTCTCGTCTCCCACAATTATGTAACGCTCGGCTGCCGCGGCCCCGGCTGCTAAGCCGATCGCGCATTCCTACGCGCCGCCCTAGCGTCCGCCTCCGGGGCGCCAATCGCCCGACCCCCTGCAGTATCGTTTTTCGCTGCTGCGTGCGGCCGGAACTGGTGGTTTGCAGTCCGACACCTTTCGGGAACGAGGATTGCCCAGCTGTCGTTCGCTGGATCAATCGATGGCGGCAGTTACGCACCCTCCGCGGCAGGGCGGAATCCCGCGCGACGATGGCTTCCGAGACGCGCAACGATCGCGCGAAGATCGCCGATTTCCCCGCGCAGCGCGCCAATCTCCTCGGCGCGTGCCGCTTCTCGTGCGGCGCGCTGTAAGGCAATCGCCAGCGCGCGGGCGGTGGGCTCAGATATCGTGGCGATAGTGACGCGCTCGTCCTTGCCGTAGAAGCTTCCATCGGGCCGCCCGCCCAATAGCAGCCAGCCGACCATCCCGACACCGTCGGCGTATAATGGGGCGCGCAACGGGAACAACGTGTCGGTTCGATCGCAATCGAGTGCGCTGACTTGTGATGACACGACCCAAGCGCCAAGCCATTCCTGTACCGCATCAACAGCGATCCCCTTGGCCGCCGCCACCTTACTATCGATTACGATAGCGCCGCGGCTTGCTCGCACGCCGCTCTCGACACGATCGAGCAGCACCTCAGCGAGATGCGTGGGCGTCGCGGTTTCGCGCATGTCGCCGACCAGCAGCGGCAGGCCGGTTCGCAGCTTGATCAGTGCGCCCTGAAAACGATGTTCTGCCCAATGCGTCACGCGGTGATGCAACGGCGCAATCATCACAGCCGCGATCGCCGCGCCGATCCCGCCGGCCAGTGCGCCCAGGCTTTCGCCGAAATATTCCTCTCCCAGCACTTCGATGATTTTTTCGCTGCCGGCGAAGACCGCGAGCAGCGCCAGCGTCAACGCGCCGAACGCGACCGAGCGGCTGATCGCCCGGTCCGCGTCGTAAAGCCTGTAACGCAACAGCGATGTGGTGATGCCGAGCGCGATCAGTGTAATCGCCATGCCGCCGAGGAACCGGCCGACCAAAAGACTCCATGCCGTGGCCGGGAAACTGTCGAGCTTGTCGCGCTGAAACTCAAGCAGAGGACGAAGGCCTCCGCTCATTTGCTCGCTACCCGGCCTTGAGCTTCGCCTCGAGCGACGCACGAGCAGCATCCAGCCGCGTCGGGTTCGTCTTCGCCGAAAGCCGATCGCGGGGCTTCTGTCCAAGGAAGTAGGCGATGCGCTCGGCATTCGCCCCGCTCGGATGGGGAAGACCGTCCAGAATGGTCGAGCGATCTACGATGCCCTGATCCGCTAGGTAATCGAGCATCATGCTGACCTTCGGCCCTAACGGTACCAGGAGCGCGCCGCGCAACGAGCGCAGTTCTTCGCCCAGATAGGTCAGCAGCCAGTGCCGCATAGGCGGGATGCGAAGCGCGTCGGGCTGCCCGGACCAGTTTTCGCCATCGACAAAGACCGGGTAGCGTAGCGCCGAGGTGAAATGGACGAGGTCTGCGCGCTCGCTCCAGAGCAAGGCGGTGGACGCAAGCCCGAGACGCCGCGCAACGCCGATCCGATCGAGCATGGCGACTAAGTTGGCGCGCATCGGACCCGAAAAGCTGGCGAACACCTTCGCTTCCGCAGCTGCGTCATTTACGCTGGCACCACGACGCAGGGCGGCTCGTGCAGCCGAAAGCGCGTTCCGGGCTTGTTGAAGGCCTGGCGTCAGGCCGACAATGGCGATGCGCGCTGTCGGGTTCATATGGTCGAATGGAGCGTAGACCATCGACACGGTTCGGCCGCCCGCATCGGCATGCGCCAAGGCCAGTTTGGCCGAAGTGCGCGGGTCGGAGACTTCGACATCGGTGAGATCGCGGACGGTCGTGGCGAAGCGCGGAAAAAGAGACTGGGCCATAGCTTCCTTTGTGGATTTAGAGTTGCGGACGCAGATCAGCGCCGACCGAAAAGGGTCTGAAGCGCTGAGAACAGAGAGTCAGGCGAGACATGCAGCGCCAAAGCGTAGCGTCGCAGTTCGGCCGCGGTCGGCATCTCGTTAGAGGCGCGGCGTTTCATGACAGCGGCTTCGGCCTCGTCGAGGTCGGGCAAAGGGTCGGCAATCCGGGAGCGGGCTTTCGCGAACCCTGTGGGTCCCGGCTGATCGTGAAGATCGTTGGCGATCCTCCAAGCCCACCGCCCCTCGTATGTCTCCTCTTCACGTAGAGGCGAGAAGTTACGGCGGGTGACGACCCAGTCTGTCAGCGCCGGCAGGTCGAGTTTCGACCTGACCACGCTCAGGCCATCGCGGCTGAGCGTGTTGCGTACAGCGGTCGCCGGCATGCCGGTGAGAGCCGCCACTGCCTCGGTAACGCTTTGATCGATTGCGCCGTCCTTTCCGTCTGACGCCTCGCTTGCGAGGAAACAGCCATCAGCGATCTTCCACCTGTAATAGGCCGAAAGGATCGTTCGCTGGAGCGCACTTCCCTCGCGGTCGAGCGGCGAACCGTGCCGACGGCTGAACCGAGCGAGTGAGCCGACCATGATCTGCTCCAGCTCTTCGACGTCGTCCTCCGAGATCGATCGGCTCTCGGCGGTTGGACGGAACGCGCTATGATAGGAGGCGGTGACGATGCGCGTCATGTTGAACCGCGATAAGTCGATGCGCTCCAGCGCTTCGCTGCTCTCGCCATCGTCGACCGGATCGAATGGAAAGCCGATGAATGCGCTCGCTGCGTCCCCGCTGGCGATTAGACCCAAATCCGCGGCTTGCGATCGCAGGTGCTGCTTCAGTTCAACCATGACCGCTTCCAGTGAAAAGGGCGGCTCGGGCATGGTGTAAGTCCACAGGTCGTCGAGCCGGTTGACGGGCTCGACGATAAACTCAAGCGAGCCCGGCGCGACGAGACTGGGCGCTGATCGACCATCCGACATGCGGATGGCGAAGCCTTTTCGCACCAGTTCCAAGGCTTCGAGGTAGCTGGAGACGAGTACAGCGTTTTCTTTGTGGTGGCGGTGCGAACCGTGAGCCGGATCACCGAGAACGAACATACGATCGCGCTGACGCCAAGGGCGTTCGGTCAAACCGGTCGCCGAATTGGTGCGCTGGATCCGGGTGAGATGGATGGAAATACTACTTCTCCGATTGATCAGTGCAGACGGGAGGCGGTGACGACCAAACCGTTGGCTGCGAGGACGACGTAAGCATTGCGGTAGCGGTCGAGCCGGGGGGCATGGCCGCCCAGAAGGCGGCGAGCCTCGGCCCAACTATCCTCGTCGAAACGGTGAAGGGTACAGCCGCAGCCCGCGTCGACCGGATTGGCCAGCTCCGTCAGAAAGGCGACGACATGCTGCGGTATCGAACGCTGTTGCATGCGCAGCAGCGCATGTTGGGAAAGAGGATGGCGGAGGTTGATGTTTGACGAGGGGTGCATAGCGAGCTTCCTTGCTGATGAACTATATATAAACCCGCAAATCTGGCAGTCAAGTGAAAAAAGACAACCTTATATGGCGAGAGGCTGGTGTCACAACCGGTCGGTCAGGAGCCTAGACATATGCGTCCGATTTCTGCGGGGTTCCCGGTGTCAGAAGCCTGCGTCAGAATGTCCGCTAACGGGACCAGCGAGGCTGCGTTTCGCCGACCGATACTGGGGCGCATTGCTGACAACGCGTTCTCCGCCAGACAGACGATCCCGATCAGGCCGGCGGAAGTCACAACAGCGCTAGAACGGACGGGCAGCATCGATGATGGGAGAGTTGCTCGTCTGGACCCATGCCTTGAGTGCGTTCGTGACCGGCACGAAAATCCGCCATTGACGGCGCACCCGACCGCAGGCAGATGGCCATCTTCAGGACCAACTGTAAAACGCATTGTAAAAGCCGTGCGCACCACGCAGCTAAGTCATTGAAATGCGGGTGTAGCTCAATGGTAGAGCAGAAGCTTCCCAAGCTTACGACGAGGGTTCGATTCCCTTCACCCGCTCCAGATTCGCGCTGAACCCGCAGAAAACCGCCAATTTGAGGCGGAAATGCGAACTATCTCCCACTTAACGGCACACAAAGAATCCCACACACGGGTCGCACACGCTTCACCCACCCGGGGAGCGTGAACTCCATGGGACGCCAGACCTATCTGCTCCGCAAGAACGGCCGCTATCACTTCCGACGCAGGTTCAGCTTCGGCAGCGACAACCGCCAGCCTATAATGGTCGCGTTAGGCACGGCGGACCCGGCGGATGCGCGACGCATCGTGAACCGTCTGGCCGTGAGATGGGACGCGATTACAATGCAGGTTGAACAGAGTATTGAACGGGGAACCCTAACCCTTGATGAGCAGCGAGCGCTGTTCCGTCAGGGCCTTGAGCATGAACTTGCCGACGCCACGCGGCACGTGACGGCACCGCGCCGCCCGGACATCGACGAGGCCGCCTTCAGCAAGGTCGCAGTCGCCGCGTACACGATCGTCGGCTCGGTACCACACGACACCGCAGAATTGTCGCCCGAAATTATCGAGGACCACATTGACGATACGTGGACGGATTCCGAGCGCCGGTTATTGATGAATATGCTGCGTCTGTACATCACGCCGATGACGGTCAGCCGCAGCGATGCGGTAGATGCACTTGAAGCGCTCGGCACGCCTATTAACGATGCAACGGCGACCGAGGCGCGGTGGAGCCTGATCCGCGGCCGGATCGAGGCCCAGAAGCGCGCCCCGCTCGTTGACCATCCATTATTCGCAGATCGTGATGTGCCAGGCCTCCGCCTCCTGGAAGACGATCTCGTTCAACAGGCACGCCACGTGACCCCCCTGCGCCCTGCCGCGGGAAACCTGGCACCCGCGCTGCCGACCGCTGAGCCCTCGTCATCCGCCGGTAATGGATATTTTGCCAGATCGACGACGATCCGCTTTAGCGATCAAATCGACGCGGTTCTCGCGACCATGGTCCTCAACAAAAAATACGCACCCGACAACGGGCAACGTCGACGCATCCTCGAGACCTTCGCGTGGATCACGCACGACAAGGCATTGAGCGACTACGGTCCAGAAGACCGCATCGCTTTCGTCAAGGCCATGACTGATATTCCGAACACCATCAGGTTCGGCAAGTTGGGCAAGTCGGGCCCCATGAAGATGCCCTTCGACGCAACCGCTTTCGGAGCTCCCACGTCAGATACGTTGCGCAGCGGCAGGACGATCAATCGCGACCTGATCATCCTCGCGGCGGCTGAAGAGGTGCTTCACGAAACTCACTGGCGCCCCCGTTATGGCGGAGACAAAGTCCTCAGCTTCTTGAAATCCTGGACCAAGATCGAGGATGATTTTGCTAACCCCAAGCGCGTGCCGTGGACGCCAGCACATCTCAGGACAATGTATTCCCTTCCGTTGTGGCAAGGCGGCGGTGGTGCAAATAATCGCATCAAGCCATTCCCGGCCACCAAGGTTTTTCAGGATGCAGCGTACTGGCTACCTTTGTTCGGTACCTACATGGGCGTCGCTCGCGAAGAAGGCGCCGGGTTCGAGATCGCGGATTTCAACTTCGAGTGCGAAGTTCCTTATGTCCTCGTGCAGGCCAACATGACGCGGAGCAAGGACGGCGGAATAACCAAGGGGGGCCTGAAGCGGAAGGCCCGCCATCGGGTCATGCCGCTCCATCCTCAACTGCTGAGACTCGGAATTCAGCGTTATGTCGAGGCAATCGAAGCTGAGGGGCATTCCATGGTCTACAAAGCGATTGACCATGTGGGGTTCTACCGCTGAAAATCCACGTATAACAGTACCGAGATATATTGCCCAATGTTATTATATGTTGCGATGTTTCTCGCTGTGGCCCCTACATGGGCTGCATCGTCGGCACGATGACCCAGGCGTCGGCGACAGAGAGATTATGCCAACTCTCGCCTGTATGGAGGCGCTTTCATGCCAGCCAATGACAACGACGCCACGCTGTTGGGGGGCACGGATCCAATGCCCGATCCGCACGGCCGCGCGGCGCTACTGCTGGTCGAAAGCCTGATTCACGGGTTGATGGAGCGCTCGATAATCAACATCGGCGACGCCATCGACATCGTTGACACCGCGGAGAGCGTGCAGGCCGACACAGCTGACGAGGCCGTCGGGATCGGTGCTCCGATGTGGCAATCTCGCGCGCCGCTAACTACTATCCTTGAATCGCTGAGGTCCGACTACGATCGAGGGTCAGCGCGGAACTCCAGTGTTCCAGCGGAAATGCTGGGTTCAGACCTTGCAGACGGCGAGGACGAGCGTTGACAATCGTTCGACAAGCGGAGCCAAATGATCTCCCGCAGGTAATGACATTCCATCTTTTACCTGGCGACCGGGTCACAGAAATTGTGGAACGCCGCATGCTGGTGGCCGAGCAAAATGGCACCATCCTGGGCTACATTTCTTGGCAAATGAGGGGCTGCATTGGTCTGGACTACGTCAATAGGTTGGTCGTGAAGCCAATGCATCGAAGACAGGGGATCGGAAAGAATATTATGACGAGTATGAGCATCGCGCTTACCGGTCGCGTGTTCATATCGACGAAAGCAAGCAACCAGTCTGCAATCGCCCTGATCGAGTCAACAGACTGGACAAAGGCGGGTGAACTTTATGGTCTATTGCCGGACAATGAAGCAGAGGTGTTTTTCTGGCGTGACCTAAGATAAGCATCCCGCTCAGCTTCTTCATTTCCATTGGCCAAGTCAGCGATCACACCGGCGCGGCAGCACTGCTCCATGATCTGCCCAACGCACGGTGGATCCCCGAGTTAAGTGGGGCGTCGCCATGGGCAGCGGATCCAGTTTGCGAACATCGCACTCGCTTTGGCCGAGCGCGCGCTGCTGATTTTTTGCGGGTTTGTGGCTGGGGATGTTAGCGATGCTGGACGCGGCACGGCCTTGACGACAGTCGAGACCACCCTCCCAGAGGCTTTGGTAACGCCTTGATAACTCTATCGTTATAAACATCCGGTTATAACATTGGCTACATTATCTGTAGCGCCGAACCGATGTTAACCAGGAGAGGCGCAATGACGGGTACAACGAGAATCGTCCGACGAGTAGTCATCGTTGATGACTCCCGGGTTATACAGACTATGCTCGAAACCGCTTTTGGCACCCGCCCCGATTTCAAGGTAGTTGGCGTCGCGAGTGACGCCAAGACAGCGTGCGATCTGATTGGTCGACTTCGCCCCGATGTGGTCACGATCGATTTGTGCATGCCTTATATTGATGGGGCTGCGCTGCTTCAGATGACCGCCCATGTGGGCAGCACCTGCAAGGTTGTCGTTTCGGATCAAGTGGCAAAAAGCGTGTTGATGCAATCCAGGCTTCAATCGTTGGGGGCTTCAACCTGCTTCTTGAAGCGGCAAATAATTGACGATCCTCAGGCTTTTTTCGCAAAGCTTAACGCGACCTGCGATCAGTTTCAGGCAGGCGCAAAAGCACAGTCTCGTACTGCCTCGAGCGCACTTGCTTTGAACGGCCCAAACGAGCCTAAAGAGGTAGGATTTCCCATCCCTCGTGATGAAGCTGCTCGTATTAAGCTACTTCATGCCAAGGAATTGGCTAACTCCCTGCACGAGCGTCCGTTCGATCTCATTACGCGCCACGTCGCAGAGATACTCGCTTTTCCTGTATGTCTGTTGACTTTTATCGATCGCGAAACCCAGTGGATCAAGTCAGCGTACGGATTTCAAGAGACAAAAATGCCGAGGGGCGATGCATTTTGCAATTATACGATCGTGCAGGATAGCGCGCTTGTCGTGAACAACGCCGCCAACGATAATCGCTTTGCGCAAAATCGGCTGGTTGTAGGCGAACCTCATATCCGCACCTATGTGGGTCAACCGATTATCGTTCGCGACGGCACCCGGATCGGCGCGCTTTGCGTTATCGATACGAAGATCAGGCATATTGGTAAGCCAACTTTTTCGACGCTTGCTAACATGGCTGACGTCCTTGCAGAGATGGTCGATGCTCGACCACTGGTGGCGTGAAACGGTCCAGAAACGAGGAGCTTACTTAGCGAGAATGCCAAATTCATGAATGCACCTGATGGTCAGCCCGCCTTCAATCGCGTCAGTTCGGGTATTGCCAGCACGATCGGGAGCCGGATCGTGGACGGGACGACTGGCGTCGACGGGGCGGTTGTGACAACGCGAAGAGCTACTGTCAGGTTGATCAGCAGCGCGCCCATCGCGTTCGCGCCGCCACCGAGATGTGGATCGGCGTGCGAAAGCAATCCCCTCGACGGGGTGATCGGCGTCAAACCCGATCAGCGCGTTGGTCGACGATTGCGAGGCCGCGGCATTGTGGACGATCAAGGACGCTCTTGAAGAATTCGGCACAGCCCGGATCGTCGTAAAGGGCTTGTCGGCGGGCGCGCCTGTCGCGGCGGCGACCTGTCGAATCTGCCACCAGCGCTGTTCGTCGTGGACACGAGAGACATGCTGCTCGATGACAGCGAGCGCATGGCCGAAACCGGCCGTTCGTTCATGTTTAGCGGTCACCAGATATGCGCCGGACCGAGCTTTTGGATCACAACAATCGGAGCGGTCGTCCTCGCCTACGCGGAGGCGCATCGTGATCAAGGCGCCCGCTGCTTCAATCGTCGAATGCCATTACCAATGCTTAACGCGTGCAACGTAGACCGGGCGGTACACTCTCATGGAGACCAGCGTGGTTACGATCGCACAACTTTCTTTCGACACGATCGATCTCGCCGAGCTCGAAGCGATGGCTGAAGGCGAACGCGACGGGCTTCCCTTTGGCGTCGTCGGGGTCGATCACCAGGGAACAACGCAGGTTTATAATCGAACGGAGGCCGCGATGGCCGGCCTCGATCGGGAGAGTGTGCTCGGATCCGGGTTTTTCGAGACCGTTGCGCAATGCATGAATAACTTCATGGTCGCGCAGCGCTTCGAGGATGAACCCACCCTCGACGAGATCATCCCCTATGTGCTCACCCTGCGGATGCGACCCACGCGGGTCAGGCTGCGGCTCCTGGCGCGGGCCGGCGCGCCGCTCCGCTTCATCCTGATCGAGCGGTGATCGCATGGACGACGTGACCGAAGCCGAGGGCCTGCTCGAGTTCCTCTACGCCGCGCCCGTCGGACTGGTCCAGATCGACATGTCGGGCGACATCGCTATGATCAACCCGCACGCGATGAAGCATCTGTTGCCGCTCGCCCAAGGCCGCGATCCCGGCAACCTTTTCGCGATGCTCGACCGTTGCGCCCCTGAGCTCCGCAACATGCTAGAGGCTTTCGAACCGAGCCGTGGCTCGGTCTGCGACGGCCACCGGATCATGGTCGATCTAGCGCCGCCTACCGACGGCGCCGATCCAAAGGTGCTCGCCTGCACGGTAGTGAAGCTTGACGCAGAGCGGGCGATCGCGTGCTTGTCCGATGTGACGCTTCAGGTGGCGCAGGAACGCCGCCTGAAGCAGGCGGAGACCTGGTTCGCGTCGCTGCTCAACGACGTCAATGACTATGCGGTGCTGTCCGTCACCGCGGACGGCCTGATCGACGCCGCTAACGCCTCCTGGACGAAGCAGTCGGGGTACAGCTGCGACGCGGCGGTTGGGCGATCCATGGCCGATCTGTTCGACCGCACCGCGGGCGCCGGCGCAATCGCGGTCTGCGAGCAGCTCCGCCTTGCCGCCCGCGACGGCTGGCACCTCGCCGAAGATTGGCACGAGCGGCTCGACGGCTCCAGATACTGGTGCCAGCGACTGCTTGCAGCACGGACCGCCCCCGAAGGCGATCTTACCGGCTACACGCTCGTGCTTCGCGACGTTCGCCGCGACTCGCAGGACGCGCACGACCTACGCCGCCTTCTGACTGAGGATCATCTCACGGGCGCCGCCAATCGGGCAAGGTTCCAGCACGTGCTGGATCGCGAGTTGAAGACGTGGCGCGAGACCGGAGCGCCGCTGTCGCTTCTGATGATCGACCTGGATCACTTCAAACAGGTAAACGACGACTATGGCCATCTCGCGGGAGACGCCGTGCTGCGTGGGTTCGCCGAGACCGTCGCCGCCGCGATCAGACCGACCGATCTGCTCGCGCGGCTTGGCGGCGAGGAGTTCGCCGTCCTCCTGCCGGCGACGCCGTTAGAGGAGGCGCGCTCCATCGCCAACGAGCTTCGAACGCTGATCGAGGACATGCGGACGGTTTCGGGACCGCATCGGATCGCGGTAACCGCCAGCTTCGGCTGCGCGGTCGCGTCGGGGCAGGACGTGCTCGCGCGCGCGGACGAGGCCCTATACGTGGCGAAGCGAAGCGGCCGCAACTGCGTGCAGGCGGCTCGCCCCGCAGCCATAGCCGCATGAACAGTACGATCCGCATCGCAGCGCTGCGATCGTTGATATGGGGTGTGGTCATCAGCGAGATCGCCAGGCTGCGCGGCCCGGGCGGTCTCGGGGTGCCCAAATTAGCGGCCGCTGACAGAGACGACGCGACACTCGACGAGGCCGGACTAGGTATAGACTCGCTAGAACAGATGGGCGTGTGGTCTGGGCTGTCCGAGATGTTCGCCATAGACGTAAATTCTTCGAAGCGCGACGACACTCGCGCCGCGAGCGTCGCTCAGTGGGCGGCATTTGTGATCGACCACTGGCAGGATCGCGAGCCCGCACTTTGGCTGCGATCGTCTGGCACTACCGGCACCCCCAAGCTCTGCCGTCACCTGCTCGCCGACCTGCTCGACGAGGCAAAACATTTCAGCGAGGTCGTCGGCACGCGGCGTCGCGTGCTCGCGCTCGTCCCGGGGGAACACATCTACGGACTGATCTGGACGATCCTGCTACCCGCAGTCGCGGATCTGCCAGTTTTCAGAACGACCGGCGTAGACGGGATCCCGCTTGCGCCCGGCGACCTCGTGATCGCCGCGCCGGACCATTGGCGCGGCCTCGTGCGCGCCGGTGCGCACATTCCAGCGGACGTAATTGGCGTGAACGCAGCCGGTCCGCTGGCAGACGCCGATAAGCGGAAGTTGCTGGATGCGGGCCTGGCCCGGATGCTCGACGTCTACGGTTCGTCCGAGACCGGGGGCATCGGCATCCGTGAAGGCATGTGCAGCGACTACACGCTGCTGCCACGTTGGCAATTCGCGCCGCCTGCCGACGGCGACGGCGACGGCGACGAACGACACGCACTCGTTTCGAAGGAGGGCACAGTCATCGCCTTGCCGGACACGATCGTGGTGAACGACGCCGGTTTCAAGCTCGGCGTCCGGCGCGACGGCGCAATCCAAGTTGGCGGCCGCAACGTCGACCCAGCCTTGGTGGCGAACGCCCTCCTTGGTCACCCGATGGTGGGCGACGTCGCGATACGGCTTGGGGACACCGGTCGGCTCAAGGCATTCGTGGTGCCCCGTGGTCGCCTGGACGGCGACCAACTTATCGGTGAGCTCGCTGCACGGGCCTCAGCCAGCCTGCCCGCCTACGCGCGCCCAGTCGCATATCGTCTGGGCGAGAAAGTGCCGCGCAATGCCCTTGGTAAGTTGGAGGACTGGACGTGAGTTTCATGGCCCCCGTGAAGGAAGCGATACCTTCCGAGCGTTCGTCCCGCATCTGCCATGGATGCAAAGAGGGGAAGGGACTCCCGTTTGACTTCACGATGGCTTTCCAGCCGATCGTCGACGTCCGCACAACGCGGGTGTGGGCTTACGAGGCGCTCGTCCGCGGCACCGCGGGCGAGAGCGCTGCGACGATCCTCGAGATGGTCGAAAGCAACGCCGTCTATGGCTTCGACCAGGCCTGTCGCGTCAAGGCGGTCGAACTGGCGGGCAAGCTCTTCCCGGCAGACGCCGATACCAAGCTGTCGATCAACTTCATGCCGAACGCGGTGTATCAGCCCGACGCCTGCATCCGCGCGACCCTGAACGCAGCGCGGCGCGCAAACTTCCGCCAAGATCGGCTGATGTTCGAATTCACCGAGACCGAGAAGATGCGCGACACTGCGCACGTGCGGAATATCGTGGAGGCCTATCGCCGGCGCGGGTTCACGACAGCGATCGACGATTTCGGTGCAGGCTATGCCGGTCTCGGGCTCCTCGCCGAAATGCAGCCCGACGTCATCAAGATCGACATGGCGATTATTCGAGACATCGACACGAGCGCTGCGAAGCGCGCGATCGTTGCGGCGATCGTGAAGATGGCGACAGATCTCGACATCACAGTTGTCGGCGAAGGCGTTGAGACGCGCGAAGAACTGGCAACGATCGTCTCGCTGGGGATCTGGCTCATCCAAGGCTACCTACTCGCCCGGCCCTCCTTGGAGGCGCTGCCGGTCCCTCGTTGGTGAGACCGAGTGACACCCGCCTTAGGACCAGTGGCCCAGACCCTTATCGACGCCCGTCGCTGCAGCCCTGGCAAGCAGCGTCTGCATTCTGGTCACCAGCGACGCCGCGTCATAGGGCTTGGTCTCGACCGGCCCGATCTCGCATAGTTGCTCGCCGAGATCGGCGGTTCGCGCGTTCCCAGACGTGAGGATGACCGGAAGGCCGGGACGATTTGCCCGCACCCAGTGCGCCAGACCGAAGCCGTCCATTTCGCCGGGCATCTGAACGTCAGAGAACACCAGATCGATCGGGGCAGCCTCGACCTGAAGTAACGCTACCGCCTCGGTAGCGTCGGCTGCTTCCATAACATGATAGCCACAATCTCGCAGATAGTCGGCGATCACGAAGCGGATCAGCACCTCGTCTTCGACCACCAATATGCATTGCGGTGCTTCCGCTAGCTGGGTCACGGAACGGGCCTGGCGATCGGTCATGCGGTGCAAATTCCTGCGGTTCAGGTGAGTTCCTAGGGCCATGACGCTTTGATTGTGCCGTTGTATCTAGGCCACAGGTAGCCGCCGCGAAGATGGTGCGAGAGTGATGGCGATTTAAGAAAATGTCGCGATCGGTCGGTGTTGACGCAACAGGCGCAACCTCTGTTTTCCGAGATCTCACGAATTGTCACAAGTCAGCGTCACGGCGACCGCGTACGGGACTGGCGAACTTTGGCTTCGACGGCTGCCGTTGAACGCAAAGCGGTCCAACGCGCGGCCAGTTGAATTGCGCACCAAACTGTAGCACAAGCGGTTTCGGATGATGACGAAACCGCGGTTTTCTGCGGGTTTCAGCGAGATGGAAAAGTGGAGCAGATTCCCTTCACCCGCTCCATCTACAGTAATTTAGCGGAACGCTTCCGTCCGCTGGCGAAGGCAACGATGCATGCCAGCCTTCCAGCCCTAATTCAGACGCACCGTCCGCTCCGTTCGATGAGATCGCGAAGTGCCGGCACAGCGTGCAGCGATGCTTCGGCGCCGGCCAGATCTACCGCCGAGGCGCGCTGCTGTCGGCGATAATCACCGGCGATTGCTGAATGTCGCGCGACGGCAGGAGTGACGTCGAGCTCCCGAATTTCGCGTTCAGCCAAATCTCGTTCAATAGCGGCGACGAGCCGCCCAACTTTGGTGCTCGTGGCAGATCGTCGCATGCTGCTTCAGAAAGCTCAAACAGTTCAACCATCCTATGAGTGCGGCATGTGTCGACATCAGCTGCCGCAACACCGCCCGATCAGCTGTCGGCGATCGGTCCGCTGGCGGCGACGGTCACGGTCAGGATCGGTTGGTGGCGCTCGTCCTCCACCTTCACCTGGAGCTGGTGGCTGTCCCAGACCAGATCGGGATCGTCGCGGAGCGATTCGGCGAGGAACTTGACCGCGGCGATCCGCGCGGCGTGCGCATCGGGCAGGACCGAGCCCTCCCGGTCGACGTCGCTGATGTGGTTCTCGATCGAAAAATAATAACGCGGCATCGCGGGGTTCCGGGGATGATGGCGGATGGCGGATCATCCTACGATCGCCCTCCCCAGTCCCTCAAACAGATCAAGCTCGCCGATCGCGGGCGCGGCGCGCGTGATCAGGTGCGGAAGCTCGCGTCGATCCGGTCGAGTTTCCGCAGCAGCGCCGGCCACGCCAGCCGCTCGGCAAGTGCGCCCATTCCCTTGGGGTTGGACTGGTGTGCGACCTTGTCCTCGACGCCCTGGTTGGGTTTGTTGAGATGATCGCGCCCCGCCGACAGCATCAGCACCTGCGCTTCGCACGCGCGTTCGAGGAAATAGAGCCGCAGGAAGCACGACGCGACCGAATCGCCGACCGCGAGCGTGCCGTGATTGCGCAGGATCATCGCATGCTTGTCGCCGATGTCCGCGACCAGCCGCTCGCGCTCCTCGAGGTCGGTCGCGACGCCTTCATAGTCGTGATACGCGATGTCGTGGCCCGCGATCATCGAGGTCTGGGTGTGCGGCAGCAGGCCGAATTCCATCGCCGACACCGCCTGGCCGTGCGGGGTGTGGAGATGCATCACTGCCGCGGCATCGTCGCGCGCCATGTGGAGCGCCGAATGGATCGTGAAGCCAGCGGGATTGACCGGGTGCGTCGTTGCGCCGACCGGCTGGCCGTCGACGTCGATCTTGACGAGGCTCGACGCGGTGATCTCCTCGAACATCATGTCGTACGGGTTGATCAGAAAATGATGCTCGGGGCCGGGCACCCGCGCCGACAGATGGGTGAAGATCAGATCATCCCAACCGTAGAGCGCGACCAGCCGGTACGCGGCGGCAAGGTCGACCCGCGCTTCCCATTCGCCCGGCGCATAGTCGGCATCGGTGGTGGTCGGGGCGGGAGCCGGGGGTGCGAGCGTGGCCATGGCGTCTTCTCCTGAACGTGGTTGCACGCAGGATACGCCGCGATCCGCCGCGCGACAACGCCCGTGCTTTGCGGCCCGCATTTTTCGCAGTGACGCGCGCCGCGATCGCGGTACAAGCGCGGCGGTGACCACCGAGCGCAAGTCCCTTAGTTTGATCGAACAATTCCCGCTGAAGGGGGTCCACCCCGCCGCCGCGGTCACGGGGTCGCTGGTGCTGGTCGCGATCGCCTTCCTCGCGCGGCTCGGCGCGCTGCCGTGGCTGCCCGACGGTTATCAGTTCGTCACCTTCTTCCCCGCGGTGATCCTGACCTCGTTTTTGTTCGGCGCGCGGCTGGGGGCGCTCGCGGCGGTGCTGAGCGGCATCCTCGCCTGGTATTTCTTCATCCCGCCGGTCGACAGCTTCGTGGTCGATGCTGGCACCGCGGTGGGCCTCGGCTTCTATACGATCACCGTCGTCATCGACATCGCGCTGGTCCACTGGATGCAAGCCGCGAACGCGGCGCTGACCCGCGAACGCGAATTGAGCGCGCAACTCGCCGAAACGCGCAAGCTGCTGTTCCGCGAGCTCCAGCATCGCGTCTCGAACAATCTTCAGGTCGTCGCCGGGCTGCTGTCGCTTCAGAAACGCCGTGTCGCCGATCCGGTCGCGCGCGGCGCGCTCGACGAGGCGTCGCGGCGGCTGGGGGTGATCGGACGGATCAGCCGCCAGCTCTACGATCCCGCGGGCCAGGGCAGCGACCTGTGCGCGTTCTTCGAGACGCTGGCCGACGACGTGATCGACGCCTCGGGGCGCGCCGACATCACCTGTGATGTCGTGTGTGCAAGTGAATTGACGGTCACGCCGGAGCGCGCGGTGCCGCTTGCGCTGATCGTCGCCGAAGCGCTCGCCAACGCGATCGAACATGGTTTCGCGACCAAGCCGGGGCAGATCGAACTCGTCGTCGGCCATCATATCGACGATATCTATGCGATCGAGGTGCGCGACGACGGCGGCGGTTTGCCCGACGGGTTCGACAGCGCGGCACAGGACAGTCTGGGACTCCGCATCGCAACAACGCTGGCCAAACAGATCGGCGGTCATTTCACGCTGACCGGAGGTAAGACCACGGTGGCGCGGCTAGAAGTGCCCATGGCATAACAGGATAGTGGGGAGCTTCTGTTGCCCGGTGCTCCCCGTACCGCTGGAATCCCCTTCTGTTGCCCGGTGGGGTCCGACCGCGCTTTTTTAGAATAACCTTAGGCCGTGAGGCCCTCAGTTACGCCGCAATCGCGAGTGCTTCGTTATCGTTGGCACTTGTGTATGGGCCGTCACGGTGGTCCCATTCCGAGCAAAAGAAAACGCCTTTCAACACACGTCGATCCTGGTTCGGCCCCGTCAGAAACGGTGTCCAGAACACCACCTTATGGTGGAGCCGCCGGGTACTGCCCCCGGGTCCGCTGCGTCTATTTTACGCAATCCTTTATCGCCATAGCCAAGGCCGAAGCCTCCGGCACGACCGATATAGGCAATCCCGCGCCGCACCGCAATCGCTGGCCTTTCGCTCGCCACAATAGCGGGTCATAACGGTCGGCATCATGTTGACCCAGCGTTCCCGGTACGCGTTGCGCGCGATGCTGTTCCTCGCCGAATTTCCCGCCGGCGGTCCGCCGATCCCGATGACCCGGATCGCGCGCGACGCGCGGGTGCCGCGTAAGTTCCTCGAACTGATCCTCGCCGACCTGCGCGCGGCGGGATTGATCCACAGCCATCGCGGCAAGCTGGGCGGTTATTGCCTGTCGCGGCCGACCCATCTGATCTCGATGGGCGATATCATCCGCGTGATCGAAGGCCCGCTCGCGTTGGTCCGATGCGTCAGCCGGACCGCGTATCGGGCGTGCGCGGATTGCCGCAGCGAGGCGGATTGCGCGATCCGCCACGCGATGCTGCGCGTCCGCGACGAGACCGCGCGGATCCTCGACGGCACCAGCCTCGCCGATGCGCACGCCGAAGATCTGGCGGCGGCGTAACTGTCAGGGACGCTTCTTCAGTTCATCGCGGATTTCACGCAGCAGCGTGATGTCGGCCGACTCAGCAGCGGGCTCTGCGGGCTTTTGCGTGGGATGGTGGAAGAGCGTGTTCACCGCGCGCACGATCAGGAAGATGATGAACGCGACGATCAGGAAGTCGACCGCCTGGGTGATGAATTCGCCATAGCCGATCAGCGGCACGCCCGCCTTTTTGAGATCGGCGTAATTCGATAGCGATCCAGAATAGCCGTCCGGGATCTGCCCCAGCCGGACGAAATAGCTCGAGAAATCGAGTCCGCCGAAGACCTTGCCGATGATCGGCATCAGGATATCGTCGGTCAGCGAGGTCACGAGCTTACCGAACGCGGCCCCGATAATCACCGCGATCGCGAGATCGAGCACGTTGCCTCGCATGATGAACGTCTTGAATTCCTTGAACATCGTCCAAAGTGTCCTCGCATAGGGCCATCGAAAAGCAAGGCTAGCCGCCGATTCCGCTTTCACCAAGTCGTCCGAGTGTCCTATATGGATAGCACAGAACAGGAGAACTCAGGCCATGTCGCTTCGTCCCATCGCCCCCGTCGCCATGATGGCCACGCTCGCGGTTGCGCTGTCCGGATGCGGGATCAACTCGATCCCGACCGCAGAGGAAAATGCCAAGGCGCGCTGGGCCGATGTCCAGAACGACTATCAGCGCCGCGCCGACCTGATCCCCAACCTGGTCGCTACGGTCCGCGCCGCGGGGGCGCAGGAAAAGGACATCCTGGTCCAGGTGACGCAGGCGCGCGCGTCGGCGACGCAGGTCAAGGTATCGGGCGACGAGCTGACCGATCCCGCCAAGGTGCAGAATTACGAGCGCGCGCAGAATGCGGTGACGCTGTCGCTCCAGCGGCTTCAGGAAGCCTATCCCGAGCTGAAGAGTCAGCAGAATTACGGGACGCTGATGAGCCAGCTCGAAGGCACCGAGAACCGGATCGCGATCGCACGGCGCGACTACAACAGCGCGGTGCAGAATTATAACACGACGATCCGCACCTTCCCCGCCGCGGTGGGCGCGCGCATCTTCTATGGTGCCAAGCCGATGACCCCGTTCGCGGCGACGACCCCGGGCGCCGAGACCGCGCCGACGGTGAATTTCGGGAACGCAAGCTGAGCCGGGCGATGCCCCGTATCGCGCTGGCCTGGCGCGGCCTGTTCGCGCTGATCGCCGCGTTGGTCCTGACCCTCGTCTGGACTGGCGCGGCGACCGCGCAGACCTTTCCCAAATTCTCCGGCTTCGTCGTCGATGCCGCCAACATCCTGCCCGATGCGACCAAGGCGGACCTGACTGCCAAGCTCGACGCGCTCCAGAAGGACACGAAGCGCCAGCTGATCGTCGCCACGATCCCCGATCTGCAGGGCTATCCGATCGAGGATTACGGCTACAAGCTCGGGCGCGCCTGGGGCGTCGGGTTGAACGACGTCAACAACGGCGCGATCCTGTTTATCGCCCCCAACGAGCCCAAGGGCCATCGCGGGCCGCGGATCGAGGTGGGCTATGGCCTTGAACCGATTCTGACCGACGCGCTGTCGTACCGGATCATCGACGACACGATGATGCCTCGGCTAAAGGCGGGCGACGTGCCCGGTGCGATGGAGGCGGGGACTGACGCGATCATCGCGCAGCTGCGCGCGGCCCCCGACGAGGCCAAGGCGCGCACCGACGCCGCGGCGGCAGCGTTCGACAAGACCCATGCGCGCGCTGGCAGCAGCACCGACGGCTTTCCGTTCGGGCTGGTCGTGTGGCTGATCATCATCGCGGTGTTCATCGGATTGCGCTTCGCCAACCGCAAGCACGGACGCCGATTCCGCGGCAGCAACCTGCCGATCTTTCTATGGGGATCGGGGTTCGGCGGCGGCGGATCGTCCGGCGGCTGGGGTGGCGGCAGCGGTGGTGGCTGGGGCGGCGGTGGCTGGGGCGGCGGCGGATTCGGCGGCGGCGGCGGCGGCGGGTTCGGCGGCGGCGGCGCCTCGGGAGGCTGGTGATGAGCATCGATGCGAGCGACCGCGCCGCGATCGGCGCGGCAGTGACCGCGGCGGAGGCGACCACCGACGCCGAAATCATCGCGATCGTCGCGCACCGATCCGACGCGTATCACGACGCCGCGCTCCACTGGGCGTTGCTGGGAATGCTGCTGCTCGTTGCGGTGATGGCGGCGACCCCGGCGCGCTTTGTCGCCGTGCTCGACGCGGTCTATGGCAGGGGCGATTGGGGCGGCGCATGGACGATGGGGCAGTTGCTGTCGGCGTTGCTGGTGCTGCTGATCGCCGTGTTCCTGCTGCTGCGCTGGGCGGCGAGCCCCGATGCGGTGCGGATGCTGCTGACTCCGCCCTCGACCAAGACCCGGCGGGTGCGGGCGCGCGCGGTGCTGCTGTTCCGCGCCGCGATCGAGGCGCGGACCGCGACGCGGACCGGGGTGCTGCTCTACGTCAGCCTTGCCGAACGCCGCGCCGAGATCGTCACCGACGAAGCGGTGCTCGCCAAGGTATCGCCCGACGCGTGGGGGCAGGCGATGGCCGCGCTGGTCGAAGGACTGAAACGGGGGAATGCGGGCGACGGGATGGTCGCCGCGATCGCGCAGGTCGGCGCGGTACTCGCCGACCATTTCCCGCACACCGGCACCGACCCCAACGAGCTGCCGGACCGCCTGATCGAGCTGTGACCGAGCCGGTCGAAACGATGTGGGCGGAACGCTACCTCGCGGTGCGTCGGCAAGGCACATGGGAATATGCCGAACGCACCCGCGACATCACAGCGGCGGTGATCGTCGCGGTTGATGGCGAGGGGTTCGTGTTGCTCGTAGAGCAATATCGCGTGCCGATCGGCCGCGCCTGCCTTGAACTGCCTGCAGGGACTTGTCGGCGATGAGGAAGCGGGCGAGAGCGTCCTTGTCGCGGCGCGGCGCGAGCTGGAAGAGGAAACGGGCTATCGCGCAACGCGCATCGAGGAACGCGGCGAGTTCTATTCGTCACCGGGGATGACGTCGGAGAGCTTCACGCTGATCGTCGCATCGGGACTCGAGAAGACCGGTGACGGCGGCGGCGTCCCGGGGGAAGACATCACCGTCCATCGCGTCGCGATGGCGGAGATCGCGGCCTTCGTCGCAGCCAAGCGACGTGAGGGCGTGGCGATCGATGCCAAGCTGTTGATACTGCTAGGCAGCGCTATCCTCGGCGGGCTTTAAGCCTCCGGTTCGCCGCCCTCGTCGGCGTTATCACCTGCCGCAGGCCGTTCGAACCAGCTTTCGACATCGCCGCTGAGCTTCAGCGTTAGCGGGCGGCCCCGGCGGTCCACTTTCTTGCCGAGCGCGACACGGATCCAGCCGTCGGGAATCGAATATTCCTCGACGTCCTTGCGCTCGGCACCCTTGAAGCGGATGCCGATGCCGCGTTCGAGCGCGGCCTGGTCGAAATGGGGGCTCGACGGGTCGGTCGAGAGGCGATCGGGGGGGCTGTCGGTCATGCGCGTGCGCTTAACCGCTTCGCGCGGGGCTCCGCTACAAAAAAGCGGCGCGGGGGATTGCTCGCCCCGCGCCGCCGATCGTTCGGACCGGTGTCAGCCGCAGATGCGGACGCGAACGCCCCGCCCGTAATAGGGATCGTACCGCCGCTCGACCCAGCACCGCTGAGGGCGATAATCGTAATTATAATAGCTCTGGCGGGGGTAATAGCCACGGTCGTAATAATTCTGCTGGGGGTAATAGCCGCGGTCGTAATAATTGCCCTGCGGGTAATAGCCGCGATCATAATAGCGGTTGTTGTTGCTGCTCGCGATCGCCGCGCCGACGCCCAGGCCGATGATCCCGCCGACGATCGCCGCCCCCGCCGCGTCGCCGCCGCGATGATAGTGGCGCCCGTAATAGCGCTGTGCATCCGCCGGTGCCGACACCGTGAGCGCGGTCGCCGCCAACGCGACCCCCATCCCTGCTTTTGTCAAAATATTGTTCATGATTCGAACCTCCAGTTACTCGCTACGCCCGGTCCGCGGACCACCAACGCACGGGGGCCGACCGTGTTGCATAAAGTAGAAAAGTGGCACTGAACCCCGCCGGAACGGGTCGTTCACCAAGCGTTTAGCCAGCCGCGGCGCGCAGCCAATGCGCCCCCATCTGGGTATCGAGCGAGACCGGGTCGAACCGATCGAGCCCCGATCCGGGGTAGAAGGTGACCTCCCCGAACAACGGTCGTCCGCCGATTTCGTACAGGTCGACGCGCGCGAAATCGAAGCCGGTGGCCAGCGTTTCCGCCGCTGCGATCATCCGGGTCAGCGATGTCGGCGCGGCCGGATCGGCATCCGCGGTCGGGGACGACACGCGCCGCCAGTCGCGATCGAACACCAGCCAGCGATGCCGCTCGCCGCGCCCCAGATGGACCTGGACATATTCGACCCGCCCCGCGAACACGTAGAATTTATAATCGAGCGGCAGCTGGTCGCCCTCGCCGACAAAAGGTTCGACGAGCAGCCCGGGCGGGATGTGGCGGTACAGCCATTCGTCGAGCCAGCGGCCATAGGGCTTCATCGTCCAGCGCTGCGCGCGGCGACGGATCGCGTGCCAGTCGACGAACGGGCTGCGGACGATCAGCGTCTGGTTGCAGCCGTGGCGCGCCTTGACCACGAACGGCACCGGCCACGGCGCCACCACGGGAAGCGCGTCGCCGTGCCACAACGTCGGGATCACCCATTCCGGCCCCAGCCGCTCGGCGACCAGCGCCTTCACCGCGACCTTGTCGGCAAAGACCGGCAGCCGCGCGTCGCGATCGTGGAGCTTGCGCGCCTGGACGAGTTCAGTGAACCGCTGCGGCGCGGTCAGGCTCGGCCAGCGGCGGTGGCGCCAGAAATAGGTCAGCCCGATCCGCCAGGGTTCGATACCCCGGCGGACGAGGGCGGATCGCATGGTCAGGCGGCCTGCTTGGCGCGGCTGGCCTTCTTGCGCTCGTTGGGGTCGAGGTGCCGCTTGCGCAGCCGGATCGACTTGGGCGTCACCTCGACCAGTTCGTCGTCGTCGATATACGCGATCGCCTGCTCCAGCGTCAGCCGCCACGGCGGGGTCAGCCGGATCGTGTCTTCCTTGCCGCTGACGCGGAAGTTGGTCAGCGCCTTCGACTTCATCGGGTTGACCTCGAGGTCGTCGGTCTTGGCGTTTTCGCCGATGATCATGCCTTCGTACAGCACCTCCTGCGGCGCGACCATCAAGATGCCGCGTTCCTCGAGCGGGCCGAGCGCATAGGCGTTCGCCTCGCCCGAACCGTTGGAAATCAGCACGCCGTTCTTGCGACCTTCGATCTTGCCCTTGTGGGGGCCATATTTCTCGAACAACCGGTTCATGATCCCGGTGCCGCGCGTGTCGGACAGGAATTCGCCGTGATAGCCGATCATCCCGCGCGCAGGTGCCGAGAAGGTGATCCGGGTCTTGCCGCCGCCCGAGGGGCGCATGTCGGTCATCTCCGCCTTGCGGACGTTCATCTTCTCGACGACCGTGCCCGAATATTCCTCGTCGACGTCGATGATGACGGTTTCGTAGGGTTCGGTCTTGTGGCCGCTCTCGTCTTCGCTGAACAGCACGCGTGGGCGGCTGATGCCCAGTTCATAGCCTTCGCGGCGCATCGTCTCGATCAGCACGCCGAGCTGCAATTCGCCGCGTCCGGCGACTTCATAACTGTCGCGGTCGCTCGATTCGGTCACCTTGATCGCGACGTTGCTCTCGGCTTCGCGGAACAGCCGGTCGCGGATCATCCGGCTCGTCACCTTGCTGCCCTCGCGCCCCGCCATCGGCGAGTCGTTGACCGCAAAGCGCATCGACAGCGTCGGCGGATCGATCGGCTGGGCGTGGAGCGGCTCGGTGACGCTGGGGTCGGCGATCGTGTCGGACACCGTCGCGGTGGTGAGCCCGGCGAGGCTGATGATGTCGCCCGCGCTCGCCTGCTCGACGGGCACGCGTTCGAGCCCGCGGAACGCCATGATCTTCGATGCACGCCCGGTTTCGACGATCTTGCCATCGTTATCGAGCGCGTGGATCGGCATGTTGGTCTTGACCGAGCCCGAGAACACGAGGCCCGTCAGGATGCGCCCGAGGAAATTGTCGCGATCCAGCAGCGTGACGAGGAACTTGAACGGCCCGTCGGGGTCGGCGCTCGGCGCGGGGACGTGTTCGACGATGGTTTCGAACATCGGCGTCAACGTGCCTTCGCGCGCATTTTCGTCGGTGCTGGCATAGCCGTTGCGGCCCGATGCGTAGAGAACCGGAAAATCGAGCTGCTCGTCGGTCGCCTCGAGGCTGACGAACAAGTCGAACACCTCGTCGAGCACTTCCTGAATTCGCGCGTCGCTGCGATCGACCTTGTTGACGACGACGATCGGGCGGAGGCCGAGCGCCAGCGCCTTGCCAGTGACGAACTTGGTCTGCGGCATCGCACCTTCGGCCGAATCGACCAGCAGGATGACGCCGTCGACCATCGACAGAATGCGCTCCACCTCACCGCCGAAATCGGCGTGGCCGGGGGTGTCGACGATGTTGATCCGGGTCTTGTGGCCCTTGTGATCGTCCCACTCGACGCTGGTGCATTTGGCGAGGATCGTGATCCCGCGCTCTTTTTCGAGGTCGTTCGAATCCATCGCGCGCTCTTCGATGCGCTGGTTGTCGCGGAAGGTGCCCGATTGGCGGAACAGCTGGTCGACCAGCGTGGTCTTGCCGTGATCGACGTGCGCAATGATCGCCACGTTGCGGAGGCTCATGAGAAATCCCGATGTCAGAAAGAATGATGTGCGCGCGCCCATAGCCCAATTGTTGCGGCGCGGAAAGGGCAGCCCGAACGACCGAGTATCGGGACGGTGCGTCTCCCGTCTGCGATCGCGCTGGCATCGCCGGTGTATTGTTTCTATATGACACTTGAATGCGGGAGACCTAAGCGTCACCATGATCCCCGCGCAATGGAGACTATCGCGATGGCGACGACCCCCCCGACGATGACCGCCGAGCAGGAACTGACACTCACCCCGCCCGATCCCGTACCGACGGTGACCGCGGCGAAGGCGGCGGGGCTGGTGCCGATCGACGAGGCCAAGCGCACCGAGCTCGAATCGCGCGTCGACACCTTCGTCGATGAACTCGTCGCGCAGGACGTCAACAGCCCCGAATTCGGGCGCCGCGTCGATGCGATCACCGCGATGGGGCAGAAGGAAATCCGCGACGCCGCGGGGCAGTCGAACCGCTTCCTCGATCGCCCGGTCAAGGCGATGGATAAGGATACCGGGGTCGGCAAGGATTTGACCGCGCTGCGCCGGACGGTGGAAGAACTCGATCCCGGCAAGAGCGGCGCGTTGTCGAAGCGCAAGAAGATCCTCGGGATCATCCCCTTCGGCGGCAGCGTGAACAAGTATTTCGACAAATACCGCTCGTCGCAAAGCCATATCAGCTCGATCTTGAAGAGCCTCGCCTCGGGCAAGGACGAGCTGTTGATGGACAACGCCTCGATCGACACCGAGCGCGCCAACCTGTGGACCGCGATGGGGCGGCTCGAACAGATGGTCCATCTGTCGAAGGTGATGGACGAACGGCTCGAGGAGAAGGCGAACGAGCTCGACGCGACCGATCCCGCCAAAGCCAAGGCGATCCGCGAAACCGCGCTGTTCTACGCGCGCCAGCGGACCCAGGATCTGCTCACCCAGATGGCGGTGACGGTACAGGGCTATCTGGCGCTCGATCTGGTCAAGAAGAACAATGTCGAGCTGGTGAAAGGCGTTGATCGTGCGTCGACCACCACCGTCTCGGCACTCCGTACCGCGGTCACCGTCGCGCAGGCGCTGACCAGCCAGCGCCTCGTGCTCGACCAGATCACCGCGCTCAACACGACGACCGCGAACATCATCGATTCGACCGGCGCGCTGCTCAAGAGCAACACCGCGCGGATCCACGAACAGGCCGCCGCCTCGACGATCCCGCTCGAAACCCTCCAGCGCGCGTTCCAGAATATCTACGACACGATGGACGCGATCGACACCTTCAAGCTGAAGGCGCTCGACAGCATGAAGGTGACGGTGACCGCGCTCGGTACCGAGGTCGAGAAGTCGAAAGGCTATATCGCGCGCGCCGAGGGCGCGTCGCAGAACGCGCTGAAGGGGCCGACCGACCAGTTCAAGCTGGAGGCGCTCTGACGTGAGTGAGGTCGACGACGCGATCGCCGCCGCCCGCTCGTCCTGGGCCAGGATCAGTAGCGCCGACGACGGGCTGTTCGCGCCGACCGAGCGCCGCGCGAAGGCGACCCAGGCGATCGGCAAGCGGTTGACGCGAATCGCGATCGTCGACGCCGCGATTCTGGTCGCGGCGGTGGTGATCGGCATGTTCCTGCCGCTCGGAATTATGGGCGCGCTGTTCTTCATGGCGCTGCTGGTAGCGGCGACGGTGACGCTGGCGGTGTGGCCCGCCGAGGATCGCGCGCCGCCGCCGCCCGAAAAACTGCGAACCGCGGATATCAAGGTGCTTCCCGCGCAGACCCAGCGCTGGCTCGCCGCGCAGCGCCAGACGCTCCCTGCGGCGGCGCGCGGGGTGGCGGAGAAGATCGCGGCGCGGCTCGCGGTGCTGTCGCCACAGCTCGGCAAGATCGACCCCGACACCGAAGCGGCGTTCGAACTGCGCCGCCTGATCGGCGAACAGCTCCCCGCGTTCGTCAACGACTATGCGCAGGTTCCCGCCACACTCCGCACGACCGCGCGCAACGGCAAGACGCCGGATGCCGAACTGGTCGACGGGCTGACGCTGATCGAACGCGAAATTGCGGACATGACCGAACGGCTGGCGCAGGGCGACCTCGACAGCCTGGCGACCCGCGGGCGGTATCTGGAAATGAAATACCGCGGGGATGGCGAGACGGGGTGAGCGGAAGCCGTCCAATCGAGCGGATGTGGCGGCACCCTGCCTCTGGCATCCCCCGCCATTCGCCATTACCATCATCTCGATGCCCGGCAGCTATACCCCAGAACGCAAGGTCGACAGCTTCCGATCCAGCACCGAACGCTGGCTGATCGGCAGCTTCTACGGCTGGCTCACGCTCCTCTCCTGCCTGATCGGGGTGGGGCTGATCATCATCGCCGTCCGCTGGCTGCAAAACCGCGCCGCGACCTATGACATCACCGACCAGCGGCTGATCGTGAAGCGCGGGCTGATCATGAAATCGATCGACGAGATCGAACTCTACCGGGTCAAGGATGTCCGCGTCGATTATTCGCTGATCAACCAGATCGCGGATATCGGCACGATCACGATCACCTCGACCGACCGCACCACCGGTCACGCCGCGTTCGTGCTGCGCGACGTCCCCGCCGCGCGCGAACGCCGCGAAGGATTGCGCAAATTGGTCGATCGCGCGCGCCAGTTGCGCGGCGTCCGCGAACTCGACGTCGATAGCGAGGACGGCTGGCGCTGATCCGCGCACCGAATATCCCCGTGCTGGATATTCCACCCCGCAACGCCCATGTCGGCGGCTTATGGCTCCCCCCACCCCGCAGATCGTCCGCGTCATCGACCTCGAAACCACCGGCAATGCACCCCCCGCGCACGGCGTGTGCGAGATCGGGTGGCAGGATGTCGCGTTGCAGCCCGACGGTCGCTGGGAGCTGGAGGGCGAGGGAGGCAGCATCTTGGTCAATCCCGGTCGCGCGATTCCGCCGATCACCCAGGCGATCCACCACATCCTCGACGAACAGGTCGCCGACGCGCCGTGGTGGCACGATGTCGCGCGCCGCGTGCTCGATCCCTATCCCCGCCGCCTCGCGCTCGCCGCGCACCGCGCCGATTTCGAACAGCAATTCTGCACGCCGAACCTTACCCATGGTGCCGAGTGGATCTGCACCTGGAAATGCGCGCTGCGGCTCTGGCCCGACAGCCCCAGCTTCTCGAACCAGGTGCTGCGTTATTGGCGCAAACCGCAGGGGCTCGACCATGACCGCGGCCTGCCGATCCACCGCGCCTTCCCCGACGCCTATGTCACCGCCTTCCACCTGCGCGATCAACTCAACGAGGCGAGCCTCGCGCAGTTGCTCGACTGGTCGCGCACCCCGGGGCTGATCCCGCGGGTCCGCTACGGCCCCGATCGTGGCAAGGAGTGGCGCGAGCTGGACCATGACACGCTGATGGCGTTTCTCACCGATCGCGATCCCGACATCCGCTTCACCGCCAACCACGAGATGGACCGCCGCCGCGGCGGCGGCAATGTCGGCCGCGCCAGCGCACAGGAACTGCTGCTTTAGGGTTTGCGGAACTTGTAAACGAACTGGTCGGTGTGCCCCCGGATCGCGGGGTCGAACACCGTCAGGGTGTGATCGTCCGCCGGGTTGCGCAGCACCGGCGATTCGCCAACGAAGCGGAACCCCGCCGCCTCGACCTGGCGCCGCACCGCCGCGGGATCGATCCGGTGGCGCGTATCGGTCCCCGAAAGGCCGGTGCCTGCCGCATCGACGTGATCGATCACCACATAAGTGCCGCCCTTCCTCAGCAGGCGATACACCCCGCGATCGAACGCCATCAGCGCGGCTTCCCCGCCGCCATTATTGGCAAGATCGTGATAATTCTGGACGGTCCAGAACAGATCGACCGGCACCGGCGCGGTCGGCACGTCGGTCGGCAACACCTCCGTCGTCACATTGGCGAGGCCGCGCGTCTCCAGCGCGGGACGCGCCTTGGTCGCATATTTGGCCCCCGCGGCGGGCCAGTCGGCATAGACATGCCCGCGCGCACCGACAATGCCGGAAAATATCCGCGTCCAATAGCCGCTGCCCGGGAAGAAATCGACGACGATATCGCCGCGCTTCACCCCCGAAAAGGCGAGCACCTCGGCGGCCTTGCGCCGGGCGTCGTCATCGCGCTGGTCGGCACGCGCGGGATCGGCCAGTGCCGCCTCGATGCCCGCCTGCGGCGCGGTCGCCATCGCGTTCTCGGGCGTCATCGGCGCGCACGCCGCGGTGACGACCCCCGCCAGCAGCATGATCATCGTGCGCGTCGACATTGCGGCTCTCCCAGTTTAGGCATAGCCTATCCTATCGGGCCGAAACGGAACAGTCTGAAATGCCCGCGTTTCGTATCGAAGGGAGGTGATCCGTGGATCGCAAGCGACGTCGCGCCGGGGGGATCTGGCTGGGGATCGGGGGGGTGTGCGCCAGCATCGCGGGCGGGCTGCTGGTCGCCAATTACGCGGTCAGTGGGATCGATCCGTTCTACAAGGCGAACCGTCCGAACGCCTGGGCCGATACCACTCCCGACGCAGAAAACACCGTAGCTGTTACCCACGACGACACGTTCCTGCCCTCCGCCGGGATTGCCGCGACCACACCATACGCCCCCGCGCCGATGCCCCTGCGCGACACCGCGAGCGACTGGCAGGCGGTCGACGCCCGCGCGCAACGCGAGATCGATCAGGCGCTCGCCGACGATCCGTTCCCCGATGCGTCGGCGAACGATATCGCGATCACCGACCCGTCCCCCGTCTCAGCGCCGCCCGTCCGCATCGCCGCCGCGCCCCGACCTGCAACGGTCGCGCCGACCGCGCCGGTCACCCCGGGCGACACGCTGATCTACTGACCCCGATCAGACGTCGAGATTGGCGACGTTGAGCGCATTGTCCTGAATGAATTCACGGCGCGGCTCGACCACTTCGCCCATCAACTGCGTGAAGATCATGTCCGCCGCCGAGCTATCCTCGGTGGTGACGCGGAGCATCGTTCGGTTCGACGGATCGAGCGTGGTTTCCCACAATTGCTCGGCGTTCATCTCGCCCAGCCCCTTGTAACGCTGGATCGATAGCCCCTTGCGCCCCGCGATCAGCACCGCCTCGAGCAACTGGCTCGGGCGCGACACGATCGTCTCGCCCCGCGCCGCAGTCACCGGCTCGGCACCGCCCTCATCGTCGCCGTCTTCGTCGCTTGGCACCACCTCCGCTTCCGCGGCGGCAGCCGCCGCCTTGGCAAGGACGAGCTTGCCGGGCTTGGCATAGGTCTCGGCCTGTTCCGCCGACAGCGTGTGGAGCTTGCGCGCCTCCGCCGAGGCGAGAAACGAGGCCTCGACGATGTGGTGATCGGTCACCCCGCGCCACAACCGCTCGAAATGGATGCCGCCTTCTTCGGTCAGCGTCGCGGTCCAGCGCGAATCCTGGTCGCCCGCATCGAGCTGGCCGACGACGCGCGCCAGCCGCTCGGCGCGCGCGGTACGATCGATCGCGGGGTCGAGCACGCCGCCCAGCGCCATCGCCTCGATGATCCCGTAATCGTAGCGCCGCGGGACATAGCGCGCGAGGCTGCGCATCCGCCTTGCGTGATCGACCAGATGCCTGAGATCGGCACCGGTCCGCGGTCCCCCCGCGGTCTCGAAGATCAGCGCGCCGACCCCGGCCTCGACGAGATACTCGTCCATCGCGGCGTCGTCCTTGAGGTACACTTCGGAGCGCCCCTTGGTCGCCTTGTAGAGCGGCGGCTGCGCGATGAAGAGGTGCCCGCGCTCGATCAGCTCGGGCATCTGGCGATAGAAGAAGGTGAGCAGCAGCGTGCGGATATGCGCGCCGTCGACATCGGCGTCGGTCATGATCACGATCTTGTGGTAGCGAAGCTTGTCGGCGTTGAAATCGTCGCGGCCGATCCCCGTCCCCATCGCCTGGATCAGCGTCCCGATCTCGCGGCTCGCGATCATCCGGTCGAACCGCGCGCGCTCGGTGTTGAGGATCTTGCCCCGGAGCGGCAGGATCGCCTGAAAATGCCGGTCGCGGCCCTGTTTCGCCGAACCGCCCGCCGAATCGCCCTCGACCAGGAACAGCTCGCTCTTGGCGGGATCGCGCTCCTGGCAATCGGCGAGCTTACCGGGCAGCGAAGCGATATCCATCACGCCCTTGCGCCGGGTCAGTTCGCGCGCGCGCTTGGCGGCCTCGCGCGCCGCGGCGGCATCGATAATCTTGCCGACGATCGACTTGCCGTGCGCGGGATTTTCCTCGAGCCATTCGGCCAGCTTGTCCGCCATCAGGCTTTCGAGCGGCTGGCGCACCTCAGAGCTGACCAGTTTGTCTTTGGTCTGCGACGAGAACTTGGGATCGGGCAGCTTGACCGACACGATCGCCGTGAGCCCCTCGCGCATGTCGTCGCCGGTCAGCGTCACCTTCTCCTTCTTCAACATCCCCGATTTCTCGGCGTAGTTGTTGAGCGTCCGCGTCAGCGCCGCGCGGAACGCCGCCAGATGCGTGCCGCCGTCGCGCTGGGGGATGTTGTTGGTGAAGGCGAGGACGTTCTCGTAATAACTGTCGTTCCACTCCAGCGCGACGTCGATCGTCACCTCGTCGCGCGCGCCGTGGATCGCGATCGGGTCTGGCATCAGCGGAGTCTTGGCGCGATCGAGATACTTCACGAACGCCGCGATCCCGCCTTCGTAATAGAGCTCGACAGTCTTGGTTTCCTCATGCCGCGCATCGCTGAGGAACAGCCGCACGCCAGAATTCAGGAAGGCGAGTTCGCGATAGCGGTGCTCGAGCTTGTCGAAGTCGAAATCGGTGATCTTGAACGTCGCGGGGCTCGGGAAGAAAGTGACCCGCGTGCCCTTCTGCCCCGGCGCGGCGGGGCCGACGATCTTGAGCGGCGCGACCGCGTCGCCGAACGCGAAGCGCATGTAATGCTCCTCGCCGTCGCGCCAGATCGTCAGGTCGAGCCATTCGCTGAGCGCGTTGACCACCGACACGCCGACGCCGTGAAGTCCCCCTGAGACCTTATAAGCGTTGTCGTCCGACGTGTTCTCGAACTTACCGCCCGCGTGGAGCTGGGTCATGATGACCTCGGCGGCGGATACGCCCTCCTCGGTGTGGATGCCGGTCGGAATGCCGCGACCGTTGTCGGTCACCGACACCGATCCGTCGGCGTTCAACACGATGTCGATCCGGTCGCAATGCCCCGCCAGCGCCTCGTCGATCGCATTGTCCGAGACCTCGAACACCATATGGTGAAGGCCCGAACCATCGTCGGTGTCGCCGATGTACATGCCGGGACGTTTGCGCACCGCGTCGAGGCCCTTGAGGACCTTGATCGAATCGGCACCGTAATCGCCCTGATTGGGCAGGTTGGGATTGTTGCTTTCGGGGGTGATTTCCATGCCGAGCATATAGGGTTTCGCACCCCGGAACGAAAGCGAAATGGCGTGGGCGAATCGGTTGCCCGCACGGGTTCGCGCGCGGACGAATCGCCAGTGAACATATGCGTTCATCAACTATTCACGACGGCGATCGAATTCTTTTCCTGATCTACAAAGGGAGGAATACATGCTTGATCGTCGGTCAATACTGATCGGGGCGGGCGTTGCCGGTGTGCAGCTTGCTTTCGGACGGCACGCAGCCGTCGCTGCCACGGCAACACCCGCTTCTCCTTTCGCCGGAACTGCGGTGGAAGCAAATCCGCTCGCAAAATTATTCCAATCCATCGACCGGCCGCTCCCAGCGATCGCCTTGCGCACCGCCGCGGGCAAGACCGATTTGTCGCGGCTGCGCGGCAAAACCCGGCTCGTGACATTATGGGCCGAATGGTGCGTACCCTGCCTGATCGAGGCGCGCGACCTCGCCGATCTGCAAAGGACCTATGGTGGCGAGACGTTCGACATTGTCAGCGTGCTGACGGCCAGTGCGCAAAAGCTGGACTACGCCGGCGCGCTGGCCCGACTCGACAAGGCGGGCGCTGGTGGCCTTCCGCTCTTGATCGAAGCGAATGGGGGCAAGCGCGTAGCGGAGGCATTTTCACCCGGGCCCGGGCGAATGGGATTACCCTGCACCTTGTTGGTCGATGCCAACGGCAGGGTGCGCGCACGCGCGTTGGGCGCGCCGATAATGTCGTCGTTGCCGATGGGGAGCGTGCGCCGCGGGCCAGACGGCAAACCGCTGCCAATGAGGTTGACCGAGGCGGAAAAACAACAACTCTCCGACGGCTCGCAGCGCTCGCTCTGGAGCAGTGCCGATGGCAAGACCCTCATCGCAGCGCTGAGCAATGGGGTGTTGCGATAGCGACCGTTGGTGATCGGCGTTACGACGTGGCGGCGCCGACCGCCGGGATCGGCAGCGTGTAGTGCGTCGCCGCGCCGACATCGGCGAACAGCGCCGCCTCGGTCCCGGTCATCCACACCTGTCCGCGCCCCGCGAGCCGGTCGAACAGCGCCGCGCGCCGCGCTGGATCGAGGTGCGCCGCGACCTCGTCGAGCAACAGGATCGGCGCGGCATCGGTCCGCTCGGCAACTAGATCGGCATGCGCGAGCACGATTCCGAGCAGCAGCGCCTTTTGCTCGCCGGTCGAGGCCAGCGCCGCGGGCTGGCCCTTGCCGAGGTGCGTCACCGCGAGGTCGACACGGTGCGGCCCCGCCAGCGCACGCCCCGCCGCCGCATCGCGCGCGCGCGCCTGGCGCAAGGTCGAACGCAACTCGCCCGGCTCGCCGCGCCAGCCTTCGAGCGCCAGCCCCGCGCGCGCGAACGCGCCGTCGGGTTGCGCCTCGAGGCGTTCGCGCAGCAGCGCCACCGTCTCGCGCCGCGCCGCATCGATCGCCGCGCCATGCTCCACCATCTGCGTCTCGAGCGCGTCGAGCCACTCCGCATCGAGCGCGCCGCCCTCGCCCAGCAACCGGTTACGCGCGCGCATCGCCGCCTCGTATCGCGCGCTGTGCCGCGCGTGCGATGGCGCCAGCGCCAGCGACAACCGGTCGAGAAACCGCCGCCGTTCGCCCGCGGGCTCGACGAACAACCGGTCCATCGCGGGGGTCAGCCACAACACCGTCAGCCATTCGGCCAGCGTATTCGCGGTCGCGCCCGCACCTTGGATGCGGACGATGCGTCGATCGGGTGCTGACGCGAGCGTCCCCGTCGCGATCTCGACCCCGCCGCCCGCCGGATCGATCGTCGCAGCGACCCCGAACCCGCCCGGCCCGCGCTGCCGCGCCATGTCGGCCAGGCTCGCGCGCCGGAGCCCGCGGCCCGGCGCGAGCAGCGAGATCGCCTCGAGCACATTGGTCTTGCCCGCACCATTCTCCCCCGTCAGCAAGACGAACCCCGCGCAGGGGGTCAACGCCAGCGCGGGGTGATTGCGGAAATCGGTGAGGACGAGGCGCGCGATCATCGCGCCCGCTCTAGCGGCTTCTACCGCGCGGCGTCAGCCGTCACGCGGCGATGCGTTCGCCATCGATCGGCGGCGTCGCTGCGGGGGCGACGCCAGCCTCCTCGCGACGTTGGCTCATATAGGACGCCATCTTCGGCCCGAGCACGGCCTGCGCATGCTTATACGCGACCGGTTCTTGGATATTGAGCCGCGCACGCGCCGCCTCGAGCGGTTCGTCGAGCAGCGTCAGGTAATCCTCGCCCGACACCCACTTCGCCTTCTTGCCGTGGCGATAGCCTTCCCAGACCGCCTTCGCGAACAGGCGGCTGCCCGTCGCCTTGATGCTCTTCAATGCCGCAGCGGTGCCGATGAACGCCCAGCCGAGCCCCCCGACCTGCGCGTAGCTGAACGCGACCAGCGCCGCCTCCCCCATGCTCTCGTCGGCCTTGTAGCCCGTCAGCACGTGCCAAAGGTCGTGGCTATCGCGCACGCGCCGCCCGAACCAGGCATAAGGATGCTGGATCTCGTTCGAATCGGGTTCGAGCTTGCTGACCTCGACCAGCCCGTCGGCGGAATAGCCCGTCGTCGCCAGCCAGTCGCGATATGCCGCGCCCACCGTTCCCGGCGCGAACCCTGCGACGAACGCGGGATCGGACAGCCGTTGCGCCAGTTCGACTCGCTCGTACGCGATCCGCCCGCCCTCGTGTGCGCCGAGCAGCTTGGCATAGTTCATCGGCGCGTTGCCGACGTTCAGCGCCCGCATGATCCGGAACACCTGCGTCGTGTCGTCGCCATTGGCGAGCAGCTTGCGGATCGCCGCGAACGCGGTCTTCCAGTCGCGACGCCCGGTGGTGCCGGGATAGGGGGGAAGTTTGGCCATGGGCTAATTCCTTACTGACAAGGATGTCAATAGCGCATCAGCAGTGTACCGTCAATAAGTGTGACGCACCATCACGCGGGTTACGCGGAGCTGTCCAACATGGAGCGTCGCACGAAAAATATCGCAGTCAAATATGCCAGCGAACTACCCAATTTCCATGATAGCAAGAGATCGATCCTGTGCATCCAAATATCGATCACCCCCAGAACGAGCATTGCCAAGCCGATTAGGAGAAGGAAAGCAGCTAGCCATATCTGGGCGACCCGGACTGTCGCCCATTTTTCGCACGCCCAAAACGTTAACAGCCCACCAACAGCGCCTTGCAGCCCACCGAGAGCTAAACCCCCGGGACGGGCGTAGTCCAAGCCCTGCCATCGCCAAATAGACGCGAGTACGACGCTAGCTAGACTCCCGACGGACAGCATAACGACGGTTGCGGCGAGCCCAACTGCGAGGTCTCTTGCGCTTGATCGATTGGGGACGGCACTCACACCCGCATCGGCATCAGCACATATAGCGCAGGCGCCTTGTCGTTCTCGCGGATCAGCGTCGGCGCGGCGGCGTCGGCGAGATGGACCTCAACGGTGTCGCCGTCGATCTGCGCCAGGATATCGAGCAGATAGCGGCTGTTGAACCCGATTTCGAACCCTGTCGCGCTATACTCACCCGACACCTCTTCCGCCGCGGTGCCGTTTTCGGGGCTCGTCACCGACAGCGTGATCTTGTCGCGGTCGAGCGCCATCTTCACCGCGCGGGTCTTCTCGGTCGCGATCGTCGAGACCCGGTCGACCCCCTCCATGAAGCTCTTCGGATCGATCTTGAGGATCTTGTCGTTGCCGGTCGGGATGACCCGCGAATAATCGGGAAAGGTGCCGTCGATCAGCTTCGAGGTCAGGATCGCGCTGCCGAGATCGAAGCGGATCTTGGTCGGTGACAGCGACACGCCGACCGACCCGTCGACCTCGTCGAGCAGCTTCCTCAATTCCGCGATGCATTTGCGCGGCACGATGACGTCGGGCATCGTTTCCGCGCCATCGGGGCGCGGCATCGTGACGCGCGCGAGGCGGTGGCCGTCGGTCGCCGCCGCCTTCAGCACCGGCTGGCTGCCCTCTTCGGCGACGTGGAGGAAGATGCCGTTGAGGTAATAGCGCGTCTCTTCGGTCGAGATCGCGAACCGGGTCTTGTCGATGATCTGCTTCAGCGTTTCGGCGGGCAGTTCGAACTGGGTCGGCAGCTCGCCTTCCGCGATCACCGGGAAATCGTCGCGCGGCAACGTGCCCAGGCTGAACCGTGCGCGCCCCGCGACGATGGCCATCCGCCCTTCGGCCGCGGTCAGCGACACCTGCGCGCCCTCGGGCAGCTTCCGCGCGATATCGAACAGCGTGTGCGCGCTGACCGTCGTCGAGCCCGGCGTATCGACCGCCGCGGCGACGCTTTCGTTGATCTGCAGGTCGAGGTCGGTCGCCATCATCCGGAGCGCGCCCTCCGCGGTCGCCTCGATCAGCACGTTCGACAGGATCGGAATCGTGTTGCGACGCTCCACCACCGACTGGACATGGCTCAGCCCCTTCAGGAGCGTCGCGCGTTCGATGGTGGCCTTCATGCTTATTCCCCTGGCCCGCCTCACGAATCCTCGCCGGGGCAACTCGACGGGTTTTCTAGCCAAGAAGAAGGGGCCGCGGCAAGCGCCCGGCCCCTCCTCCCGGCGCATCAAGCGCCAGTTTTCAGTGGAAAACCCGCATCAGAAGCGGAATCCGACCCCCGCGACCACCTGGTGACGATCGGTATCGACCCCAAAATTGTTGGTGTTGGTGCCATTGGGATATTCCAGCCGTGCCTCGCTGTAGTTCGAATAGCGGTATTCGATCTTCGCATAGGTGCGCGGCGACAGCGCCTTTTCGACCCCCGCGCCGACGCGGAAGCCATCGAGGTTGAAGCTCTGCCCGGTCGTCGTCACGGTATCGTTGCGGGTCAGGTCGAGCCGCGCATTGGTATAGCCGACCTTGCCGTACACCATCGTCGTCGGGGTCACGATATAGCCGAGACGCCCACCGAGATACAGGTCGCGCCCCGCCTTCACGCGGCCATAGCCGAACTGGTTGGGATCGCGCGGGTCGTTGTCGACCTTGCCGGTCGATCCGGTGATCTCGCCTTCGGCGCCGACGACGACATTGCCGAACGCGATGTCGTAGCCTAAGTCGCCGCCGTACAGCAGGCCGTCGGCCGACTGGCGGTCGCCACGGATGTTCGAATCGGCGGAACTACCCGGACGCAGCCCGTCATAGCCCAGGATCACGCCCGCGCGTGGCCCGGTAAAGGTCGATTCGGCGGTCTGGGCGACCGCGGGGGCGGCGAACATCGTACCGACCGCGAGTGCGGTGGTGGCGAGGGCGATGGAAACATGACGCATAACATTACTCCGTTGATCCTGCCCCAACCGGGGGCGGGTTCGTCGAATGAACGACCCCCACGATCGGTTGCATGAACCTCAGATAAACGCGGAAATCCGTTGCTTTTGCGCCACAGGGGGTTGAAACGACCGGGCCATGGACCAAGCCACTTCACTGCCCTTCAGGCGCAAAGGGCGTGACTTTCCCACGGCCCGTAAGGGCCGCGACTTTATCGCGCGCCACGGCGAGACCGTCTTCAACGCCGCACGCCGTCTCCAGGGCGATCACCCGCACACTCCGCTGACCCGCGCGGGGTTCGCGCAGGCGGACGAGATGGGCGCGGCGTTGCACGGCCTGCTCGGCGCATCCCCGCCGCTGACGCTGTGGTCGTCGTCGGCAGGACGCGCGCTCCAGACGCTCGCGGTGATCGCCGAACGGCTCGACCTCGACTGGCATGCCGCGCGCACCGACGACCGGCTCGTCGAGATCGGGATGGGCGCGTGGGGCGGGCGCTATTACGCCGATGTGGTGGGAGAGATCGGCCCGATCGTCACCCCCGACGGGCTGCTCCAGCCCGCGCCCGATGGCGAGGATTATCACGCGATCGCACGCCGCCTGACGGGCTGGCTCGCCGACACCGCCAACCAGGAGGGCGACCGGCTGATCGTGATGCACGGCATTTCGAGCCGCGTGCTGCGCGGGATGCTGACCGGCGCCGCGCCGCACCCCGACTTCGGCGTCCCCATCCTTCCCGGCCTGCCACAGGGGTCGGTGGTGATGATCGAACACGGCGTCGAGACCGTGGCGTATCGTGGCACCGGTCATGCGCCCGCGTGAAGCCCCCGGCATGAAACCCGCCTTTTTCGTGCTGCTGCTGCTCGGCCTCGCGACCGCGTCCAGCGCGCGCGACACGATCGGCGTCTATCGCCGCTGGGGCGCGTTTCGCGACGCCGCGCCGCCGCGTTGCTTCGCGATCGCGCAGCCGATCGCCGCGGGCGGGCACAGTGGCGGCTTTGCGAGCGTCGCCACCTGGCCGGGCAAGGGTCTGCGCAATTCGCTCAGCATCCGCCTTAGCCGCACGCGAGACCGGTCGGCGGGCGTCACGCTCACCGTCGGCGAACGCCGCTTCGACCTCGTCGCGAACAGCCGCGACGCCTTCGCCCCCGATCTCGCCAGCGACCGCGCGCTCGTCGCCGCGCTCCGCTCCGGCCGCAGCATGAGCATCGAGGGGGTCGCCGACGGCGGCCACCCCTTCGCCGACGTCTATTCACTATCGGGCGCCGCCACCGCAATCGACGCCGCCGCGCTGGCGTGCCGGGGCCAGTGACGGCCTCGCGCGCGATGACCGTACCCAAACCCGTTCGTGCTGAGCTTGTCGAAGCACGGTAAGACTCACCGCCCTTCGACCCGGCCCCATGAAAGTAATACTTTCATGGGAACCCGGTAGGCTCAAGGCGAACGGTTCGATCAATGTCGTCCGTTCTAAGCGGGGATATAATTCCCCTCGAACTTTTTCAGATCATCGGCGATCTCATACCAGTCTGGCTTCGAGGCGACGTTGAGATGCGCGGTCGGGCGCATTCCCGGATCGTCGTCGAGCAGCGACGCCGCGACGACGTACGTCGCGCCCGCGTACAATTCGCCGAGCGCCGATCCGCACGTCCCGCAGAAGGCACGCCGATGCGTCCATGGCTCTTGCGGCTCAAGGCGACGGATATGATCCTCGCCCCGCACGATCCGAAGGTCGTCAACCGCCCCGATCAGCACCGCCGCGAACACCCCCTCCGCCTTGCGGCAGCGGCTGCAATGACAATAGCTCAGCGAGCGCGGTGTCCCCGCGATCTCGATGGCGACCGCGCCGCACAGACAGCTTCCCCTGATCATACCATCCTCCACTCTTACTATCGGAACATATCACGAACACCGCGAGCGGGAAGCTCGAAGATGGAAAATCGTGCCCGGATCGCCTATGTGCCGCCGATGCAGACCGCCGCGGCCCTGATGCCCATCCCCGGGCATATCGATCCCGTGCCCGTCCCCCGTGCCTTCGTGCCGCGCAGCGATGGGCGGATCGACCTGCTCGGGCTATCGAAGCTCGATCTCAGGATGGCGCTCGAAACCTCGCAGCTCGACGCGAAACAGGCCAAGCTGCGCGCGAAACAGCTGTTCCACTGGATCTACAACCGCGGCGTCACCGATTTTTCGTTGATGACGGACATCAGCAAGACGATGCAACCGTGGCTCGACCAGCGCTTCGTCATCAGCCGCCCCGCGGTGATCGAGCAGCAGGTGTCGACCGACGGCACGCGCAAATGGCTGCTCCGGTCCGACGACGCGCAGGATTACGAGATGGTCTTCATCCCCGACGCTGATCGGGGCACCTTATGCGTGTCGAGCCAGGTTGGTTGCACGCTCAACTGCCGCTTCTGCCATACCGGCACGATGCGGCTGGTCCGCAACCTGACCCCCGCCGAGATCGTCGGCCAGGTGATGCTGGCGCGCGATGCGCTCGGCGAATGGCCGTCGACCCCCGAAGGCCGGATGCTCACCAACATCGTGATGATGGGGATGGGCGAGCCGCTCTACAATTTCGACAATGTCCGCGACGCGCTCAAACTCGTCATGGACGGCGACGGCCTCGCGCTCAGCAAGCGCCGGATCACGCTCAGTACGTCGGGCGTCGTCCCGATGATGGCGCGCGCGGGCGCGGAGATCGGGGTCAACCTTGCGGTGTCGCTCCACGCGGTGACCAAGGAGGTCCGCGACGAGATCGTGCCCTTGAACCGCAAATACGGGATCGAGGAACTGCTCCAGGCATGCGCCGACTATCCCGGCGCGAACAACGCGCGGCGGATCACGTTCGAATATGTCATGCTGCGCGACAAGAACGACAGCGATGCCGAAGCGCACGAGCTCGTCCGGTTGATCAAACACTATCAGTTGCCCGCCAAGGTCAACCTGATCCCGTTCAATCCGTGGCCCGGCGCGCCCTACGACACCTCGACCCCGGAACGGGTGCGCGCATTTTCGAACATCATCTTCGCAGCGGGCATATCCGCCCCGATCCGCACCCCCCGCGGGCGCGACATCGACGCGGCGTGCGGCCAGCTCAAGACCGCGAGCGAGAAGATGTCGCGTGCCGACCTCGATCGGCAGGCGGAAGAAAAGCTGTCCGCGCTAGGATGAGATGATCCTCCCCACCAAGGGGAGGATTATCTGCTATTTCACCACCGGCAACGCCACATAGCTCGCATTCGGCCCCGCCACCGTCACCTGCTGGGTCGCCTTCACGTAATCGCCGGGTTTCGCGAACATGATGTTCGGCACGAAGCGCTGCGGGTTGCGGTCGTAGAGCGGGAACCAGCTCGACTGGACCTGCACCATGATCCGGTGCCCCGGCAGGAACACATGGTTGGTTGTCGGCAGCGCCCATTGATAGGCCAGCGGCTGGCCAGCAGCGATCGGCTTCGCCTCGCTCAAACTCTCGCGATACCGCCCGCGGAAAATGTCCATGGCGACCGCCAATTGATACCCGCCCATTTTGCGGTCGCTCGGCACCTGATCGGGATAGACGTCGATCAGCTTGACCACCCAATCGCTATCGGTCCCGCTCGTCGACGCGGTCAGATGAACCGTCGGTTGCCCCGCGATCGTAATCGGCGCGGTCAGCACGGGGCCGGTAAAGGTCAGCACGTCGGGGCGGGTCGACACCGCGCGCTGATCATCGGCGAGCCAGGTCGGCCACGGGTTGTTGTCATAGCCCTGCGGCGCGTTGGGCCGCTGTTCGTAGAGCACCGGATGCGCGGGATCGCTGACATAATCCGCGGTCGCCGCGCCGCTCGCCGCGGTGAAGCCGAGCGCCCCGCCGGGCTGAAGATACAGCGGCGTCGTCGCGGGCGCGGCGGGCCACGCCTGCAGCCGCTGCCATTCGTCGGTGCCGCTCTCGAACGCGGTCACCGGCGCGACATCCATCGGCTGGTCCTTGAGATAGTGCGCGAGGAACGGCGCAAGCACGTGGCCGCGCCACCATTTGGCGGTATCGCTGCCCCAGTCGATCGCGCCGAGATGCGATCCGTCGGCGATCTCCTGGCCATGATGCCACGGCCCCATCGACAGATAGACCATGTCGTTGTTGGCATCCTTGGGCTCGAGCGCGCGATAGACCGCGGTCGCGCCGTAGATATCCTCCTGATCCCACAGCGAATGGACCAGCATCACCGGAACCGTGAGCGGTTCCTTGGCGAGCAGCGTGTCCATCGCCTGATTCTGCCAGAAATCGTCATACGCCGGGTGCGCGGCGACCTTGTTCCAGAATCCGATCTGGTCGAGCCCCTGCTGCTTCGCCAGCGCCCCCGCCGATCCCGCGCGCAGATAGAGGTCGTACTGGTCCTCGACGCTCGCCACCCATGGCACGCTGACATCGCGGCTCGCGATCTGTTCCCAGATATAGCTGAGTCCGAACTGGCGGAACGCGCCATTGTGGAACCAGTCGTCGCCACGCCACCCGTCGACCATCGGGTTCATCGGCACCGCGACCTTCAGCGCGGGGTGCGGGTGGATCAGCGGGGTCAGCGCCTCGTAGCCGTCGTATGAGATGCCGATCACGCCGACGCGCCCGTTCGATTGCTTCACGTTCTTCACCAGCCAGTCGATCGTGTCGTAGGCGTCGGTCGAATCGTCGGTCTTGGTCGGATTGTACTTGGTCCCCGCGGGCGAAGGGTTCATCATGTAGATACCCTGCGACCCGTACATCCCGCGCACGTCCTGGATGACGCGGATATAGCCGCCGTCGACGATCACGTCGGTCGCGTTGTCATAGCCGTAGAGCGCGGTGCCGAGATCGCCCGAATTGCTATTCCGCGACAGTTTCTCGGCATTGTACGGCGTTCGCGTCAGCAGCATTGCGGCGTCGATCGCACCGCTCGGCGTCAGGATCACGGTGTGGAGCTTCACCCCGTCGCGCATCGGGATATCGACGATGCGCCGCGTGTAATTCATCCCCGCGGTCGGGATCTGGAGCGTGGCGGGCCGCTCGTCGTAGCGCGATTGCGCCAGCGCAGGCCCAACGATCGCAGGGCTAGCGAGCGCGAGCACCGCGCAGGCGGAGAACAATGTACGGATCATCGGTTTATCCCCCAACGAAAACGGCCCGCCGCTCCGGGTAAGAGCGACGGGCCGTCAGATCATGTCATCGGATCGCGGCTCAGCCGACCCGCGTGCCGTTCAGCGGAAAGCTGCCGAACGCGCCCGCGCCGACCGTCCCGGTCATCGTGTCGCCATCGGCGGTCGCCTTGCAATCGAGCGTCATCGGCATCGGCACCGTCATCTGCTGCTTCCAGCTGATCGTCTCGCCGTCGGCGTCACCGCCCAGATCGCTCGATCCCATCGCGCCCGAGACGGTGCCCGACCATTTGTCGCCCGCGGTCTTCACCGTCAGCGTCATCTTCTGGTCGCCCAAGGGCGATTTGACCACGCAATCCCAGGTGCCGTCGACGTCCGCCATCACATTCTCTCCAGTGGCTTGAAAATCACTTGCCGCCCATCACCGCGGCGGCGGGCAACACCTCGACCGGCAGCCCCAGCGTGTCAAGCTGCGGCTTGATCTTGGCACTGTCGCCGATCACGACCCAGGTGATCTTGGCCGGATCGATCGCCGATTTCGCCGCCGCGTCGAGTTCGCTCGTGGTCAGCGCGCGCAGCCGACCGGGCAGCTTGGTGTAATAATCGTCGGGGCGGCCATAGACGTCGTTGCTCTCCATCGCGGACAGCACCGCCGACCCCGATTCGAAGCGCCCGGGCAGCTCGTTGATCGATCCCGAGATCGTTCGCGTGAGTTCGGCAGGCGTCACGCCTTTATCGCCGATGAAGCTCGCGATCTGGCCACGCAGCGCCGCGATCGACGGCCCGGTCTGGTCGGCCTGCACCGGCGCGTAGATCATGTACGGCACGGTATGCTGCACCGTGAAGAGCAGCCCCTGGACGCCATAGGACCAATGTTTGGTTTCGCGCAGGTCCATATTAAGCCGTGACAGGAAGCTACCGCCGAGCACGTCGTTCGCCTGGTCGAGCGGGACCAGATCGTCGGTCCCCTTTTCAGGCGTCAGCACGCCTGCGAAAATCAGCGATTGCGGCGTGTTGGGCCGGTCGATGACGACGATTCGACCCTTGGATTCGGGCAGCGTGCCCGAAAAATCCTTGGTCGGTGCGGTGCCGCTCGCGCGCCAGTCGCCGAAGCTCTTTTCGAGCAGCGGCATCAGCGTCTTGAGAGCGGTATCGCCGACGACGAAGATCTTGGCCTTGTCGGGGCGCAGCCAGTCGTTCTGGAACGCCTTGATGTCGCCCTGCGTCACCGACGCGACCGCGGCGGGATTGCCGGTGCCGGTGAACGGCACGCCATAGGGGCTCTTCGCGCCGTACAGGATCGGCGGCAGCACGCGCAGCGCCAGCGGCACCGGCTGCTTGGTCTCCGCCGCGATGCTCGCGAGCTGCTGCCCGCGCACCCGCTCGATATCCGCGGGGCGGAACGCGGCGTCGCGGACGATTCCCGCCATCAGGTCGAGTGAGGCGGCAAGGTTCGGGGTGAGCGCCGACAGCTCGACCTTGGTCCGGTCCATCGTCGCGCTAGCGCTGATGTTCGCGCCGAGGTTCTCCTCGGCCTGCGCGATCTGTTCCGAGTTGTAGCGATCGGTGCCCTGTTTGAGCAGCTTGAGCATCAGCGCCTGGGTGCCGAGCTTGCTCTTGGGATCGGCGGCATTTCCCGCGTCGAAATCGATCGCGACGTTGACGACGGGCACCGCCGCGCGACGCGCGAATGCGACCTCGATGCCGTTCGCCAGCTTGGCGTGCTCGATCGTCGGGAACTGCAGGTCGGCGGTCATCGTCGGCGTCGGAATCGCGCCCCGCGCGACGGGTGCCGGACCTTCGGCCCCCGGCGCGGCCTTCATCGGCGCACTCGCCGCCTGGTTGCCCGCAGTCACGCTGGCGGCTTCCTGATACGCGCCGCGCTCGCCGGGTTCGAGCGTGTAGGCGAGCACCGGGCGCGACAGCCATTTCGCCGCCGCCGCCTTGACCTGCGCCGGAGTCAGTGCCGCCTCGGCCGCGAGCTGCTTTTTCGCGAAGCCGGGATCATCGGCATAGACCGCGCCGGTCGCCAGCGCGACCGCCTTGCCGCCGAACCCGCCGACCTCCTCAAGCCCGCGGATCGTCTGCGCGATGTCGCTGGTCTTGGCACGCCGCAATTCCGCCTCGGTCGGCCCGGTCCGGATGAAGTCGGCGACCGCAGCGTCGATCGCCGCGCCGACCGCCTTGGGGTCCTGCCCCGGGGTCACCACCGCGCTGACGACGAATCGACCGACGCGCTCGAACGACTGCGCCCCCGCCGAGACGCTGACCGCCATCTTGCTACCGCGCACCAGCGACGTTTCGAGTCGGCTGCTGTCGAGCCCGCCGATGATGCTCGCCGCCACGTCGAGCGCGGGGGCGTCCTTGTCGAGCATGCCCGGAATCGCCCAGGTCCGCGTTACCGTGGTGTTCGCGACCTGGTCCTTGAACGTCAGGTCGATGCGCTGCTTCAGCGTCGGTACCGCCGCCAGCGTCGGCTCGTTCTTCGGCCCCATCGGGATGTCGCCGAAATATTTCTCGACCAGCGGGCGCGCCGCGGCGACGTCGATGTCGCCCGCCAGCACCAGCACCGCGTTGTTCGGCCCGTAATGCTGGCGAAACCAGCCCTTTACGTCGGCCAGGCTCGCGGTGTCGAGGTCGGCCATCGAGCCAATCGTCGAATGCTGGTACGGATGCCCGTCGGGGAACAGCGTTTCGAGCACCTTGTAGTTGACCAGGCCGCCGGGCTGGTTGTCGTTGCCGCGCTTCTCGTTCTGGACGACGCCGCGCTGGATATCGAGCTTCGATTGCGTCACCGCGCCGAGCAGATGCCCCATCCGGTCGCTTTCGAGAAACAGCGCGGTATCGAGCGCGCCGCGCGGTACCGTCTCGAAATAATTGGTCCGGTCGAAATAGGTCGTGCCGTTCAGCCCGGTCGCGCCGATCGCCTGCATCGGCTGGAACCAGCTCTGGTCACTGTTCTCGGAGCCGCCGAACATCAGATGTTCGAACAGATGCGCGAATCCGGTACGGCCCTTGGGCTCGTCCTTCGACCCGATATGATACCACACCGACACCGCGACGACGGGAGCCTTGCGATCGGTGTGGACGACGACGCGCAGCCCGTTTTTCAGCGTGAACTGCTGATAGGGAATGTCGATGTCGCGGACGAGCGCCGCGACCGGCGCACCCTGCGGCAGCGTGGCAGCGGTCGTCGTGCCAGCCGCGTTCTTGGCCGTCTGCGCCGCGAGCGGCGCGGTCAGCGCCAGCAAAGCAACACTGGCGAGCGCGATCGTCTTCGTCATGAACATCCCCGTTTTTTATACTGTACTATCGGACTATAGCAGCGGAATCCGAACCGGCAACCGGGTCAGGGTCGATAAACCCGCTCGACATGTTGCTTCAGATCAGCAGGATAGAACCATACCGGCTTCAATTGATGCTTGACGAACAACGGCGCCTGATCGGCATAATGCGGCGAATCCGGCCGCGTCGTCGCCGCGCCATATGGCTGGATCGAGCGTGACGACACACGCCCCTGCCGGTCCCACGCCATGAACATGATGAAGCTGTCGCCATGCTTCACCACCAGCCGCCCGTCGGGGGCCTCGTCCCACAACGACGCCGCGCGCAGCACCTCTGGCCCGCCGTCCATCGGCAAGTCGACTTTCCCGTGGCGCAACCGCAATACGGTGCCGAGCGGCACGTCGATCCGCCCGAAATGCTCCTTCAGATACGCCGCCGCCTTGGCGAGTTCGTCATGCGGATCGAGTTCGGGCTGCCGCTGGTAATGCCATTTCTGCCCCGCGCGCATCAGGATCGCGGCCATCGCATCGGCGGGGCCACGCCCGTCGAGGTTCCAGTCCCATTTCGCGAGCACCGCCTTGGCCGCCCGCACCCCGGCATCGCCGCGATCGGGTGCCGCCATGATGTCGCGGAACCAGCGTCCCGCCCACCCGTCGCGCGCAATGCCGGTATCATATTTGATGCCGTACAGGTCGGCGGCGCTGATCGATCGATCCGCGCCCATCAGTTCGAGCGCGCGGGTGCCGCGGTTGGTGGTGTCGGTCTCAACCCCCAGCAACGGTGGCTGCGGCGCGATCTCGCTCCCCGCGCCCGCCGCCTGATACGGCGTGTTGTTGGCGTTGATCAGGAAGCCCGATCGTGGATCGATGTTCTTGGGATACGCCGCATAGGCCACCGTCCCCGGCGCATAATCCGCCGAGGTGTCGCCCGGCAGGACATGCGCGTAATCATAGCCCGGTTTCCGGTTGGGAAAGCTCGCATTGTAGACATAGGCGATCCGCCCGGTCGCGTCGGCGTAGAGGAAGTTCGTCCCCGGCACCCCGCGCAACGCCATCGCCGCGCTCCATTCGCTCCCATTGTGCGCGCGATTGAGCCGGTAATATTGCTCGACCATCCTGAGCTGGTCCGCGCCGCCGTAGCGAATCGCATAGGCGCCGCTGTCGTTGACGATCACCGGCCCCTGGATGCTGCGATAGAGTGTCTTGGGCACCGGCAGGACGAATGGCCCCCATAATTTCACCGGCAACCACACCCGCTGCGTTTCGAGCGTCCGCCACCGCCCGTCGAACCGATAGGCATCGCCCGCCTTGTTGAGCGTCAGCTTGTAGATATCGACCACATCGGGGCGGTCGACGGTGTTGGTCCAACCCAGCGTGCGGTTATGCCCGAGCAACGGATAGGGCGCGCCGGGAAAGGTCGCACCCGCGAAATCCCAGCCCTGACCAGAATGGACCACAAGTTCGTACCATGCCTCGCCCCCCGACCACGGCTGGTGCGAATTCGACACCAGCCGGGTGAACCCGTCCGCCGATCGCTTCGGGGCGACGACGAACGCGTTTGATCCGTTCATAGTCCCCTCGGCGGGCAGCACCGCCGGATCGGGCGCGTCGGGCACCGCCCCCGCGGTCTCGGGCGGCAACGGCTTGTTGCCGACCAGCGCGCCGAGCACGCCATCGAGGCCATAGAAGAACGGCGATCGCACCACGAACCCGGTTGCGACATCGCGCCCGTCGACCGGGAACAGCTTGGCGAGCTTCACTTCCCCCGGATGCCGCCGCGCATAGGCGTTGACGCCGCTCGCATAACCGTCGAGCAGCAGCCGCACGTCGGCGGGCTGCTTCATGTAATCGCGATCGACCGTGGTGCGCGCACCGAGCAGATGCGCGGCGAAATCGATCTTCGCGCCGTCGCCCCCCAGCAACGCCCCCTCGCGCCCACGCACCATCGCGAGCACCTGCTGCAGCGTCCAAAAATCGTCCTCGGCATGCGCGTAGCCGATGCCATAGGCGACGTCGGGATCGGTCTTCCCGAAGATATGCGGCACCCCGAAATCGTCGCGCGCGATGACGCTGTCGTAGCGGTGCGCGGGCGGCGCGGCGACGCGATGCGCGGTCAACGGCTCCCACGTCGCGAGGCCGATCAGGACCACGACGATGACGACAAATACGCCGATTCCGATTTTACGCAGCATCAGCGTCCCCTCCGTCACCCCGGACTTGTTCCGGGGTCTATCGTCCCGCAAACTGCCGTCTATTCGATCGTGCGGCACGATGGATGCCGGAACAAGTCCGGCATGACCGCAAAAGACTTGTGTTGCCGAAATGCAACACTATTTAGCGGGCGCAGAACTAGGGACATCACATGAACCTCGAAAAATTCACCGACCGCGCCAAGGGCTTCCTCCAGTCGGCGCAGACCGTCGCGATCCGGATGAACCACCAGCGGATCGCCCCCGAACATCTGTTGAAGGCGCTGCTCGAGGACGACCAGGGCATGGCCGCGGGGCTCGTCACCGCCGCGGGGGGCGACGCGCGCAAGGCGACCAGCGAGACGGACCTCGCCCTGAGCAAGATCCCCGCGGTCTCGGGCTCGGGCGCGCAGCAGACCCCAGGGCTCGATAATGACGCGGTTCGCGTCCTCGATTCCGCCGAACAGATCGCGGCTAAGGCGGGCGACAGCTACGTGACCGTCGAACGCCTGCTCGTCGCGCTCGCGCTCGGGCTGAACGCCGCCGCAGGCAAGGCCTTGAAGGCAGCGGGCGCGACCCCCGAAAAACTCAACGCCGCGATCAACGACCTGCGCGGCGGCCGCACCGCCGACACCGCCTCGGCCGAGGATCGCTACGACGCGCTCAAGAAATTTGCACGCGACCTCACGCAGGCGGCGCGCGACGGCAAGCTCGACCCCGTGATCGGCCGCGACGAGGAAATCCGCCGCACCATCCAGATTCTCGCGCGCCGCACCAAAAACAACCCCGCGCTGATCGGCGAACCCGGCGTGGGTAAAACCGCAATCGCGGAAGGACTCGCGCTACGCATCGCCAACGGCGACGTGCCCGACACGCTCAAGGGCCGCACACTGATGTCGCTCGACATGGGCGCGCTGATCGCGGGCGCGAAATATCGCGGCGAATTCGAGGAGCGGCTCAAGGGCGTGCTCGACGAGGTGAAGGCCGCCGACGGCGACATCGTCCTGTTCATCGACGAGATGCACCAGCTGATCGGCGCGGGGAAATCCGAAGGCGCGATGGATGCGGGCAACCTCCTCAAGCCCGCGCTCGCCCGCGGCGAACTCCATTGCGTCGGCGCGACGACGCTCGATGAATATCGCAAATATGTCGAGAAAGACCCCGCGCTCCAGCGCCGCTTCCAGCCCGTCTTCGTCGGCGAACCCACCGTCGAGGACACGATCAGCATCCTGCGCGGGCTCAAGGACCGCTACGAACTCCACCACGGCGTCCGCATCACCGATGCCTCGCTCGTCGCCGCGGCAACGCTCAGCAACCGCTACATCACCGACCGCTTCCTCCCGGACAAGGCAATCGACCTGATGGACGAGGCCGCATCGCGCATCCGCATGGAGGTCGAAAGCAAGCCCGAGGAAATCGAGACGCTCGATCGCCGGATCATCCAGTTGAAGATCGAACGCGAGGCGCTGCGCCGCGAAACCGACGCCGCGAGCGTCGACCGGCTCGCCACGCTCGAGGGCGATCTCGCCAACCTCGAACAGCAATCGAGCGAACTCACCACCCGATGGCAGGCGGAAAAGGACAAGATCGGCGCGGAAGCAAAGCTCAAGGAGCAACTCGACGCCGCGCGCATCGAGCTCGACCAGGCGCAGCGCGAGGGCAATCTCGCGCGCGCGGGCGAGCTCAGCTACGGCACCATCCCGCAACTCAGCAAGCAACTCGACGACGCGCAAGGCCAGACCAAGGGCGCGATGCTGCGCGAGGAAGTCACCGCCGACGACATCGCGGGGGTTGTCAGCCGCTGGACCGGAATCCCGGTCGACCGCATGCTCCAGGGCGAACGCGACAAATTGCTGCGGATGGAAGAGGTCATCGGCAAGCGCGTGATCGGCCAGGCCGAGGCGGTCCGCGCGGTCTCCACCGCGGTCCGCCGCGCGCGCGCCGGGCTACAGGACGCCAACCGCCCGCTCGGCAGCTTCCTGTTCCTCGGGCCAACCGGGGTCGGGAAGACCGAACTCACCAAGGCGCTCGCCGAATTCCTGTTCGACGACGGCAACGCGATGGTCCGCATCGACATGAGCGAATTCATGGAAAAGCACGCGGTCGCGCGGCTGATCGGCGCGCCCCCCGGCTATGTCGGGTACGAGGAAGGCGGCGTGCTGACCGAGGCGGTGCGCCGCCGCCCCTATCAGGTCGTGCTGTTCGACGAGGTCGAAAAGGCACATGGCGACGTCTTCAACATCCTGCTTCAGGTGCTCGACGACGGGCGGCTGACCGATGGCCAGGGCCGCACGGTGGATTTCAGCAACACGCTGATCATCCTCACCAGCAACCTCGGCAGCCAGTATCTCGCCAACCTCGACGAAGGCCAGGACGTCGAGAGCGTCGAGCCGCAGGTGATGGAGATCGTCCGCGGCCATTTCCGCCCCGAATTCCTCAACCGCCTCGACGACATCATCCTGTTCCACCGGCTGGGGCAGGCGCACATGGCGCCGATCGTCGACATCCAGGTCGCGCGCGTCGACAAGCTGCTCGCCGATCGCAAGATCACCCTAGCGCTCACCGACGCCGCGCGCGCGTGGCTCGGGCGGGTCGGCTATGATCCGGTCTACGGCGCCCGGCCCTTACGCCGCGCGGTACAACGCTACCTCCAGGACCCGCTCGCCGACCTGATCCTGCGTGGCGACGTGAAGGACGGCAGCACGGTCGATGTCGACGAAAGCGATGGCAAGCTAACGCTCACCGTCGTTTAGCCCTGATAGGCGTCGATAAACGGCCCGAGGTGGTCACGATAGACGTCGCCGCTACCGATCGCCCGTGTCGAAATCGGCTCGCGGACCTGCGCGACGCTTGACGTTCGGATCGTGCGCTGGGTGGCATGCGGTCGCAGCGTCGCGGGATGGGGCGTCAATCCGGCGTGCGCCACGATCGATGGGATCAGCGTTGCCGGTTCTCGAACGAGCGCCTGATAATCGACAACGAGTAACCGATCGCCCAGGCGATCGCGCCAATGGTCGAATAACCGATCTTCGACCCGCATGTGCGCCGCCAGCCGCCGTTGGTCCCAGCTCCAAGGTACACCGACCGCGAAATAGGTACGCAGGCACGACCAGGCGACATCGATCGGCGCACGCCGCACCCAGACGACCCGTCCACGCGGAAAAGCGGCGATCAGCGGGTCCAACACCCGTCCGATGTCCAAGGTTTTGTCGACCACTCGCCCCCGAATGTCGAAGCGTTCGGCGAGCAGGTGGAGATAGGACCGCCGCAATGCCGCTGGGGCGCCGATCTCGTTTCCCAACATAGCAAGGAAATTCAGTTCTCCGCCACCAACGACTGCGGGATGGCTGGCCAGAATTTGTTCGACCAGCGTTGTCCCCGATCGCGGCAGTCCGGTCACGAAAATCGGGCGTTCGACGCCATCGCCCGATGGGCGCGGCGCGGATCGGGCCGCGCGCGAAAGCGCGGCATCCGCCTCGGCGCGGTCGGCACGCCCATCATAAGCGCGAAGCGGCGCCACCATCCGACTCCCTTGGTCGAACGCCGCGAACGCGGCGTCAATGTCGCCGATGTCATCGAGCGCCTTGCCAAGCGCATACAGCGTCGCGGCGCGCGCATCCGCCGGCAGGGAGGTCACCGCCGCTGCGCGACGAAGCCGGTCGAGCATCGGGTCGGCGGGCAAAAAGCGATGGATCGCCGCCAACTCGAGCCACGACTGGCCTGCCGACGCGCCCGCGTCGATCGCGGTTTGAAAATAGTCGCACGCATCGTCGAACGCGCCGCGTTCGGACGCCAGCGCACCGAGAAAATGGTTGAGGTCGGGGTCTGCAGGACGTTTCGCCTGCAATCGACCCGCAACCGCCGCGGCGTCGGCATTGCGCCCGGCACGCGCCAGGATCACCGCTTCACCAAAACCTCGCGCAGTGTCTGCGGGGTTCCGCTCGCAATGACGCCGGGCGGCGCGGATCGCCAACGTCCACTCGCCGTGGTTTGCCAGTATGTCCGCGAACATCCCCCAGCGATCGCCGACGTCACTGCTGCCCTTCAGCATCGCCGCCAGAATGTCGTTGATGCCCACCCGATCGCGCGCGGCGAAAGCCCGCTGAAGATCGTCTAGCAAGCGAACAACGGTCGTCATGCGCGGGAATTACGAATCTTCCCCCGTGGCTTCAACCTCTGCCAGCCGCGCCATCGACAAAAAAAGGGGGTCGGCTTCCCGACCCCCCTGAATTGTTCAGAACCGCAACGATCAGAAGCGGAACTGAAGCTGCGCACGCACATAGCGTGGCGGCTGATAGGTGGTAGGCGCGCCGTAATTGGGATCGATCGGGTAATCCACCGGCGATCCGAGCACGTCCTGCCCACCGGCCTCCTGCACCGTCGAGACCGATTTCGAATTTAGCACGTTGAAGACATCGAACCTAATAACCGCATCGATTGTATCGCTCGGAATCCGGATCGCCGCGGACACGTCCAGGTTGGACTGCCAATCCGATTTCAGCGCGGTGCCACGCCGGACCAGTGCGATCGGATTGGAGTTGCTGAGCTTTCCGCCGGCATACCGGCAGTAATTGCCCGCGACGCCATACAGGCTGGCATAGGGATCAATCTCGGGCGGAATCACACCCAGGCAACCGAACCTGCGCGGCGATACCAGCGTGCCCGATGCGCCCAGCGTCAGCCAGTCGAACAACCGATAGCTGCCGTACAGCTTGAAGTTGTGGCGACGATCGTTGGGGAGATAGCCATAGGCCCCGTTGGTGAAACCCGGCTGATCGAAATCCTGCGTCAGTCCGACGTCGGTCTGGCCGATGTCCGACTTCACGCCGCCTTCGTAATTCCCATAGCCCTTCGCATAGGTATAGGATCCCGACAGGCTCCACGTGCCGTCGAAGTCGCGATCGACCTTGAAGGTCATCGCCTTATAGAAACGCTCGGCACGCGGATAACCCAGTTGCTGCGGCGTGAACGTCGTCTTCGTTTTCCCATCCAGCAGCGTGACCGACAGCGGTTCGCCAGGATTGTTCAACACATATTGCGAAAAGCCAGTGTATAGCGCCGCGCAGCCCAGTTTGTTGGCATTGCAATAGTTAATCGCCGCCTGGTCGATCGCCGAATCTTCGAGCGCCCGGTTCAGCTTGCGATAGGTGCCATAGACACCGAACCGCCAATAGCTACCCGCGCGCACTTCGCCGCCGAGGATATATTCGTCCACCGACTGCGGCTTCAGATTGGTCGCAACCGAATTCAGCGTACTTGCGACCTCGCCGTTGGTCGCGATCCGGCAATTGCTGTTGCTAGTCCGCAGGCAGGGCGAGAAGATATTGATCGGCGCACCCTGTAGCGGCACGTTATTGGCATCGAGCCCGACGAACTTGAAATAATCGGTCACGTCGTAATTGCGTCCGGCCAGGCGGATGTTGGTGTTCGCCCCGATCGGCAGGAAGTAACGCCCGAACGATCCATAAATTTTCGAACGACCCGTACCCAGCGGATCGATCGTGAACCCGAGGCGCGGTCCCCATTGGTCGCCGGATTTGTAGAAGACTTCGTCATTCGCATTGTTGTTGACGAAGCGATCATTGCGAATCCCGAGCTGCAGCGTCAGCCGATTGTCGAGCAGAGTCCAGCTATCCTGCGCGTAAAAGGCTTCGTTGGTGACGTGGAACGACCCACCCGTCTCATATACGCGCCGCGTGTAATAAGTCCCCAGCGACGTCGAGTTGCGGATCGCATAGAATGAACCACCGGTGTAATTCGTCGTGCCCGTCGTCGTCAGGTCCTCATGGTCGTAACCAAACCGGAAATGGTGGGTTCCCAGCAGCTTGACGTACAAGTCGACGTCGCCACGATAGAATTTGCGCTCGTCTTCGTTGGTCGACTGTACCTGCAACTGATTGGCCAGATTGGGGCCCAGCGAGCTGTTCCGGTAGTCCCGGACGCGCGAGATATTCGGCGTGCTCGACAGCGTGTTGTCGCGGTCGTTGCTGCGTCCGTATGCCGCCGACACAGTCAGCCAGTCGGTGAACGATCCGGTGTAGCGCCCAACATAATTGTTGCCGCCGAACTGCCGCAGGTAGCTCGACTGATAATCCCCCAGCCGGTTGGTTGCCGGATCGTAGGCATTGATCGTGTTGTAGGACGTGCTCGTGGTGCGGAAATAGGTGAATTCGAGCCGCTGGCCGTCGGTGATGACGGCATCGACCTTACCCGCAAAGAACGGGCTCTTGTTGGTGCTCGAGATATAGGTCGGCGGCTTGCCGATGTTGATCCCGTCGCCGTTCTGGACATAACGGCTTTCATACAAGCCGTAGAAGAACAGATGGTCCTTGATGACCGGGCCGGACACGTAGAAATCGGCGCGCAGATCCTGGCGGAGATCGTTGTCGTTGTCCTGTGTTAGCGTATTCGGCGACTTATCGGCCAATTCCTTCGGTGCGAAGGTCACGACCGCGCCCGCGTGGAAGGTGTTCGATCCCGATTTCGTCGTCGCGGTCACGACCGCGCCGGTCGCGCGCCCGAACTCGGCTTGATAGCCGCCGTTCTTAATGTCGACGGTGTCATAGAATTCGAACGGCACCGCGTTTGACCCCAGGAAGGTCCGAAAATTGGTGACGTTCAGGCCGTTCACGAAGAACACGTTTTCCGCTACCGACGAACCGGCGACCGACGACAGATTGCCGAACGCGCCGTCGCCGCTGATCGAGCCGGGGGACAGTTTGATGATCGAGGTCAAGTCGCGCGCGACCGGCACGCGATCGGCAAGGTCGGCGACATTGATAGTCGAACCGGTCGTGGTCTGATCGAAATCGGCGACCTTGATACGCCCAGCGGTAACGACGATGTCGCCCCCAGTCGATGCCGATGCCGTCCCGCTCGGGGCCAGCGTGAACTGATTCGCGGCACCCGACTGAGTCAACGCCACGCCGACTTCGGTGTAGGTGTCATAGCCGTCCGCGCTGATCGTGATCGTGTACTGGCCCGCGGGGACCTGTCCGATCCGAAACGCTCCGCTGCGATCGGTCGTCGTGGCGCGGGTGAAGCCCTGCGCATCCGACCGGATTTCCACGGTCGCGCCGGCGACGGGCGTCCCGTTGGTACCCTGGACGCGGCCCGATGCGATAACGTTCTGGAAATCCTGCGCCGCAACGGGCGCGCCGATCCCGATCGCTCCTACGCTGGCGCCCACCAGCGCCAAGGCCTTCAGAGCGGTTCCGGCGCGCAGCTTGCGACGCGCGTTGGTCGAATATGCGATCATAAAAGCGTTTCCCTCGCTTGTCCGGCAACGGCCCGTTGCGACGGTCCCGTGCCAGAGATGACAAGCCCCCCCTTTGTCGAACGCGAAAGCGTACGGAGGACATACCTATAGTGATGCACGGGCTGGGGTGGTGCTGTAAAGTAAGGGGCGGGCGTAAGACGGGATTTCAGACTGCCTGTAACCCAAAAGTCACATGTTTGACTCACCGTTAATCAGGAAACGCATTCGCAAGCCTCTGCGCCCACCTACATCGCCCCCGCGACCAGCAGCGGATCAAGCTTCGCGTCGTGCCACCTCAGACTCCAGTGGAGGTGCGGCCCGGTCGCGCGCCCGGTCCTGCCGACCAGCCCGATCGGCTGGCCCTGGCGGACATGGTCGCCCGGCGTCACGTCGATCCGCGACAGGTGGAGGAACGCGCTGTTGAGCCCCATCCCGTGGTCGAGCATGAGCAGATTGCCCTCCAGCGTGAACGGCGTGCGTGCCGCGAGGATCACCACACCATCCGCTGGCGCAACGACGATCGTGCCGGTAGCGCGCGCGATGTCGATCCCCGAATGGTACGATCCCGCCTCGCCGTTCTGGTAGATGCGCTGCGACCCGAACCGCGTCGAAATCCGCCCGGTGACCGGCCAGACGAAATCCTGCCGCCAGCCCGCGGCATCGGTCGCTTGCGCGCGCGCCGCGACGATCTGCGCGAGTTCGCCGGGGCGGATGCGCTGGAATTCGGCGCTCGGCACCGGGTATTTGGGCAGCGACGATAGCCGCGAGATATTCCAGTCGCGCGGCGCGATCGCCAGCGTCTGGCGCACTACCCGGCCATCGGCCAGCGTCGCGGCGAGCACCGCGGCCTGCCCCGCGTCGCGATCGAACCCCGCGACGAACCGCCCATCCGCGATCCCGACCGGCTCGCCGTCGAGCGTCAGCGATACCGTGCCCCGCGGCGCGTCGCCGCGGATCAGCCCGCCCTGGGTCAGCGTGCCGGTATAGCGGAACGCGCCCGTCGGGGTGGAGACCGCCTGCTGCGCGGCCCCTACCGTCGCAACCCCGGGAATCATCAGCGCGGCGGCGAGCATCCAGCGCATCGTCATACCGGTGCCAGCGCCTCGCTCGCGAGCTGCGCGGTGGCATAGGGCTCCTGCCGCGCGACACTCCAATAGCGCAGGATGTCGAGCGGGATTCGCACCCCGCTGGTCGCACACAGCACGTGGTCGCCCGGCGCGAGCACGCGAAAGCCGTTGGCCATATAGTGAACCCGCGCGGGGCGATCGGAATTGCTGACGAGCATCGGATCTCTCTGGATGGTGGGGCGCTAGAGCAGCGTCGGCTGGTCGGGTTTGGCGGCAGTGTAGGCGCGCGGCTTGCGCGGCTCAACCGTCGTGCCTTCGACCGCCGCATCGACGCGATCGCCATGCGCGAAGTGGAGCGTCACCGCGCCTGCCTTGCGCACCGCCGCCGACGACGACAGCGTCGCGCCGTCGCCCCGCGCAGTAACACGGGCATAGCCCCGGTCGAGCACATGGTCGGGATTGAGCGACCGGATCAGCCGCCACGTCGCGTCGAGCGCATCGCGGGCCTTGGCGTGACGCTGCTGCAGGATCGCGGGGCGCAGCGCGCCGGTCGCGCCGTCGAGCACGCGGCGCGCCGCGGTCACCCGCCGTTCGAGCCCACGATCGAGCCGCGCCCCCACCTCGTCGGCACGTTGGCGCTGCGGCCCCAACAACGCATCTCGCTTCGGCAGCAGCCGCGCGCCCGCATCCAGCCGCTCGCGCCCGCGCTCGATATAGCGCTGTGCGCAGCGTTCGGTCCGCGCGGCGTGGCTCTGCACGGTGTAGCGCAGGTCGGCGAGCACCGGCACCGCGATCTCCGCCGCCGCAGTGGGCGTCGGCGCGCGGCGATCGGCGGCATGGTCGCACAGCGTCGTGTCGGTCTCATGCCCGACCGCCGAGATGATCGGGATCGAGCACCCCGCAACCGCGCGCACCACGACCTCTTCGTTGAACGCCCACAGATCCTCGATCGACCCGCCCCCGCGCGCGACGATGACCAGGTCGGGGCGGGGCACCGGACCACCCGGCTCGATCGCATCGAACCCGCGCACCGCCGCGGCGATCTCGGCGGCTGATCCGTCACCCTGCACTTTGACCGGCCACACCAGCACGTGGGTCGGGCAGCGATCCTCCAACCGATGCAGGATATCGCGGATCACCGCGCCGGTCGGGCTGGTCACCACCCCGATCACGCGCGGCATGAACGGCAACGCCCGCTTGCGCTCGCTCGCAAACAGCCCCTCCGCCGTCAGCGACGCCTTCAGCTTCTCGAGCAGCGCCATCAGCGCCCCCGCGCCCGCCAACTCCATCCGCTCGATCACGATCTGGTATTTCGACCGCCCCGGATAGGTGGTGAGCTTGCCCGTCGCGATCACCTCGATCCCGTCCTGCGGCACGAACGCGAGCCCGCCCGCATTCCCCTTCCAGATCACCCCGTCGATGACCGCGCTTTCGTCCTTGAGGCTGAGGTAACAATGCCCTGATGCTACGCGCTTATACCCCGAAATCTCGCCGCGCAGCCGGACATGACCGAACTCGCCCTCGACCATCCGCTTCAGCCGCCCCGCCAGTTCGCCGACCGACAGCGCGAGCGCGTTGTCGCCGGGGACGGGCTCGGCTACCAGCCGCCCGGTTGTCGTCGCGGTGGAATCGAAGGGATCGGGCATGAACATCCTGTTGTTGGGATCGGGCGGTCGCGAACACGCGCTCGCGTGGAAACTGGCGCAGTCGCCCCTGCTAGATACGCTCTACGCCGCCCCCGGCAACCCCGGCATCGCGCGCCATGCGACCTGCGTCACGCTCGATGCGACCGATCACGCCAGCGTCGTCGCCTTCGCCCGCGCCCATGATGTCGCGCTCGTCGTGATCGGTCCCGAAGCCCCGCTGGTCGACGGCCTCGCCGACACCCTGCGCGCCGCGGGCATCGCGGTGTTCGGCCCCGACCGCGCCGCCGCGCAGCTCGAAGGATCGAAGGGCTTCACCAAGGACCTGTGCCGCCGCGCCAACATCCCGACCGCGGGCTATATCCGCTGCACCACCCGCGACGGGGCGGAAGCCGCGCTCGCCAACGTCTTCGGCCTCCCCGTCGTGATCAAGGCCGACGGCCTCGCCGCGGGCAAGGGCGTCTTCATCGCCTATGCGCAAGCCGAGGCGACCGCCGCGCTCGACGCGCTCTACGCCAATGGCGACGCCGCGGTCGTGATCGAGGAATTCCTCGACGGCGAAGAGGCGAGCCTGTTCGTCCTAACCGACGGGACGACCCTGCTCCCCTTCGGCACCGCGCAGGATCACAAGCGCGTCGGCGAGGGCGATACCGGCCCCAACACCGGCGGCATGGGCGCCTACAGCCCAGCGCGCGTCCTCACTCCGGAACTCGAAGCGCGCGCGATCGCCGAGATCGTCGAACCCACGATCCGCGCGCTCGCCGCGGACGGCACGCCGTTCAGCGGCGTCCTCTACGCGGGCCTGATGCTCACCGCGCAGGGTCCGAAGCTCATCGAATATAACGCGCGCTTCGGCGATCCCGAATGCCAGGTGCTGATGATGCGCTTCGACGGCGATCTCGCCGAAACGCTGCTCGCGGTCGCGCAAGGACGGCTCGTCGAGATCCCCGGCGCGCGCTTCGCCGACGACACCGCGCTCGTCGTGGTGATGGCGGCCAACGGCTATCCTGCCACGCTCCAACTCGGCGGCGCGATCCACGGGCTGGATGCTGCGGCAGCCACCGGCGCAACGGTGTTCCAGGCGGGCACCCGCATCGAGAACGACACGCTGGTCGCATCGGGCGGCCGCGTTCTGGGCGTCACCGCGCGCGGTCCCGACGTCCAGGCCGCGCACGCCGCCGCGTACCGCGCGGTCGACGCGATCGATTTCCCCACCGGCTTCTGTCGCCGCGACATCGGCTGGCGCGAACTGGCGCGGTGACGCGCCGCGCCGCTGCCACGCCCCGTCGAGAATGTCCCTCGCAGCGCCGGGCGGCGCGCGCTAGGACGGCGCGATGAACGACAATACCCCGATGACCTCCGCCTCCGGCGCGAGCCTGATCCCCGATGGCATCAGCGCCCTCACCACTGCGCATTTTGCGATCATGGCGATCTTCGCCGCGTTCGTCGTGTTCGGGATCATCTGGGGCATCCGCCTCCGTCACGCGCGCCGCCAGGCAAACCGGACGATCGTCGCCGACAACGCCGACATCGCGCATCGCCGCGACGCGGATCACCAACCGACCACCCCCGCCGCCGCGCCACCGCCGGAGACTGACGAAGCCCTGCCGAGCGACCCCGCACCCCTCGCCAACGAGCCGATCCCCGCCGCCGCCCCGTTCGAGGCGAGCCCCGCGATCGACGAGACAGTTCCGCACCCGACCCCCGCCCCCGACACCACAATTCCAGCCGCCGCGATTCCGGCCGCCACGATGTCAGCCAACGCGATCCCCGTCACCACGCTCAAAGGCCTCGGCCCCAAGGTCGCCGCGCGCCTCGCCGAACTCGGCATCACCGACGCCCGCCAGCTCGCCGCGCTCGACGACCACGAAGCCGCCGCCCTCGACGCCCAGCTAGGCGCGTTCGCAGGCCGCATGGCGCGCGACCGCTGGATCGACCAGGCCCGCCTCCTCGCCGCGGGCGACACCGAAGGCTACAAAGCGACCTTCGGAAATCTTTGACGCGCGTCGGCGGCCATTTAGCGGCAACGCCCGTTCCTGGCTCGCCCCTCTCTTTCAGAAAGGGAGCAGGATTATTGATAGCCGCAAATGGGCACTCTTGTCGCTTCAGCCCACGCCCACCGCGTCATAAAACCGCCGCCGAGCGATTTCGTAAAAAGCCGTGCCGCTATTGGGAAAGCTTGGCATGGCGTAGCGCCTCGTTGATCCGCGATTGCCAGCCCGGCCCGGTGGCCTTGAACTTTGCGATGACGTCTTGGTCGAGGCGAATCGAAATCGGCTGTTTGGGGTTATCCGAACGCGGACGCCCCCCGACATTCTTGCGCATCTTCGCCGCAAGATCAGGGAAGGCTTCGGCAAAAGGCCGGGCGTCTGCAAGCTGTTGATCGGTTGCTTCCGGTGCGTCCGGATCGCTGGCGATCATCTGTTGAACGCGGGCCTCCTCGGCATCGCTGATTTTTGTCGCGGTCATAGCGAACTCCTTTCCTTCCGGCTTGCGGGACGCATCGAGATGACGGAAATCGCTTCGGACCCGAGCAGCGCATACACCACCGCAATCGTGCCATCGGCCAGTCAACCGATCGCGATGTAGCGACCATCCTTTGCCGGTGCCGTGATCGCCTCGAGAAAGAACCATTCGTCGAGGTCGGCAAAGTCGAGATCGTGCTTTGCCAGATTGCGTTGACGCTTCGGCTCGTCCCACACGATCATCCTCATCGGTTAGCGTATATACGATAACCGCACATCCGCCAAGCCTGGCACCTCGTCATCCGTCGTAGAATCGTGCGGCAACCCACGAAACGATCGCTGTCCTACACGCGTCTCCGCTGTCATGCTCCGTCCGACGCTCTTTCCCACCGTTGATCCACGCACCGCCGTCGGCACCCCGCGACGCCGACCCGTTGCCCTCGGTTCGTCGCATTTTCGCCCCTTACGTCGCGTGAACTTCGTTACCTTTGGGCGCGATCACTCGCGTCGATAGCATGACCTTCCGTGAACTTCCGCACTCCAATCGGCGGCGCTTCAGTCTTCCACCGTCTCGACCGCGCTCACCAGCAGCTTGTCGATCCGCCGCCCGTCGAGGTCGACGACCTCGAACCGCCAGCCCTGTTCTTCGAACGTCTCGCCCTCGCGCGGCAGATGCCGGAACGCGGCGAGCGCCAGCCCCGCGACGGTCGCATAGTCGCGATCCTCGGGCAGCTCGATCCCGAGCCGTTCGGCGAGCGCATCCGCGGCCATCGTCCCCGCGACCAGCAGCGATCCGTCGTCGCGCTCGACCACGCTCGGCGCCTCGTCGGGGTCGGTGTCCGACTTGAATTCCCCCGCGATCGCCGCGAGCAGGTCGGCGGGGGTCACGATCCCTTCGAAATGCCCGTATTCGTCGTGGATCAGCGCCATCGGCACCTCCGCCTCGCGCAGCGCGATCAGCGCGTCCATCGCGTCGATCTGGTCGATCACCACCGGCGCCTTGCGCATCAGCGCGGCCAGGTCGATCTCCTCGCCGCGGAACAGCGCGCGCGCGATGTCGCGCGCCTGGACGACGCCGAGCACCGTATCGATCGACCCGTCCGCCACGGGCAGCCGGGTGTGCGCGGTTTCGAGCAGCGTCGCGCGAATCGCGTCGGCATCCCAGCCCAGATCGAGCCAGTCGACCTCGGTCCGCGGTGTCATCACCTCGCGCACCGGGCGATCCGCGAGCCGGACCACGCCCGAGATGATCGAGCGTTCATGCTCCGCGATCACCCCCGATTTCGATGCCTCCGCGACGATCAGGTGCAATTCCTCGGCGGTGACATGCTCGTCCGATTCGCGTTTCAGCCCCAGCAGCCGGAAAAACAGCGCGCTGGTCGAATCGAGCAGCCACACGATCGGTTTGGTCGCGACCGCGAGCCACGTCATCGGCAGCGCCATGATCGCCGCGATCGGTTCGGGTTTGCGGAGCGCGAATTGCTTGGGGATCAATTCGCCGACGATCAGCGACACGAAGGTCGTGACCCCGATCACCAGCGCCAGCCCCGCGCTGCGCGCGGTATCGGGGGCCAGCCCCAGCGCCTCGAGCCTGAGCGCGGTCGGTTGCCCCAGCGCCTCGCCCGAAAACGCGCCCGCCAGCACGCTGATCAGCGTGATTCCGATCTGGACGGTCGACAGGAACTTGCCGGGGTTCGCCGCCAGCACGATCGCGACCGCCGCGCCGCGCCGCAGGCCCGTGCTGCCGCTGCGCGCCATCGCCTCGAGCCGCGCCTTGCGCGACGAGACGATCGCCAGTTCGCTCATCGAAAACACGCCGTTCACCGCGACCAGCGCGAGGATGATCAGCACGTCGATCCAGGGGAAGGGGGGAAGCGGTGCCATTGGCGTCCCCCTCTTTGCCGCACGTTGCGCGCGACCACAACCATCAGCTGCCATTCAGACCGGAAGCGGAACAATCGGGTGGGCCGTCTGGTTATACCGGCATCAGTAAGGGAGTAAGTCAGTGAAAACCAAATTTCTCGCCGCCGCGGCGCTCGCCGCGCTCGTCACCACCAGCGCCTGCACGACCGATCCGGTCACCGGCGAACGCCGCATTTCGAAGGCCGCGATCGGCGGCATCGGTGGTGTCGTCGGCGGCTATCTGCTCGGCGACCTGGTCGGCGGTCGCAACGATCGCACCGAAAAGATTATTGGCGCGGGGATCGGCGGGCTCGCCGGGGCCGGGATCGGCGCGTACATGGACAAGCAGGAACGCGATCTGCGCGCGCGCACCGCGGGCACCGATGTTCGCGTGACCCGCGACGGCGACAATCTGGTCCTCAACATCCCGTCGGGGATCACCTTCGCCTATGACAGCGCGAACGTGCAGCCGCAATTCCAGCGCACGCTCGATCAGGTTTCCGACACGCTCAAGCAATATAACCAGACCTATATCGACGTGTACGGCCATACCGATTCGACCGGCAGCGATGCGTATAACCAGACGCTGTCCGAACAGCGCGCCGCCTCGGTCGCGAGCTATCTCGAAAGCCGCGGCGTCCAGTCGGCACGGATCGGGACACGCGGCTATGGCGAAAGCCAGCCGATCGCGTCGAACGACACCGACGCCGGGCGCGCCGCGAATCGCCGGGTCGAGATCAAGATCGTGCCGATTCCCGAAACCGACGTTCGCCGCTGACGCTCAGCGGCGCTCGGCGAAAAACCCGCGCAGGATCGCCGCGGCTTCGGCCTCGGCGATCCCCGCATAGACATCGGGGCGGTGGTGACAGGTCGGCTGCGTGAAGATGCGGGCGCCATGCTCCACCGCCCCGCCTTTGGGGTCGGCCGCGGCATAATAGAGCCGGGCGATCCGGGCATGCGCGATCGCCCCCGCGCACATCGCGCAGGGTTCCAGCGTGACCCACAGGTCGCAATCGTCGAGCCGCTCGCGGCCCAGCGCCGCCGCGGCCGCGCGAATCACGCGGATCTCGGCATGCGCGGTCGGATCGTGAAGGCGCCGCGGCGCGTTGCCCGCGGTCGCGACCACCCGTCCGGCTTGGACGATAACCGCCCCGACCGGCACCTCGCCCGCCGCCGCTGCGGCGCGCGCGGCATCGAGCGCCAGGCGCATCGGTTCGGGCAGCGGGATCATCGCGCTCGCCGTGGCGCGCGGGCGACGTGGGGTTCCACGCCGCCGACGCCCGCGTTTACTGCGGGTTGCCGGGCTTCTGGACGTTGACGGTGGGCACCGCCACGGTCTTGTTCTCGGTGCCGACCGACACCCGCGCCACGTCGGCCTGGAATTGCGGGGTCTGGATCGCACCAGCACGGGTCTGGTCGATGTTGATCAGCCCGAAATACATCAGGCCCGCAACGATGAGGGCGATCAGCCCGAGCAGGACGAGTAGCGTACGCATGAAATCATTCCCCTTTGTCCGTGGGATCGTAGGCGTAACAACGCGGTCCCGCCAGTGGGGTTGCACGTCCCCACGGTTGACGCCCGCGCCCCCAGCGGCTATCCGCGCCCCCTTTCCGGGGTAAACCCGGGCACAGGCCGAACTTCAGGAATTCAACCATGTCGCGCATTTGCGAGCTGACCGGCAAGGGCCGGCAGGTGGGAAACAATGTTTCGCACGCCAACAACAAGACCAAGCGGACCTTTCTGCCCAACCTGCAGAATGTGACGCTGATCTCCGACAGCCTCGAAAAGGGCGTCAAGCTGCGCGTTTCGACGCACGGGCTGCGCTCGGTCGAGCATAATGGCGGCCTCGACAACTGGCTGCTGAAGACCAGCGAGGACAAGCTGTCGCTGCGCTGCCGTCGCCTGAAGCGCGAGATCGCGAAGAAGAGCACCGCCGCCGCCGCGGCCTGATTTGCGCTTCGAGCGATTCGATACGGCCCGTCGCTCCCGGAGCGGCGGGCCGTCGCCGTCTCGGGCTATCGCGCGTCCAGCCTGAATTTCAGCAGCAACGTCCGCTGCAGGGCCGACTGGTTGTCGTCGGACACGATCCAGATCATCGTCGCGTCACGTTCGCGCGTCACCGCGATCCCTTCGAAATTCTCGCCGATCAGCGGCGCGCCCAGCGTCGCGATCGTCTCCGGCACCACGACTGCGCCCGCGCGGATACGCGCGGCGCGCACCCGCGTGATTCGTGTGACGAATCGGAACGGGAGCACGAACTTTCGGTTGAGCAGCAGCACGTCGCCGTTGGGCAGCGCCGCCGCATCCGAGATATCGTACCGCCGCTGCTCGACCACCGCGAACCGCCGGGGATGCGGATCGGCGACCGGATCGTGCGCGAAGATCAGCGCATCGCGCGTCTTCAATCGCGCCTTCTCGCTGCCCTCCCACCGGCGCTTCGGGGAATGCGACATCTCGCTGATCGTCAGGAACCGTCCATCGGGCAGCGCCACGAGGGATTCGGGGCCGCCATTCGCTGACCACGCGCGCATTGCCTTGGGCGCGATCCACGCGTCGGCGCGGGCAAAGCCCGCATCATACCGCCAGATCTGGTTATAGCCTTCGAAGCCGACCCAGACATGGCGTTCGTCGGTCGCCATCGATTCGGAATCACGGTCCCGCTTCTCCCATCCGGTTCCGGGACCGGCGGGCAGATTCGCGCCGCTCGCGTCGCGCGGCTGCCAGTCCTCCCCCATCGAAAAGCGCAGGATATTGCCCCCATCGCTCAGCAAGGTGAACCGGTCCCCCGCGACCGCGAGCGACGAATAGCCCCCGAACGCCGGATCGCTCCCCGTCAGTTCGACCCCGCCGATGTAGGTCAGGCCGCCCAACCGCGCCCGCGTCGCATCGTGCGCGACGCGCCGCGCCGCGACAGTCAATCCAGGTCCGAGCAGGTCGAGCCTGGTCTCCCCGGTCCAGCTAGGCACGACCAGCAGCACGGCCAGGATGACGAAAAGGACGCGCACGATCCGGTCGTCATAGCCGTCGTTTCGCCGGGCGATAGTCTGAACCCGCGATAACGGACGCATTCAGCCTCTGCTCAACGCGGTACCGGCATAACGCCGCCATCGACGACGGAGGCGCGGCCCCGCAAGGCCGCCACCGCCGACAGGATTTTTACGGGAGAACAGCCATGTTCAAAACACTATCCCTTACCGGTGCCGCAGTGGCCATGAGCGCGACCGCGCTCGTTCCGGCAGCCCCTGCGATGGCGCAACGTGGCTATTACAACAGCCGCGGCTACGATCGGGGCTATCAGGACAATGGCCGCACCTATCGCGGCGAGAACTATCGCAGCTACCGCGCGCGCCAGAAGTGCAACGACGGCGACGGCGGCACCATCGTCGGCGCGATTGCCGGTGGGTTGCTCGGCCACACCGTTGCCGGCCGCAACGATCGTCTTCTCGGTACCGTCCTCGGCGCTGGCGCAGGGGCCCTTGCGGGCCGCGCCATCGATCGATCGGACCGACCCGGATACTGCCGCCGCTAAGCGGCAGTGCTTATCCCTCGCGTAGCGTATCGAGGGCGGGGGTCCGGCTCGCAAGAGCCGGGCCCCTAGTTTTGTCGGGGCCGGGACACGGCCCGCCGACGGCGGTCAATACATATGCTGTCCGCCGTTGATGCTCAGCGTCGAACCGGTCACGAACCCCCCGTCTTCCGAACACAGGAACACCACGCCGCGCGCGATCTCGTGCGCCTGGCCCAATCGCCCGACCGGAATCTTCGCGACGATCTTCTCGAGCACGTCGGCGGGAACCGCGGCGACCATGTCGGTGTCGATATAGCCCGGCGCGATCGCGTTGACCGTCACCCCGGCGCGTGCGCCCTCCTGCGCCAGCGCCTTGGTGAAGCCGTGGATGCCCGATTTGGCGGCCGCGTAATTGACCTGGCCATATTGCCCGGCCTGGCCGTTGATCGACCCGATGTTGACGATCCGCCCCCATTTGCGCTCGCGCATGCCAGCGAACGTCGCCTTGGCCATGTTGAAACACCCGCCGAGGTTCGTGTCGATCACCTCTTTCCAGGCCTGGTACGTCATCTTCAGGATCGTGCCGTCGCGGGTGATTCCGGCGTTATTGACGACGATGTCGACCGGCCCCAGTTGCTCGGCTACCGTCGCGCATCCCGCCTGGCAGGCGTCGAAATCGCCGACATCCCATTTGAACGTCGCGATCCCCGTGCGGTCGGAGAATTCCTCGGCGCGCGCGTTATTGCCCGCATAGCTCGCGGCGACAACGACCCCGGTTTCCTTCAGCGCGAGGCTGATCGCCTCGCCGATTCCGCGAGTCCCGCCGGTAACGATCGCCACGCGTGCCATTCATGCTCTCCCAAGCCGATTCTTCGATCAGTCCGGGGATACCCAGCCTTGTAGCTCTCGCGCAATCATGCGCCGCAGCATGGCGATGCCGCCAGGGGTGTCGTTGAGACAGGTAAGATAGGCAAAATCGGTCCCGCCCGCCTCGATGAAGCTCTCGCGTCCTCGGATCGCAAGTTCCTCGAGCGTTTCGAGGCAGTCCGCCGAAAATCCCGGGGCCAGGATCGCGACCTTCTTAACCCCCGCCGCGGGCAGCACCGCCAGCGTCGCGTCGGTCGCGGGTTGGAGCCATTGCGCGCGCCCGAATCGCGACTGGAACGCGATCGTAACCTCGCGACCGAGCGCCTCTCCCAACAGCCGCGCGGTCTTCTGACAGTGGCAATGATAGGGATCGCCCAGCTCCAGTGTCCGTTGCGGCATCCCGTGGAAGCTCGCAATCAGCGCATCGGGGACGAAATCGAGCGCCGCCAATCCCGTCGCGACCGATTCCTTCAGCGCCGCGATATAGCCGGGATCGTCATGATAGGGCGGCAGCGTCCGGATCGCGGGCTGCCAGCGCATCGTCGCGAGCTGCGCGAACGCCTTGTCGTTGGCGGTCGCGGTCGTCGCCGCGCAATATTGCGGATAAAGCGGCGCGAGCAATATCCGCTCGCATCCCGCCGCCTTCATCGCGGCGATCCGGTCGGGGATCGACGGGTTGCCATAGCGCATGGCCCAATCGACCATCACGCTCTCGCCGAACGCACCCTGTAACCGTGCGCTCTGCAACTTGGTGATCGCGGCGAGCGGCGAGCCGTCGTCGCGCCAGACCAAGCTATAGGCGTGCGCCGATTTCTTGGGCCGGGTCTGCAGGATGATCCCGCGTAGGATCGGCTGCCACGCGAACGCGGGCAGCTCGACGACGCGCCGATCGGACAGAAATTCGCCGAGATAGCGTTTGACCGATTTCGCGTCGGGAGCGTCGGGAGTGCCGAGGTTCATCAGCAGCACGCCGATGCGCGGCCTAGGAATCGGGGGATGATCGGGAGGCAATGTCATGCCCCCGGCCTAAGCGGAAGCGACCGGATGCGATAGCCCGTCGCGGAGTGAAGCGCATTGGCGATCGCGGGCGCGACCGCGGGAACCGCTAGCTCACCGACTCCGCCCGGATCCTCGTCGCTGCGCGCCACGTCGACGATGATATCAGGGGTATCGGCGAGCCGCGGCAGGCCAAGTCCCGCAAAGCCCCGCACGTCGGCAAGCCCGCGGGTAAAGCCGGTCGAAGCGCCCAACGCCTGCGCCATCCCGAACACGAGCCCTCCCTCAATCTGCTGGCGGACGATGTCGGGATTGATCACGCGCCCGCAATCGACCGCGGCAACCAGGCGATCGACCACCGGACGCTGGTCGTCGCCGATATGCGCTTCGGCGAGCACCGCGACATAGCTGCCACGAAACGCATGGCATGCGATCCCCTGCCCGCTGCCCGGGACGCCGCCGTCCCAGCCGCCCAGCGCCGCAACCGTCGACAGGCACCGCGCCAACCGCGCGTCGCCGCCGAGCATCCCGATCCGGTACGACAACGGCTCGTTCCCCGCGACATGCGCGAGTTCGTCGAGGAAACATTCGGTGAAGAATGCGGTGTAGCCATGCGCGCCGCCGCGCAGATGCCCCGTCGGCACACCGATGTCCGCGGGGTGATGATCGATCGCGAAGGCAGGCAGGCGATAGGGCGGCGTCGCGCCCGCAACCGCATAGCGGTCCCCACGCAGACCGATCGAGGCCGCGCTGGTCAACGCCCCCGGCATCACCCGGCTGGCGAGGTCGATGCCGGTCGACGGCGCCGCGATCTTCGCGCTCCAGCCGAGAATCCTGCCGTTCGGCGCAATCCGCGCCGCCATCCGCGCCTTGGCGGGCGGGCGATAGCGGTCATGGAGCGTATCCTCTCCCCGCGACCAGACCAGATTGACCGGGCGGCGCAGCATCACCGCGACCACCGCCGCCTGCTCGGCGACGAGCGGGTCGAGCGTCGCGCCGAACCCGCCGCCGGCCATCACAGGATGGATCACGACCGCGGTCTCGTCGATCCCCGCCGCGCGCGCCGCCGCGGTTCGCGCTGCCGCGGGCGCGGCGGTCGGCAGCCACAGTTCCAGCCGCCCATCGCGATACGCCGCGGTCGCGCTCATCGTCTCGACCGCGGCATGGATACCCACCCCCGCGCTATAGTCCGCGGTCACGAGCGGCGCGCCCTTGAACACGCCCGCCAGATCGCCACCGCTCGCAACCCGCAGCCCAGGGCCGTCGAACGCCGCCAGCAGCGCGGCGTCGATGCTCGCGCTATCGACCCCACTTCCCCGCGTCTCGAACCGCGGCTCGAGCGCGTCGAGCGCGCGTGCCGCCGCCCACCAAGTCGTCGCGATCGCCGCCACCCAGCGCGGATTCCCGACGACCTGCAGCACCCCGCGGATGCGATCCGCCGCGACGCGGTCGACCCGGACCAGCCGCGAATCGCCGATCGGTCCTTGGCGGATCGCCGCATGGACCATGTCGGGTAGCCGGATATCGCCTGCGAAGGTCGCCGATCCGTCGACCTTCGCGGGAACGTCGAGCCGGGGCACCGATTGGCCCGCCAGCCTGCCCGCGCCCTGCCCGCCGATCGGCAGTGGATCGGGCAGCGTTCGCGTCGCGGCATCGGCAGCAAGCTCGGCAAACCGCAGCCGCTTGCCCTCGTGGACGACGAACCCCGCGTCGACGCTGCACGTATCCGCGGCAACGTCCCACCGCGCTGCCGCCGCCTGACGCAGCAGCGCCCGCGCCCCCGCGCCGGCGATGCGACCCGCCTCTTCAAACATCCGGATCGAGGTAGACCCGCCGGTCAGCATCGCCGCGGCGCGCGTCGCAACCGTCCCGAGCACGTCGTCGGGGATTCGCGCAAAACTGCCGTCGAACAGCTCGTCGAGCGCCAGCGGGTTGGCGTAGAGCGGGTTGATCGGCGCTGGTTCGACGCCCACCGTCCGCCAGTCCGCGCCCAGCTCGTCCGCGACGATCTGCGGCAGCGTCGTATAGACGCCCTGGCCGTGTTCGAGCTGCGGCACCGCGACGGTGACATGCCCATCGATACCGATCTTCAGCCATGCGCCGAAGATGGCCTCCCCCGGGCTTGCGACGAGATTGGGCGCGTAATCGCGCGGCCACACCGCCCATGCGACGATCAGGCCGATCCCCGCGCCCCCGCCGACCAGGAGCCCCCTTCTGCTGATCCCCGCCATGCGCCGCGCTCTATCGGGATGCGGCAGGGGTGGAAAGCGCTACGCCGCCTCGCGTGCGGCGAGCGCGCGATAGGTGTTGCGCAGCGAGACCTTGTCGATCTTCTCGGTCCCCAGCCGCGGCAGCGGAACCGCGCTTACCCAGATCCGTCGCGGCACCTTGAACGCGGCGATATGATCGTCGAGAAACGCACAGAGCGTGTCCGCGTCGAGCGCCGCGCCGTCACGCGCATGGACGACCGCACCGGGCACTTCGCCGAAGCGTTCGTCGTCGAGCCCGAACACCGCGGCCTCGGCAACGTCGGGATGCTCGTACAGTGCGGCCTCGACCTCCTGGCAGCTGATGTTCTCGCCGCCGCGGATGATGATATCCTTCTTGCGGTCGACGATGAACAGATAGCCCTCCGGATCGAGATAGCCGATGTCCCCGGTGCGAAAATACGCGTCGTCGGTATAGGCCGCCGCGGTCGCATCGGGCCGGCCCCAATATTCGAGGAAATTGGCGACGCTGCGGATACAGATCTCGCCCCGCTCGCCTTGCGCGACGGCGTTGCCCGCATCGTCGAGGATCGCGAGGTCGACCAGCGGTGCCGACGCGCGACCCGCCGAATTGGGCTTGGCGGTATAGTTCGTCCGCCAGTTGCCGGTGCCGACTCCATTGGTCTCGGTCAGGCCATAGCCGATCAGCGGCGCCCCACCCTTGCCATCTGCCCCCCCCATCTCGTTATCAATCCGCTTGACGTGCTCGACCGGGCGCGGCGCACCGCCCGCGGCGAAATCGGTGACCGACGACAGGTCGTAGTTGGCGCGGTTCGGATGCGTCAGGATCTCGAAACTCATCAGCGGCACGCCGACGAAATAGCTGATCTTCTCCGCCTCGATCAGCCGCATCGCCTCCTCGGCATCCCATTTCTTCATCATCACGATCTTGCGCCCGATCGCGAAGCTCTGGAGCATCATCGGTACTTCAGCGGTGACGTGGAACAGCGGCACCGACAACAGCGTCGAAGGCTGGTCGTCGGAAGCGGTGCCGTCCTGCTGCGCCAAACCTAGCATCATCACCGCTTGCGCCAGATAGTTGAAGACGCCCTGCACCACCCCGCGATGATCCGCGAGCGCCCCCTTCGACTGCCCCGTTGATCCCGAGGTGAACAGGATCGTCGCATGATCGTCCGCGGTCAGCACCGGCAACGCCACCGCGTGGCCGACATCCCCCACGACCCCGGCGAGCGCGCTGGCCAGCGTGCCGGTGTCGTCGATCCCGACGACCGTGGCCGCCAGCCCCTCGACCTCCGCCAGCCGCTGTTCACGCGGGCGATCGGCGAAGATCAGCGAACACTCGACCTCGCCGATCGCGGCGGCAAGCTCATCCGACTGCCACCAACCGTTGAGGAGAGTCGCAACCCCGCCTGCGATGAGAATGCCCATATAGAGCGCGATCCACGCGGGCGAATTGCGCATCGCGATTCCGACGCGATCGCCCTTCGCCATACCGTATCCGGCGATCAGCGCGCGCGACCTGATTCGCCGCCGTGTGCATCTCGGCAAAGCTGATCCGTTCGTCGCCCGCCACCAGAAAGGTCGCGTCGGCGTGCTCATGGCAATAATGCGCGAAATAGGCGGTCAGCGTCGGGGGCGCGGCGGCGATCGTCGGCATGACGACACCGCGGCGCTCGCACGTGCCCAATGCCAGCTGTCCGCCCTCGCCGGTCAGCGCATCCATCATCGTATCCATTCGCTGGTCGAGTTCGGTGCGCATCATTCTCTCCGCTTGGTCTTGTGCCTTGGGTTCATTATGCAGGCGACACAGCCCAGGGGGAAGCCTTGATACCCGAACTCGCCGCCGCCGCCCCCGCCATGTCGACGGGCCATATTCAGTTCGCCGATCTGGGGCTCCACCCCGATATCTTCACGATCGGCTTCTTCACGCTGCGCTGGTACAGCCTCGCCTATATCTCGGGGATCCTGATCGGCTGGTGGTATCTGCTGAAGCTGCTTGCGCAACCGGGTGCGCCGATGGCGCGTCGCCACGCCGACGACCTCGTCTTTTACGCGACGCTCGGGATCATTCTCGGCGGGCGGATCGGCTATGTCCTGTTCTACGCGCCGGACATGATCCTGCACCCGCTGCGCATCCTCCGGCTGTGGGACGGCGGCATGTCGTTCCACGGCGGGGTCATCGGTACGTCGCTCGGGCTGATCCTGTTCGCGCGCAAGCACAAGCTCAACTGGCTGCGCGTCCATGACTATATCGCCTGCTGCGTACCATTCGGACTCTTCTTCGGCCGACTCGCGAATTTCGTGAACGGTGAATTGTGGGGGCGACCCACCGATGCACCGTGGGGGATCGTGTTCGAACGGACCGTACCCTACGGCATGATCGAGCCCGCGCGGCATCCCAGCCAGCTCTACGAAGCGGGGCTTGAGGGAATCGCGCTATTCGCGATCCTGTGGTTCGCGTTCTGGCGCACCCGCGCGCGGTACGAACCCGGCAAGCTCGTCGGGCTGTTCCTCGTCGGCTATGGCCTCGCCCGCTTCACGGTCGAATTCTTCCGCGAACCTGACGCGCAGTTCCGCGGCACGCTGTTCGGCGAATGGGGGTTCCACATGGGCCAGTTCCTCACGCTGCCGATGATTCTTGGCGGGCTCTATCTGATCCTCACCGCCGCCAAACGCCGCACCCGCGTCGAGCCGACCTGGGGAACCGAGAGCGTGGCCTAGCATCCGTCATGCCGTACCGAGCCCGGGGTGACGAAATAGTGATGGACGACACCCTCCCCCTCCCCGACGCGCTTGCCGCCGCGATCACGATGGCGGGACCGATGTCGATCGCGCAGTTCATGGCCGCGGCGAACGCGCATTATTACGCGACCCGCGATCCGCTGGGCCGCGCCGGCGATTTCGTCACCGCACCCGAAATCAGCCAGATGTTCGGCGAACTGATCGGACTATGGACCGCCGACCTGTGGGATCGCGCCGATCGTCCCGCCGTCGCGTGGGTCGAGCTCGGTCCCGGTCGCGGCACGCTCACCGCCGACGCCGTGCGCGCGATGGCAACGGCGGAGCTCACCCCTGCGGTCCATTTCGTCGAAACGAGCCCGGTCCTCCGCGATGCGCAACGCGCACACGTCCCCGACGCGGTCTGGCATTACGACATCGCGACACTGCCCACCGACCTCCCCCTGATCGTCGTCGCCAACGAATTCTTCGACGCGCTACCGATCCGCCAACTGGTCAAGCGGGACGAATGGCACGAACGCCTCGTCGCGTGCCAGGACACGCTGTTCCTGCCGATCGCGGGCAAGCCGGTGCCCGCCGACATCGTCCCCGCACCGTTGCGCGACGCGCCGGTCGGATCGATCCTCGAAGCGTCGCCCGATTCGGTCCACCTGATCCGCGCGCTGACCACGCGGCTCGTCGCGCAGGGCGGCGCGCTCCTCGCGATCGATTATGGCTATGACGGCCCCGCGCTCGGCGACACGCTCCAGGCGGTGCGCGGCCATCGCTGCGCCAACCCGTTCGACACGCCCGGCGAGAACGACCTGACCGCGCACGTCGATTTCACCACGCTCGCCGCCGCCGCGCAGAATGCGAGCGGCGTCGTATGGGGGCCGGTCCCCCAGCGCGACCTGCTTGGCGCGCTGGGCATCGACGGCCGCACCAGCGCGCTCGCCAAGGCCTCGCCCGCCCGCGCCGACGCGCTGCTCGCCGATCGTACCCGGTTGATGGACGACATGGGCACGTTGTTCCGCGCGCTCGGCGTCACCGCGCCGACATGGCCCGCCCCCGCGGGGTTCGCATGATTGCCTTCCGCGACGCCGTCGTCGCCGATGCCGACATCCTGTGCGAGCTCGCCCGCCGAACCTTCAGCGACACGTTCGGCCACCTCTACGATCCCGGCGACCTCGCCGCCTTTCTCGCAACGCACACTCCCGAACGATGGCGCAACGAGCTCGCCGACCCCGCGTTCGCGATCCGCCTCGCCGAACAGGATGGATCGGCAATCGGTTATGCCAAGCTTGGCCCGCCGTCGTTGCCGTTCGAGCCGCGCGGCGCGTCGATCGAACTGCGCCAATTCTATCTTCTCGCCCCCGCGCAAGGCACGGGTGCGGCGCAGGACATGATGGCATGGGTACTCGACACCGCACGCGGGCGCGGCGCGGACAACCTGTATCTCTCGGTCTTCGTCGACAACCACCGTGCGCGGCGTTTCTACGCGCGCCACGGCTTCGAACGGATCGGCGAATACGGCTTCATGGTCGGCAATCATCGCGATACCGACGACGTCATGCGGCTGACGCTGTGAGCATCGACGTCTTCTGCGCCGCCGCGCTCGATGGGGTGAAGCACGGTTTCCTCGGGCGGCGTGGTGGCGTCTCGACCGGCATCGTGGCGGGGCTCAACGTCGGTATGGGGTCCGCCGACGATCCCGCCGCGATCGCCGAGAACCGCCGCCGCGCGACCGACGCGGTGCTGCCCGGCGCGGCGCTGGTTTCGATCTATCAGGTCCATGGCCACGACGCCGTGAGCGTGACAGCCCCCTTCGCCCCCGACTCCCGCCCGCGCGCCGACGCGATGGTGACCGACCGGCCCGGACTGCTGCTCGGCATCCTGACCGCCGATTGTGCCCCCGTCATGTTCGCCGACCGCGCCGCAGGCGTCGTCGGCGCGGCGCATGCCGGGTGGAAAGGCGCGCTGGCCGGGATCACCGATTCGACCATCACCGCGATGGAGGCGCTCGGCGCGGACCGCACCCGGATCGCCGCCGCAATCGGCCCCTGCATCGCGCCCGCCAGCTACGAGGTCGACGACGGGTTCGCGCGCCGCTTCGCCGCATCTGACCCCGCCAATGAACGCTTCTTCGCCCCGGCGCGCGACGGCCATCACCAATTCGATCTCGAAGCCTATGTCACCCACCGCATCACCGCCGCGGGCGTCACCCGCGTCGAGGCGCTGGGGCTCGACACCTATGCCGACGATACGCACTTCTACAGCTATCGGCGTGCGACGCACCGCGGCGAACCCGACTATGGGCGACAGATCAGCCTGATCGGGCTGTAACGCCGACCGGTCGCGCGCGAACTGGTTTCCAATGATACTGGTTTCGCGGTACATGCCTGGCAACCCCAGGAGATGACGATGCCCGACAAGACCCCGACCGAAGCCGACATGACCGGCGTCGAAGCCCGGATCAGCCCCAAGCCCGAGGTCGAAAAGATCGGCGGACGCAAGCTCAAGGCATCGACGCTGATGATGGGGCATGGCTATGACCCTGCGTTGTCGGAAGGATCGCTCAAGCCGCCGATCTTCCTCACCTCGACCTTCGTCTTCCCCAACGCCGCCGCGGGCAAGCGCCATTTCGAAGGCGTCACCGGCAAGCGACCCGGCGGCGCCGAAGGCCTCGTCTATTCGCGCTTCAACGGCCCCAACCAGGAAATCCTCGAGGATCGGCTCGGCGTCTGGGAAGAGGCGGAGGATGCGCTCGCTTTTTCTTCCGGCATGTCCGCGATCGCGACGCTGTTCCTGTCGATGGTGAAGCCCGGCGACACGATAGTCCATTCGGGGCCGCTCTATGCCGCGACCGAAACGCTGATCGCGCGTGTGCTCGGCAAGTTCGGGGTCAATTATCTCGATTTCCCCGCCGGGGCAACTCGCGACCAGATCGATGCGGTGATGGCGCAGGCCAAGGACGAGGGCCGGGTCGCGCTGATCTACCTCGAAAGCCCCGCCAACCCGACCAACGCGCTGGTCGATGTCGAGGCGGTCGCCGCCAGCCGTGACGCGATCTTCGCCGATGCCGACGAAAAGCCCCCGATCGCGATCGATAATACTTTCCTTGGCCCGCTCTGGCACCAGCCGCTCAAGCACGGCGCCGACATCGTTGTCTATTCGCTCACCAAATATGCCGGCGGTCACAGCGATCTCGTCGCGGGCGGCGTATTGGGATCCAAGGAGCACATCAACATCATCCGCGCGATGCGCAACACGATCGGCACGATCACCGATCCCAACACCGCGTGGATGCTGCTCCGCAGCCTCGAAACACTCGAACTCAGGATGAGCCGCGCGGGCGAGAACGCTGCCAAGGTCTGCCGCTTCCTCAACGACCACGCCAAGGTCGAACGCGTCGGCTATCTCGGCTTCCTCGAGGAACAGGGCGACGCGCAGCAGGCGGATATCTATCGCCGCCACTGCCTCGGCGCGGGATCGACCTTTTCGCTGTACCTCAAGGGCGGCGAGCGCGAGAGCTTCGCGTTCCTCGACGCGCTGCGGATCGCCAAGCTGGCGGTCAGTCTAGGCGGCACCGAAACGCTAGCCTCGCACCCCGCGGGCATGACCCACATCTCGGTCGCCGAACCGCGCAAGTCGCAGCTCGGAATCACCGACAATCTGGTCCGCATCTCGATCGGAGTCGAGGACGCCGACGACCTGATCGCCGATTTCGACCAAGCGCTGGCGGCGATCTGAATCGTTGCGTGGCGCGCGCTGCTCGGCGATGAAGCACGGATGGACGTATCCGACGACTTCATCGCCGGCCTGCCCAAGGCCGAACTCCATCTTCACATTGAGGGCAGCCTCGAGCCCGAACTGATGTTCGCGCTCGCCGCGCGTAACCGGGTCGAAATCCCCTTCGCCAGCGTCGAAGAGGTTCGCGCCGCCTACGCCTTCTCGAATCTCCAGGACTTTCTCGACATTTATTATCAGGGCGCCAACGTCCTCCTGACCGTGCAGGATTTTCACGACCTCGCCGCCGCCTATTTCGACCGCGCCGCCGCTGACGGGGTCGTCCATGCCGAGATCATGTTCGATCCGCAGACCCACACCGATCGCGGTATCGCGTTCGGGACGGTGATCGACGGGCTCTCGTCCGCGATCCACGAAGCGCAGGCTCGACACGGCATGACGGTGAAGCTGATCCTGTGCTTTCTGCGCCATCTCGACGAAGACGCCGCGTTCGCGACGCTCGAGGCGGCGACACCGTATCTCGACCGAATCACCGCGGTCGGGCTCGATTCGTCCGAACTCGGCCACCCGCCCGAAAAATTCGCGCGCGTGTTCGCCGAGGCACGTCGGCTAGGACTCAAGCTCGTCGCGCACGCGGGCGAAGAGGGACCGCCCGATTATGTCCGTCAGGCACTCGACATCCTCCACATCGACCGGCTCGATCACGGCAACCGCAGCCTCGAAGACCCGGTGCTCACCGCGCGGCTGGCACGCGAGGGGATGACGCTCACCGTCTGCCCGCTCTCCAACCTCAAACTGTGTGTTGTCGACGACATGCGCGATCACCCGATCGACCGGATGCTCCGCGAGGGCCTGCGCGCGACGATCAATTCGGACGATCCCGCCTATTTCGGCGGCTATATCGGCGCCAACTATCGTACCGCCGTCGATGCGCGCGGGCTAACCCGCGCCGATTGCGCAACGCTGGCGCGCAACAGCTTCCTCGGCTCGTTCCTGCCCGACGAGGCGGTCGCCGCGCATCTCGCGGCGCTCGACGCCTACATCGCCGCCTGATGCCGGTCTTCACCGCCATCGATCACAACGCCTTCGTTGCCGATGTCCTGACGCTCGCCGAGGCGATCCGCGTCGATGCATGGACCCCCAATTATATCATCGGCATCGGGCGCGGCGGGCTCGTCCCCGCGGTCTATCTCAGCCACGCGACCGGGATGGGATCGCTGTCGGTCGACTGGAGTTCGCAAGTTCCCGAGTTCGCGTCGGCGGCGCTCGTTCGCCTCGCGGCGCGGACCCGCAACGGCGAGCGATTGCTGTTCGTCGACGACATCAACGATTCGGGGATGACGATCGGGCGGCTGCGCAACGCGCTGGCCGATGCCGCGCCGGGGCATGTCCGCTTCGCGACGCTGATCGACAACATCCGCTCGGCGCAGCGCGTCGATTACGCCGCGCGCACGATCGACCGCGACGTGACCAAGGACTGGTTCGTCTTCCCGTGGGAAGCGATCGCCCCCGCCACGGCGATTGCCGAGGATGCCGCCGAGGTGCCGGGCCGAATCGCATGACCATCGCGCCATGACCGTCGTGGGGGCGGTGCTCCCGGTCTTCGCGATCATCCTGGTCGGCTTCGCCTTCGCGCGGCTGCGCGGGCTGGGAGAGGATGCGGTCGCGATCCTCAACGCCTATGTCGTTTGGGTCGCGCTGCCCGCGCTGCTGTTCGATTTCGTCGCGCAGGCCGATCGCGACACTCTGGCGCAACCCGGGTTCATTCTGGTGTTCGGCGCTGCGATGCTCGCGGTGTTCGCGGTCGCGCTGATCGCCAACCGCCATCGCCCGCTCGCGCGCCGCTCGCTCGATGCGCTGAGCGCAAGCTACGCCAACACCGCGTATCTCGGCATTCCGCTCGCGGGCGCGCTGCTCGGCCCGGTCGGCACCGCGGCGGCGGTGATCGCGTCGCTGATGACGGTGTGCGCGTTGTTCGCGCTCTCGGTCACGCTGGTCGAGATCGATCTCGCGCCGGGAGGCAAACCACTGCACCGGATCGGCCGGATTGCCACCGCGGTCGTCCGCAATCCGCTCGTCGCCGCACCGCTCGCCGGGCTGGCCTGGGCGGCGACCGGCCTCGCGATCCCCGCCCCTGCCGCCAGCGTCCTCGCGCTGCTCTCGGCGACCGCCTCTCCGGTTGCACTGGTGACGATCGGGGTCTTCCTCGCCCAGCCGCGCCCGGCGGGCAATGCGCGTGAACTCGGCGCGACGGTCATGCTCAAGCTCATTGCCCAACCGCTGCTCACCTTCGCGATGCTGCTCGCCGTTCCGCTGGCGCGCCCGTGGGCGGCTGCGGCGCTGCTGCTCGCCGCGCTGCCGACCGGCACCGGCCCGTTCATGGTCGCGCAGCTCTACCAGCAGGACGTGACGCTCACCGCGCGCACGATCCTGGTCTCGACCATCCTGTCGGTGCTGACCGTCACCGCGCTCGCCTGGGTTCTGGTCGGTTAATCGAGGAATGGCGTGGCGATGTCGGGCCGGACGCGCAGCAGCCGCCCAGTCGCGCGGTCGATCAACGCCCAGGTCGTCACCGCCTCGACCACCGTCTTGCCCGCCGCATCCGCGAACCGCACATGCCGGTCGAACCGCGCGCCCTTGGGCGCATCCGGCACCCACGTTTCGCCCGTAACCACGTCGCCGAGCCCGACGTTGCCGCGGTAATCGATCTCGTGCCGCGTCACGACCCAGACATACGCAGCCTGATGCTCGGGCGGCGCGACCGCCTGCCAATGTGCGGTTGCGAGATCCTGGATCCAGCGGACCCAGACCGCGTTGTTGACATGGCCGAGCTCGTCGATGTCCGCCGCCTGCGCCGCGAAGTCGCGTGCGAACCTCATGCCGGGGCGCGTCGCTGCCGCCAGAAATGGACGAGACCGACGATCGCCCCCATCAGCACGAGCGCGCCCGCGACATACAGCCATTGATGCCCATGCGGCTTGAACCGCCCGAAGAATCGTTCGAAGCTCGTGCCGAACGCATAGCCGACCAGCGTGAAGGCACATCCCCACACGACCGCCGCCGCCGCGTTGACCGCCAGATAGGTGCGCGCGGCGACCGCACTCGTCCCGATCGCGATCGGGCTGACGGTGCGGAGGCCATAAATGAAGCGAAAGGCGAAGATGAAGCCGATCGGGTGGCGTTCCAACGCCGCCACCGCCCGCGCGAAGGCGGGCTGTGCGCGCACCCTTTCAACCAATCGCGCGGTGCGAAAGCGTCGTCCGACCTGGAACCATATCTGGTCCGCGACAAACGATCCGACCGACGCGGCGATCATCGCAGCGCCCAGCGGCACCAGCCCGCGATGCGCCATCAGCCCGCCCGCGACCACCACCGCCTCGCCCTCGATCCCCGATCCGACGAACAACGCGATCAGTCCATAATGGGCGACCAGCGCCTCGATATTCACCCGGCGATCCCGAGCTGCCACAGCACGAACGCATGTTCCTCCGCGGCTTCGCGCAGCGAATCATACCGTCCGGATTTGCCGCCATGGCCTGCGCCCATGTTGGTCTTGAGCAACAGGATATGATCGTCGGTCTTGGTCGCGCGAAGTTTTGCGGCCCATTTGGCGGGTTCCCAATAGGTGACGCGCGGATCGTTGAGCCCGCCCGAGATGAACAACGGCGGATAATCCTGCGCGGCGACATTGTCGTACGGGCTGTACGAGCGGATCAGGTCGAACGCCGCCTTGTCCTCGATCGGGTTGCCCCATTCGGGCCACTCGCCCGGGGTGAGCGGCAGGTCGGGGTCCATCATCGTGTTGAGCACGTCGACGAACGGCACCACCGCAACCACCGCGCCCCATAACTCAGGGTTCGAATTGGCGACCGCGCCCATCAGTTCGCCGCCCGCCGACCCGCCTTCGATCGCGATTCGTCCGGCGCTCGTCCATCCCGCGGCGATCAGCCTCTCCGCCACATCGACGAAATCGTTGAAGGTGTTATTGCGCTTGTCGAGCTTGCCGTCGTGATACCATTGCTGTCCCAGATCGTCGCCGCCGCGGATATGCGCGATTGCATACGCGAAGCCGCGGTCGAGCAGCGACAGGCGCCCGGTCGAAAACCCCGGCGGGATTGCGTGTCCGTATGCGCCATAGGCATAAAGGTACAACGGCTGCGACCCGTCCTTCACGAAACCCGCGGGATAGATGATCGACACCGGCACCGCGGTGCCGTCGCGCGCGGTGATCTTGAGCCGCTCGGTCCGATATTTCTCGCCGTCATAGCCCGACGGGATCTCCTGAACCTTCAGCGTCGTCAGGTCGCCGGTCGCGATGTCGTAATCATAGACGGTGCCGGGCGTGACCATCGATTCATAGCCGAGCCGGAGCGTGTCGACATCATATTCAGGATTGTCGCCGAGCCCCGCAGCATAGCTCGCCTCGGGGAAATCGATCCAGCGCGGAACGGTCGGCGCGGCGTAGCGATGGATCGCGATTCGATCGAGCCCGTCCTCGCGCCCCTCGACGACGAAGAACCCGGCGTAGCATTCGACCCCGGTCATATAGAAACGCTCGGACGGCGCGATGAGTTCGGTCCATTCCGCCGGTGATGCGACCGGCGCGGTGACGAGCCGCCACATCGGATCGGTATCGTTGGTGTGAATGAACAGCGTGTCGCCATGCGCATCGACGTCATATTCGCGCCCCGCCTGCCGCAGGGCAACCATCACCGGCTCGGCCAGCGGATTGCCCGCGGGGAGCAGGCGCACTTCGCTTGTCACATGATCGCCCGTCCCGATGATCAGCCATTGCCGGTCGCTCGTCTCCCCCACCGAGACGCGATAGCCCTCGTCGGGTTCGGTGTAGAGAATGACATCGTCGGCGACCGCGCTGCCGAGCCGGTGGAACCGCGCATTGTCGGTCCGCCACTGATCGTTGGCGAGGCCGTAGAGAAATCCCGCATCGTCGCTCGTCCACACGATGTCCGAGAGCATGCCCGGGATCATCTCGGGCAGATGCTCGCCGGTCGCGAGATTCTTGACCCGCACCTCGAACCGCTCCGCCCCGCTGTCGTCGATCGCATAGGCGAGATGGCGACCGTCATTGCTGACCGAAAACGCGCCGAGCCGGAAATATTCCTTGCCCTCGGCCAGCGCGGGTTCATCGAGGAGCAGCTGGTCGGCACCGCCCGCCACCGGCTTGCGCCACCATTTGCGATACTGGCCCCCGGTCTCGTACGCGGCCCAATAAAGCCACTCGCCGTCCTTTTGCGGAACCGAGGATTCGTCCTCCTTCATCCGCCCCTTCATCTCCTGAAAGATCGTCTCGACCAGCGGCTGGTGCGGCGCCATGGCGCCCGCGAAATAAGCGTTCTCCGCCTCGAGATAGGCGAGCACGTCGGGGTCGGTGACCTCGGGATAGGCCGGATCCTTGAGCCATGCCCAGGGGTCATCGATCGTGACCCCGTGCGCCTCGAAATGAAACGGGCGGGTCGCGGCGACGGGGGGTGCGGTGTCAGTCATCGCGGCGCCATAGCGCGTGGCCGCGCCCGCGTCAGTCCCATGCGACTCGCCCCTTGCGTCATCCCGGCGTTGCACCCCGTCCACTTTCCCGCTCTAGTATGACGAAACAAAGGGGGAGAACGACGATGCGTGCAGGATTGATGACGGGGGCGGCCGCGCTCGCGATGATGGCGATACCGATGATGGCGAGCGCGCAGACCCGCCCCGACCAGAAGCAGTTCTTCGATCTCTACAAGCAGCTCGTTGAGACCAATACCGTCGTCGATGTTGGCAGTTGCACCCAGGCTGCGGCGCAGATCGGCACGCGGTTGAAGGCGGCGGGCTATCGCGACGCCGACCTGACGTTCTTCTCGGTTCCCGATCATCCCAAGGACGGTGGCCTCGTCGCGACCCTGAAAGGTTCCGACGCGGCCATGAAGCCAATGTTGTTACTCGGCCATCTCGACGTTGTCGCCGCCAAGCGCGAAGACTGGACCCGCGACCCGTTCACGCTGATCGAAGAGAATAGCTATTATTATGCGCGCGGCACCGTCGACGACAAGGCGATGGCCGCGGTGTGGGCGGACACCATGATCCGGCTGAAACAGGCCAAAACCCCGCCGAAGCGGACGATCAAGATGGCGCTGACCTGCGGCGAGGAGACGACCTTCGCGTTCAACGGCGCCGAATGGCTCGCCAAGAACAAGCCCGACCTGATCGCCGCCGAATTCGCGCTCAACGAGGGCGGCGGCGGGCGGCTCGACGCTAACGGCAAGCGCGAGGTGCTCGCGATCCAGGTCGGCGAAAAGGCCGCGCAGAACTACACCTTCCTCACCACCAACCCTGGCGGCCACAGCTCGCAGCCGACGCCGGAAAATGCGATCTACGAACTCGCCGATGCGTTAAAAGCGGTGCAGAATTACGACTTCCCGGTCAAATTCACCGACACCACCCGCGCATTCTTCACCGCGACCGCGAAATCGCAGCCCGGCCCGATCGGCGATGCGATCACCCGGCTGCTCGCGAACCCCGAGGACAAGGCCGCCGACAAGCTTGTCAGCCAGGACAAGGCGATGCATTCGACGCTGCGCACCACCTGCGTTGCGACGTTGCTAAACGCCGGCCATGCCGAAAACGCGCTGCCCCAGCGCGCAACCGCCAACGTCAATTGCCGCATCTTTCCCGGCGAAACCGTCGACGCCACGCTTGCCAAGCTGAAGGAACTCGCCGGGGCGAAGGTCACCGTCACCGCCAACCAGCCCGTCCGCCCGACTGCGATCCCGCCCCAACTCGACCCCAAGATCGTCGGGCCAATGACCAAGGTCGCCGCACAGCATTTCCCCGGCGTCCCGGTGCTGCCGCTGATGTCGACCGGCGCGACCGACGGCATCTTCTTCGAAGCGATCGGGATCCCGGTTTATGGCGCGCCGGGGATGTTCATCGACAAGGACATGTCGGGAATCCACGGACTCAACGAACGGATCGCGGTGAAATCGCTCTATGACGGCCGCGATTACCTGTACGATCTGGTCACGACGTTCGCGGGGTAAACGCCGGTTCCGCGGCGCGAGGGATCAGACCGTTACCTGTTCACCGAGTTCGAGCACCTTGCCCGGCGGAATCTGGAGAAACTCGGTGGGATCGTTGGCGTTGCGCTGAAGGAACATGAAGATCCGGTCCTGCCATAGCGGCATCCCCTGATCCGCATCGGGCTTCAGCGTGTTACGGCCGATGAAGAAGCTGGTCTTCATCGCATCGAGCCCCTGGTCCTCGCCCTTGCTACCGAAGCCCAGATCGCGCGGCACGTCGGGCGATTCCATGAAGCCGTAGTGGAGCACGACGATCGAGAAATTGTTGTCGACCCGCTCGATCGTGCGGCGGTGTTCGTGATCGACGATCGGGCGGTCGGCAGTGCGGATCGTCACGATCACATTGTTCTCGTGCAGCACCTTGTTGTGCTTCAGATTGTGTAGGAGGGCGCCAGGCGCGGCATGGGGATTGCCGGTCAGGAACACCGCATTCCCCTCGACCCGTTCGGGCGGACGCTTGGCAAGCGCCGCGGCGAGATCGATCAGCGGAATGCTCTGTTGCTGTTCGAAATCGCGCACGATCGCCCGCCCGCGCACCCAGGTCGCGATCAACAGGCCGATCGCGGCGGCGATCACCAACGGAACCCAGCCGCCCTCGATCACGCGCAGGATGTTGGCGCCGAAGAACACCAGGTCGAGCGCGAGGAACGGCAGCAGCGCGGCGAGCGCCAGCGCGCGCGACCAGTGCCAGACGTGCCGCACGACCAGATAACCGAGCAGCGTGGTGACCACCATCGTTCCGGTGACCGCGATGCCATAGGCCGCCGCCATCGCCGACGACGTCTTGAACTGGACGACCAGGATCAGCACCCCCGCCAGCAACATCCAGTTGATCGCAGGCAGGTAGATTTGCCCCGCGAGCACGCCCGATGTCTGACGAATGCGCAACCGTGGCAGCAATCCAAGCTGAATCGCCTGCTGGGTCAATGAGAAGGCGCCGGTAATCACCGCCTGGCTCGCGACCACGGTCGCCAGCCCCGCGAGCACGACGAGCGGGCCGCGAACCGGCAGCGGCGCCATCACGTAGAACCAATCCTGGTTGACGAAGACCGCGCCGCCAGCGTTAGCCGCCTCGAGATGCGCGAGCGCAAAGGCGCCCTGCCCCAAATAATTGAGCGTCAGCGTGGGGAACACGAGCAGGAACCAGCCGAGCCGGATCGGCACAACCCCGAAGTGCCCCATGTCCGCGGTCAGCGCCTCGGCGCCGGTCACGGTCAGGAACACCGCGCCGAGCACGAACAGCCCGGTAATGCCGTGGGTCGCCAAGAAGGCGATGCCATACACCGGGTCGAACACGCGAAAGATCGAAAGCTCGTCGGCGATATGCCAGATACCCAACGCTGCGATGGCGAGGAACCAGACGATGCAGACCGGGCCGAAGAGCGCCGACACGCGCGCGGTACCGCGGCGCTGGAACATGAACAGCGCAATCAGGATCGCGATCGTCACCAGCCGGATGGTATGTTCGTCGAAGATCGACGCTGCCGACGGGATCGTTCTCAAGCCCTCCATCGCCGATAACACCGATAGTGCAGGCGTGATGATCGCATCGCCGTAGAACAACGCCGCCCCTGCTGCGCCGAGCACGAGCGCGATCTGGCTTCGGCGCCCGAGCGCACCGCGCGCCAACGCCGCTAGCGCGAGCACGCCGCCCTCGCCATGATTGTCGGCGCGGGTCAGAAACATGACGTATTTGATCGAGACGACGAGAATTAACGACCACAGCGCGAGGCTGAGCACACCCAATATCTCGCTCGCGTCGAACCCGTCGGCGCCGCACAACGCCAGCGCCTCGCGAAATGCATAGAGCGGGCTGGTCCCGATATCGCCGAACACCACCCCGATCGCACCGACCGTCAACGCGGCAAGCGCGCGATGGCGCAGGTGCGTCGATGACGGCTGATCTGGCAAAAACTGGACGGCGGGCGACATGGCGCGCACTTACCCCGGAGGAAGGACGGGGCGCTGTACGCTCATCGCATTGTCGCGCAAGCGGATTCGTTGCAACGCACCATCGATCGGCGACAAGTGCTTGATCGCGCGACTCGGGTCGGCCATGGCGGTTGGATGGTTCCCTTTTCGTTCGGCGGTCACGCGCTCGTCGCGCTGGCGCAAGGCGCGCTGTTCTGGCCCGCGCGCCGCGCGTTGCTGGTTGCCGATCTTCATTTCGAAAAGGCGAGCTGGTTTGCGCGAGGTGGGCAGATGCTGCCCCCCTATGATTCGATCGCGACGCTTGCCGATCTCACCGCGCTGGTCGCCGCGACCGACGCGGTCGAGACGTGGTGCCTGGGCGACAGTTTCCACGACATCGACGGCTGCGACCGGCTCCCGCCCCGTGCGCAGGACGTGCTGCGCGGCTTGACCGCCGCGACGCGCTGGACCTGGATCACCGGCAACCACGATCGCACGATCCTCGATCGTTGCGGCGGCGAGGTCGTGGACGAGATCGTGGTCGACGGCCTGATGCTCCGCCACGAAGCCGAACCGGACGAGCGACGTCCCGAGCTATCGGGTCATTTCCATCCCAAATTACGGCTCCGCGTCCGCGGCAAATTGGTGTCGCGTCGCTGCTTCGTCGCGACCGAGCGCAAGCTCATCCTGCCCGCGTTCGGTGCGCTCACCGGGGGGCTCGATGTCGATCACCCCGAAATTCGCCGTGCGACCGGCCCCGACGCCGAAGCGCTGGTGCCGGTCGACCAGCGTATGCTGCGCTTCCCGATCGCGGCGTAGGAAGCGCGCTTAGCTCGCCAGCGTCGGGAACGCCGCGCGGAACGCCGCGACCTTGGGCTTGTCCCACCGCACGATGTACGGATGGCTGGGATTCTTGTCGTAGAAATCCTGGTGATACGCCTCCGCCGGATAGAATTTGCCGGTTTCCAGCTTGGTCACGATCGGTCCGGAGAAGCGATGCGCCGCGGACAGTTGCGCGATATACGCCTTCGCGGCGCGGGCCTGCTGCGGCGTCTGCGCAAAGATCGCCGACCGATAGCTCGGGCCGCTGTCGGGGCCCTGCCGGTTGAGTTCGGTCGGGTTGTGCGCGATCGAGAAATAGACGCGCAACAATGTCCCATAGCTGACCTGACGGGGATCGTAGCTGATCCTGATCGCCTCGGCATGGCCGGTGCGCTCGGTCGCCACATCGCCGTAGTTGGCGGTATCGGCGTCGCCCCCGGCATAGCCCGCGGTCACCGACTTCACGCCCTTCACATGCTCGAACACCGCCTCCATGCCCCAGAAGCAACCACCCGCCAGGACGGTCGTCTGAAGCCCCGGGGTCGCGGGTACGTCGATCGCGGCGGCGGGAATGACGACCGCGCGTTCGGCGCTTGCGGCCCCTGATTGGAGCGCGGCGAAGCCGAACAAGGCAGCGGCGGAGGTGGCGATAAGAGTCTTGGTCATGCTATCCATCTGGTGACGAAGGCCCTGTTTTTCCAGTGACTTGGCGCTTGTTGGCTTAGCGCTGCACCAGGGCGGTTGGGGTGAAATGGCTGACGAGCGCCTGGCGTCCGTCGACTGGCTGAAGCGCGACAAGCCCGATGGCGCCAAGCACGAAGCCGGTGCCGAATTGCCAGACGAAACTGGATTTCAGGAAAGTGCGCATGGTGTCCTCTTCGGATCGGTTGTGAGTTTAGTTACGGATGTCGGTGGGATCGGGACGCATTGGGGTGCGCACCCGGCCATCGACGGTCCGTCAGATCTAGCAGGTGGGTGATGAACCAACCGTGGGCGCGGCGTTCATCCCAGCGTTAGGAAAAGCCTGCGTTAGGAAGGCCTGCGTCAGCGCAAGGCGGCGCAGGCGGTCTGGATGCGTTCGCACGCTTCCTGAAGCAACGCGTCCGAGGTCGCATAGCTGATCCGGAACGCCGGGCTCATCCCAAACGCCGCGCCCTGGACGACCGCGACCCTGGCGTCGTCGAGCAGATAGCCAACCATGTCCTCGTCGGTATCGATCCGCCTGCCGCCGGGGGTCGATGTGCCGATCAGTTCGGCGAACGAGGGATAGACGTAGAACGCGCCCTCGGGCCGTGGGCAGTGCATCCCGTTGATCTGGTTCAGCATCGACACGACCAGATCGCGCCGCCCCTGAAACACCGTATTGCGCTCGGCGAGAAAATCCTGCGGGCCGTTCAACGCCGCGACCGCCGCCGCCTGCGCGATCGAACACGGATTGCTCGTCGATTGCGACTGCAACTTGGCCATCGCCTTGATCAGCCACGCCGCGCCGCCCGCGTATCCGATCCGCCACCCGGTCATCGCATAGGCCTTCGAACAGCCGTTGACCGTCAACGTCCGGTCATAGAGTTCCGGACACGCCTCTGCGATCGTCGCGAACTGGAAACCGTCATAGACGATGTGTTCGTACATATCGTCGGCGAAGATCCACACATGAGGGTGCCGCGCCAGCACCGCGCCCAACGCCCGCAGTTGGCCGATCGTATAGCCCGCACCGGTGGGGTTCGATGGCGAATTCAGGATGACCCATTTCGTCCGCGGCGTGATCGCGGCCTCGAGCGCTTCGGGAGACAGCTTGTACGCCTGCTCCGGCCCCGCGGCCGCGAACACCGGGGTGCCTCCCGCGAACTGGACGACGTCGGGATAGCTCACCCAATAGGGCGCCGGAATCACGACCTCGTCGCCCTTGTCCACGGTCGCGACGATCGCGTTGAACAGCGTATGTTTCCCGCCGACATTCACAGTTACCTGATCGGTCGTGTATGTCAGCGAATTGTCGCGCGCGAACTTGGCGACGATCGCTTCCTTCAGCTCCATCGTGCCATCGACGTTGGTGTATTTCGTCTTGCCCTCAAGGATCGCGGCGATCCCGGCGTCCTTGATGAAATCGGGGGTATCGAAGTCAGGCTCGCCCGCGCCGAGCCCGATGACATCGATCCCGGCGCGCTTCAGTTCGAGCACGCGGCTGGTGATCGCCAGCGTCGGCGAGGGATTGATACGACCGAGCGCGGCAGAGGGTGTCATGAGCGAAGCCTTATGGCGGAGAGGCGCGTGCGCTATAGCGTTGCTGCGTTCGCATCCGCAACATGCGCAGGGATCAAGCCGCGTACCGCATTGCCGACGAAGAACCCATGCGCCAGGTCGGCGCGGGTGACATCCCCCTCGATCGCACGACCTTCGGCGATCAACGCCTCGCGCAGGATACCCGGCAAGAGGCCGCGGGCGAGCGGCGGGGTGACGAGTACGCCATCGTCGCGCGCTACGAACAGCGACGTGAAGCTGCCCTCGGTCAGCACCCCCGCCGATTCGAATACGACCTCCGTGGTCCCGGCCAACCGGCGGGCGTCGTCGTAGAACGCGCGATCGGTGGTCTTGTGACGCAAGCGGAAATCGGCGGACGCGACCGGCAGCGGGACGACCGCGACCGATACCGCGTCATCGAAAACGGGCGGCATCGCGCCGACCTCGATCGCGACCGCGCCCGATGGCGCGAGCAACAGCCGAAGGCGGCGCGGCGCGCGCAGCCGAAAGGTCGCCGCCTGCAAATCGTTGCGCGCAGCGTGGCGGTCGAACGGATAGCCGAACAGGTCCGCGCTCGCCTGCAGCCGGGCGAGGTGGCGTTCGAGCCGCAGCAACCCCGCCTCGGGGTCGAAGGCCATCGTCTCGATCAGGTCGAACCCGCGCTGCCCCGCGGTAACGAACGCCGCCTTGGCGAGACATTCGGCCCACTCATCGTCGGCGCGACTATCGGCGACGATACCCGATCCCAGCCCCAACGTGGCGTAGCCATCCCGGTGAATCGCAAGCGTCCGGATCGCAACATTGAACGCCGCGCCCGACGGGTCGATTCGGCCGATGCTGCCGGTATAGGGGCCGCGGGCGCGCGCCTCGACCTCGGCGATCACCTCCATCGCGCGCCGCTTGGGCGCGCCGGTGATCGATCCGCACGGGAACAGCGCGCCGATGACGTCGACCGCATCATGCCCCTCGGCCAGCGTCGCGGTGACGGTCGAGGTCATCTGGTGGATGGTCGGATAGGTCTCGACCGTGAACAGCTTGGGCACCGCGACGCTTCCCGCCGCCGCGACGCGCGATACGTCGTTGCGCATCAGGTCGACGATCATCAGATTTTCCGCGCGTTGCTTGGCGTCGCCCGCTAGCGTCGCAGCAAGCGTGCGATCTTCCGCGGGCGTGACCCCGCGCGGCGCGGTACCCTTCATCGGGCGGCAGGTCAGCGCGTCACCATCGAGCGTGAAGAACAGTTCGGGCGACAGCGACAGGAGCGTGATTTCCCCGGTATCGACCACCGCGCCATAACCCGCGCGCGCCTCGCGCCGCAGCCGCGCATAGGCCGCCAGCGGATCGCCAGCGAACCGCACGCTCGCGGCAAAGGTCAGATTCGCCTGATAGATGTCGCCTGCACGGATCAGGTCGAGCACCCGCGCCAGCGCGTCGTCATAGGTGTCGCGCGCAATATCGGGTTGCGGTGCGCCGACCCATGCACCCGCGGGATCGGGCAGCAACTCCGCCACCTCGGCCTGCGACAGAAGCTCATGGCGCTCGAACAACCCGAACCACAGCAAGGGCTGCGCCGCCGCCATCGCCGGCGCGCCAGCCACGAGCATTTCACCCGCCTCATACGCCAGGAACCCCGCCGCCTGCAGCCCCGTTGCCACCGCTTCGCGAATCGCCTCGAACGCGGGCGTCACCGCGTCGGGGGTCGCCGCGACCACGGTTCGAACGCAGTCGCGATACAGCCTGGCCACGGCCCCCTCGCGGGCGTCGTCGAGCAACACGAAGGATCGGCGGTCGGCCAGCATGGTGCGTCAGATGCCCTGCGCCTGCCTCTCGGGCAAGCCGCGGCGTTGACGTGGCCACGCCGCGCGACCATTTCCGACGGCATGACCCAGCTTCCCCCCTTGCGCGCCGCGATCGTCCCCGTGACGGCGATCGAACAAAATTGCACCCTGATCTGGTGTACCGCGACGATGAAGGCGGCGGTGGTCGATCCGGGCGGCGACCTGCCGCGGATCAAGGCAGCGATCGCGCAGGCCGGGGTGACGGTGGAGAAGATTCTCCTCACCCACGGCCATATCGACCACGCAGGCGAGGCCAAGCCGCTCGCGAATGATCTCGGCGTTCCGATCGAGGGGCCGCACGAAGCCGACCGCTTCTGGCTCGCGCGGCTGGCAGACGACGGCAAGGCCTATGGCATCCAGGGGGTGGCGTTCGAGCCCGACCGCTGGCTGGTCGAGGGCGACACCGTGACGGTGGGGAACCTGACGCTCGACGTCTATGAAACCCCCGGGCACACCGAAGGCCATGTGATCTTCCATCACGCGCCCTCGAAATTCGCGCAAGTCGGCGACGTCCTGTTCCAAGGGTCGATCGGGCGATCCGATCTGCCCGGCGGCAACCACCAGACGCTGCTGAAATCGATCGTCGAGAAATTATGGCCGCTCGGCGACGAGACGACCTTCATTCCCGGTCACGGCAACGCGAGCACCTTCGCGCACGAGCGCCAGCACAACATGTTCGTCAGCGACCGCGCGATGGCGGAATGAGCGGCGTTATCGCCGCGCCGCAGCGGTCTGTTCGCGGATCGCCTTGAATTCCGACCCGCCGCGCCACGTCGGCCAGCTGCGCGAATTGGCGAGGCGCTGCCCGATCGTCAGATACAGTCCGACATCGTCGGCCGCGCCGCGCAAATCCCAGCTCGGGTCCCACATGTCGCAGGTCTGGTGATAGCATTTCATATAACCGTCGAGCCATGCCTGCCCTGCCGAGCGTCCGCCCTTCACGAGGTCGGGCGCGCCGCTGATCGCCATCAGAAGCAGCGTCGGCACCCCGCGCCGCGCCAGGCTGAAATGATCGGCACGATAGAACAGTCCGCGTTCGGGCAGCGTCTCGGGCGTCACCACCCGCCCCTGCGCCTTAACCGCGGTGGCGAGATCGTCCTCCAGGCTATCTTGTCCCCCGCCGACCAGCATCACGTCCTTGGCTGGGCCTGCGGTCTGGAGGATGTCGAGCGTCAAGTTCGCGACGGTCTTGTCGACCGGATAGATCGGATTGACCGCATAGGTTTCGGACCCGAGCAGCCCGCGTTCCTCCGCCGACCATAGCGCGAAGACCAGGCTGCGCTCGGTCCGCGGTCGCTTGGCGAAGACCCGCGCCAGCGCGAGCACGCCCGCCGCGCCCAGCGCGTCATCGTTGGCCCCCGGTCGAATCGTCCGTCCCTGCGCATCCGGCGCGCCGATACCATAGGCATCCCAATGCGCGCCGAACATGATCGTCTCGTCGGGATGCGTCGTGCCCGGCAGGATCGCGAGCACATTGCGGCTTTGCGCGGTATTGTGCGTCACCGGCAGATCGGCGGAGAACCGCGACGTGAGGTCGACCGGTCGGAAATTGCTCCGTCGCGCCGCGCGCCGCTGTGCCGCAAGGTCGAGCCCCGATGCGGCGAACAGCTTCGCCGCCGTGTCGCCCTGGATCCAGCCCTGGAGCAGGATGCGATAGTCATCGGGCTGCCTGACGATGTCGTAATTCTCGCCCGCGGGCGCCGCGACGGTGGCCCAGCCATAGCCTGCGCCCGGTGTATCGTGGACGATCAACGCACCGATCGCGCCGCGCCGCGCGGCTTCCTCGAACTTGTACGTCCAGCGACCGTAATAGGTCATCCGCTTGCCGCCGAACTTGCCAACCGAATCGTCGTCCGGCGTCGCCTCGAAATCCGGGTCGTTGACCAGGAACACCGCGACCTTGCCCTTCAGGTCGACGTCCTTGAAATCATCCCACCCCCGCTCTGGCGCATGGACGCCATAGCCGACGAAGACCATCGGCGCAGCGGCGATCGTCGCGCGATCGACCGGGCGGACAGTGCTGAGATAAATGCCCTCGCCCTGCGTGACGGACATGTCGCCGAGGCTGATCGGCCCCTTGCCGATCCGCGTGTGGACGAGCGGCACCGGCTGCGTCCAGCTGCCGTCGCGCGCGCCGGGTTTGAGCCCCATCGCCTTGAATTGCGCGATCAACCAGTCGACCGTCTTCGTCTCCCCCGGTGTGCCCGGCGCGCGGCCCTGGAACGCGTCGGACGACAGCGTCTTGACGTCCGCCTCCAATCGCGCGGGCGAGATCCGGTTGGTGGATGTCGTCGACTGGGCGGACAGCGGGGCCGCGATCAACGCAGCGAGTGGCAACAGGGCATATTTCATCCCCGGACCCTAGCCGCGCGGGACACTGACGTCGACGGGTTCGATCGGCATCGCTGCGGTGCGCGTCGCGCCATAGGCGATGACCACCGCCCAGATCGCCAGGGTCAGCAGCAGCAGCATCGTCACCGCGGTGCCGATCATCCGCCCGGCGCGCCAGCCATCCATCCCCACTGCATGGCAGATCCGCCCGACCAGGAACACGGCGACCGCGATCCACAGCCAGATCGAACTGCCGACCCCGAATTCGATCAGCCCGACGAGCGCCAGCACGAAAGGCGCGTTCTCGACGAAGTTGGCTTGCGCGCGCATCCGGCGGATGATGCGATCGTCGCCGCCATCGCCGACGAATATTTTCGCCGCACGCCGCACCGCGCCGATCCGGAACGACAGCCACAGGTTGATCAGCGCACAGCCCGCGGCCAATATCAGTGTCACCGGCAACATCGTCATCGCATTCCCCCTGAGGCTTCGCCTTCCGCCCTGCCACCCCGCGCCAGCGCTTGCAACGCGCGTCGAATCCTCTATAGGCCGCGCCTTCGCGATGCGTCCGGCCGCTCAGTGCTCCGCGCGGCTGGTGGTCCTGCCATCGGTTGCCGTAGCGCCGTTCCGGGCGTATCGGACCTCTCGACTAGATAGAACAAGGTGCCGAAATGGCCGTCCCCAAGCGAAAGACTACGCCCTCCAAGCGCGGCATGCGCCGCAGCCACGATTCGCTCAGCGTCGCGGCGTTCCAGGAATGCCCGAATTGCGGCGAACTGAAGCGTCCCCACATGCTGTGCGGTGCCTGTGGCCATTATAATGGTCGTGAGATCATTTCGGTCGAGGGCTGAGGCTCACTCGATCGGAACCTGCTGAACCATGCCCGACAACTCCACGATCGCGGTCGATGCGATGGGCGGCGACGAGGGGTTGGCGGTCATGCTGGCTGGCGTCGCGCGGGCGCGGCACCAGTTCGAGGGCATGCGCTTTCTGCTGGTCGGCGACGAAGCCCGGATCGCGGCGGGGCTCGAAAGCCATCCCAACCTCTCGCAGCATAGCGAGATCGTCCACGCCCCCGGCGTCGTCGAGGCGAGCGAAAAGCCCAGCCAGGCGATGCGGCGCGCCAAATCGACCTCGATGGGAATCGCGATCGATCTCGTCAAAAAGGGGCGCGCGGGCGCCGCGGTCTCGGCGGGCAACACCGGCGCGCTGATGGCGATGGCAAAGCTCTCGCTGCGCACCCTGCCCGGGATAGACCGTCCCGCGCTCGCCGCGCCGCTGCCGACGCTGGGCGCGAACGACGTCATCATGCTCGATCTGGGCGCGAACACCGAATGCGACGCGCGCAACCTGATCCAGTTCGCGGTGATGGGCGCGGCCTATGCGCGAGTGGTGCTCGATCTCGAGGCACCCAGGGTCGCGCTGCTCAACATCGGCAGCGAGGACCAGAAGGGCACCGACGTGATCCGCGAGGCTGCCGCGGTGCTGCGCGCGCAGACCCATCTGCCGATGACTTTCACCGGGTTCGTCGAGGGTGATCGGCTTGCGCGCGGCGATCATGACGTGATCGTGTGCGACGGCTTCGCGGGCAATATCGCGCTGAAGACCGCGGAAGGCACCGCGCGATTCGTCGCCGACCTGTTGAAGCGCGCATTTTCGAGTTCGGCGCGATCCAAGCTCGGCTTTCTGATTTCGCGCCCCGCCACCAAGCTGCTGCGCGACCATCTCGATCCCAACAACCACAACGGCGCGGTCTTCCTGGGGCTCGGCGGGATCGTGCTGAAAAGCCACGGCGGCGCCAACGAGCTTGGTGTCGCGACCGCGATCGGCAACGCCGCCAAGCTGGTCCGGGCCGATTTCACCCGGCGGATCGCCGAGGATCTCGCCCATGTCGAGCAGGCCGCGGCATGATCCGATCGGTCGTGATCGGCACGGGGTCCGCGCTTCCTGCGCGTCGCGTTTCCAACGCCGATCTGGCGCAGGAGGTCGATACCACCGACGAATGGATCGTCGAACGGACCGGGATCCGCTTCCGCCATATCGCCGGCCCCGATGAGACCACGGGCACGCTCGCGACCGATGCCGCGAAGGCCGCGCTCGCCGCGGCGGGGATCGCGGCGCAGGACATCGACCTCATCGTCCTGGCCACCGCCACCCCCGATCAGACGTTCCCCGCCACCGCGACGAAGGTGCAGGCCGCGCTCGGCATCGACGATTGCGTCGCGTTCGATGTCGCTGCGGTGTGTTCGGGGTTTCTCTACGCGGTCCAGGTTGCCGATTCGATGCTGCGAACGGGGGTGCAGCGTCGCGCGCTCGTGATCGGTGCGGAAACCTTCAGCCGGATTCTCGATTGGGACGATCGCACCACCTGTGTCCTGTTCGGGGACGGCGCGGGCGCGATCGTGCTCGAAGCGCGCGAGACCGCCGACGACAATCGCGATGGCGCGGCGCGCGGTATACTCGCGACCCGCCTCCACGCCGACGGGCGCCACAATGATCTCCTCTACGTCGACGGGGGACCATCGACCACCGGCACCGTCGGTAAGCTGCGCATGAAGGGCCGCGAAGTATTCCGCCACGCGGTCGTCAATCTCGCCGCCGTCCTGGGCGAAGTGCTGAGCCTCGCCGGGCTGACCGCCGCCGATGTCGACTGGGTGGTGCCACACCAGGCCAACGCGCGCATCCTCGACGCTACCTCGCGCAAGCTCGGGCTCCCTGCCGACAAGGTGGTCGTCACCGTCGACCAGCATGCCAACACCTCAGCCGCCTCGGTCCCGCTCGCGCTCGACGTGGCGGTGCGCGACGGACGCATCCGCGACGGGCATATCGTCGTGCTGGAAGCGATGGGTGGCGGGTTCACCTGGGGCGCCGCGGTCGTCCGATTCTGACGATCTGGCTGGCACGGGAGAAGGGGCTTCCGATCGCGGCGTTGCTGGGTTAAGCTGTTAAGGGGAAATGGCTTGAACGACTGGGGGCCGCAGTGTTGATGACGACGACGGGCACGCTGACGCGCGCCGACCTTGCCGAAGCGCTTCACCATCGGATCGGGCTGTCGCGCGCCGATTCGGCGTCGATCGTCGAGCAGATATTGCGCCACATGTGCGAGGCGCTGTCGAACGGCCATAACGTCAAAATCTCGGGATTCGGGACGTTCGTGTTGCGCGACAAGGGCGAACGCGTCGGGCGCAACCCCAAGACTGGGGTCGAGGTCCCGATCGCACCGCGCCGGGTGCTGACCTTCCGCGCGAGCCAGATGATGCGCGAACGCATCGTCGCCGCTGGCTGACGGTGGCGGACGGCTCCTCCAAGACGAGCGAGGCATTCCGAACGATCGGCGAGCTGTCGCGCGACACCGGCATCGCGCAGCATATTCTACGCTATTGGGAAACGCGCTTTCCGCAGTTGCGCCCCATCACCCGCGCCGGCAACCGGCGATACTATCGCCCCGAAGACATTGCGCTGGTGCGGCGGATCGACTCGCTGCTCAACCAGCGTGGCTTCACCATCAAGGGCGCGCAACAAACACTGGCGGACGAAGGCGTCGGCCGCACGGTGACGGCTTCTACGCCCCTGGTCGCAATCCGCGATCAACTGGCGCGCGCGCTGGCCGAGGACTGACCCGAGCAACCGGATAATTGCTCAGCGGCCCAACCCGCTCCGCAGCATCTCCGCCACGGTATCGGCGACGTCTTCGACCCCGCGATCGTCGTCCCACACGCCGTAGCGAAGACCCAGGAACACGTTCATCCCCATTACCGCCCAGGCGTGCACCTCCGACACGTCGGCGCGCAGGTCACCCTGCGCCGCTGCCGCCGCGAGTCGCCGCGTGATCCGTTCGGCGGTCGTCGCATAATGGAGCCGGAAGCTGTCGGGATCGACGAATTCGGATTCGTCGATGATCCGATAGATTTCCTTATGCTGCCGGACGAAGCCGATGAACTGTTCGAGCCCCGCGCGCTCCGCCGCAATTCCGTCGGGGGCGGCGCGCACCGCGGGGGCGACATGATCGCGCACCTGATCCGACATGTCGCGAACCAACGCGCGGAACACCGCGTCCTTCGAATCGAAATAGGTATAGAAACTGCCGAGCGCGACCCCCGCGCGGCGCGTGATCCCGCTGATCGACGCGTCGTGAAACCCGCGCTCGCCGAATTCGATCGCCGCCGCATCGAGAATCCCGCGCAGCGTCCGCCGCCCGCGTTCGGTTCGCGGCGCTTTGCCGTCGCTCGCGGTGATCGCGCGGTTCACGTCGGCGGTCTGCTGCCGACCGCCCACCTTGCTCCCCTCGCCAGCTTTGATCGCCACGCCAGCCTCTCCCGCATCTACCGAGTTGAAACCCGGTTCATGTTTCACTATAGCCTCGATCGAACGGCGCACAACCCGGGCCTACCGGGGGATCAACCAGCGCCAAAGGGGAGGTTGCCATGAATTGTCTGACTTTGCGCGCCGGTCTTCGGCTCAGTGTGGCTACCGCCGCGCTCATCGTCACCGCGATCCCCGCGCTCGCGCAGACCGCGCCCGATACGACTCCCGCTGCCAATGACGCCAACGATGCAAACGCAGCGCTGACCGGCGATATCGTGGTCACCGCGCGGCGCCGGTCGGAAAGCCTGCTGAGCGTGCCGATCGCGGTCACCGCCTTCACTGCGGACAAGTTGCTGAAAACCGGCGCGACCGATCTCACCGATCTCCAGAATACCACCCCGAATACCACGCTCAAGGTCGCGCGCGGCAGCAACTCGACGCTCGCCGCCTTCATCCGCGGCGTCGGCCAACAGGATCCGGTGCCAGGGTTCGAAGCGGGCATCGGCATCTATCTCGACGACGTCTATCTCAACCGCCCGCAGGCGGCGGTGCTCGATATCTACGACGTCGACCGAATCGAAGTGCTGCGCGGGCCGCAGGGCACGCTTTACGGACGCAACACGATCGGCGGCGCGATCAAATATGTGACCAAGCGTCTGCCCGATTCGCCCGAGGTCCGAGTCCGCGCCAGCTATGGCAGCTACAATCAGGCCGATGCGGTGGTCGGGTTGTCACTGCCGCTCAACGACGTGATCAAGATCGGCGTCGCTGGAGCGCGGCTGTCGCGCGACGGGTTCGGCAAGAACCTCAACCTCGGTATCGATAATTACAACAAGAACATCTACGCTGGGCGCGCGACGCTCGAACTGACCTCGCCCGACGACCGACTCTTCATCCGCGTCACCGGCGACTACACGCACGATAAGTCTAGCCCGCGCAACGGCCACCGGCTGCTTCCAGGCCTGCAATCGGGCGCACCCGTCCTGTCGAACGTGTTCGATACCCGCGCCGGGCTCAACACGCCGATCCAGGATATCGAGGCCGGTGGCCTGTCGATGTCGGCCACCGCAAAGATCACCGACCATATGACGCTGCGCAGCATCAGCGCGTGGCGCAAGGATACGTCCTACACCCCGATCGACTTCGACTCGCTGCCCGCGGCCGATGTCGACGTCCCCGCGGTGTATCGCAACGAACAGATCAGCCAGGAATTCCAGTTGCTCTACGCGAGCGAGCGGTTGAACGGCCTGATCGGCTATTATTATCTCGATGCGAAGGCCGCGACCGGGTTCGGGGTGCTGCTTTCGACCACCTTCCCGGGCCTCAACGCCTATACCGCGGGCGACGTGCGCACCCAGACCTCGTCGATCTACGGCGATTTCACGTTCGATTTCACGCCGCAACTCAGCCTTTCGCTCGGTGGCCGCTACACGTGGGATCAGCGCAAGTCGGTGGTGTTTAAAGCGAACTACATCGGCCTGACCCAGGAGTTCGGGGGGTCGCCGGTGCCGTTCCTCGGCACCCCGCCGTCGACCAATTTCCGCGGGGAGGCGAACTTCAAACGCTTTACCCCGCGCGCTTCGGTGAACTTCAAGCCCAGCGCCAACCATCTGCTCTACGCCTCGTATTCGGAAGGCTTCAAGGGCGGCGGCTTCGACCCGCGTGGATCGGGCGCGTCGGCGCCGATCAGCAACGCGGCGGCGGGGCGGACCTATCAGGATATCTACAACTACCTGTCGTTCGATCCCGAGACCGTGAAGAGCTACGAGGTCGGCTACAAAGGGTCCGCGTTCGACCGGCGGCTGACCTGGGCATTGGCAGGGTTCTACGCCGATTATAACGATGTTCAGGTGCCTGGATCGGTCGGGTGCACGATCGGCGGCGTCCAGAGCTTCTGCGGGATCACGACCAACGCCGCCAAGGCGAGGATCAAGGGCGTCGAGCTCGAAACCACCGCGCAAGTGGCCCGCGATTTCGCGGGGGGCGGATCATCGCTCAGCATCCTGGGAACACTCGGTTATGTCGACGCGAAATATCGCAATTTCATCGGCCCCACCGGGGTCGACGTCGCCAACGTCCGCGTGTTCCAGAACACGCCCGAATGGACGCTGTCGGCGACCCCGACGCTGATCGTGCCGGTCGGCGGTGGCACGCTGACCGCGAACTCGACGGTATCATATCGCAGCCTCACCCATCAATTCGAGACCGCGAGTCCCTTCCTCGATCAGCCCGGCTACACGCTGCTCGATGCGGGCATCACCTACGCCTTCGGCGCGGGCGATCGTTACTCGATCGGCGTCTATGGCAAGAACCTGACCGACCGGCGCTACAAGACCTCGGGCTATCAATATATCCGTACCGACATCGCGGGGAACCCGATCAACCTCGCCAATCAGCCGGTGCCGAACGGACCCTACATCGCGACGCTGGGCAAGGAAGGCATCGCGACCGCCTTCTACGGCAATCCACGCCAGGTCTTCGGCACCTTCAGCGCCAAGTTCTGATCCGAACCGCTTGCACCCGCGCGTCATCCCCGCGATGACGGGCGGGAGAGGATGCGCATGACAGAGATGAAGACGACCCCCGGCTACCGGGGGCTGGTGCTGACGTTGTTGCTGATCGTCTACACCTTCAACTTCCTCGATCGACAGATCCTGGGTATCCTCGCACAGCCGATCAAGCTCGACCTCGGGCTCAGCGACACCCAGCTCGGCGCGCTGGGCGGGATCGCGTTCGCGCTGCTCTATTCGACGCTGGCGATTCCCTTGGCGCTGATCGCCGACCGGACCAGCCGGAGCTGGGTCATCACCATCTCTTTGACGCTGTGGAGCGGCTTTACCGCGCTGTGCGGCCTCGCCACCGGCTTCTGGCAATTGTTCGCGTTCCGCCTCGGCGTCGGGATCGGCGAAGCGGGCGGGGTCGCGCCTTCCTATGCGCTGATCGCCGACTATTTTCCGGTCAAGAGCCGCAGCCGCGCGCTGGCGATCTATTCGCTCGGCATCCCGATCGGGCTGGCCAGCGGCACGCTGCTCGGCGCCTACATCGCGACCCATGTGAACTGGCGCGCGGCGTTCGTCACCGTCGGGATCATGGGCGTGGCGATCGCGCCGATCTTTCGCCTGGTTGTCAAGGAACCGCCCAAGGTCATCGCCCCCGCGACGCGCGCGCCGGTATCCGCGGTATTCGCGATCCTCGCCAAAAAGCCCAGTTTCTGGCTGATGGGGTTCGCGGCCTCGATGTCGAGCCTGGCCGGGTACGGCTTCGCCTTTTGGACCCCGTCGCTGCTGATCCGATCGTTCGGGCTCAGCCTCGCCGATACCTCCTATTATTTCGGGTCGCTGTTGCTGGTCGGCGGATGCGCGGGGGTATTCCTCGGCGGGTTCCTCGCCGACCGGATGGGGCCGAACGACCGGGGGGCCTACGCGAAGCTGCCCGCGATCGCCTGGCTCATTACCGCGCCGCTGTTCATGGCGGCGTTCCTGTCGCGGTCGCCCACCGTCGCCTGGCTCCTGTTCCTGATCCCTAACGCGCTCAACATCCTGTGGCTGGGGCCGGTGACGACCGCGGTGCAGAACCTGGTGCCGCCGCATATGCGCGCCACCGCCTCGGCCAGCTTCCTGCTCATCAACAACCTCATCGGGCTGGGGCTGGGATCGTGGGTGATGGGCGGGCTGTCGGACGCGATGGCGCTGCGGTTCGGCGCCGATTCGCTCCGCTACGCCGCGGTCGCCCTCGCGGGGTTCTACCTCATCGCGTTCGTCCTCATGACGCTGGCGATCAAGCCGCTCCGTCGCGATTGGGTCGAGGTCCAGCCGGGGGTCTAGCGTTCGCGCGTCGCCGCGAATTTCACCTTGGGATAACGGTCGGCGACATAGCCGACCTCCCACGCGGTCTTGGCGAGGAACACCGGGTTGCCGTCGCGGTCCTTCGCCATCGCCGCTCGGTTGATGTCGGTGAACGCCTTGAGGTCGGCAGCCTCGTCCGCGCTGACCCAGCGCGCGGTGTCGAACGGCGCATGTTCGAGCCCCGCGGCAACCTTGTATTCGGCGTCGAGGCGGCTGAGCAGCACCTCGAGCTGCAATTGCCCGACGACGCCGATGATCCAGTTGCTGCCGATCTCGGGGTAGAAAACCTGGGTCACCCCCTCTTCAGCCATATCGTCGAGCGCTTTACGCAATTGCTTGGTCTTGGTCGGATCCTTGAGGATCACGCGGCGCAGGATTTCGGGCGCGAAATTGGGCAGGCCCGTGAAGCGGACCCCCGGCTTCTCCGCCAGCGTGTCGCCGACGCGCAGCGTGCCGTGGTTGGGGATACCGATGATGTCGCCCGGAAACGCCTCGTCCGCGATCTCGCGGTTCTGCGCGAAGAACAGGATCGGCGAATGCACCGCGATCGGCTTGCCGCTGCCCGAAGGCGTCAGCTTCATGCCGCGTTTGAACGTCCCTGAACACAATCGCATGAACGCGATCCGGTCACGGTGGTTGGGGTCCATGTTCGCCTGAACCTTGAAGATGAACCCGGTGACGTCGGGCTCGTCGGGCGACACCGGCGCAGGCTCGGCGGGCTGCGGGCGCGGCGGCGGGGCGTAGTCGGCGAGCGCATCGATCAGGTCGGTGACCCCGAAATCCTTGAGCGCGGAGCCGAAATACACCGGGGTCAGATCGCCGTTGCGGTACGCCTCCGCATCGAACGTGGGATAGCCGATCCCGGCGAGCTCGATCTCCTCGGTGATCTTGTCCGACAGGGTGACGCCGGTGTCGATCTTGCCCTGAAACGTCCGGCTGTCGCCCTCGGGGCGGCTGACCTTGCCGGTGGCGAGTTCCATCACGCCTTCGAACTCGCCGCCCATCCCGATCGGCCAGCTCATCGGACACACATCGAGCGCGAGCATGTCGGCGATCTCGTCGAGCAGCTCGAACACCGGTCGCCCCTCGCGATCGACCTTGTTGACGAAGGTGATGATCGGGACCGAGCGAAGGCGGCACACCTCGAACAACTTGCGGGTCTGCGGCTCGATGCCCTTGGCGGCGTCGATCACCATCACCGCCGAATCGACCGCGGTCAGGGTGCGATAGGTATCTTCCGAGAAATCCTCGTGCCCGGGGGTGTCGAGCAGGTTGAAGGTGATCCCGTCACGCTCGAACGTCATGACGCTGGAGGTGACCGAGATCCCGCGCTGCTGCTCGATCTTCATCCAGTCCGAGCGCGCGCGCCGGTTCTGCCCGCGCGCCTTGACCTCGCCCGCAAGGTGGATCGCGCCGCCCGCGACGAGCAGCTTTTCGGTCAGCGTCGTCTTGCCGGCATCGGGGTGCGAAATGATCGCGAAGGTGCGGCGCGGCGAGGTCATCGGCACCGATCCCGCAGGGCTGCGCCACAGGTGAAGTGGACGAAGTTTACACGGAATCGCTGTTTTGCGCGGGGGCGGTTCATGATGTTGGGATGGCCTGACGGACGGCGGTGCGAGAGATGGCGTTCATATCGCCCTCACTGGCAGAAATGATCGATGTAGGACAGGGACTGGGAGCCGGTTGCCGATCGTTCAGGCGACCAGCGTCACCCGAAGCGCGATCCGCTCTTCGTCGCCGGGCGCGACTGTGAAGATACCGGGCTTGTCGCGAATGTCGCCGGTGAAGCCTTCGGGATCGGCGATGCCGTGCCACGGCTCGACGCAGATGTAGTGCGCGCCGGGCTTGGTCCAGATGCCGAGCTTGGGGGTGTCGGGGAAATCGACGCGCAGGCTGGGGCCGTCGCCCGCGCCGTAGACGACGTGGTCCGAACGGATGTCGTTCCAGACCAGCGCATCGTTCGTGAAGAGGTCGTCGCGCAGCTGCAGCGTCCGCCCGTCGAGCGGCGAGGCCCGGGTTTCGGCGGCGATCGTGCCATCCTTCGCGATCTCGCACAGCCGATCGGGTTCGTCGGCGGCAAAGACGATGCGGTGATCGAGCTTGTCGTGGCCATAGGGCAGTGGCCAGGCGAAGGCGGGGTGGAAGCCGAAGCTCGCGGGTAGCGCGACGTCGCCGGGATTGATGACGCGCACGTCGACCGACAGCGTCGCGGCTTGAATCGCGAAGGCGATTTCGAGACGGAACGCGAAGGGATAATGCCGCCGCGTCTCGTCGCTGTCGGCGAGCGCGAACACCGCACGGGTCGCCGAGTGTTCGATCAACTCAAACAGCGATGTCCGCGCGAAGCCATGCTGCGCCATCGGATAGGCCTGGCAGTCGGCCCGAATCTCCTCGCGATAGGGGCGGCCGACGACGGGGAACAGGATCGGCGCGTGCCCGGTCCAATATGCGGGGTCCGCATCGGTCATCAACTCGCGTCCCGCCGCGTCACGCAGGCTCCACAGTTCGGCACCCAGCGGATTGATCGCGGCAGATAGCTGGTCGGTGGCGATGTGGATCAGATCACCCACGCAGCGTCGCGCCCTGTTTTTCCGCCGCGGCGACGATCGCGGCGCGGATCGCCTTGAGCTCCTCGTCGGTGAAGCTCTTGTCGCCGGGCTGGAGCACCACCTCGATCGCGACCGATTTCATGCCGTCCTCGACGCCTTGCCCGGTGAACACGTCGAACACCCGCGCCGCGACGATCGCCTTCTTGTCGGCACCGCGCACCGCGCGGACGAGTGCGTCGGCGGCGAGATCGGCGGGGACGAGGAACGCGAAATCGCGGGTCACCGATTGCAGCGCGGGCGGGGCATAGGCGGGGCGCATGAAGCCGTTCGCGCGCTTCGCCGGAATTGCGTCGAGATACAATTCGACCGCAGCGACGGGCAGGTCGAGATCGAACGCCTTGCGCACCCGCGGGTGGAGCATCCCGAAAGCGGCGAGCACGGTTTTCGGCCCAAGCCGCAGCGTTCCCGATTGGCCGGGGTGCCACGCCTCGCCCGCGCCGTCAGCTGCACCGTTCGATTCCGGCCCCATCACCTGGAGGTTGTCGACCGGCGCGCCCGCGACGCCGAGCAGCGCGATCGCTTCCGCCTTGGCATCATAGGCGTCGAACGCCACGCCGCGGCCCTCGCGCCAACCGCGCGGGCGGCGATCGCCAGTGAGGACGATCCCGACGGTCGCGCGCTCGTGCGAGGCGCCGTCCCGGCCGGGCAGGTAGCGGCGGCCGATCTCGAACAGCCGCACGCTGTCGGCATGCGACGCGAGATTACGCTGCGCCGCGCTCAGGAGGCCCGGCAGCATCGAGGGGCGCATGACCTTGAGGTCTTCGCTGATCGGGTTGGCGAGCGTCCATGTGCCCCCCCCGAACGGCGCGGCCTGCGCCTCCGACACGAAGCTCCACGTCACCGCCTCGTCGAGTCCCCGCGCCGCGGCGGCGCGGCGGACGCGGCGTTCGAGCTTCTGTTCCGGCGTTGCGGTCGGGCGTGCGACGCCGGGGACGCGCGGAAGCGGTACACTGGCGACCTTGTCGATGCCTTCGATCCGGATGACTTCCTCGACGAGGTCGGCAGGACCGTCAATGTCGCGCCGCCACGTCGGGGGCGTGACGTTCCACACCGCGTCGACGCCGAACCCGAGCGATTCGAAGATCGCGCGCTGGCGGTCGGCGGGCACGGCGAGGCCACCGAGCGTCTCGGCCTTGTCGATGCCATAGGCGTAGGCGCGTCGTCCAAGCGGTGGGTTGCCGGCGCGGGTGACACCACTAGCCGTGCCGCCGCAGTGATCGAGCACCAGCCGCGTCGCGATCGACAGACCTTCGTCGAGGAAGGCGGGGTCGACCCCGCGTTCGAACCGCTGGCGCGCGTCGCTGGTCAGTTGGAGTTTCTGCCCGGTGCGCGCGATATGATCGGGGTCGAAATAGGCGCATTCGATCACGATGTCGGTGGTGTCCGCCGACACGCCCGATTCCTCGCCGCCCATGATCCCGCCGATGTCATGGACCGCGACGTCGTCGGCGATCACGGTCATCGTCGCGTCGAGCGTGTAGGTCTTGCCGTTGAGCGCGACGACGGTTTCGCCCGCGGTCGCTTTGCGCGCCACGAGCCCGCCGCGGAGCGTGGCGCGGTCGTAGACATGCAACGGGCGACCCAGATCGACCGACAGAAAATTGGTGATGTCGACCAGCACCGAAATCGGCTTCTGCCCGATCGCGGTGAGGTAGCGCGCCATCCACGGCGGCGATGCGCCATTGGTCACCCCCGCGACGCCCTGTGCGAAGAACGCGGGGCAGCCGTCGGCGTCGTCGGTGCGGACATCGGGGCCGGGGCCCTCGCCCGCGACGGGATCGAGGTTGTCCTGGCGATAGATCCCGGCGAGCGGCTTGAGCGTCCCCAGACCCGCCGCGGCGAGATCGCGCGCGATCCCGCGCACCCCCATGCAATCCTGTCGGTTGGGGGTGATCGCGACGTCGAACACCGGATCGTTGAGCCCCGCATAGTCGGGATAGGGCGTCCCGACCGGGGCATCGGCGGGCAGTTCGATGATCCCGTCATGATCGTCGCCGAGCTCGAGCTCGCGGGTCGAGCACATCATCCCGTTCGATTCGACCCCGCGGATGCTTGCGACCTTGAGCACCATGGCGTTCGACGGCACCACCGCGCCGGGCGCCCCAAACACGCCAACCAGCCCGGCGCGCGCGTTGGGCGCGCCGCACACGACCTGGAGCGGGCCATCTCCGGCATCGACGGTGAGCACCTGCAGCTTGTCGGCCTGCGGATGCGGAGCCGCGGTCAGCACCCTGGCGACGCGGAACGCCGCGAGCGTCGCGCCCGCGTCCTCGACGCCTTCGACTTCGAGCCCGATACGCGTCAGCGTCTCGACGACGTGCTCGAGCGATGCGGTGGTGTCGAGATGCTCCTTGAGCCAGCCCAGCGTGAACTTCATGCGCCGACTCCCCCCGACAGCGTGGGCACGTCGAGGCCTGAAAAACCGTAATGTTTGAGCCAGCGGATATCGCCGTCGAAGAATGGGCGCAGGTCGTCCATCCCGTATTTGAGCATCGCGAGCCGATCGATCCCGCAACCGAACGCGAAGCCCTGCCATTCCTCGGGATCGAGGCCGCAGGCGGCGATGACCTTGGGGTGGACCATGCCCGACCCGAGCACCTCCATCCAGCCGTCACTACCGCCGATGACGCGCTTGCCCTTTTCCATCGTGAAGCCGACGTCGACCTCGGCGCTGGGTTCGGTGAACGGGAAATAGCTGGGGCGCAGCCGCAGGACGATATCGTCGCGCTCGAAGAACGCCTTGAGGAACGTTTCGAGCGTCCATTTGAGATGGCCGAGCGTGATCCCCTTGTCGATCACCAGCCCTTCGACCTGGTGGAACATCGGGGTGTGGGTCGCATCGCTGTCGCTGCGATAGGTGCGGCCCGGCGCGATGATCCGGATCGGGGGTTTCTGGTTGAGCATCGTGCGAATCTGGACGGGGCTGGTATGGGTGCGCAGCAGCATCTTGCGCGCAGCCCCATCGGGCGCGGGAAAGTAGAATGTATCATGCATCGCCCGCGCGGGATGGCTTTCGGGGATGTTGAGCGCGGTGAAATTGTGCCAGTCGTCCTCGATCTCCGGCCCCGTCGCCACCGCGAAGCCCAGATCGGCGAAGATCTCGGCGAGTTCGTCCATCACCTGGCTGACCGGATGGATCGTGCCGCCGGCGGGAACGTCGGCAGGCAGCGTCATGTCGAGCGTTTCGGTCGCCAGCCGTGCGTCGAGCGCCGCATCCTCCAGCGCCACCTTGCGCGTGCCGATCGCGTCGGAGATCGTCTGTTTAATAGCGTGGATAATCGGACCCTGCGCTCTACGCTCTTCGTCAGTCATTGAACCGAGCGTCTTCGTGAGAGCGGTGATCGATCCCGATTTGCCAAGGGTCTGCACCCGAATTTCTTCGAGCCGTGCGGGAGTGTCGCATTGCTCAATTTCGCTGAGGGCGACTAATTTCGGATCGTCCATTGGTTTCCTCGCGTCTCAATTGAGCCGATAACGAAAAGGGCGCCGGTGGCCTAGACCACCGACGCCCCTTTATCCGTCTCGCAACAGGCGTGCTTTACGCGGCCTGGGGCAGAGCCGCCTTCGCCTGCGCGATGATCGCGCTAAACGCGGCGCCTTCGTGCATCGCGATGTCGGCCAGGACCTTGCGGTCGAGTTCGACGCCCGCGAGCTTCAGCCCGTGCATGAACTGCGAATAGGTCAGCCCCTCGGCGCGGACGCCGGCGTTGATGCGCTGGATCCAGAGCCCACGGAACGTGCGCTTCTTCACCTTGCGATCGCGATAGGCGTATTGCCCGGCCTTTTCGACGGCCTGGCGGGCGATGCGGATCGTGTTCTTGCGACGGCCGTAATAGCCCTTCGCCTGTTCAAGGATCCGCTTATGCTTGGCGCGGGTGGTTACACCCCGTTTGACGCGTGCCATTCTTTAATTCCTTTCCGCTCAGCCGAGACCGTAGGGGGCCCAGGCCTTCACCGCTGCGGTGTCGGCCTTCGACAGCACCTTGGTGCCGCGATTCTGGCGGATGTACTTGCCGTTGTGGTGCAACAGGCGGTGGCGCTTGCCGGCGACGCCGTGCTTCAACAGACCGGTCGCGGTCAGCTTGAAGCGCTTCTTGACGCCGCTCTTCGTCTTGAGCTTGGGCATTTTCATCTCCAAAAATAACAACGAAACGAACTTCCGCGGCAGCCCACACTGGCCGGGTCGTTCTTCCACTCGTCGCAAGGGAGCGGGGCGCATAGCCCCCCGCCCCGGATAAATCAACCGCTGCCCGTACCGCGCGGGAACTGGCGTCGTCGTCGCGCGCTTACCGTCGATGAATGATGTTGATGGCGTAACGATCGACGAACCGCCTGCCGAGCCTGCCGAGCCTGCCGAGCCTGCCGGTACACCGGTCGAGAGGCGCGCTCCGCGTCGCCATCGCGTCCGCAATATCATCGTCGGCGTCATCGGGACCGTCTTCCTCGCCTGGCTGATCCTGTTCATCACCAAGGGGCGGTTCCTCAAACACCCGTTCGAGCGCATCGCGGGCAAGATGACGCACCGGACGGTCACGGTGCGCGGCGACTTCCAGCTCTATTTCGCGCCGTTCGACATCAAGTTCCTCGCCGAGGGACTGACCGTGTCGAACCCGGACTGGGCGACCAAACCCGATCTGTTCGCGGCGAGGCGAATCGATTCGCGGATTGCGCCGCTGTCGCTGTTGTTCGGGCGGCGGCATTTTCGCTTCCTCGATCTGACCGACGGCGCGGTCGACCTCGAATGGAACGGCGCGCACGATCGCAACACGTGGACCTTCAGCGACCAGAAGGGGAAACCGTTCGCATTGCCCATCATTGATCGTGCGACGCTGGCGGGGACGACGCTGCGCTATCGCGATCCGCAGTTGCAGTTGCTCGCCGACCTCAAGTTCGCGACGGTGATGTCGGCGGGCGCGTCGATCGGCGACAAGGTTACCTTCACCGGCACGGGCCGCGCGCGCGCCACGCCGTTCACGCTGTCCGGTGCGCTGCTTTCCCCGAATCAGACCGCCGCACGCGGCAAGAACGAACTGACGATGACCGCGCACGCCGCGAATAACGTCATCGATATTACCGGGACGCTCCCCAGCCTCGCCGATATCGAGGAGGTGCCGCTCCAGGTGAAGGCACGCGGACGCGATTTGTCTGAACTGCTGTGGATCATCGGCGTCCCGATCCCACGCACGCGCGATTATCGCCTCCATGCCCAGCTGGTGAAATCGGGCAACGATTATGCCTTCACCCGGATGGCGGGGGTGTTCGGCGACAGCGACCTGTCGGGCAAGTTCACGATCCAGAATATATTGCCGCGTCCGCATATCGACGCGACGCTGACGACGAAGCGCCTCGACATCGTCGATGCTGCACCCTTCATCGGCTATAACCCCGACATTGTCGCGGCGCAGGGGGTGCAGGCAGCCGCGGCGGCGACGGGGGCTGGTTCGGCGCGCCTCCTGCCCGACGCGCAGCTCGGGATCGAATCGATGAAGCGGTTCGACGCCGACGCGCATTGGACGATCGGCACGGTCGCATCGAAGAAAGTGCCGATCTCGAACGTCGACGTCACGGTCACGCTCGACAACGCGCTGCTCAAGCTGTCGCCCTTCACGTTCGCGATGGCGCGCGGCAACGTCGCGTCGGACATCATCCTCGACGCACGGCGAAGCCCGACACATGCGAGCTATGATATCCGCCTCGCGCAGACCCCGATGGGGCGGCTGCTCGCAGGGTTCGGGGTCGCCGATTCGGGAACCACCGGCACCATCAAGGGACGGATCAAGCTCGACGGCGTCGGCAACACACTCCACGATTCGCTCGCCAGTTCGAGTGGACGGATCGCGTTCACGATGCCCGCAGGTTCTTTCTGGACCCGCAACGTCCAGCTGGCCGAACTCGACGTCGGCACGTTCGTCCAGAAGATGTTCGAGCATAAACTGAAGGAGCCGGTGCAGATCAATTGTGGCCTAGTCGGGTTTACCGTGCGGAACGGCGTCGCAGCCGCCGACCCGATCCTGATCGATACGACCAAGAACGTCATAGTCGGACGCGGCGGATTCAGCTTCAAGACCGAAGGCGTCGACATGGCGTTCCGCGCCGACGGCAAGAAGTTCAGCCTGTTTTCAGGCCAGTCGCCGGTCGGGCTCGGCGGCAGTTTCGCGCATCCAGCTATCGATGTGGTCAGCGATCAGTTGCTCGCCCGCGCCGGCGTCGGGCTGGGCCTCGCGATCGTCGCGACCCCGCTAGCGGGCATCCTGGCGTTCGTCGATGTCGGGGACGCGAAGTCGGCGGCGTGTGGGCCAGTGCTGGCGGGCGCCACCGCCAAGGCGCAACGCACGACGAAGGGCAAGCCGCGCGACGATGTCGGCAAGGGCACGACCGCGAAGGAGGAGAATGGCAAGAAGTCGGCTTCGGAGAAGAAGGGGCAGCGAAAGAAATTTCTAGGGATTTTCTGACGCGACCCCGGCTTAGAGCGCGATGACATTAGATCGATCAGATCTGAACCGTTCGCCCTGAGCTTGTCGAAGGGCCGTGAGACTCACCATGCTTCGACAAGCTCTGCACGAACGGGTTTATGTGAAGTCATCGCGCTCTAACGGTCGTGAATCTCGGTAGTCCCGTGCAGCGCCTCTAGCACGTCATCGGTGCGCGCGGGGTCGCCGATCGCCAGAACGTGCCCCGCGCTGGTGGCGGTCAGGGGGTCACCGTTCCAGTCGCACATCCGCCCCCCTGCACCCTCGACCACGGGAACGAGCGCGGCATAGTCGTACAACTGGAGCCCGCTTTCGCAGACGATGTCGAGGTGGCCCGACGCGAGCAGCCCGTAATTATAACAGTCGCCGCCATACACCGGTCCCTGCCGCGCATGGCCACCCGAGACGGCGGCGACGAGTCCGAGATAATGCGGGACGTCGTCATCGGCGAACAGGTGCGGGCTGGTCGTCGCAAGGATCGCGCCCGCCACCGCGGGACACGCGCGCGTACGGATGGGGGCGCCATTAAATGTGGTAGGACGCCCCGCGATACCGACCCAGCGTTCGCGCTGGATCGGCTGGTCGATGACGCCCAGCACCGGCCAGCCATCCTCGACCAGCGCGATCAGGGTGCCGAAGATCGCGCGCCCGACGGTAAAGCTGCGCGTCCCATCGATTGGGTCGAGCACCCATTGGCGCGCCGTCACCCCGTCCTTGATACCATATTCCTCCCCGACGATGCCGTCGCCCGATCGTTCCGCTTCGATCAGCTTGCGCATCACCGCCTCCGCTTCGCGATCGGCGCGGGTGACGGGGGAATGATCCGCCTTCAGTTCCACACCGTGGGCGCTGCGGAAATAGGGGCGGATCGCAGTGCCGGCGGCGTCGGCGAGACGGTGGGCGAGGTCGATATCGGCTTGGGTGACGGGCATGGGCCTGCCTATCGCGCCGACGCGATCCAGGCTAGGAGTCGGCGTCGATTAGCTTTCAGGAGACCAGCATGCGTTTCGTCCCCGCCCTCGCCGCCATCGCACTGGCCGCCGCCCCCGCCGCCGCCGCGCTCGCTCCCGGCGCCAAGGCACCCGATTTCACCACCCGCGGCGCGATCGCGGGCAAGGTGTTCACGGTGCATCTCGCCGACCAGCTCAAGAAAGGCCCGGTCGTGCTCTATTTCTTCCCCGCGGCGTTCACCGGCGGCTGCAACGCCGAAGCGCATGCCTTCGCCGAGGCGATTGATCAGTTCAAGGCGGCTGGCGCGACCGTCATCGGCATGTCCGCGGACGATATCCCGACGCTCCAGCGGTTCAGCCAGGAAAAATGCGCGGGCAAATTCGCGGTGGCCAGCGCCGGACCGAAGGTCGTCGCCGGATATGATGTCGACCTCCATCATGTCGTCAACGGCAACAACGCGACCCGGCGGACCAGCTACGTCATCGGTCAGGACGGGCGGATCAAATATGTCCATGACGACCTCAATGCCGATCACCATGTCGAGCTGACGCTCGCCGCGGTCAAGAATTTGCACGGCGGCTAGGAACCGGCAACCCGATCCTAACGATTCGGCGCTAAACCCCCCGTACTCATTTCGGGGATGGCCATGTTCGGGTCAGCGGCAACACGGCAAAAACGGAAAGGCGACGATCTGTACGACAGGATCGGCGCGTTTCTGGCCGACCAGAGCCTGAGCGTCGATCCCGTCAACTACGCGTTCGCTCACCATGTGCTGGGCAACCCCGGTAGCGAGGTGGCGCGGGCGGTGGCGCGGCTCACCGATGGCGGCGTCCGGCTGCAGAGCAAGGACGTCGAAGAATTCGGCTGCACCGTGGCGGTCGGCACGACGGCCGATCCCGAAGATCGGGCACACCAACTCGTGGCCGAAACCAAAGCCCAGGTCGACGGGTTCGCTTCGATCATGCGCGCGCTTCGGGATGAAACCCGCGGGTTCGGACGCGATCTCGAGCAGAGCGCGGCGGCGATCGAGCGCGCGCCGGGTGCCGCCGGACTCGTCGACATCGCCCGTATCACCGGCACGATGCTCGGCCGCGTCCGCGATGCCGAGTCGCGATTGGCGCAGGCGACCAGCGAGGCCGAGGCGCTGCGCTCCGAATTGGCCGAGGCGAACGACAGCGCGCGCCGCGACGCCCTGACCGGACTGCCCAATCGCCGCGCGTTCGAAGAGGCGTTTCAGGCCCGCGATCTGGCGACCGGCCCCTATTGTCTAGCGCTGTGCGACATCGACCGATTCAAGCGTGTCAACGACGAATACGGGCATTCGGTGGGCGATCGCGTGCTCAGCGCGATCGGCCGCGCGCTGGTCGAACTGTGCGCTGGCGATCTGGTTGTCCGTCACGGCGGCGAGGAATTTGCGATCCTGTTGACCGCAACCGACCTGATCTCCGCGACCGCCAAGCTGCAAGCCGCCTGTGCCGGGATCGCAGGCAAGCGCTTTCGCAACCGCGAGACTGACCATCCGCTCGGACAGATCACCGTGTCGATCGGGGTTACCGCGGTACGCGAGGGCGAGGAGGCGGAAGCCGCTTTAGACCGCGCCGATCGGCTCCTCTATACCGCAAAGGCCAATGGCCGCGACCAGGTAAGCGCCGCCTGATAGTGGTGTTTTGCACCGCTGCCGGATGGCGCAATGCGCCATAAGGGTCGGGCGATTCGGGTCCTCCCATATCATTTCAATGTCTTACCGAAACTGGCACGCGCGATGCAAAGCTCCCGATGTTCCGCCGGATCGTCCGGTCGGACAGACACCAGGGAGTTTATCCATGTTCGCTCGTATCGATACCGTCCAGCGCGTTGCCGTTTCGTTTGTCGGCGCCGTCTTCTTCGCCGCGCTGTTCGTCGGTGCCGCGGTCCCCGTGATGCCGATCGCATGACCGGGTTCGGCCGCCGCGCGGCGGCTTCCCCGCTGATCCGCAGCGTCTTGCTGAGCATGGCGTCGTTCGCCACCACCGCGCTCGTCCTGGCACGCCACGGCAACGCACTTTTCGCCTGAGAGGCCGCCGTCGTACGAGGCTAAGCACCTCCCACGGGGACCTCAGGCGGGGGCAGCGCCCGCACCGACCCGATCGCCGCCGCACCACCGCAATCATCCACTATGTCAGGCTTGCGGACAATCGCCGGGACGGGTCACCGGCTCGTCATTGGCCACCCATCGGCTAGTATCGCCCATCGCCGCCTCATCGTGGAAACACGCGACCGCCCCGCTCGCGTCCGGGTTCATCACGAACGTCCAACTGTGCGCGCTGCAATTGTGCGGCTCGCACCCGTGCGCCGCGATCTTGTTCTGATACGCGAAGATCGGGACTGTCACCCCGTCGCGCGCGGTGATCATCCGCCGCAATTTGTCGTCGCCGACCGCTGCGATGAGTGCATTGGCGACCTCGGTGCGGTCGAAGAACGTGACCCCACCGACCGTGTCGGTCGGATATTTGCCGATATAGGCGGCGAGCGGCACCTGATGCGCCTGCCCTGGCAGCGGCGCGGGCGCCTGGGTTTTGGGCGGCACGAACGCCGCGGTCGCGGTTTGGTCGTTGTCAGCTACGGCGTCGTGCTTGTTGCACGCGGTGAGCAGTAGCAGCCCGGCGACGATCGGAATCGTTTTCATCCCGCAACAACGTATGGTCCGTCGGGTGGTTGCCTCGGCGCGAGACTATCGGGTTGCTCATCGAACATCCCGGTAAGCGATCCCGGGCGCCCGATCAGAAATCGACATTGTCGTAATGCACCGGCGGTGGGCCGACGAGTTCCATCCGTTCGGAGAGCAATGGCCGGAAGCTCGGACGACTCTTGAGACCGCCATACCAGCGTGCGGTCTGCTGGTGGCTTTTCCAGTCGATCCCGCCGAGATAGTCCGCGACCGATATCTGCGCCGCAGCGGCGAGGTCGGCGAGGCTCATCGTCGCGCCGCCCAGCCAGTTGCGGTGATCGAGCAGATAATCGGTATAATCGAGGTGGCTGACCGCCGCCTTCATCGCCTCACGCAGCCCCTTGGCATCGGGCGCGGCGCGGTGCGCGATCCGCTTCACGACGCGCTCGTGGAGCAGCAGGCTGGTGACGTCGCGATAGAAATGCGTGTCGAACCACGCGACCAGCCGCCGAATCTCGGCGCGGTTGATGGCGGTGCCGTTGATCATTGCCGACTTGTCGACCGTCTCTTCGAAATATTCGCAGATCGCCATCGAATCGATCAACGGCGCGCCGCCGCGCGCCGAATCGACCATCACCGGGGTCGCCCCCGCGGGGTTCATGTCGACGAATTCGTCACGACGATCCCACGGCGATTCACGGACCAGTTCGTAGCCGACGCCCTTCTCACCGAGCAGCAGGCGCACCTTGCGGCTGAAGGGACACAAGGGGAATTGGTAAAGCTGCCACATGGTGTCAGGCTGTAGCGGCGGGCCACAAGCCGCGGCAAGCGCCGAAGCGCCCGATCATCGCAACTCGGGCGCTTTCGGTGGACGTTTGGGAAATGCGGGGTCGAGCGTCTGGCCAAGGTCGAGCTGGACCCCGAAGGTGTTGAGGAACATCGAGACCTGGGTGTACTGGCCGACCGTGAAGACCACGTCCATCCGCGCCTTGTGCCCCAGCGGCGCGAGCGCGGCCCAGGTCGCGTCGGTGATGAAATGATCCTTTACCAGTTCGTCCGCGGCGGTCAGGATCGCGGCATCGAGCGAACTCCACCCCGGCGCCTTCGGCCCGCGCCCGATCGCCCAGATTTCGCCGTCGCTGAGCCCGGCCTCCTTGGCGAGGGTGACGTGCTGGGTCCATTCATACCCCGCGCCGCACAGCCAGCCGGTGCGCAGGATCGCGATCTCGCGCTCGCGGGGGGTGAGCGCATTGCGATCCGACAATATGTAGCCGCCCCAGACGTTGAATCGCTTCAGCGCCTTGGGCGCGTGCGCCAGCGTGCGGAAGATGTTGAGCACGCGATCGCCGAACGGTTTCAGCACCTCGCGCTGTTCGTCGTTCAACTCGTCGTCGTCGAGGGGTTCGATCCGAGGATAACGCAAACGCATACGGAGCTCCGAACGGCGAAAGAACTGCCCGTCGTCAATCACCGCGAGCGGGTCAACCCGCACGTTGCTCAATAATCGGCGGCGGGCTCCGCGTCGCGATGCGGTGCCAACGCGGCCATCAACGGCGCCAGCGCGATCTTGAGCCGATCGGCGGTGCGGTCGATCTCGGCGACCTGCTGCGTCACCCCACCTGCAACCACACCAACCGTGGCGACCGAGCGGCGGGTTTTCTCGTAGAGATGGCGTTCGAACTGCGGATCGTCACGATGCGCGACATCGCGCAGCGTATCGCCGGGACGGACGCCCGCCGCGGGATCGGCGAGCGCCGCGATCGGGCCGACGCGCGTGTCGAGAATGATTCCGGCGAGCGTCGTCAGCGTCTGCGCGACGCCGTCCTGAACGAGCGGGTTCTGAAGCGCGGCGGCAGCTTGTGCGGCGCGATCCGCCTCGGGCGGAGCGGCGACCGCAGCGGCGGGCAGCGCGGTGACGACGAGGAGGGCGGCAAGGCTTGCTGGTGGCACGATACGCATGACTCGGGTCCTTCGGGAATCGAGGCTAAGTTGCGCACTTTACACCAGAACCGGCCTGGTCGCCAGTGTCTCGCGATGTCATTCGGCGGCCTGGGCCTCGAGCTCCTCGTCGAGCGGGTAAGGCAAGCGGGTGAGCATTTCCTTGGGCACGACCTGCCAGAAATCGCCGATCATCCGCGGCCAATCCTCGATCAGCCCGCGCGACCATGTGCTGTCGGTGGCATCGGCATGCCGCGCGACAAGATCGTGGAGAACCCCCTCCCAATGCGGCGTTGCGACGCGTTGCCACACGATGCTGTCGGGGTTGGCGCGGGTGCCGAACAGGTCGTCGGGATCGTAGACGAACGCCATTCCACCAGTCATCCCCGCGCCGAAATTCTGGCCCACCGCGCCGAGCAACACCGCGACACCCCCGGTCATATATTCGCAGCCGTTCGCGCCGCAGCCTTCAACGACGACGGTCGCGCCGGAATTGCGCACCGCGAAGCGCTCGCCCGCCTGCCCCGCCGCGAGCAATGTGCCCGAGGTCGCGCCGTAGAGGACGGTGTTGCCGATGATGGTATTATCCTGGCTCGCCAGCGGCGAGGACACCGCGGGGCGGACGATGATCATGCCCCCGGACAACCCCTTGCCGACATAGTCGTTGGCGTCGCCGAACACTTCGAGCGTGATGCCCTTGCACAGGAAGGCGCCGAGGCTCTGCCCCGCAGACCCGCGCAGCCGGATCGTGACGTGGCCGTCGGCGAGTTTGCTCATCCCGAATGTCCGCGTGATCTCGCTCGACAGCCGGGTGCCGACCGCGCGGTGGGTGTTCCTGACCGAATAGGTCAGCTGCATCTTCTCGCCCCGGCTGAAGACCGCGGCGGCATCCTTGATGATCTGCGCATCGAGGCTGTCGGGCACCTCGTTGCGGAAGGTGCTGAGCGAAAAGCGCCGCTCGGCGTCAGTCGCGTCGACCTTGGCGAGAATCGGGTTGAGATCAAGATCGTCGAGATGCTCGGCCCCGCGGCTGACCTGACGCAGCAATTCGGTGCGCCCGATGATGTCGTCGAGGCTGCGCACGCCGAGCCGCGCGAGGATATCGCGCACCTCCTCGGCGATGAAGGTCATCAGATTGATGACCTTTTCGGGCGTGCCGACGAATTTCGCGCGCAGCTTTTCATCCTGGGTGCAGACCCCGACCGGGCAGGTGTTCGAATGACATTGGCGCACCATGATGCAGCCCATCGCCACCAGGCTGAGCGTGCCGATCCCGAATTCCTCCGCGCCCAGGATCGCGGCGACGACGATGTCGCGCCCGGTCTTCAAGCCGCCATCGGTGCGCAACCGCACCCGCCCGCGCAGCCCGTTAAGGGTCAGCACCTGGTTGACCTCGCTGAGCCCCATTTCCCACGGCGTACCCGCATATTTGATGCTGGTGAGCGGCGACGCGCCGGTGCCGCCGACGTGGCCCGCGACGAGGATGACGTCGGCGTGCGCCTTGGCGACACCCGCCGCAACGGTGCCGATCCCCGCCGAACTGACCAGCTTCACGCAGACCCGCGCGCGCGGGTTGATCTGCTTCAGGTCGTAGATCAGCTGCGCCAGATCCTCAATCGAGTAGATATCGTGGTGCGGCGGAGGGCTGATCAGCGTGACGCCGGGCGTGGCGTGACGCAGCTTGGCGATGAATTCGGTGACCTTGAAGCCGGGCAGCTGCCCGCCCTCGCCGGGCTTGGCACCTTGTGCGACCTTGATCTCGATCTCGTCGCAGGCGTTGAGATATTCCGCGGTCACGCCAAACCGCCCGGACGCGATCTGCTTGATCGTCGAATTGGCGTTGTCGCCGTTGGCGTAAGGTTGGTACCGCGCGCGGTCCTCGCCGCCCTCCCCCGACACCGCCTTCGCCCCGATCCGGTTCATCGCGATCGCCAGCGTTTCGTGCGCCTCGGGCGACAGCGCACCCAGGCTCATGCCGGGCGTGACGAAGCGCTTGCGGATTTCGGTGATCGCCTCGACCTGATCAACCGGGACGCCATCGGCGGGAAAATTGAACTGGAGCAGGTCACGCAGATACACCGGTGGCAAATCGGCGACGCCGCGGCTGAACTGCAGGTAGCTGGTATAGCTGTCGGTCGCGACCGCGGTCTGGAGCAGGTGCATCAGCTGCGCCGAATAGGCGTGGGTTTCGCTGCCCGCACGCTGGCGGTAGAAACCACCGATCGGGAGCGTGACGACGGCCTCGTCATACGCCGCCTCGTGGCGCTCGACCGCGTTGACGTGGAGCGAGGCATAACCCTCGCCGCTGATCTTGGCGGGCATCCCGGGGAACAGGTCGTTGACCAGACTGCGGCTGAGCCCCACCGCCTCGAAATTATACCCGCCGCGATAGCTGGAGATCACCGCGATCCCCATCTTCGACATGATCTTGAGCAAGCCCTCCTCGATCGCGGTGCGGTGGCGCATGAGACACTCGTCGAGGCTGAGGTCTCCGAACAGCCCGCGCGCCTGACGGTCCGCGATCGCGGCTTCAGCGAGATAGGCGTTCACCGTCGTCGCGCCGACCCCGATCAGCACCGCATAATAATGGGTATCGAGGCATTCGGCGGTGCGGATGTTGATGCTGGCGTAGGAGCGCAGGCCGCAACGGACGAGGTGGGTGTGGACCGCCGCCGCGGCGAGCACCCCCGCGATCCCGACGCGTTCCGGCCCGATCGCCTCGTCGGTCAGGAACAATTCGCTCTTGCCCTCGCGGATCGCCTGTTCGGCCTGGCTGCGGATGCGCTGGATCGCGGCGCGCAGCGTCTCCGGCCCGCCGCCGGTTTCGAAGGTGCAGTCGATCGTCGCCGCGGTCGCGCCGAAATGCGCCTTGAGCCGCGCCCAATGCGCGCCCGTCAGCACCGGCGAATCGAGCACGAGCACGCGATCGCGCTGATCCTCGGTATCGAGAATGTTGGCGAGATTGCCGAACCGGGTGCGCAGACTCATCACATAACGTTCGCGCAATGAATCGATCGGCGGATTGGTGACCTGGCTGAAATTCTGGCGGAAGAACTGGCTGATCAGGCGAGGCTTGTCGCTGATCACGGCGAGCGGGGTGTCGTCCCCCATCGATCCGATCGCTTCCTTCGCGCCCTCGACCATGGGGCTCAAGATCAGTTCCATATCCTCAAGCGTCTGCCCGGCCGCGACCTGGCGCCGCGCGAGGTCGGCGCGATCGTAGCGGGTGACCGCGTTCTCGACGCTCGGCAAATCGTCCATCGTATGGAATTCGCCGATCATCGCGGCGTAATCCTGTTCGGCGGCGATCCGATCCTTGACCGCGCGATCCTCGAGGAATTCGCCGCTGTCGAGGTCGACCGCGATCATCTGCCCCGGCCCCAGCCGCCCCTTGGCGATCACGGTCGATTCGGGGACGACCACCATCCCGCTTTCGGACCCGACGATCAGCAGCCCGTCGCTGGTCCGGGTGTAGCGCAACGGGCGCAGCGCGTTGCGATCGACCGCGCCGACCGCCCAGCGTCCATCGGTCATCGCCAGGGCGGCGGGGCCGTCCCACGGCTCCATGACGCTGGCGAGATAGCTGTACATCGCGGCATGGTTGTCGGGCACGTCACCACGCTTCTGCCACGCCTCGGGCACCAGCATCAGCTTGGCGGTCGGCGCGTCGCGGCCCGACCGGCAGATCGTCTCGAACACCGCATCAAGCGCCGCGGTGTCGGACGCGCCCGCCGGGATCACCGGCTTGATGTCCTCCGAATGCTCGCCGAACGCGAGGCTCGCCATCCGGATCTCGTGGCTCAGCATCCAGTTCTTGTTGCCGCGGATCGTGTTGATCTCGCCATTGTGCGCGAGACAGCGGAATGGCTGCGCGAGCCACCATTGCGGGAAGGTGTTGGTCGAATAGCGCTGGTGAAAGATCGCGACGCGCGATTCGAACCGCTGGTCCTGCAAATCGGGATAGAACACCGACAGGCTCTCCGCGAGGAACAGCCCCTTGTAGATGATCGAGCGGCATGACAGCGAACAGACGTAGAAGCCCTGGATCTGCGCGGCGATCACGCGCTTTTCGATCCGGCGGCGAACGAGATACAGGTTCTTCTCGAACTCGGCAGCGGTAACATCATCGGGCGCCTGTTCTTCTTTGCCGCTTTGCGGCAAGGGGGGCCCCGCGATCATGATCTGTTCGATCTCGGGGCGCAGTGATTGCGCCTTCAGCCCGATGACGGACACGTCGACCGGCACCTGGCGCCAGCCGTAGATCGTATACCCCGCCTCGATGATCGCGCTTTCGACGATCGTGCGGCACGTCTCCTGTGCGCCAAGGTCGGTCCGTGGCAGGAAGATCATGCCCACCGCGAGCCGGTTGGGCAGCACTTTATGCCCAGACGCGACGATCGCGTCGTCGAAGAAGCGGAGCGGCAGGTCGACGTGGATTCCCGCGCCATCCCCGGTCTTGCCGTCGGCATCGACTGCGCCGCGATGCCACACCGCCTTCAGCGCATCGATCGCGCACTGGACGACGCGGCGCGAGGCCTTGCCGTCGGTCGCTGCGACGAGTCCGACGCCGCACGCGTCGGACTCCATGTCGGGACGGTACATCCCCTCGGCGGCGAGCCGGTCGCGCTGGTCCTTCACGCGGCCACCCTTCCGCTCGTTGCCTTGGCCTTAAGCCACCGATGCATCGTCGCGGCGACATCGCGGCCGTCGCGGATCGCCCAGACCACCAGGCTCGCGCCGCGGACGATGTCGCCCGCCGCGAACACGCCGTCGAGGCTGGTCATCAGCGTCTTGCCGTCGACCAGTACCGTCCCCCAGCGGCTGACGCCGAGTTCGGGCGCGCCCCACAAGGTCGGCAAATCCTCGGCATCGAAGCCGAGCGCCTTGATGACGAGATCGGCCTGCAGCGTGAAATCGCCCGCAGGATCGGGCTCGGGCGCGCGGCGACCGCTCGCATCGGGCTGACCGAGCCGCATTTTCCGTGCCCGCACCACGCCGCCATCCTCGAACGCGGCGGGGGCGGAGAGCCAGATGAACTCGACGCCCTCTTCCTCGGCGTGCCCGACCTCGCGTTGCGAGCCCGGCATGTTGCCGCGATCGCGGCGGTAGAGGCACTTCACGCTCGCCGCACCCTGACGGATCGCGGTGCGGACACAATCCATCGCGGTGTCGCCGCCGCCGATCACCACGACATGCTTGCCCGCGGCATCGAGGCTGCCGTCGTCGAACGCCGGCACAGCATCGCCGAACCCCTTGCGATTCGACGCCGTCAGGTAATCGAGCGCCGCGAGCGTTCCGCTGTCCGCCGCGCCCGGCACATCCAGCGCGCGGGCGCGATACACGCCGGTGGCGATCAGCACCGCATCGTGGCGCTGGCGCAGCGCGTCGAGCGTTGCGTCCTCGCCGACCGCAAAGCCGTGGTGGAACACGATGCCCCCTGCTTTCAAGCGATCGACCCTACGCATCACCACCGGCTTTTCGAGCTTGAAGCCGGGGATACCATAGGTCAGCAATCCGCCCGCACGGTCATGGCGGTCGTAGACGTGGACGTCATAGCCGTTGCCGCGCAGATATTCGGCGGCGCTGAGCCCCGCGGGGCCGGCACCGATCACCGCGACCGATTGGCCGCGCGCGGGACCGGGGACGAGCGGTTCGACCCAGCCCTCTTCCCACGCGGTGTCGGTGATGAACTTCTCGACCGACCCGATCGTCACCGCGCCGTGGCCGCTGAATTCGATGACGCAATTGCCTTCACACAGCCGGTCCTGCGGACAGATCCGCCCGCAGATTTCGGGCATCGTCGAGGTCGCGTTGCTGAGCTCATACGCCTCACGCAGCCGCCCCTCGGCGGTCAGCCGCAGCCAGTCGGGAATATGGTTGTGGAGCGGGCAATGGACCGAGCAATAGGGCACGCCGCACTGCGAGCATCGCCCCGCCTGGTCCTCCGCGGTCGGCACCGCATAGCGATCCGCGATCTCGCGAAAATCGTCGGCGCGTTCGTCTGCCGCCCGTTTGACCGGATACGCCTGCCCGCGATCGACGAACTTCAGCATGTGATCATTCGCCATGATGCGACCTCCGAGGGTGCGCATATTGCGTCAATCCCCCTGAGTCACGATCTAAACGACCAATAGGCCATATTACGGACCTATTTTTCTCTTGAAATACACTTATGCCCAGGCGCCGACTGTCACTTCTCTTTTTTAGGTCAATTCACGGACCTACTTGCTGATCAGCCAGATGAACGCTGCCGCGCCGACGACGATTCGGTACCAGCCAAAGGGCGAGAAACCGGTGCGACCGACGAGCGTCACAAACCAGCGCACCACGACCAGCGCCACCACAAACGCGACCAGCGTGCCCAGCGCGATCGCGCCAAGTCCGACCCCCGCGCCACCCGCCAGCGCATGACGGTTGGCTACCAGCTCCAACGTTGTCGCGCCGAGCATCGTCGGGATTGCCAAGAAGAAGCTGAATTCGGCGGCGGTGCGCCGTTCGACCCCCAGCGCGAGCGCACCGAGGATCGTCGCGCCCGACCGGCTGACCCCGGGCACCATCGCCAGGCACTGGATGAAGCCGATGCCGATCACGGTGCCCAGCGGCACCTCGGCGACGCCGCGCACCTCGCCGGGCTTGGTGATGCGCTCGATTCCGATGATCGCGATCCCGCCGACCACCAGCGCGACCGCCACGACGATCGGCTGGCCCAGCAGCGCCTCGATCTTTTTGTGGAGCGCAAACCCGATCACCGCGGCGGGGATGAACGCGACCAGGATGTTGCGGACGAACCGGATCGCGAGCGCGTCGCGCTTGAACAATCCGACCAGCACCACCCAGAACGTCCGCCAATACAGTACGACGATCGCCAGGATCGCGCCGAGCTGGATGACGATGTTGAACACCGCCCACGTCTCGGAATCATAGCCGAGCAGCGCGCTCGCGAGGATCAGATGCCCGGTCGAGGAGACCGGCAGGAATTCGGTGACCCCCTCGACGATGCCGAGCAGGATGACGGTGAGGATGTCCATGGCGGTCCTTGAATCGAGCAGGCTTGAATCGAGCGGGGCTTAAATCGAGCGCGGCTCCCGGCGCGCGGGGTAGTCAGGCGGCGAGATCGTCGACGCGACCCGCGAACCGGCCCTGCCGCCGGAAGCGGACGAGCCAATCGGGCGCGACCGCGGCAAGCGGGGTCGCGGTGATGCCGAGATCGGCCAGCCCCTTCGCACCGGGCGCGGCGACATTGTCGTGCTGGAGCATCAGCCACTGATCCCAGGTGATCGGGGCGCCGGGCAGGAAGCCCGCGCGCGCGATCAGCGCCCCCGCGATATCGGGCAGCGCCACGATCGCGGGGTCGCGCCGGATCGTCGTCGCGATCCAGCGGATGATCTCGCCCATCGTCATGATGTCCGGGCCGGCCAGGTCGAAGGTCTCGCCCGCGTGCCCCCCATCGACCAGCGCGGCGACCGCATCGCCGACGTCGGCGACGAAGACCGGCTGGAACTTGGTGTCCGATCGTACCACCGGGACCACCGGTGCCTTTTCGATCATCCCCGCGAACCGGTTGATGAACGCATCCTCGCGCCCGAAGATGATCGACGGGCGGACCACGATCGCCCCCGGAAACGCCGCGCGCACCGCCGCCTCGCCTGCCCCCTTCGACCGCCCATAGTTGGATGCGGAGTCGGGATCGGCACCGATCGCGGACAAATGGATCAGCGTGCCGACCCCCGCCGCGCCCGCTGCGTGTGCCACGGTGCGCGCGCCCGCGACATGGATCGCGTCGAACTTGCCCGACAGCACCCCGACGAGGTTCACGACCGCATCGGCCCCCGCCACCGCGTTGGCGACGGTATCGGGCCGGGTGACGTCGGCGGCGACGAACTGGGTCTGCCCCAGCCCGCCGAGCGGCTTCAGGAACCACGCCTGCCGCGGGTCGCGCTGCGCGATCCGTACCCGCGCGCCGCCGCGCAGCAGCGCCTGGACGACATAGCGCCCGACGAACCCGCCGCCGCCGAATACCGTTACCAGTCTGTCCCTCATCGCGCGGCCTTCATGTCGAAAGAAATCGTCGCCGAGCCCCTTGCCTCACCCATACCTCGATTGACAAGCGCGACGAACGCCCCCTAAAGCCCGCCGCCTACCTGACGAACAAGTCTTCTGGGGCCCAGATGGCGGAATTGGTAGACGCACCAGCTTCAGGTGCTGGCGGTCGCAAGGCCGTGGAGGTTCGAGTCCTCTTCTGGGCACCATTCCCCTGTTCAGCGTCGTTCGCTGACGGTTGAAAAATCCCCGAAAATCTGCGAAAAATTACGTTTCGTCGTTCGGGGATGTTCACGCATGTTCGCCACTGATCACAGACAAGGTGGGGCCCTGTTGGGGGCCTTTCTTTCGCATGGGCTGCAATTCGGCATCTGCGCTGCTGGGAAGGCCCCCACATGCCTTTGAATGACAAACTTATACGCGCAGCTAAGCCATTGGAACGCGAATGGAAATTGGCGGATGAGAAGGGGCTTTATCTGCTGATCACGCCGGCTGGATCAAAGCTCTGGCGGGTCAAATTTCGCCACCATGGCCGCGAAAAGAAGTTATCCCTGGGGGCTTATCCCGAGATCAGCTTGAAGGACGCCCGATCGCAGCGTGATGCTGCGCGGTCAATCCTTGTTACCGGGGTCGATCCCGCGCTGGAGCGAAAGAAGGCCAAACTATCTGCGAGATTGAGTGCGGCGACGTCGTTCGGTGATGTAGCTCGCGAATATATCGATGTGAAAATGGTGAACGAAGACCGCGCAGTTGCGACCGTCTCAAAGGCGAAATGGTTTCTTGAGCAGCTCGCGCCAGCCATTGGCTCAATGCCGATCACGGATGTAGATCCGCAGATGCTTCTCGCGGCACTGAAGCGGCTGGAGGCGAAGGGCCGTCACGAGACCGCTAAGAAATGCCGATCCTTCGCAAGTCGGGTGTTCCGCTACATCGTTGCGACAGGCCGATGCAATGCTGACCCCGCCTCCTTGCTTCAAGGCGCCCTCATTACGCCAAAAGCTCGTCACTATGCGGCAATCTTGGAACCGTCTAAGCTAGGCGAGTTACTGCGCGCGATCGACTCTTTCGCCGGCAGCCCCGTCACAAAGTCGGCGCTGAAGATAGCACCTCACGTCTTCGTCCGGCCGGGTGAACTGCGCCACGCCGAATGGACCGAGTTCGATTTCGAGCGGAGCATTTGGAACTTACCGGCTGCGAAGATGAAGGCCCGGCGGCCCCATGCGGTTCCTCTCTCTCGGCAATCAATGGCGATTCTGGTAGGGCTGCGAGAGCATACCGGACGCGGTGTCTATGTGTTTCCTTCTGCCTATGGCGGCAGCCGTCCGATGAGCGAAAACACGCTTAATGCCTCCTTTCGCCGTATGGGATTCGATCGGGACGAGATTACAGCGCATGGGTTGCGTGCCACGGCGTCAACGATGCTCAATGAAAGTGGCCTCTGGAATCCGGATGCGATTGAGCGAGCCCTGGCCCATGGCGAGAGCAACGCGACGCGCGGGGCCTATCACCGCGGCCTGCACTGGGATGAGCGCGTTAAAATGGCTCAGTGGTGGAGCGACTATCTCGACAGTCTGGAAGGCGGTGCTCTGAGCCGAGGATAATCGAAACCAGCGATCGGTCATTTGCTTGAGCTTCGGCTGCGCCCCGCTAGTATTGGGATATGGGGGGAGCCAGCAACTTCGATTTTCTCACGCAACATGATGCCCGGTTGGCAAGGCTGGGCGCCTTGGCCGAGCGCTATTTTTTCGATGACGCGCCGGGGGCTCTCATCAAGCTGCGCCAGCTTGGCGAGTTCATCGCGAAAGATGTTGCCGCTAGGCACGCATTGCTCCCCGCAACCTCTGTTTCCTTCGACGAGGTTCTGCGTACCTTGAAGCTGCGATCTGTGTTGCCGCGCGAGATCGCCGATCTGTTTTTCCATTTGAAACGGTTGGGCAATGCCGCGGCTCACGAGGATGCTGGCAGCTCGACCGAAGCGTTGGCCGCGCTCAAGGTAGCGCGCGCGGCGGCAATCTGGTTTCATCAGAGCTACGGCAATGCGCCTGGCTTCAAGGCTGGGCCATTCGTTCCCCCAGCGCCACCGATCGACGCGACTGCTGCGTTGGCCTCTGAGCTGGAAGACCTTCGCAAAATTGTCCGCACGAGCGCCGACAGTGAGGCGAAGGCGCGGCTGGCGTGGCAGGAGGCCGAGGCGGCTCGTCTGGCGGCTACTCAGGAAGTGCAGGAGCATCAGCAGGAGCGCGCATTATGGGAGAAGTGCGCAGCGGAAACGGAAGAGGGCCTGCGCCAAACCGAGGCTGCGTTGAGAGAAGCCCAGGCCGCCGCACAAGCGACCCCTCAGCCTCAGCTCGATCTGCTTGCCCAGATCGGCACCCAACAGGCGCAGAACCTCGAGCTGGACGAAGCGACGACGCGCGTTCTGATCGACGAGCAGCTTCGCTCGGCTGGGTGGATCGTCGACAGTGTCGTGCTGCGCCACGCGGCCGGCGCTCGACCCGAATATGGGAAGTCGATGGCGATCGCCGAGTGGCCGACAAAAAGCGGGCCTGTAGATTATGCGCTTTTCGTAGACGGTCGCTGTATTGGCGTCGTCGAGGCAAAGCGTGGCCTGAAGGACGTGCCCGGACGCCTGGGGCAGGCCAAGCGCTATGCGAAGGACATTACGCTGACCCCCGACGAAGTGCCCGGCGGGGGCCCTTGGGTTCAAGGAGATGATCGCTTTCGGGTGCCGTTTCTCTTCGTCACGAACGGCCGTCCGTATGTAAAGCAACTCGCGACCAAATCGGGGATTTGGTTCTGGGATGGTCGTCCTGGTGGTGGCGAGCCTCGCGCTTTGCCGGAATGGTTTTCGCCGCGTGACCTGACCGAGCGTCTGGAACAGGAAATCGAGGAAGTAACTTCCGTTGCCGAACGCGAGCTCGGCGTTACCGGCCTCAGGCCCTATCAGAATGACGCCATCAAGGCTGTTGAGGCCGCCGTCGCTCGTGACCAGCGCAGCATCCTGCTCGCGATGGCCACAGGGACCGGCAAGACCCGGCTTGCGATTGCGCTGATGTACGAACTGCTGCGCCGCAAGCGGTTTCGTCGGATTCTGTTCCTTGTGGATCGCAACGCGTTGGGTCGGCAGACGCTCGATGCGATGAGCACCACTGACACAAGCGGGTTTCTCAAGTTCGATCAGGTGTTCCCGGTCGCCGACCTGGCCCGCAAGTTTCCCGAGGCGACCGATCGAGTACAGGTCGCCACGGTGCAAGCAATGATCCGGAGGGTCTTCGACGATCCCGCGGCGGAACGGCCCACGCCTGGCACCTATGACCTGATCATCGTCGACGAAGCGCATCGCGGCTATACGCTGGATGCCGAGCTGCGTGAGGATGATCTCGGCTTCCGAAATCTCGACGATTATCTTTCGGCTTATCGTCGTGTGCTCGATTATTTCGACGCAACGCGTATCGCGCTCACCGCGACGCCGGCGCTACATACGCGGGAAATCTTCGGGGCACCGGCGTTCCATTATGGCTACCGGCAAGCCGTGATCGACGGCTATCTGATCGACCACCGCCCGCCGCGTCGGATCACTACCGCGCTCAGCCAGACCGGAATCCATTTCGAGAAGGACGAGGAGGTCAACATCCTCGATCCGCGAACGGGCCAGATCGATCTGTTCAATCTCGACGATCAGGTCGATTTCGAAGTCTCCGAGTTCAACAAGAAGGTTTACACCCGCGCCTTCAATCGGGCGGTGGCGCAGGCGATCGCACTGGAATGCCCGCCCGATCAGTCGGGTAAGACCCTTCTGTTCGCCGCGCGCGACGACCATGCCGATATCCTGGTCGAAGAACTGCGCGCCGCGCTGACCGAGGAATATGGGCCGCAGGCGCATGATCTGGTCGACAAGATCACCGGGTCGGTCGACAAACCGCTCGACCGGATCAAGGCGTTCAAGAACGACCCCCGCCCCAAATATGTCGTCACCGTCGACCTGCTGACCACCGGGATCGACGTGCCCGCGATCACCAACCTTGTGTTCGTGCGGCGCGTCAACAGCCGCATCCTGTATGACCAGATGATCGGTCGCGCGACGCGGCGCTGCGACGAGATCGGCAAGGAATATTTCCGCATCTTCGACGCCGTCGATATCTACGCGAATCTGCAGGAAGTCAGCGACATGCGCCCGGTGGTGGTCGATCCGGCGCTGTCCTTCGCCACGCTGACCGCCGATCTGGAGCGCGCGGCCTCTGACGAAGATCGCGCCTTCGTCCGCGACCAGATCGTCGTGAAGCTGCGGCAGCGGATCAAATATATCGATGCGGAGCGCCGTTCGCTGCTTGAGACCGTGCTGGGGCCGCTGCCTGATCTGGCCGACCGGCTGAAGTCCGCGCCGCCATCGGACACACTGGCCCTGTTTCGCGATCATCCCGCGCTAGCCGCGGCGCTTGATGCCGCAAATCCGGCGAAGAAGGGCGACGGCATGCTCATCTCCGAGCATGACGACGAACTGATCGATGTCGTCGACGATTTTGGTGAGAAGGCGAGCCCCGCCGACTATATCGAAAGCTTCGAGGCGTTCGTCCGCGCCAACATGAATGCCGTACCCGCGCTGGTTGCGGCAATCCAGCGCCCGCGTGAGCTGACTCGCAAGGAGTTGAAGGAGCTTGCCATCCTGCTTGATGGCAACGGCTTCTCGGAGGCGAGCCTGCGTCGCGCCTATGGCAGCGCCCGCAACGCCGATATCGCTGCGCATATCATCGGCTTCGTCCGCCAGGCCGCGATCGGCGATCCGCTCGTCCCTTATGAGACGCGCGTCGAAAATGGCGTGCAGAAGATCCTCGCCAGCCGCGCCTGGTCGACGAAGCAGAAGCAATGGCTTACCCGCATCGGCCGCGCACTGAAGGCGCAGCCGGTTGGCGATCCCGAAATCCTCTCCGATCCGCTGTTCGCCCAGGCTGGTGGCTTCGACATGGTCGACCGCGAGTTCGATTCCGGGCTACGGAATGTCCTCAAGGACCTGAACGCCGCCATCTGGGGCGACGATCAGGCCGCCTGACGAAAGCGAACCGATGAATCCTTCCGCCGATCTGGTGAACAAGCTCTGGCGCCTGTGCGCGCTGCTCCGCAAGGATGGCGTGACCTATCACCAATATGTCACCGAGCTCACCTATCTGCTGTTCCTCAAGATGGCCTCGGAACAGAAGGACGAGAGCCGCATCCCCGAGCAATATCGCTGGTCCGCACTCAAGGGAGCGAGCGAGACCGAGGTACTGCAACGCTACAAGCAGGCGCTGATCGATCTGGGTGATGGCGAGAAGGTGAAGGACCGCTCGGTCGTCGCCATCTTCCAGAATGCGGCCACGATCATCCGCACCCCAGCTAATTTGCGCCAGCTGATCGACGCGATCGACGGGTTACATTGGTTTAGCGAGGAACGCGACGCGTTCGGCGATGCCTATGAAGGCCTGCTCCAGCGCATGGCGGAGGAGACCAAGCGCGGCGCTGGGCAATATTTCACGCCGCGCACGCTGATCGAAGTGATGGTCGATCTGATGCAGCCGCAGCCCGGCGAAGTGATCCAGGATCCGGCGACCGGCACCGGCGGCTTTCTGATCGCGGCAAACAGCTATATGAAGGCGCGCAGCGACGACTATTACGAGCTGAGCCCCAAGCAGCAGGCATTCCAATTACGCGAGGCGTTGCGCGGGATCGAGAATGTGCCCGACACGTTCCGCCTGCTGCTGATGAACCTGCATCTGCACGCGATCGACCCGGATCATATCGATCTGGCCGATACGCTGAGCCCCGCCGGTCAGCGCGCGCAGTTCAAACATGCCGATCTGATCCTTACCAACCCGCCCTTCGGCCCGGCGGGCGGTCCGCCGACGCGCGATGACCTGACGATCACCGATCGCGTTTCCTCCTATCAGCTGCCGTTCGTTGAGCATGTCATCCGCGCGCTGCGGCTGGGCGGGCGCGCGGCGGTGGTGGTGCCGGACAATGTCCTGTTCGACGACGGGCGCGGCAAGGCGCTGCGGCAACGGTTGATGAGCTGGTGCAACCTCCACACCATCCTGCGCCTGCCGACCGGCATCTTCTATGCGCAGGGAGTGAAGACCAACGTCCTGTTCTTCACCCGCGCCGACGACGAAGCGCCGACGCAGGACGCGACGCTCGAAGTGTGGATCTATGACGCGCGATCGGGCGCCCCCTCCTATGGCAAGACCAACCCGTTCAAGGCCGCCGACCTCGCCGATTTCGTGGCGGCGTTCGGCGACGATCCGCTGGGCGGCGCGGCGCGCTTGTATCAGGGCGAGGAAGGCCGCTTCCGCCGCTTCACCCGCGAAGAGATCGCCGCGCGCGGCGACAATCTCGACATCAGCTGGCTCAAGGACACCAGCGCCGACGCCGAAGATGGCCTCGACACGCCCGAGGACATCGCCGCGGCGATCCAGGGGCATCTGAAGGTGGCGCTGGAGGAGATTGCGGCGCTTGTGGCGGAGCTGGAGGGGGATACCGGCGAGGCGGAGTCGGCGGAGGCGGCGGAATGACGTTGCCGAAGGGGTGGGCAATTGCCGAGGCAGGAGAGGTCTGCGCGATCGTTCAAAGTGGAGGGACGCCAAAGAAAGGGTTCCTCGACCATCCCGGGATACCGTTCTTGAAAGTTTACAATCTCGTCAATCAGCAGGTGGCCTTTTCATATCGGCCACAGTGGATCTCTCCAGGAATCCACCAAGGCGAGCTCTCTAAATCGAGAGTATATCCTGGTGATGTTCTGATGAACATTGTTGGGCCGCCACTTGGGAAAATCGCCATCGTACCCAACTACTCGGATGAGTGGAACGTCAACCAAGCTATTACAATATTTCGGCCGAGCGAGGTATTAGGATCGCGATGGATTTATTGGTATTTGCGGGGCGGTAGAAGTGTTCAAAGTGTTATCAACGCTACCCGCGGAATTGCAGGGCAGGTCAACATATCCCTCTCTCAGTGCCGCGCCTTTCCTTTTCCTGTTCCACCCGCTGCCGAACAACACCGTATCGTCGCGAAGCTAGACGCGCTGACCGCCCGCCTCGCCCGCGCGCGGGCGGAACTGGATCGGGTGCCGGTGTTGGCGGAAAGCCTTCGCGCTACTGCGTTGCGTGAGGTATTTCATTGGGACGCGGACGAACTGCCACGCTGCTGGACCCGACAGCGCATCGACGAGGTCGGTTCCGTTCAACTCGGTAGGCAGCGATCGCCCAAGGATCATCATGGCGCGCATATGCGACCCTATGTCCGCTCTGCGAATGTAACCTGGGACGGCTGGGATCTTTCGGACGTCAAAGAGATGAACTTCAGCCCCACAGAGTTTCCGGTTTTTGTTCTTGAGAAAGGCGACGTGCTTCTCAACGAAGGATCGGGCAGCGCTAAGGAAGTTGGAAAGCCAGCGGTCTGGCACGGCGAGATCGAAGGCGCTTGTTTTCAAAACACACTACTTCGCGTTCGCCCTACAAAGTACCTGCCAGACCTCCTGCGCTATGCGCTTTTGTATATGGCAAAAAGCGGCCAGTTCATTGCGAATACCAAGGGGGTGAATATCATTCATATCGGCAAGGCTGGGCTGGCAAAGACCGTAATCCCCGTGCCACCTGTCGAGCAGCAGCAACCGCTTCTGACTGCGATCGACAACGCCTTCGCCCGCGCCGACCGCCTCGAAGCCGAAGCCGCCCGCGCCCGCGCGCTGATCGACCGGCTTGAAGCCGCAATCCTCGCCAAGGCATTCCGCGGCGAACTGGTTCCGCAGGACCCGAATGACGAGCCCGCCAGCGTGCTGCTCGACCGCATCCGCGCCGAGCGTGCCACCGCGCCCAAACCGAAACGTGGCCGCGCCGCGAAGGCATCCGCATGAGCGACATCAAGCTTTTCCGTACCGCCGGCAACGTCGTCAGCGAGCTCTCCGGCGGCACGGTCGCGCTGGAGAAATCGCTGCAGACACTGTTCGAGGCCAATCTGGAGCAGTTGCTCGGCGTCCGCTTCCTCGCCTCCGAATTCGTCATCACCGAGGGGCGGATCGATACGCTGGGGATAGACGAGAATAACGCGCCGGTGGTGATGGAATACAAGCGATCGTCTAACGAAAATGTGATCAATCAGGGGCTGTTCTACCTCGATTGGCTGATGGGCCATCGCAAGGATTTCGAATGGCTGGTGCTGGAGACGCTGGGTGCGGAGGCGGCCAAGGCGGTCGACTGGTCGGGATCGCGGCTGATCTGCATCGCCGGTGATTTCGGCAGATATGACGAGCACGCGGTCAAGCAGATGAACCGCAACATCGCGCTGATCCGCTATCGCAAGTTCGAAGGCGATCTGCTGCTGCTCGAACAGCTCACCGCCGCGAGCGCCAAGCCTGGCACCGTCGGGCCCGTGCAGCCGTCCGCACCGGCGGGTTTGGTGGTGAAGGGCAAATACAAGACGATCAGCAGCCAGATTGCCGAGGCGCCCGCCGATCTGCTCGATCTCTATCACCTGCTCACCGACTATCTGACCGCGGTGGGCGACGATGTGCAGGTGAAGACGACGGATTATTATGTCGCCTTCCGCCGCATCAAGAACTTTGCCTGCGTCGAGATCCGCAATCAGATGAAGAAGCTGCTGGTCTTCGCGAAGGTCAATCCGGACACGATCGCGCTCGAGCCCGGCTTCACCCGCGACGTGCGCGGCATCGGGCATTTCGGCACGGGCGACCTGGAGATCACGATCCAGACGGTGGCCGATCTCGAAAAGGCCAAGCCGCTGTTTGATCAGTCGTATCAAAATTCGTGAGCTAACCGGAGCGCATATCGTAAGACGCCTGTCGGTTGGCTAAGCCTTTGATTTTAAGCCGTCTGACGATCGCAATCTCACTTCCGAATGTTCCGATACTACCGGGGCCATGCAGGATCCCCGATAAAATCGCGCAACGCGGCTCAGCGCCCCCGCACGGACAATCGACCGGTGGGTAAGGACCCGTAGACGACGATGACGACGACACTTTCAATTCCTAGCCTACCCCAGTCATTTCAGTCAGCAATCTCTCCAAGATCTAGATGTAGCCGTCGTCATCGTCGTCAGAGCCAGCGCCTGAATCACGCTGGAGGCGAATGCCTTTGAACGATTTGACCTGCTTTCCGCCTTGGCCTACCCGTGGCTGATGCCGGCTAATTGACGCGCACGCCGTCTCCATATCCTGGCTGAATTGATTCTTCGCCGTCGGGTGATGGCCATTCGCGGCGCACCATTCGCGGTAGACCTGATACAGAGCGTCAATCGTCTCTGAGCCACGCTTGTCGAGCGCGCAGCACTCATCAATGAAATTCCCGACAGGATTGCCGAGCTCTGAAAGGCGCTCTGCCAAATCGTGACCCGATTTGGGCTGGAGGAAGTATCCGCGCTCCATCAGCCGATCACGCCCTTCGAGCGCCCACTCGAAAATCCCCGGTAGCTCGCATCTTAGCTTATCGGTGAGACCGGGATCTTCCTTCCCGTAGAAGGTCTGAGACATCTTAAGTGTGATGAAGCGGCTAGCGATCGCGCCGGACGCATCGCTTAGCTTCGGTACCTCGTTCGATGTGATCATGATGCGAACGCTCATCTTGCCAGTCCAGGCCTCTTTGTTCTTTCGATCGACCGTGACCGTGTCTTCGCCGGTTAGGAGCAGCAGGCGCTCGACGGCGGCATGTGAGTATTGCCCGTGTCGAAAACGCGCGTCCGAAATCAGAGCAGCCAGTTTGCCGATAAGCGGCTGCAGGCCAAAATTGCCGGACAGGCTGCTCATCGTCGGGCCGACGACGTTATGCTCTCCGAGCAACATACGGATAACCCGCGCGATGACGCCCTTACCGGACCGGCGCGGCCCGACCATCAGGAATGCCTTTTGCAGTGAGGTATCCGCTGTGAGGAATAATCCCATCACCTCCTGCAATGTCTGCTGAGCTGCCGAATCGCTTGGCCAAACCTCTTCCAAGAACGCGATCCAACGGGGTGCGCGATCGCCCTTCTTCGGAGCGTCGAACGGCAGCGCGTGCAAACTGAAGAATGCCGGGGTGTGCGGAAGTAACTTCCGAGATGTCAGATCGAACAGACCATCACGAAGCGAGACCAGATCCGCCGGCGCGGGCCCTTCCCTCCCATCAAGCCAACACGGTTCTGGCTGCTCCAGCCGGCGCGTCACCGATTTCAGCGCATCCATCCCCGCGCTAATCTGTGCGGACGTGACACGAGCTGGCACCTTCTTGCCTAGTTTATCGACCGTCAGCGCTGTTTCGAGAAGCTGCCATACTGCTGAGCGGACGACTTCCTCGTCTCGCTCCCGATAATACGAGTTTGCATACTCATACCAAGATCCGCCACTTCGGATCAGCACGGGTTGGTCGTTTCTCGAGAACCGCCGGCTATACACCTGCCGGGCGGTGCTCATCGGATCGCGTGGATCGATGACAACTTCAGAATCGCTATCATGCGCGTCGAAAAGCTCGCCGAGATCCGGACCAGGATAACCGAGTGCTCGATCGAAATCCTCGCACGATCGCTCCGCGCAGGTGGCGTGCATGCATTTATAATGGCCATGGTAGAAGCCGCCTGTTTCAGCAGGAAAATACGCGGTCTCTGTGTGGCCGCTATCCGAACTATGTCCGTCCTTGAATGGGCACTCCAGGTAGAGCTGACCTCGGCGACCGGTGTCCAGCATCAGTTGACCGTCGATCAGCCACTGGGCGCGATGATCCTGTTCGATCGCCGCGTTGATCTCACGGTTGAGATTCGGATCATCACTTCCAGCTTTTGGGGCGCTGGTGTGGGGCGATGCAAAGCCGCACCGCTTACCTACCTCGTCCAATAGATCTTCGAGTTCATCAGCCCTTAAGCGCCGAAGGCGCTTGGGGAAATCAGGCAAGCTACCACGCTCGAATTTCTCGCCAAGCGTATCGGGCGCCCGACGGGTGAGCGCCGGCTGCAACGAACTGTTGCCCATCTCCAAGGATTTCGACGCAGCCTGCACCGTCGATGTTAGATCGGAGCACGCTTTTCCCAAGGCTGTCAGCGATCCTAAAAAGGATGAGCCGCCTTGGGCTGTTTTTCCGGTATCGGACACAGAGTCCGCGAAACCCCTTTTTGTAGGCAGTGTTCTCGAAAAGGTTCGCAAGATCTTCGTCCTCTACATCAACGTCAAACGCTGCGAGCCCTTGGCCCAGTCTTACGGAAATCCCGTAATCGGGCTCAGTACTGGCGGTTCGTAGCTCGCGATCGGTAAGGCTTCGTCGCGGCCAATCAGGAATGCCGATCACCTCTCGATCTCGATTGTATCGGCTGGGAACCTTCCCCAGCGTTCGGAGCGATGATTTCGGACTGATGCGAGCGGTAGGATTTGACACCACGGTTTGAAGGCGGTCGCGATAACGCTTCGAGAAATGCTCCCACTCGGCTACCGACGCGCCATAACGCTCCCCCTCCGCTCTGCTACGCGACACCTGAAATCTCCTGCAACAACCGTCGGATGTCTTCGACCCGCCAAGCGGTAATCCGAGGCCCGAGTTTAACCGGCGGTGGGAAGCGACCCGACTTCACGCCGTTCCACCATGTGGTAGCACCTACCGGGATGAGCCCCTGTTGACCCGACCTGCGATCGCCGATGATGGTCGCGAGACGGACATACCCCGTCTCTGGTAAGGACTTGTTCGCGTTCATTTGAATGTCTCCGTTCATCACGACGGAGGGATAGGTCTAGCCAATGTCCCGATACGACCGGACTTTGCGGGACACCCTATTTGTCTGTCCGGTCAAACTTTCCCGCAATCCGATCGAGGCGTTTGGCGGCCGCTCGAACATTCAACGTCGGTGGAATAAGCTTCGCTCTTATAAAATCCCGAGCGATCGCAGTTCGGCTCATCGGAGCTGGCTCGTCCTGATCATCAACAACAGGCGCATCCCAATTCCGAAACGTTCGAGACGCGACAAGCTCACGATACAGGTCTTCGTCGCGGCTCGACCGGCCAACCATCCCGAGCGCTTGAAGAGCGAGCTGCGCGCGCGCCTTGCTCTCCGGATTATCGTCAATAAGCATCCGGGCAATTTTTCTGGCTACGTGCCGGATCCACCGATGGTCATTTACGAATGCAGTTCCGCCCTGCGCGATATCGCTCCAGATTAGTTCCGCGGCATCTCGGTCGTTGGCAATAGCGCGTGCTAGCAGAGCGTCGACGCTACCATCAAAGTCCCGATCCTTATACATCAATAACAGGCTCCAAAACACAAAAATATTACCATAAAATCTAGCGCGATGAGGTTAATATTCGCCTTCTATTAAGCTTTATCGCGCACGAATTGTGGACTTTTGTTGGCTTGAATAGCGGACGAAACGTCCGCAGCTGGGCCGATTGCGGACCGGCTGCTTTCAGGCGACTTAAGACGAGAATCGACTGTTCGTTGCACTGCCTTGCATGCCGCGAAGACCGATCTTGGTCATTCATGCCGCCATTCTCCTCTCCCGAAGGCAGTTGCTCAAATCAGGCCAAAAGGTCGTCGATCCAAACGACAACGGCGTCGATGGCAGCCGTGTTGCCGCCTGGCGTGACATCGGCGTGCGCACCCGCGCCGTGGTGTTCGAGATACTGGCGCGAGCTGTCGAAAAGTTGCGTCGTCGTCATGACCGCCAATCTCATTTTCGACGTGCGATCCATTCGGTGGCCGCTGCCGCCGCCTGATGTGTGAAATGTCCAGCCCTGGATCGGCCAGCTTGGATCGAGGTCCATGGCGACCCCGAGTAACGCTCGGGGAATGCTATGGTCGAGCTTGTACTGGTCGCTGTGCGCCTTGAGCTCGAGGCCGACACGGACGTGACCGTCGAACGGCCCTCCTCCCTTCTGCCTCAGTTCCCATCCCTGCGCCGCCGGCAGGACCGACAAGTCGATTTCGTGCGTGGCACCGCTGAGTCCGAGATGGTTCAAGCCGAGATGGAGTTCGACAAAATTTGCATCTCTCACGAACAAGAAGTGGCAAGCGCCGGACCCGCTCGGATCGACGCCCGGCATGTTCGCGGGAGCCCCATTCACGCGGAGGTTTGTCTCCATCTGGTTGTTCTGATTCAGCGGATAGACTTTGACGCCGCGTCGCTTCAGCCGCGCCGCGATCTCGAGCATGATCCAGACCTCATAGGCCTTGCCCTTGGAGGCGCCGATGCTGGGCGCCACAATACCAAGCGCCGTCGCGGCGGCCTGCAGCTTCCCGAGAAGATTCACGATCGGCACGATCAGGCCTCCGTGCCGCGGATCGCACTGCCGAGATTCTCGACCGCATCCCTCCATGCCTCGAGTGTCTCCTCGATCGCACGCCGGCGCTCGCCGGACAGCAAGTCTTCCGGAGCGCGTCTCTCGCGCCCATCGGCGTCTGCTGGATCTAACACGACCACTGACATGGCAGCGCCCGTCCGGAACTCGGCGATGGCATTGCCGAGTTCCGCGATCAGCTCACCGTTGCGATCCATCAATTCGAGTTCGAGCTTTAGCTCTCGCGCGACCACAAAATCCAGCAGCCCGAGCTGGCGAAGCGCGCGATCCTCGGGCACCTCTTCTTCGACGGGCGCGAACGGGTCGTGATCCTCGTCGATCCTTCGCGGCTGCGTGTCCAGCGCCTCGATCCGGGCCAAGGCGCGTACGACCAGGGGCGCGAGCGGCGAACCCAGTGCCGTCCCGATGATTGCGTTCAGTCGCGGGTCGATCTCGGCCATATCCCATCTCAATCACGCCACGGCGCAACACAAGTCTATTTGATGCCGGATGGTAGCAATGGCGCGGACGCCACCCGCATGGACACTATCCAAGGCGTGACCTAGGCTGGGTCCGTAGCTGAGACTTTGAGAGGATCTATCGGGTGGCCGACACCGCACTGGAAAGGCTGATTGCGGCGGTTGGAGCCCACTACGATGCCCCCAATCCAACGCCGCTGTTGTTGTCGAGCTTCGGGCAAAGAAACAAGCCGCTGCTTGCCGACCTGAAGGCGGAGTTCGGATCGCTAATGGCGGCGGTGCGCGCGGCGGGCGAGGACAATATCCGGGTCGTCGATGCGACCAGCGGACGCGAAGCAGTGGCGCCGGCCTCGATCGCCACGACGCTGCAGCAGCAGATCCAGACCGACACCGCTAGTCAACGACGCGACGCCAACCTGTTCGACTGCCTGCCAGCTGCGGTGAAGCTCGCCTTCTGCGTGCGGACCGAAGCCGGCGAACAGGTCGCGATCGACACCGTCCGCCCCTTCCGGTTCACCAAGGTCACGACCCCCGAGCTGATCCGTCCGACCCAGCGGATCATCGGCGAAGAGTATCGGCGGCCGGGACTGACGCTGCGTACAGCCTCGGTCACCGAGCGCGAGGCCCTTTGGCGCAATTTGATCAGCTGGGCGGAAGCCACGGGCATCGAACCCAACACCTTCCAGCAAGGCGAGGCGACAACAGCGCTCGCCCGCCTGATCGCGGCCCAGCCCGCCGATATCATTCCCCGCCTGATCATCCCCGCAGACATCGCCCAGATCCTGCTCAAGCATTCCTGACCGATGGCGGGTAACTGGAAGCAAGGCGTGGCCGAGGCATCGCGGCCCGAGAAGCGAGGGCCGCCAGGTCCCTCGCCGCTGCTGGTGATAGCCGGCCTGCCCAAGGTCACCGCCGAGCCCGCCGCGGCGACGATCAACAACGATCGCGACACGCGCTGGCGTGCGGTCGCTGCTGCCTTCCCCAATCAGGATGCCGGATTCTACGGCGATTCGAAGGCGATCGTCGAGCTTGGCCGGCTCGCCTGCGAATTCGCGATGGCGGGAAAGCGGGATGACGAAGGGATTCCGACGCCGAGCAGGATCGCGGTCGCCTATGTCGATGTGGCCGGGTTCGAGCGGCTTTGGGATGTCTTCGGGCACGCGGTGCTGCCGATGCCGCTCAGCCATCCCGATTGGGATTGGCCCAAGGGCCGTCACTGGCGGCACGATATCGAGATCGTGAACCTCCTGGTCAGGCGCGCGATCGCGCAAGCCGAGGCTGATTCCGCGGAAGCGCTTCGTCTGCGGCTCGAGGCGCACCGGTCGGACGATGCCTTGCTGTTGCCGGGCCGCAACTTCCATCTCGATGCGGAGCACCGCCTCGTCGAGCGGTTCCGCGGCTTCATGAACGGCCATCTGGAGGTTGCCGCCATCGAGGCGGGCGTTCGCGTCGAACGGTTCGCCTACGAGCGGCTGAGCAACTTCTACAATCGGATGGGCGGGACCCGGAAAAAGTTCGCAATCGACGCCCGTGACATCGTCTTCGCCAAGGCCAATCACGGGCAGGATGGCGGCGTTCACGAGATCCCGGCCGATGCCCCCATCGACGCGGCGTTGCTGCAGCGCGCGCTCGAGTCCCGCTACCGGTTCGGTACGCCGCTCGTGCCCGACGGCTTCCAGCACGACGCCCAGCGCGAAAAGAACGTACCGTTCAACGGCGAGCTGTTCGATTGCGTGACCAAGGAGCGGGTCCCGTTCAGCGGGGACCATGTCAATGTGTTCCCCAGCGACGTTGTGACGGGAACCCAGGGCTAGAAAAAGTAAGGGGCGGACATTGCTGCCCGCCCGATACACGCATGCGTTACCTTCATTTTCCACCGATCAGTTGGCGTGCCAACTGCACGGTCCCCAAAGTCCCCCGGCTCGATGGCAAGGGCTACCCGGTTTCCATGGGCTCGAATGGCCCTCGACAACATGGCCCTAGGGAAGAACCCTCGGGCCAGTGGGCTTCCACCGCGAACGGCTCAGGCCCGAATTAGAGTAACACCAATTCCGTCGCCCTGATTGGGGCACTGAGATCAATTAGTCCGTAGCGTAAGCTTCTGCAAGTTCGCGTACCGATGGATCGCGCCCTATATGAGACCGATGGCACGAAAGGTCGGAAAATTGGGGGAAAGGATTTTTGCGGCGCTCGTCTCGGTCTATGAGCCGGGTGCGACGTGCAACGCGAGCGAAGAAGACGAACATGGCTGGGACCATGTCGTCGAATTCGACCACCGGCCGCTGCGCGGACTGCCCGCCGACCTCGCTACGGCGCTCCCGGCCTGCTTCGTCCAGACCAAAACGCGGCTGCGCTACGGCAATCTCAAGGCTACGATGAAGCTGAGCAATGCGCTAGCCTTCACTCGGTACAACAATCCCTGCTTCGTCGTGATCGTGAGCGCTCCAGCCGGCGAGCCCGTACAATTCCACGCGGTCCATTGGTGGGATGTGCTGATGACGCGGACGCTCAGGCGGGTCCGCGAGCTGCACCGCGACGGCGTCAGCGAGGAGGAGCTCCACAAATATGAAATCAGCTTCACGATGCGCGAGGCCGACGCGCACGATGGCGCTGCCCTGATCGGCTGGATGAAAGCCACTGTGCGTCAATTCGGCCGGGACTATACCGTCACCAAGGCACTGCTCCGGGAAAGCCTTGGCTTCGACGCGAAGGAGATAACGGGGTCGATTACCTTCGCCCCCAATGCCTCGATCGAAGAGCTCGTCGATCACCAACTCGGCCTCACGCCATCGATCGAGATGCGGAAATTCGCGATCAACCACCGCCGATTCGATGTCGAGCTTCCATTTCCGATTCCCGACGGCCCGCCGATCTTTGCCCGCATGCACGCCAACCCTGCCGCGATCTGCGACGTGCGTGTGCGCGGGCCCGATGGCGACAGTTTTACACTCGAGGGCGAGCTGCTCGTCCCGGTCATCCCCGGCCTGGCCGAGGATCAGATGAAGTACCGTGTCCGCACCGCGATCTTCGACCTGATCTGGACGGGAAGCGCCGCCAAATTCCAGTCGCAGTTCGACACCGCCACGCTACGCCCGCCCACCGAGCTCGAGAAGCTGGCCAAGTTCATAGGCTGGGGCGGCATGGGCGAGATCGACGTCATGGTCACCGTTGGCGATGACCGGCTGTTCGGCGGAATGGGCAGCATGGATGCGTTTCGGGATGCACCGGGATGGCGCCGCCTGGCCGGTCCGCTCGGGACGCTCGCGCGGATCGCGGAAGGCGCGAAGACGGTCGTGCCGCTGATCTCGATCGACCAAGTACTCAAGGTCGAGTGGCTCGACAATCTTCACAGCGTGGTCGCCTCCACCGAAACGACGCTCAACGCTAACGTCGCCCGCGACGCCGACTTTCCGACGTTTGATCATGCGATTTCCTTCGCGCTCCTGTCGGTTGGCGACTGGGCATTCGGGACGTTGATCCGGCTGCTGCTACGGTCGATCAAGCGTGGCGACACCAGCCTGCGCGTGACTTTCGGCCAGGCGACGCTGCTGGAGACCTATGTCTTTCCGACCAGCGACCTCACGATGTTCGAGCGTCTGACGGCTGACTATACCCGCCATGCAACCCGTCCCGGCGCCTTTGCGATCGACAATATGCTGCTGCATCTGGCGGGCGAGGCATAACGCGGCGCTCTGCGGCCGGGCGTCTTCTCCGCGGTTGCCGGTGGTGCACTTCGTTTTCCTTGCGCTTTGTCGGGGCCAAGCTCATTTCCGGCGGCGAAGCGAGTTCCAACCGATGCAATACCCGATCACGATTACGCCGAACGAAATCCTTTCGATCCTAGAGCGCCTGCACCCGGACAGCCTCTTGCTGGTGCGCGACGAGACGGGACTCGACCAGGAAACGCAGAAAGCGCTGTGGCGGAAAGTCGCCTTCTCCTACGATCCGCCACGCCGGCTCGCGACGGTCGAATATCTGCTGCTGATCATGCACCAGGCCTGCGAGCAGGAGCGCGCAGCCTATCTGACGAAGGTCTTCTTCCCCTGGATCGGCATCAAGCGGCGGCTGCACGACCAGGTGATGCGCATCATCGACGACATTGCGCGAACCAACGAGATCGAAGCGTATTCGGCGGAAGATGCCGCGCACATCGCAACCAAGGTGTACCGGCCACTGGTGTCGGATGTGTTCGACCCTTACATGACGCTGCTCATCGCGACCTACGCCTTCACCGAGGGCACGTTCGTCGATATCGAGACCAGCAATCTCGGCGCCCAGGAGCGCAGCAAGGCCGAGGTCGTGGAATCGCGGATCCGGCAATCGGGCGGACCGGCGAATTTGCTCGAAGGCTATGACCCGATCGTCCGCAATGCGCTGTCTCATGCCGGCAGCGACGGCGTGCTTTACGAGCCCGGTTCGATCCTGTTCCGCAATATCAAGCGCGGACCGACACCGATCGTGGAATCACGGCGGTGGAGTCACGATGACCTGCACAGCCACGTCATCGCCCTGATCGAGCTGGTGATGTCGATCGATGCCGCCATCGAGATCTTCGGGATCGACAGCGTCGACCTGGCGAGCGAGCGCGAAGTCACGGATCGGTTCGTCTATCATGTGCTCAATCGCGAGCAGCGGCTGGCGCTGGGCGCGTCGCTCGGCGGCAAGCTGAAGCAACTCCAGACGATCGAGACTATCCCTCAGGCGGAGCGTCTCGACCTGCTGGGCAAGATCTTGTTCCTGCAATGCGCCGAGCGCGACATCCCCTGCACCAGTGTCGCATTCAACACCGAGCACAAGACGTGCTTCGTGACCGTGCCTGTCGAGGCGAAGCCGGTCTCCGACGAGGAAATTCGGGATACGGTCATGCCGCTCATCCGTTATCTGGTCCTCGCGCGCGCCGTGTTCGGCGAGTTGTTCGATCGCTTCGTGGTTGACGCGGAAGTCGCCGGCTCCAGTGTGATGAAGGTGGCGCTCCCGGCCGGCCCCCTGGACGAATATGCGGCGGAGCAGGCCGGGCTGGTGGATCTCCTTGGCGACGCCAAGATCTGGTTGGATGGGGTCCCGCTTACACTTGTCATTGACTTTGCCGCCCTCGCCAGCGCCGAGGACAGGACGCTTGGCTCTCGCAACCCGCGTCGCGGCCGACCGATTTCGAACTGAATACCTATGAAGGGAGCGCCAAATAGTCGATTGGCGGCTTTCGGGATCGCGAACAGAACAGGCGCATAACCCATTTTGAGGCGCAGAGCCGGACCGGCCGGTCTAACTTATGGATTGGGGGCCTAAATGGGGGCCTGAAATCATCAGATTTCATAATGACTGTATCTATCAGATATATAGCTACCAGTATCGAGTCCTCTTCTGGCACCATTTGTTCTCCCCGGATTCGTCCGGGGACGTCCAGCAAGCGGCTGGTTTCAAAGCACAATTTCATCGCGATCGCTGGCAACCGTCCGGGTTGATCCAGCTGGTTTCGGCAAAAGAGACCCAAAACGGCCTCGAACTGTTGCAAAAATCGTCCCGTCCATAACGACCGCTGAGCGACCCCACGTCGCGACCCCGACGCGATCACCGTCGTCGACAGGGGCGCCATGAGAGGGCGGAATACCCGGGCGCGGAGAGCGCACGCGATTGGCGACCGGATCGACAACAGGTCGCTCAAGCCAGGCGAAAGGCGATTCAGTTTGATGGTTTCGCCACATCGGTACGCATGATCGCGCGCATCGGACTGTCGCCATGGTACAGCAAAAATGCCATCGCGCGACCAGCTACGCTGGGTGACCTACGGGGCGTCACGCCTCACGAATTACCCGTGCGCGGCGATCCAGTCCTCGACGACGGGCGCGATCTGGTCGCGCCATTTCGATCCGTTGAAGATGCCGTAATGGCCCGCGCCCATGGCGACGAGATACTTCTTTTTGTCCGCGCCGAGCTTGGTCGCGATGTCGAGCGCCGCCTTGGTCTGGCCGAGCCCCGAAATATCGTCGCGCTCACCCTCGATCGCGAGGATCGCGACATCGGTGATCGCCGCCGGATCGACCCGCCGACCGAGGTGCGTCATCGTGCCCTTCGGCAGCGCATGATCCTGGAACACGACATCGATCGTCTGGAGATAGAATTCGGCGGTCATGTCGCAGACCGAGCGATATTCCTCGTAGAAATCCTTGGTCGCGTCCGCGCTCTCGTCGTCGCCCTCGACCAGATGCTTGAACATCTCCCAGTGGCTCTGCATGTGGTTCCCCAGGTTCATCGACAAGAACCCGGCGAGCTGCAGGAACCCCGGATACACCTTCCGCCCCACGCCGGGATAACCGATCGGCACCGTCGCGATGACATTCTGTTCGAACCAGCTGAACGGGCGTTCGGTCGCCAGCATGTTGACTGCGGTCGGCGCTTTCCGCGTATCGACCGGGCCGCCCATCATCGTCAGCGTCTTCGGCAGCGCAGGGTTCTTGTCGCCGCTCATCAGCGCGACCGCGGCGTAGCACGGCACCGACGGCTGGCAGACCGCGAGCATGTGGCTCCCGCCCGCGCCTTTGTTGGGGCCGATCGCTTCCATGAATTCGATCAGGTAATCGACATAATCGTCGAGGTCGAATGTCCCTTCGCTCAGCGGGACGAGCTTCGCATCGCGCCAGTCGGTGACGTAGACGTCCGCCGAGGGCAGCATCCGTTCGACCGTGCCACGCAGCAGCGTCGCATAATGGCCCGACATCGGCGCGACGATCAGCAGCTTGGGCCCACCCTCGACGCCCTCGCGGCGAAACCGCTTGAGCTGCCCGAACGGCTTCTGCAGCACGATCTCTTCGGTCACCACGACCTCGCGCCCGTCGACCGTCGTGCGGTCGAGGCCGAAGGCGGGTTTGCCACGGGGCGCTGCGGCATGCGCGAACACGTCGAGCGCCGATCCGATCAGCGCGCTGCCGCCCATATAGGAAATCGGGTTTACCGGGTTGGTGAAGAAATCCGCGCCGAAACCGGCCATGGCGCTGGCCCCCGCCAGCATCGAGCGCTGCATTTCATACGCGTTATAGAGCATTGGGTATCCCATGTCCCCGACATGGGGTCCGCCGTGCTACTCCAAAAGCGCGCTATCGCAAAGCATTGATGGTGCAATGCAGCATCCCGCCCGAGACAGCTTCGCCGTTGAGGGTGATTGCCGCGACTGATAGACACCCGCGCGATGACCGACCCCACACCAGCGAAACCCAGTTCCCGCCGCAGCCTGGGCGATCTCACCCTGGTCTGGGAACGGGTGCTGGCATACCCCCGCCATCTGGTAATCGCGCTGCTGGCGCTGATGACCACATCGGCGGCGACGATCGCGATCCCCGCCGGGTTCAAGCGCGTGATCGACCGCGGTTTCGCCGCGGGCTCCCGCGCCGACGTCAATGCGTCGTTCCACTATTTGCTGATGATCGTCGTGGTGCTCGCGATCGCGACCGCAATCCGCTTCTACTTCGTGTCGTGGCTGGGCGAGCGCGTCGTCGCCGACATCCGCCTCAAGGTTCAGCGCCACCTGCTCAGCCTCACCCCGCGGTTCTTCGAGGAAAACCGCCCGTCGGAGATCGCCTCGCGGCTGACCTCCGACACGACGCTGATCGAGACCGTCGTCGGCACGACCGTGTCGGTGGCGTTGCGCAATTGCTTCACCGGGATCGGCGGGCTGATCTATCTGTTCACGCTATCGCCCAAACTCGCCGGGCTGTTGCTGGTCGGGATCCCGCTGATCATCCTGCCGATCGCGGTGCTGGGCCGCCGTATTCGCAACCTGTCGCGCGCGTCGCAGGATCGAATCGCCGATGTCGGCAGCCTCGTCACCGAAACGCTCGGCGCGATGAAGATCGTCCAGGCGTTCAACCAGGAGGATCGCGAGGCGGGGCGCTTCGCCAGCGCGGTCGAGGCGACCTTCGCCGCGGCCAAGCGCCGGATCACGGTGCGCGCGATCCTGACCGCGATCATGATCGCGCTGATCTTCGGGTCGATCACGCTGGTGATGTGGGAGGGCGCGAGCGACGTCGCCGCGGGGCGGATCACCGGGGGCGCGATGTTCGCCTTCGTCTTCACCGGCGGGATCGTCGCGGGGGCGTTCGGCGCGCTGACCGAAGTGTATGGCGATCTGCTCCGCGGCGCGGGCGCGGCGGGTCGGTTATCCGAACTGCTCCGCGAGCGCCCCGAGATCACGCGCCCGGCGACGCCGGTGCCGCTGCCCGTACCGGTCCGCGGCGCGCTCGCGTTCGATCATGTCCGGTTCCATTACCCGACCCGGCCCGACGTCGCCGCGCTCCGCGATTTCTCATTGCACGTCGCACCGGGGGAGACCGTCGCGGTGGTCGGGCCGTCGGGCGCGGGCAAGACGACGTTGTTCCAGCTCGCCGAGCGGTTCTACGATCCCGCCGCGGGCCGGGTGACGCTCGACGGCGTCGACCTGCGCGAGGCCGATCCCGCCGCGATCCGCGCACAGATCGCGATGGTGCCGCAGGAGACGGTGATCTTCGGCGCCAGCGCGCGCGATAATCTGCGCTACGGCGACTGGACCGCGACCGACGACGCGCTGTGGGCCGCAGCAGAAGCCGCGAACGCCGCCGATTTCCTCACCCGCCTGCCCGAGGGGCTCGACACCTTTCTGGGCGAGGGCGGCGCGCGGCTGTCGGGGGGCCAGCGCCAGCGGGTCGCGATCGCGCGCGCGTTGCTGCGCGATTCGCCGATCCTGCTGCTCGACGAGGCGACCAGTGCGCTCGACGCCGAGAGCGAACGCCTCGTCCAGGAGGCGCTCGAACGGTTGATGGAAACGCGCACCACGCTGGTCATCGCGCACCGCCTCGCCACCGTGCGCGCCGCGGGGCGGATCGTGGTGATGGACGAGGGCCGGATCGTCGAAGAGGGTAGCCACGCGATGCTGATCGCGCGCAGCGGGCTTTACGCGCACCTCGCCAGCCTGCAATTCAGCGAAGCCGCCTGACCGCGACGCCCTCGAAAGGAGACTCGAGCATGCCCCAGGACCAGACCCGCGATTTCGACGTCATCGTCTATGGCGCGACCGGCTTCACCGGGCGGCTCGTCGCCGAATATCTGGTCGGCAAGCGCACGCCCCGCTGGGCGATGGCGGGGCGCAGCCTCACCAAGCTGGAGGAGGTGCGCGACCTGATCGGCGCACCCGCCGATACCCCGCTGGTGGTCGCTGATGCCGACGACCCCGCGACGCTCGCCACGATGTGCGCGCGCACGCGGGTCGTCCTCACCACCGTCGGTCCGTACCAGCTCTACGGCACCGCGCTCGTCGCCGCCTGCGCCGCGAGCGGCACCGGCTATGTCGACCTGTGCGGCGAGCCCGCGTGGATGCGCCACATGATCGACGCGCATCACGACGAGGCCAAGCGGACGGGCGCGCGGATCGTGTTTTCGTGCGGGTTCGATTCGATCCCGTTCGATCTTGGCGTGCTGACGCTACAGGAATGCGCGCTGGCGAAGTTCGGGCGTCCCGCGCCGCGCGTAAAAGGCCGGGTCCGCCAGATGCAGGGCGGGTTCTCAGGGGGCACCGCCGCGAGCCTGAAGGCGACGCTCGCCGCCGCGGCGCGCGATCCCAGCCTGGTGAAGCTGCTGACGAGTTCGTTCGCGCTCACCCCGGGGTTCAAGGGGGCGCACCAGCCGACCGGGCTGATCCCCGAATATGATTCGACGATCGGTGCCTGGGTCGCGCCGTTCGTGATGGCGCCGATCAACACCAAGAACGTCCACCGCACCAACTTTCTGCTCGGCAATCGCTATGGCGACGACTTCGTCTATGACGAGATGATGGTCGCGCCTGGATTGGGCGAGATCGGCAAGGCCGCGGCGGACGCGATCGCCAAGTATAATCCGTTCGGCAGCGAAGGCGGCCCCAAGCCCGGCGAAGGCCCCAGCAAGGCGGACCGCGACGCCGGCCATTACGACATCCTGTTCGCGGGGCTGATGCCCGACGGCACGCGGATCGACGCGGTCGTCACCGGCGATCGCGATCCCGGCTATGGCTCGACCAGCAAGATGATCGCCGAAAGCGCGCTGTGCCTGGTCGAGGATGTCGCGGGCGACGGCGGCATTTGGACGCCGGGCGCGCTGATGGGGCCGGAACTGCGCACCCGGCTCAAGGCCCACGCCGGGCTGACGTTTACGGCGGGGTGACCGGCCGCGGTTAGCCCGCGAGCAGTGCGATCGTCGCGCCGATCAGCGCCGCGGCACCCACCGCCAAGCCCGCGCGGCGCCGTCGGCTGCGCTGCCATTCGTCGTAGCGCGGCACGTCGAGCCAGTAACGATCCATCCCCGTCGCGTGAATCACCCCGGCATCGCGCATCCGCTCGAACTGGCGACGCTTCACTCGGCGGTTCGGCTCGAACGCCACCGCGTTGGCCGCGGATACCGCGTTGTTGGCCATGAAGTGCGACACGACCTCGCGTCGCGCCCTGGCCATGATCGCTGCCGCCGCCGTCGCCATCTCCCGTTCCTCCGCCTGGTTTCAGCTCATGCTGGCATGCGGCACCGATCGCGGCAAGATGGTCATCGCCGCTTGCCCTGATGCCGGATGTTCGCGGGCCGCCCGCGCCGTTTCACGACCCGGTTCGTCCGCGTGCCGCCAGCCGGGGCCGCGCCCTTGCCCTCGGGCATTTCGAAGCGCAGCGCGCCCGACACCGGGTTCGCTTCGGCGAGCTTGAGCTGGAGCACCTGCCCCATCGCGAAGGTCTCGCCATTGTGCTCGCCGGTCAGCGTCCGCGCCGCCTCGTCGAACTTGTAGTAATCGCCGCCGATGTCGCGGACCGGCATCAATCCGTCGCCGCCGATCCCCTCGATCGTCGCGAAGAAACCGAAATTGGTGACCCCGGTGATCCGCGCATCGAGCACCTCGCCGACGCGTTCGGACAGATAGGCGGCGACATAGCGGTCGACGGTGTCGCGTTCGGCCTCCATCGCGCGGCGTTCGAGCGCGCTGATCCCGGTGCCGATCGCCTCCATCGCCGCGGCCTCGCCGGCGGTGAGCCCGCCCGGCCCCAGCTTGTACGCCGACACCAGCGAGCGGTGGACGATCAGGTCGGCATAGCGCCGGATCGGCGAGGTGAAATGACCGTAGCTCCCCAGCGCCAGCCCGAAATGGCCGTGGTTGGCTGGGGCGTAATAGGCCTGGGTCTGGGTACGGAGGATCTGTTCCATGATCTGCGGGCGGAAATCGGCGTCCCCGACGCGATCGAGGATGTGATTGAAGGTCGCGGGGCGAATCACCTGGCCGAGCGCGAAAGGCACGTCGAAGGTTTCGAGATAGTCCTTCATCGCGACCAGCTTTTCGCGGCTTGGCGGTTCGTGGACGCGGTACATCACCGGCGCCTTCTTCGCTTCGAGCGCCTTGGCCGCGGCGACGTTGGCAGCGATCATGTAATCCTCGATCAGCCGCATCGAATCGAGCCGTTCGCGCGGCGCGACCGACATGATCCGGCCCTTCTCGTCGAGCACGACGCGGCGTTCGGGCAGGTCGAGGTCGAGCGGCGCGCGGGCATCGCGTGCCTTCGCGAGTGCGCGCCAGCAGGCCCAGAGGGGTTTGAGCGCGTCGATCATCACCCCCTGCCCTGCGTCGAAGGTCGCCTGCGCATCTTCGTACGCAATGTTCGCGGCGATGCGGACGACCGCGCGGGTGAAGCGCCACGCGGTGAGCGCGCCGCCCTTGTCGATGGTGAGGTGACACGCGAGCGCGGCGCGATCCTCGCCCTGTTTCAGCGAACACACGTTCGCCGACAGGATTTCGGGGAGCATCGGCACGACGCGATCGGGGAAATAGACCGAATTGCCGCGCCGCCGCGCGTCCTTGTCGAGCGGAGAGCCGGGGCGGACGTAGAAGCTGACATCCGCGATCGCGACGATCGCCTGCCAGCCGCCGGGGTTGGCGGGATCGTCGTCGGGCGCCGCCCACACCGCATCGTCGTGATCGCGCGCGTCGGCGGGGTCGATCGCGACGATCGGGAGATGGGTGAGATCCTCACGATCGTCGCCGAGCGGCTGGCGCGCAACGCGTTCGGCTTCCTCGATCGTCTCGGGCGCAAAGACATCGGGGATGCCGAGTTTGTGGATCGCGATCAGCGAGAAGCTGCGCGGCGCGAACGGATCGCCGAGTTTCTCGACGACGCGCGCGGTGATCCGCGGCGGGCGGCCCGCGCGTTCGGCGAGGACGAGGTCGCCGGCTTCGGCACCGCCCGCGTCGCTGACCGCGAATTCGCGGCGTTCCTTCTTGTCGACTCCGGTCAGCCAGAACCGCCCACCCTCCTCGCGCAGCACGCCGAGCAGCTGGTCGGCGGCCTTTTCGAGCAATTTCATCGGGTGCGCGATCCAGCCGTTCCCCGCTTCCTCGGTGCGCGCGAGGACACGTTCGCCGACGCCGAGCGCGCCGCGCTTGCGTTCGCGGATGCGTAGCCGCGGCGCGGGGGTTTCCGCTTCCCAGCGATCGGGCACCGCCCACACATTGCCGCCATCGTCGACATCGACCACGCGCAGCACCGTGACCTTGGGCAGCCCGCCCATCTTGTGGAACGCGCGGCCGGGCGCGCTGTCGATCAGCCCCTCGTCGGCCATGTCCTTGAGCAACGATTTCAGCCCGATCTTCTCCTGCGCGGAAAGGCCGAACGCCTTGGCGATCTCGCGCTTGCCCGCGGGGGTCGCGGACTGCGCGATGAAGCCGAGGATCTGCTCGTGGGTCGGCAAGCCGGGTGTTGGTTTCTTTGGCACGGTGGACAGTTAGGCGCTCCGTCCCGCTTCGTCACCCCAGCGAAGGCTGGGGTCTCAAGCCGCTGGAAGATGCCAGCCTTCGCTGGCATGACGGAATCGATATGACCTACGATCTTCTCATCATCGGTGGCGGCATCAACGGCTGTGCGATCGCACGCGAGGCGGCGTTGCTTGGCCAGCGCGTGCTGCTCATCGAGCGCGACGATCTCGCCAGCCACACCTCGTCGGCCTCGACAAAGCTGATCCACGGGGGCTTGCGCTACCTCGAATATTACGACTTCGGGCTGGTCTCGGAGGCGCTCCACGAGCGCGAACGGCTACTAAAGGCCGCGCCGCACCTGATCCGCCCGATGCGCTTCGTCCTGCCGCATGAGCATGCGGTGCGCCCATGGTGGATGGTGCGTGCGGGACTGATCCTCTACGACTTGCTCGGCGGCAGAAGCTCGCTCAAACGCTCGCGCGGCCTGCGCAAGAGCGACGCCGCGTTCCGCGCGCCGCTGCAGGGAAACGGGCGCGGCTTCGTCTATTCGGATGCGTTCGTTGACGACAGTCGCCTCACCCTCGCCAATGCGCTCGACGCCGCCGCCAACGGTGCCGAAATCGCGACCCGCACCGCGCTGGTCGGCGCACGCCGGTCCGGCGACGGGTGGAGCGCGACGCTTTCGGACGGGCGCGACGTCACCGCGCGGATGCTCGTCAACGCTGCCGGGCCGTGGGTCGGCGAGGCGCTCGGCCGGGTCGGGGTCAACAGCGCCGCGCAGGTCCGGCTGGTCAAGGGCAGCCACATCGTCGTGCCGCGGCTCTACGACGGCGATCACGCCTATATCCTCCAGCAGCCCGACCGCCGCGTCGTGTTCGCGATCCCCTATCAGCGCGATTTCACCGAGATCGGGACGACCGACATCCCCGTCGACGCGCCCGAGGATGCGCGGATCGACGACGGCGAGATCGCGTATCTCTGCGAGGCGGTGAACCGCCATTTCACGACGCAGATCACCGCCGCCGACGTTACCTCAACCTGGTCCGGCGTCCGCCCGCTTTATGACGACGGCGCGACCGACGCGAAGGCGGTGACACGCGATTATGTGCTCGAACTCGACACCAACGGTGCGCCGCTGCTGTCGGTGTTCGGCGGCAAGATCACCACCGCGCGCCACCTGGCCGAAGAGGCGTGCGAAAAATTGCTCGGCAACGCCGCGCGCCCCGTCACGCGCGACCGGCGCTTCCCCGGCGCGCCCGCCGATGGATATGACGCATTGCTCGCGCGGGTGGCGCGGCGCTGGCCGTTCCTGGGCGACGCGCGCGCCGCGCGGATGACGCACGCCTATGGCGAGACGCTGTTCGCGATGCTCAGCGCGGTCGTCTCGGAAACCGATATGGGCGAGCATTTCGGCGCCGGGCTCACCGCGGTCGAGCTCGACTGGATGCGCACCCACGAATGGGCGACCACGGTCGAGGACGCGCTCGCGCGCCGGAGCAAGATCGGGCTGGTGCTTGACGAAGCGCAGCGCGCGCGCGTCGAGCAATGGTGGGCCGCGCATGACTGACATTCGTATCGCCGCGCTGTATCGCTTCACCGCCTTCGCCGACCCCGCGGGGTTGCGCGATCCGCTGCTCGCCGCGTGCGCCGCGAACGGGGTCAGGGGCACGCTGCTGCTCGCGACCGAGGGGATCAACGGGACGATCGCGGGGTCGCCCGACGGCGTCGCGGCGGTGATCGCGCAGATCCGCGCGCTGCCCGGCTGCGCCGATCTCGACGTCAAATATGCCGCGGCCGATGCGCTGCCGTTCCACCGGACCAAGGTGCGGCTGAAGCGCGAGATCGTGACAATGGGCGAACCCGCCGCCGATCCGGCGCACGCGGGAACCTATGTCGATCCCGCCGACTGGAACGCGCTGATCGACGATCCTACGACGGTGGTGATCGACACCCGCAACGATTACGAGGTCGCGGTCGGGACATTTGCGGGCGCGGTCGATCCCGCGACGCGCGCGTTCGGCGATTTCCCCGCGTGGTTTCGCGACCACCGCGACGCGCTGCTCGCGGGCAAGACGCGGGTCGCAATGTTCTGCACCGGGGGCATCCGCTGCGAGAAGGCGACCGCGTTGTTGCGATCCGAAGGGGTCGAAGACGTGTTCCACCTCAGGGGAGGGATCCTGAACTATCTCGAGACGGTGCCTGCCACGGAGAGCCGCTGGCAGGGCGAATGCTTCGTGTTCGACGAGCGCGTCGCGGTCGGCCAGGGGCTCAGCCCCGGCACCCACGCGTTGTGCCGCGCGTGTCGCATGCCGGTGTCCCCTGACGACCAGGTCTCTCCACTGTACGAAGAAGGCATCGGTTGTCCGCGGTGCCACGCGACTCGCACCGAGGCGCAACGCGAGAGCTATGCGGAGCGGCATCGCCAGGCCACGCTGGCGGCGGCGCGTGGCGAGGCGCATGTCGGGCGGGTATTCGCCGCGGACCTGCCCCCGAAGCAGGCATGCGCTGGCGATCTGCCCGATTTCCGGGCAGCCGCACCGCGATAAAGGCGGTTGCCCGCAGGCGCGGCTGCTGGCACGTTTGGTGCAAGACGCCCCTTGGGCGAGGGTTAAACGAGTGAGAGGGCAACAGCGCCGTGAAAAAGGTCGAGGCGATCATCAAGCCCTTCAAGCTCGATGAGGTCAAAGAGGCGCTTCACGAGATCGGCGTCAGCGGCATCACCGTGACCGAGGCCAAGGGCTTCGGGCGGCAGAAGGGCCATACCGAACTCTATCGCGGTGCCGAATATGTCGTCGATTTCCTGCCCAAGGTGAAGATGGAGGTCGTGGTCGAGGATTCGCTGGCCGAACGCGTCGTCGAGGCGATCGCCGCTGCGGCGCAGACCGGGCGGATCGGCGACGGCAAGATCTTCGTGATCCCGGTCGAGACCGCCTTGCGCATCCGCACCGGCGAACGCGACGACGCCGCGATCTGAATTAGAATTCCGTCAGAAAAAGAGAGAAACGACAATGGCGATCAAGCCGAACGACATCCTGAAGCAGATCAAGGACGAGGAGATCGAGTGGGTCGATCTGCGCTTCACCGATCCCAAGGGCAAATGGCAGCATCTGACGATGGTCGCTTCGCTGATCGGCGAGGACGAACTGACCGACGGGCTGATGTTCGACGGATCGTCGATCGCGGGGTGGAAGGCGATCAACGAATCGGACATGACGCTGATGCCCGATCTCGATGCCGCCTATATCGATCCGTTCTCGGCGACGCCGATGATGATCCTGTTCTGCGACATCGTCGAACCGTCGACCGGCGAAGGCTATAGCCGCGACCCGCGCACCACCGCCAAGCGCGCCGAGGCGTATCTCAAGGAAACCGGGATCGGCGACACCGTCTATGTCGGCCCCGAAGCCGAATTCTTCATGTTCGACGATGTCCGGTTCGAAAACGCGTATAACACGTCGTATTTCAAGATCGACGACATCGAACTGCCGACCAACACCGGTCGCGAATATGAGGGCGGGAACCTCGCTCACCGGCCACGCGCCAAGGGCGGCTATTTCCCGGTCGCGCCGGTCGACAGCGCGGTCGACATCCGCGGTGAGATGGTCTCGACGATGATCGAGATGGGCCTGCCCTGCGACAAGCATCACCACGAGGTCGCCGCCGCGCAGCACGAACTCGGCCTCACCTTCGGCACGCTGACCCAGACCGCGGACCGGATGCAGATCTACAAATACGTCGTCCACCAGGTCGCACACGCCTATGGCAAATCGGCGACCTTCATGCCCAAGCCGATCAAGGAAGATAACGGGTCGGGGATGCACACCCATTTCTCGATCTGGAACGGCAAGGAGCCGCTGTTCGCGGGCAACGGCTATGCCGGGCTCTCCGAGATGTGCCTGTTCTTCATCGGCGGCATCATCAAACACGCCAAGGCGGTCAACGCGTTCACCAACCCGACCACCAATAGCTACAAGCGGCTGGTGCCCGGATACGAAGCCCCCGTGCTGCTCGCCTATTCGGCGCGCAACCGGTCGGCATCGTGCCGGATTCCCTATGGCACCGGACCGAAGGCGAAGCGCGTCGAAGTGCGGTTCCCCGATGCGATGGCCAATCCCTATCTCGCCTATGCGGCGTTGATGATGGCGGGGCTCGACGGCATCCAGAACAAGATTCATCCCGGCGAGGCGATGGACAAGAACCTGTACGACCTGCCGCCCGCGGAGCTCGCCGAGGTACCCACCGTCTGCGCATCGCTCCGCGAAGCGCTCGATTGCCTGTCGGCGGATCACGACTTCCTGCTGAAGGGCGACGTGTTCACCAAGGATCAGATCGACAGCTATGTCGAGCTGAAGATGGAAGACGTCGTGCGCTGGGAAATGACCCCCAGTCCGGTCGAATATGATATGTACTATTCGCTGTAATCCTCGTACCGCCTCCCCGTTCCGCGCATTCCGCGCGGGGACAGCAGAAGGGCGTCCGGAGCGATCCGGGCGCCCTTTTGGCACGCCTGCGCCAGCCGCAAGGTGCTGGCGTGGCGGCTATCGAACACGAATGGGCGTGGCCGCTGGACGGGCAAAGTGTCATCGAAGGGACAGCGAATCCTCACCCTCGACGTGGAAAAGCAATCGTGGGCCGTCACGAGGTCGATAAGCGCGCGACTCGCCTCTATCTTTGCCGCAAGCAGGGTTAGTCTCGCGCTGGCAACGTCGCCGCTCTTATTGGCGAATGGCGAGCACCCGTTTGGCGGGAGTGTGGGCTAGGTTACCGCCAGCCCGGGTTCCTTCCAGACCAGCACCGGCTTTCTTGCCGCGAGCGTCTCATCGAGGCGGCTGCGCGGCGCGAAGTGCGGTGCGGTCTTGAGGCTGGCATCGCCCGCCTTGGCGCGCTCGGCGACCGAACGCAGCGCACCGATGAACTGGTCGAGCGCGGCCTTCGATTCGGTTTCGGTCGGCTCGACCAGCATGGCTCCGTGAACGACGAGCGGGAAGTACATCGTCATCGGGTGATAGCCTTCGTCGATCAGCCCCTTGGCGATATCAATCGTCGAGAAACCGTCGGCGAGGCCATCGTCGCTGAACAGCGCCTCGTGCATGCACGGGCCGCTGCCGCCGAATGGCGCGTCGAGCGTGTCGTTGAGACTGCGGAGGATGTAATTGGCGTTAAGCACCGCGTCCTCGGCGACTTGGCGCAGTCCGTCGGCGCCGTGGCTGAGCATGTAGGTGAGGGCTCGCGTAAACATCCCCATTTGCCCGTGGAACGCGACCATGCGCCCGAAGCTCGACGCATGGTGATCGCCCGCGGTTTCTTCCTCGACCAGCGCGAAATGGTCGCCCTGCTTTTCGACGAAGGGGAGCGGCGCGAACGGGGTCAGCGCGTCGGAGAACACCACCGGCCCCGAGCCCGGCCCGCCGCCGCCGTGCGGGGTCGAGAAGGTTTTGTGGAGGTTGATGTGCATCGCATCGATGCCGAGATCGCCGGGCCGGACGCGCCCCACGATCGCGTTGAAGTTCGCGCCGTCGCAATAGACATAGCCGCCCGCGGCGTGGACCGCGTCGCTGATCGCCTTGAGGTCGCGTTCGAACAGCCCGCAGGTGTTGGGGTTGGTGATCATCACCCCCGCGACATCGGGGCCGAGCCGTGCGGTGAGCGCCGCGGTATCGACGCGGCCCTCCGCCGTCGCCGGGATATCCTCGACGCTGAAGCCCGCGAAGGCGGCGGTGGCGGGATTGGTGCCGTGCGCCGATTCGGGGACGAGGATGACCTTGCGGTCAGTATCGCCGCGCTTGGCGAGCGCCGCCTTGATCGCGAGGATGCCGCACAGTTCGCCATGCGCGCCCGCCTTCGGGCTCATCGCGACCGAGGCCATGCCGGTCAGCGTGACCAGCCAATGCGCGAGCTGGTGGATCACCTCGAGCGCGCCCTGGACGGTGTCGGTCGGCTGAAGCGGGTGGACATCGGCAAACCCTGGCAGCCGCGCCATCTTCTCGTTGAGCCGCGGGTTGTGCTTCATCGTGCAGCTGCCGAGCGGGAACAGGCCGAGGTCGATCGCGTAGTTCTGGCGGCTGAGTCGGGTGTAATGGCGCACCGTCTCTGGCTCCGACAGGCCGGGGAGGCCGATCGGGGTTTTGCGCGTCAGATCGCCGAGCCGCGAGCCCGCGACATCGCCCTCGGCGAAATCGACACCGGTGGTGTGGGCATCGCCGATCTCGAAAATCAGCGGCTCTTCGAGCATGAGCGCCTTGTTACCCGTAAACGTCGGCGCGGCGGCGGCGCCGCTCGCGGGGGCGGTGGGGCGCCAGCCGGACTGGTTGATGGTCATCGAAGGGCTCCCGAAAAGCTACCGTTCGCCCTGAGCGTGTCGAAGGGCGTTGGCGCCAAGCGTGCTTCGACAAGCTCAGCACGAACGGTGGTAGAATGGATGAAGCTCATGCCAGTGCCTCCTCGAGCGCGACGGCGAGGGTTTCGACATCCGCCTCGCTCGTGGTCTCGGTAACCGCGACGACCAGCCCGTTCGCGAGCGCGCCTTCGGACGGATAGAGCCGCCCGAGTGATACCCCCGCGAGGATCCCGCGGTCGGCGAGCGTGCGGACGATCGGGCGCGCTTCCTGGCCGAGGTCGAGCGTGAATTCGTTGAAGAAGCTGTCGTTGACGAGGCGGACGCCAGGAATTGTCGCGAGACGGTCAGCAGCGCGGCATGCGCCTGCGTGGTTGATCGCCGCGAGCCTCCGCAACCCCGCTTCGCCAAGCAAGGTCATGTGGACCGAGAATGCCAGCGCGCACAGGCCGCTGTTGGTGCAGATATTGCTCGTCGCCTTTTCACGGCGGATATGCTGTTCGCGGGTCGAAAGCGTCAGCACGAAACCACGGCGGCCGTCGGCGTCGACGGTCTCGCCGCACAGCCGCCCGGGCATCTGACGGACGTATTTTTCCTTGCAGCCGAACAGGCCGACATACGGTCCGCCGAACTGAAGCCCGACGCCGATCGACTGGCCTTCGCCGACGACGATGTCGGCGTCCATCTCGCCGGGCGATGTGATCGCGCCGAGCGCGACGGGTTCGGTGACGACCGCGATCAACAGCGCCTTTTTGGCGTGGCAGGCGTCGGCGAGCGGCTTCAGGTCGGCAATCCGGCCGAGGATGTCGGGATACTGCACGACGACGCAGCTGGTATCATCGTCGATCTTCGCGATCAGACGCTCCTCGAAATCGGTGTCCGCGGTGAGCCGCGGGGCCGCGGTGTCGAGCACGTCGCCGGTATATTTGGCCATCGTCCTGGCGACCGAGACATAATGCGGGTGGAGCCCCGCCGACAGGATCGCCTTGCCGCGGCGCGTGATCCGCCGCGCCATCCCGATCGCTTCCCAGCACGCGGTCGAGCCATCATACATCGACGCGTTGGCGACATCGGTCCCGAGCAGACGGGCGACCTGGGTCTGGAATTCGAACAGCATCTGGAGCGTGCCCTGCGCGATCTCGGGCTGGTAGGGTGTGTAGGCGGTCAGGAACTCACCGCGCTGGATCAAATGATCGACGCTGGCGGGAACGTGATGCTTGTACGCGCCGCAGCCGAGGAAAAACGGTGCATCCCCCGCGGTCAGGTTCTTGCGCGCCAAGGCCGACATATGGCGTTCGACCGCCATTTCGCTGGCGTGCATCGGCAGGTCGTGGATCGGGCCATCGAGGCGGGCGACGTCGGGCACGTCGACGAACAGGTCGTCGATCGACGATGCGCCGATCACCGCGAGCATGTCGACACGGTCGTGGCCGGTAAGAGGCAGGTAGCGCATGATTGGCTCCTCCCCTCCCGCTTGCGGGAGGGGTCGGGGGAGGGCTTGTCGAGAGAGAAATCAGGAGGACAGGCCCTCCCCTAGCCCCTCCCGCAAGCGGGATGGGGATTACAGCTTCGCGACGAACGCCTCGTAAGCACCTTCGTCCATCAGCTCGTCGAGCTCGCTCGCGTCGCTGATCCCGATCTTGAAGAACCAGCCGTCGCCCTCGGCGTCGCTGTTCACCAGCGCAGGTTCGTCGGCAAGCGCGGGGTTGCCCTCGATGACGGTGCCCGAGACCGGCGAATAGACATCGGACGCGGCCTTGACCGATTCGACGACCGCGGCCTCGTCACCCTTGGTCAGCGACTTGCCCTCTTCGGGCACGTCGACGAACACGATGTCGCCGAGTTGGCCTTGCGCGTAATCGCTGATCCCGACGGTACCGATCTCGCCATCGACATCGACCCATTCATGATCTTCGGTAAAGTAACGGCTCATCACTTGCCTCCTGCACGGACATAGCGGTGGGGAACGAAGGGCATCGCGGTAACGATCCCGGTGTGGATCTTGCCGCGCTGGACGATCTGCACCCGGGTGCCGACCTCTGCCATCGCGGTGGGAACATAGGCCATCGCGATCGGCGCGCCGAGCGTCGGCGCGAAGCCGCCGCTGGTCACCCTGCCAACGGTGGTTTCGTCGGCGTCGATCACCGCGGCGCCTTCGCGCACCGGCTGGCGGCCCTCGATGACGAGGCCGACGCGACGGACGATCGCGCCGTTTTCGCGCTCCATCAGGATGCGCGCCGCGCCCGGGAAATTGGCTTCCTCGCGGCGGCGCTTGCTGCCGACCGCGAAATTGAGCGCGGCCATGATCGGAGTCGTCTCGGTATCGAGGTCATGGCCGTAGAGCGGCAAATCCGCCTCGAGCCTGAGCGAATCGCGCGCGCCGAGGCCGATCGGCTTGACCTCGGGCTCGGCGACGAGCGCATCGGCGAGCAATACGGCGTGTTCGCCGGGCACCGACATCTCGAAGCCGTCCTCGCCGGTATAGCCCGATCGGCTGATCCACAGCTGCGTACCGTTCCAGTCGAAATGGTCGCCGGTCATGAACACCAGCGCCTCGACCCCCGGCACTAGCCGCGCCAGCGCATCGACCGCCTTCGGCCCCTGGAGCGCGAGCAGCGCGTGGTCGTCCATGTGGTTCAACGTGATGTCGTCGGGCAATTCCATCCGCAGATGCCCGATATCCTCGTACTTCACCGCACCGTTGACGACCATGTAGAGCCCGTCGTCCCAGCGCGTGAACATCAGGTCATCGAGGATACCACCACCCTCGTCGAGCAGCAGCGAATATTTCTGCGCGTTGGGCTTCACGCCCTTCACGTCGGCGGGAATCAGCGTTTCGAGCGCCTCATCAAGCCCCTCGCCGGACAGGAAGATCTGACCCATATGGCTGACGTCGAACAGCCCGGCGCTTTCGCGCGTCCACAGGTGTTCGGCCATGATGCCGTCATATTGGACCGGCATTTCATAGCCCGCAAACGGGACCATCCGCGCGCCATGCGCGCGATGCCAGGCGTCGAGCGGGAGCAGATCGATGACCGCTGCCTCGACCTCCGCATCGTCGCGCGCCGCGATCTCGGCCGCGATATCATGGACTGGCTCACTCATGGTCCGTCTCCAAAGGGCGGGGCGCGCGAGGGTTCCCGCGTGCCGACCGTTACCCCCTCTGTCACGGGACCTGAGAGCTTTCGCGAGACCCCTGCTGATCAGGCCGCGCTTACCCCTTCGGTGGCCCTCGCCGAAACGAGGACGCTTTCCAGAGTGTCGGTGGCGCGCGCGGTCCCGTGTGCCTGAGAGATTCCGGGGTGGTTGCTCCTTCGGCGGCGTCCTTGGAGGAACGCTCTCTCCCGCGCGTGCCCGTCACGGTTGCCCGCGACCGACGCGCCATGCTGTGGCCGCGCGCCGAAACCGAGTCAATCGCGACGTGTTACCGCTGGGCGTTATATTTCAGCTGGTCGTCGGTCAGCTGGAATCCGACCAGTGCCTCGAACGTAACGCGGAGCACCGCCTGGCGGATTTCGGGCTTGCTGAGCGGATCGACCGCGGCATCCTGATCCCCCGGTTTGCGGCGACGGGTGAGCTCGGCGCGAACATCGTCGGGCAGGGTCGCGGCGGCGCGCGCGATCTGCGCCGAGCCAGCGGCCGATGCCTGCGCCCGGTCGCGACCCGCATCGAAATGGACCGTGACGCTACCGACGCGCTTCGCGACGACCGCGCTGCCACCGCGGACGACGGTGACGAAATACGGCAACACGACATCGCGCGCGGCTTCGGTATGCGTCCGCCGCGCGATCACGTCGAACGTCACCGCGGTATTGACCTGATCACCGGCATCGCCGCAGGTCGAACGGACATCGGTGATCGTCGCGGTGACGTCGATCGCGGTCGAATCGCGGCTCGTCGCGGGATCGAACAAGGTGATGTCGCCAGTCCCCGCGGGCACCGCGACCTGCGGACAGGCGGAACGGACCGCGGTAATCCCGCCATCCTCGATTTCACCCTTACCGGCACAGCCGCCGAGCACGAACACGAGCGCCGAAGCGGCGAGAAGCGGTGTTTTCACGAAAACGCATACCTTCTTAAGCGGGCGGGCGCCCGGGATGAGAACGGGCGGGCGCCGATCGGGCGGCACCATAGGAACCGGCTTTCACCCGCGCAAGCAATCGCGTAGTGAAACCCGCATCATGGCTGCACCCGACAAACCCGTCCTCGAACTCATGATCGCGGCCCCCCGCGGCTTTTGCGCGGGAGTCGATCGCGCGATTCGGATCGTCGAGCTCGCGATCGAGAAACATGGCGCGCCGGTCTATGTCCGCCACGAGATCGTCCACAACAAGTTCGTCGTCGATACGCTGCGTACGCAAGGCGCGGTGTTCGTCGAGGAGCTCGACGAGGTGCCCGACGGCGCGCCGGTGGTCTTTTCCGCGCACGGCGTGCCCAAATCGGTACCCGCGGAGGCGCAGGGCCGCGGACTCGACTATCTCGATGCGACCTGCCCGCTGGTCAGCAAGGTCCACCGCCAGGCCGAACGGCTGGTCGCGGCGGGGCGGCACATCGTGTTCATCGGGCATGCCGGGCATCCCGAGGTGATCGGCACCTTCGGCCAGGTGCCTGAGGGATCGATGACCTTGGTCGAGACGGTGGCCGATGCCGAAGCGCTGGCGTGCGCCGACCCTGCCAACCTTGCCTTCCTGACCCAGACGACGCTGTCGGTCGACGATACCGCCGAGGTCGTCGCGACGCTGCAACGCCGGTTCCCCGCGATGCAGCCGCCGCGCGGCGAAGACATTTGTTATGCGACGTCGAACCGGCAGGAAGCGGTCAAGGCGATCGCGGCGTCGTGCGACGCGATGCTCGTCATCGGCGCGCCCAATTCGTCCAATTCGGTCAGGCTGGTCGAGGTCGCGCAGCGCGAGGGTACCCCCGCCCGGCTCATCCAGCGCGCGAACGAGCTCGACTGGGACTTCCTTGAGGGCGTCGGCACGCTCGGCATCACCGCGGGCGCGTCGGCTCCCGAACTGCTGGTCCGCGAACTGGTCGATCATCTCTCGACGCGGTTCGACGTGATCGAGCGCGAGGTCGAAACCAAGCGCGAGACGATCGCGTTCAAATTGCCACGCGGCCTCGACGCCGCGGCCTGAGCGCGGTGGCGGTCTACACCCATGTCTCCGCGGAATCGCTCGCCGCATTCCTGTCGCGCTACGATGTCGGTGCGCTGGTCTCCGCCAAGGGGATCGCCGAGGGGGTCGAAAATTCGAACTATATGGTCGACACCACCCAAGGCCGCTATTTCCTGACGCTGTACGAAAAGCGCGTCGCGAGCGCGGACCTGCCCTTCTTCCAGGCGCTGCTCGACCGGCTCGCGGCGGCGGGATGCCCGGTGCCGCGGATGCTGCCCGACCGCACCGCAACGACGATCCAGACGCTCGCCGACCGGCCCGCCTGCCTGATCGAATTCCTGCCGGGCGTGTCGCTCAGCCATCCCACCCCCGCGCAGGCCCACGCCGTCGGCGCGGCGATGGCGGACATGCATGCTGCGGTCGCGGACGCGCCGTTCGCGCGACCCAATACGCTGGGCCCCGCCGACTGGCAGGCGCTGTTCGCATCGTGCGCGGACCAGCTCGACACGATCGAGCCGGGGTTGCGCACGCGGGTCGATCGATCGCTGACCGATATCGTCGCGCGCTGGCCGTCGGACTTGCCGCGATCGATCATCCACGCCGATCTGTTTCCCGACAATGTCCTGATGCTGGACGATTCGGTAACCGGACTGATCGATTTCTACTTCGCGTGCACCGATATTCGCGCCTACGATGTCGCGGTGATGCACACCTCCTGGGCTTTCGACGCGACCGGCCGCCGCTATGATGATGCCGTCGGCGCGGCCGCCGTCGCGGGATATTGCGCGCGCGGTCGCCTGTCCGACGCCGAGCGCGGCGCACTGCCGGTGTTGGCGCGCGGCGCGTGCCTGCGATTCCTGCTGACCCGTGCCTATGACTGGATCCACACCCCGGCCGACGCGCTGGTGACCCGCAAGGACCCGCTCGCCTATCGCCGTCGGCTCGACGCCTATGAGGAAAGGAATCTCTTCGCATGACGATCGTCGAGATCGCGACCGATGGCGCGTGCAAGGGCAATCCGGGGCCGGGTGGCTGGGGTGCGGTCCTGCGGGTCGGGGACAGTGAGAAGCTGTTGTCGGGGGGCGAGCCTCATACCACCAACAACCGGATGGAGCTGACCGCCGCGATCGAGGCGCTCAACGCGCTGATTCGGCCATGCAAGGTGACGCTGTCGACCGACAGCAAATATGTCATGGATGGCCTGACCAAGTGGATTCATGGCTGGAAGCGCAACGGCTGGCTGACCGCGAGCAACAAGCCGGTGAAGAACGCGGAACTCTGGCACGCGCTGATCGCCGCGACCGAGCCCCACGACATCGAATGGGTCTGGGTCAAGGGCCATGCCGGGCATCCCGACAACGAACGCGCCGACCAGCTGGCCAGCGCCGCCGCGGTCGCCGCGGCGGCAGGCTGACGCTACGAACTCACCTGACCGGTCCCGCGAATCGGCCCGGCGCATAGCGACTTGGGTCGAGCCCTGCGGGCGGATCGGTGCCCAGCATTAGCGCGGCGGCGAGCGAAGCGGCGGCGGGCGCGGTCTGGATACCGAACCCGCCCTGCCCCGCGAACCAGAAGAACCCGGGCGCGGCGTTGTCGAAGCCATAGACCGGATGCCGATCGGGCGCGAAGCTCCTGAGCCCCGCCCAGCGCCGCTCGACCGCAACCACCCGCCAGTCGACGACCTGTTCGAACCGGTCGATCGCGATCGCGACGTCGAGCTCCTCCGCCGCCGCGTCGCACGGGTCGGTCGGGGTCTCGTCGTGCGGGCTGAGCCACAGCTTGCCGCCCGCTTCGGGCTTGAAATAGAAACCACCGGCGATGTCGGCGACATGCGGGATACCCGGCGCCGTCGGCGGATCGGTGCGCAGCTGGACGACGGTGCGGCGATACGGCTGGATGCCAAGCGGCGCGACCCCACACCGGATCGCGACCGGGTCCGCCCAGGCGCCCGCCGCGTCGACCAGGACGCGCGCGGCGTGAATCCCCGCGCTCGTGTCGATCCGCCATACGCCGTCGTGGCGCTCGGCGTGCTCGACGCTGGCGCTCGTCACGAGATCGCCACCGGCGCGCCGCACCCGCGCGAGGCAGGCCGCGTGGAGACCCGCGACATCGATATAGGCGCAGCTCGGTTCGCTCACCCCCAGCGTCCATTCGGGCCGCAGGCCGGGGACGAGCGCGGCGGGATCGACCCGTTCGAGCGGGACGTGCGTGCCCGCGAACGCGGCGAGGAAGGCGTCGATTCGCGACTGATCCTGCGCGCGGCCGATGTGGAGCGAGCCGAGCGGTTCGAGAAACCCCCCGTCGCGCAACGGCGGGCCCGACGCGCTGGTGAGCGGCTGGATCCCCGGGCCACCATAGGTTTCGGACCAGAATGCCGCCGATCGCCCGGTCGCATGATAACCCGCGACCTCCTCCGCCTCGAGCACAACGACTCGGGCATGGGGCGCGAGTTCCGCCGCCAAGCTGGCGCCGGCGATCCCCGCGCCGACGATCGCGATGTCGTAGGTCGTCATGCGTGGCGGTTGAGAAAGCTGTCGATCATGGCGTAGACCCGGTCGCGCACCGCGTCCGATTCGCGCAGCAACTCGTGCGCGGCCTCGTCGCCGAACCGGATCAGGGTCGCATCGGGCAATGTCGCGGCCAGCCGGATCGCGGCGCGTGAATCGACCAGACCGTCGGCATCGGGGACCAGCATCAGGATCCGTACGGTGATCGTGGCGATCCGCGGATCGGTCGCCAGCGCGCGGCCCGAACGAAACGCTTCGGCAACCCACGCCCAACTCGGCGGGCCGAGGAGCAGGTCGGGCTTTCGTTCATACCACCACGCCTCGTCCTCGAACCGCCCGACATCATGCGTCAGCAGCCGCTGGCGATGCCCCGCCGAGCGCTGGTCCGGCCTGACCCGCCACGCCGCCCGCGCCGGGTCGCCCATTCTCGCCATGATTCGGGCGAGCCAGGCGCCCGCCCATGCGCCGATCGGCGATCGGATGCCGACCATCGGCGCGACGAGGACGACCGCGGCCGGATCGATCGCGCGCTCGGCCAGCGCGCGAAGCGCGATGTGGCCGCCCATCGAATGCGCGATGAGCATCGCGGGGCCGTCCGCCTGCTGCGTCCACTCGTCCCAGAAATCGGCAAGGTCGCGCACGAAGATCGCGAAATCGGCGGCATGGCCTACGCGGGAATTGGGCGACAACCGCCCCGATCCACCCTGGCCGCGCCAGTCAAACGTCGTGACCGACCAGCCTTCCGCATGAAGATGGCCGAGGATTTCGAGGTATTTCTCGACGATATCGCCGCGCCCGCCCAGGACAAGCACGCGCCCCCGCGGCGTCGCAGCCGGCCAGTCGAACCGGCGATGCGCCCAGCCATCGCGCGCGCGCCACGTCGAAAAACTGGCATCGTCGGCGATCGCGCGGCGGACGGCGAGGGAAGGATCGGCGGTCATCGCGCCTACGGTTACTTTTTCGAAAGCCATTGCGTCTACCTGTTTGCCCGATGGGGTGGGAAAATCTTCTTTCGGTGGCGCTGGTCGTCGCGCTGGGGCTGATGCTGGTCTCGGCGGGGATCGAGGACGTGCGCGTCCGCGAGATCGCGAATTGGAAGAACGCCGCGATCGCGCTCGCCGCGCCGCTGTTCTGGTGGAGCAGCGGGCTGTCGCTGTGGCCCGACATGGCGGTGCAGCTGCTGTTCGCAGGGATCGTTTTCGCGATCTTCTGCGGGGTATTCGCGATGGGCTGGATGGGCGGCGGCGACGTGAAGCTGATCGCCGCGCTGTCGCTCTGGATGCCACTCGTCAGGTTCGTCGACATGATGATCATCATGTCGATCGCGGGCGGCGTGGTGACGCTGGTCATGGTGATCGACAGCGTGATCCGCAAGAGTTCGCGTGCAATCGAAGTACCTTACGGCGTCGCGATCGCGATCGCCGCACTACTCGTATTGCGCGAACCACTTTTTAACCAGTTTTCGTAGATGATTAACGCCGGTGCAATCCTACGCACCCCGAAAGGCCGGATGAGACATGGATAGTCGCAAGCTCGCTCTGTTGGCAGGTGCCCTGGTCGTCGCATTGATGACCGCGTTCTTCGCGCGATCGCTGATCGCGGGCAGCGCGGCGCCGCAAGCCTCCGCGATGGGTCAGCCGGTCGTCATCGACGGCCCCGAGGTGCTGGTCGCCACGCGGGCGCTGCCGGTCGGCACGATCCTGGACGCCACCGCGCTAAAGTTTCAGCCCTGGCCCAAGGAAATGGTCGACGGCGCCTATTATCTGAAGGCGCAGACCAACGTGCAGTCGCTTCAAGGCACGGTGGTGCGCAACGCAATCACCGCGGGCCAGCCGATCACGCAGGGCGCGTTGGTCAAGCCGGGCGATCGCGGCTTTCTGGCCGCCGCGCTCGGGCCGGGGATGCGCGCGGTCACCGTGCCGGTGTCGGCACAGGCCGCGGTCGCAGGCTTCGTCTTTCCGGGCGACCGGATCGATCTGGTCCTGACCCAGACCGTGACCGGTGGCGGCGAAGGTGCCCCACTCAAGGTATCGGAGACGATCATGCGCAACCTGCGCGTACTCGCGACCGACCAGCGCACGGACAATCTGGTCGGTGAAGATGGCAAGACCCAGGTCCGCACCTTTTCGAACGTCACCGTCGAAGCGACCCCTAAAATCGCCGAACAGATCGCGGTCGCGCAGACGCTGGGATCATTGTCGCTCTCGCTGCGCAGCCTGGCGGACAATTCGGCCGAGCTGGAACAGGCGATCGCATCGGGCGCGGTCAAGGTTCCCGACGGCGATCCCAAGGCGGAAAAGGACATGTTGATCCAGCTCGCCAGCCAGCCGCAGACGGGCAACACCACGTTCGCGACCGGCGCCGACGTATCGCGCTATCAGCGCAGCACGGTGCCCGGGAAGGCATCCACGAACGCTGGTTTCGGGGGCGCGCCGATGCAGAGCGCGCCTGGCTACACACCGCCGTCCGGCACGGCCTCCGCCGTCGCACCGGTCGGACCCGTCGTGCGCGTCGCGCGCGGCAACAACGTGACCGTGGTTCCGGTCGGGGGGAAGAATTAAGATGCGTATCTCGATGACGCAAATCGGCCTGCCGCTGGCGGTCGCGCTTGCATCCGCCGCCACGATTCCGTCGCCGCTCGGGGCGCAGGCCAGGATCGCCAGCGCTCCCGCGCTGGTCGAGGTCAACACCGGCCGCGGCCGATTGGTGACGCTCGCCACGCCGATGACCGACGTCTTCGTCGCCGACGACGCGATCGCCGACGTGCAGGTCCGATCGCCGACGCAAATCTACATCTTCGGCAAGAAGCCGGGCGAGACGACGATCTCGGCGACCTCGCGCAGCGGCGCGGTCGTCTATTCGTCCACCGTACGGGTCGGCAACAACTTCGATTCGATCGGGTCGATGCTGGGGCTGGCGATGCCCGACGCGCAGATCGTCGCGACGCCGATGAACGGCCTGGTCCTGCTGACCGGCACCGTCGCCCAGCCCGAGGACGCCGCCGAAGCCGAGCGCCTGGTCCAGGCCTATGTCGGCGATGCGACCAAAGTGCTCAGCCGCCTGAAATCCGCGACGCCGCTGCAGGTCAACCTGCAGGTCCGGATCGCCGAGGTCAGCCGCAATTTCGCCAAGAACATCGGCAGCAACCTGTCGACGATCGACGGCACCGGCGGCTTCAAGTTCGGCGTGGCGACAGGCCGTGCGCCGGGAACGACCTTCACGACCGATCCTAATCTGCCGCTCGGCGTCGGTTCGGGCACCGTGTCCGGTTACACGATCAATCCGATCGACGGGAAGATCATCGCGGCACCGGGTTCGTCGATCCAGAAGGGTCCGCTGACCACCACGTTTGGGGGGATCGGCAAGTTGCTGGGTCTCAACCTGCTCGGTGCGCTCGATCTGGGCGAAACGCTGGGGCAGGTCTCGACCCTCGCCAATCCCAACCTCACAGCGCTGTCAGGCGAGACCGCCTCGTTCCTGGCGGGCGGCGAGATACCGATCCCGATCAGCCAGGGGCTCGGGGCGGTGTCGGTCGAATATAAGCAATATGGCATCAGCCTATCATACACCCCGACGGTGCTGTCCGATGGCCGCATCTCGCTGCGGGTTCGGCCCGAGGTATCGCAACTCAGCGCCGCAGGAGCGGTCCAAATCAACGGTACGACCATCCCAGCGTTGACCACGCGGCGCGCGGAAACGACGCTGGAACTGGGATCGGGGCAGAGCATGATGATCGGCGGGCTGCTGCAGAACAGCACGCAGAATTCGATCGAGAAGACCCCGGGGCTGGGCGACGTGCCTGTGCTTGGCGCGCTGTTCCGCTCCAACGGATGGCAGCGCAACGAGACCGAACTCGTCATCGTCGTCACGCCGTATCTGGTGAAGCCGGTCAACAACGCCGCCGACATCGCGCTGCCGACCGACGGCTATCGCGCCCCGACCGATCTCGGCCGCGTGTTCCTGGGCGAGCTTGGCAGCGGGCAGAGCGGCGCGCAGCGTCCCGTCCCGACCATGGCCGGCACCGCGCCGGTCACGCCGACAATCGGCGCCGCAGCGGCGGTGCCGACCATGCCCTCGCCCCAGCCCGTCCCGGCGCGCCGCGCCGAGACCAAGGCGATCAACACCAAAAAGGGCGCGATCCCCGCCCCCGGCTTTTCGAATTGAGGATGCCCGTCATGATCAAGCACAAGCTCCTCCTTGCCGCGCTGGCGCCGACGATGGCGATCGGCGGGTGCATGGGCACCGAAAACCGGGGCCTCGAATCGGTCCATCAGCCGGTTATCGCGCGCACCGACTATGCGATCGATCTCGCGGTTCGCGGCGGTACGCTCGCCACCGGCGAGCGTCAGCGGCTGACCGGCTGGATGAACGTCATGAAACTGGGGTTCGGCGATCGGATCTCGATCGACGATCCGGCCTATGAAGGCCCCGGCGCCCGCGGCGATGTCGCCGCGGTGGTAGCAAGCTATGGCCTCCTGCTCGCCGAGGAGCCGCCGGTCGCCGCCGCGCCGATCACGCCTGGGACGATCCGCGTGGTGGTTAGCCGGATGCGCGCGAGCGTACCCGGATGCCCGGATTACAGCCGCGATTCGAGCCATGAGTTCAACGGCAACGCGTCGTCCAACTATGGCTGTGCGACCAATTCCACGCTCGCCGCGATGATCGCGCGCCCCGAGGACCTGGTCCGCGGCCGCGCCGCCGACAGCTCGCTCGATCCGGCGACCTCGACCAAGGCGATCGACGCCTATCGCAAGGCGACGCCCACCGGGAACGGCAACACGGTGAAAACCGAGAGCGCGAAGGGCAACTAAGATGAACGCACCCTGGAAACCCGCCGGTGTCGGATCGCGCGATCCCTTTGCCGCCTATGTCTGCGACGATACCACGGTCGAAACGATCCGGCCGATCGCGACCGACCTTGGTTGGTCGATCGACAAGATCTTCAAGGGGGGCTTGCGCAACGCGATCCAGTCGCTGTCGGTCTCCGCGAGCCCGATGATCCTGTTCGTCGACCTCGCCGAATCGGGCGATCCGCTCAACGACATCAACGCGCTGGCCGAAGTCTGCGAACCCGGCACCGTCGTGATCGCGGCGGGTCAGGTCAACGATGTCCGGCTGTATCGCGACCTGGTCGCGAGCGGGATCCAGGATTATCTGCTGAAGCCACTTCATCCGGACATGCTGCGCGAAGCGTTCGGCCATGCGCAGACGATGCTCAACGCGCCCAAACAGACCGAAGCCGCGGTGGAACGGCCGCACGGCGCGATCGCGGTGATCGGTGCGCGTGGCGGCGTCGGCGCATCGACAATCTCCGCTGCGCTGGCGTGGCTCATGGCGGAACGCGAAAGCCGTTCGACCGCACTGCTCGATCTGGACATCCATTTCGGCACCGGCGCGCTGGCGCTCGATCTCGAGCCAGGCCGCGGGCTGACCGATGCGATCGAGAACCCCAGTCGCATCGATGGCCTGTTCATCGAACGCGCGATGGTTCGGGCGACCGAAAAGCTCGCGGTGCTGAGCGCGGAGGCCCCGATCAATACCCCGCTGATCACCGACGGCACCGCCTTCTTCCAGCTTCAGGAAGAAATGCGATCGGCGTTCGAATGCACGATCATTGATCTGCCGCGTGGGATGCTGGTCCAGTATCCGCACCTGATGACCGAGGTGCAGGCCGCGATCATCGTCACCGAACTGACGCTGGCGGCGGCGCGCGACACGATCCGCCTGCTGTCGTGGCTGAAGACCAACGCGCCGCGCACCACGGTCACCGTCGTCGCCAACCGCGTACACGCGTCGGGGCAACTCGAGATCAGCCGCAAGGATTTCGAGGGATCGATCGAACGCAAGATCGACCAGGTCGTACCGTTCGACCAGAAGCTGCTGACCCAGTCCGCGAAACTGGGGAAGACCGTCGCGGAGGCGGGCAAGAATTCGAAGACGATCGCGCCATTGCTCGCACTTGCCCGGGGCCTCTCGCATTTGTCCGACGAAGACGACGCCGCGCTGCCAACGGGCGCGACCCGCAAGGGCGATACCGCTCCCAAGGGTAAATCACTGATGAGCGGCTTTTCGTCGATAATCCCGAAGCGTGCGAAGAAATGACGCGGGCGGCCTCGCGCAGGGGCCCGCCTGACGGCAAGAGATTGGGAGCCGAGCGACCGCGATGGAACTGATGCCCTTTATCATGATCGCGACCGGCGCGATGGTCGTGCTCGCCATGGCAGTGTTCGCGTTCGTCGGCCCTTCCCCCCAACGCGCGCAGGCGCGTCGGTTGACCGCGGTACGATCGCGTCACGGCGACCGGGCATTCTCCCCCGAGGCGCAGTTACGCAGCATTTCGACCGCCAAATCCACCTCCAAGACCGAGGCGGCATTCGGACGGCTGCTCCCCAATCCCGCCCAGCTGGCCAAGCGGCTAGCGATGACCGGCAAATCGTGGACGGTCGGCCGCTACGCGATGATATCGGCGGGTTTGTTCGCGATCGTCGCGCTGCTGCTGGCGATCAAGGGCGCCCCCATCCTGCTCGCGATCTTCATGGGTCTGTTTGTCGGTATCGGCCTGCCGCACAAGTGGGTGAGCATGCTGATCAAGCGGCGGATCAACAAGTTCACCAACAAATTTCCCGACGCGATCGAGCTGCTCGTCCGTGGGCTTCGGTCGGGCTTGCCGGTGACCGAGACGATTTCGGTCGTGGGCACCGAGGTTGCGGGTCCGGTCGGCGACGAATTTCGCATGATCACCGACAAGATGAAGATCGGCAAGTCGATGGATTCGGCGTTGCAGGATACCGCGGATCGGCTCGGCACTCCGGAATTCCAGTTCTTCGTGATCACGATCGCGATCCAGCGCGAGACCGGCGGCAACCTTGCAGAAACGCTCGCGAACCTGGCCACCGTGCTGCGCCAGCGCGCGCAGATGAAGCTCAAGATCAAGGCGATGTCGTCCGAATCCAAGGCCTCGGCCTATATCGTCGGATCGCTGCCGTTCATCGTGTTCGCCATGATCTGGGTGATCAATTCGAGCTATATGCAGAATTTCTTCGTCGATCAGCGGCTGATGATTGCCGGCATCGGCGGGTTGATCTGGATGGGGCTCGGGGCGTTCATCATGGCCAAGATGGTCAATTTCGAAATTTAACGGCGGGGCGAGACGGATCATGAACGCAACGGCCGGACCGACGATCATGGGGATCGATGTGCTGTGGGTGGCGACGATGCTGTCGGGCATCGCCGCCTTCGCGGTGGTGATCGCCATCTATGCGGTCACCACCGTTAGGGATCCGATGGCCAAGCGCGTCAAGGCGCTGACCGACCGCCGCGAACAGCTGAAAGCGGGCATCACCGCGTCGACCAAGCGCCGCGCCAAACTGGTCCAGCGCAACGACACCGCCGACCGGATGCGCACGCTGCTGTCGACCTTGAAGGTTCTCCAGGATAGCCAGGTCAAGACGGTACAGACCAAGTTGATGCAGGCGGGCATCCGGTCGAAGGAGTGGGCGGTCGCGGTGATCTTCGGTCGGCTGGTCTTGCCGATCGTGTTCGGCGGACTGGCGCTGTTCCTGGTCTATGGCACCGACATGGTCGCGGCCTATGGCCCGTTGAAGAAATACGGCATCGTCGCGGTCACCTTCATCCTGTCGTACAAAGCCCCCGATATTTTCCTCAAGAACAAGATCACCAAGCGCAGCAACGCGATCCGCAAGGGGCTTCCCGATGCGCTCGACCTGCTCGTGATCTGCGCCGAGGCGGGGCTGACGGTCGATGCCGCCTTCGGGCGCGTCGCGCGCGAGCTGGGCCGGGCCTATCCCGAACTGGGCGACGAGTTCACGCTGACCGCGATCGAGCTTGGGTTCCTGACCGAGCGACGCCAGGCGTTCGAAAACTTGGCGATGCGGGTCAATCTGGACGCGGTGAAGGGTGTCGTCACGACGATGATCCAGACCGAGAAATATGGCACCCCGCTCGCCTCCGCGCTGCGCGTGCTGTCCGCCGAATTCCGCAACGAACGCATGATGCGCGCCGAGGAAAAGGCCGCGCGGCTGCCCGCGATCATGACCATCCCGCTGATCCTGTTCATCCTGCCGACGTTGTTCGTCGTCATTCTGGGTCCGGCGGCGTGTTCGATCAGCGACGCGTTCTAATCGCAACCACTGGCGTTGAGGATCGTTGAGCTTCCGTAACAGGAGACACCGACGATGCTATTTTCCACTCCCACCCAGTTCGCGGTGCTCGCGCTGCTGCTGATCGCCGGCTGGTTCCTCGGGCTCGCGAGCCATCCGGGCGGGCGCAAGTGGAAGGAACGCTATCTCGCCGAACGCGACGCGCATGCCGCCAACCGCAAGACGTGGGACGCCGAGCACAAGACGCTGACCGCGCAGACTGACGAACGGATCGCGACCGCCAAGACCGGGCTCGACGACCGCGAGGCCGACCATCGCGACCGGATCGCCGAGCTTGAACGCGAGAACGAACGGCTGCGCACCGCAGCGCCAGTGACCGCGCAGACGGTCGCGCCGCGCCCCCGCGCCGCAGCGCGTCCCTATGCCGCCGACGACCGCAAGCGCGGCTGGTTCGATTTCAGCTAGAGCGTGACCGGATTACGGCAGCGAACTTCTATTGAGTCTTCATCAGCCGGAATCTGACCATCGCTCGCTCTCGTCGTCGGAACGGCAGATCGCTGGGTGCCGTCAGTCCAATGCGAACCAGTCCCTCGACGATACGGGTCGGGCTTTGAGCACGGCCGCCTAGCTCGACAGTTGTTGCCACTCAGCCAGCGCGGCTGAGCGTCGTTCTTTGTAGGTCTGGCGGCCGACGAGATGGCGTTCGAGGTCAAAGTGATTGTGGACGTTGGCGTGGACCGAAGCGAACTTCTGTAAGGTTTTCATTCGCCTTGAACCGCAGCATTGCCCGCTCCCGTTGTCGGAACGGCAGATGGCTGTTCGCCACCCGGTCGTTCGCCCAGCGGCCGACCTCCTGCTTCTCATGGTTGCCGAGATCCCTCATCGCCGCGCGATACGAGCGCAGTCCGTCCGTGGTGATCGCCGCTGCCGATGACCCCTGCCGGCTCCGTCGACATCGCCAGAGACCGTGTCGCTCCTCGACCAGCACCTCGACCGGTTGCGCGCTGCCGCCCTATCGCCGGATGCGGATCCCACCGATCGATCGGCGCTGGCGTTCTACGAACTGCTCATCCAGACGATCGGACACCGCGGCCGCCGCTGATTCGCGGTTGCCGGTCAACGATCGGTTGAGCCGCTAGCCTGGCTTTCAACGGTCATTTCGCCTGATCCCACGCAGCCACGCAAATCAGAGGTGGCTCGGGAAATCTGAACAGCGGGGATAAGTGGATTGCCGATCTGACCGCGGCCATGTTGGCCGCCCCAGGAGGCAAGATGAGCAAGCGACCCCGCCGGAATCACAGCCCGGCGTTTAAGGCCAAGGTAGCTCTGGCTGCCGTAAAGGGTGAGAAGACGCTGGCCGAGTTGGCGCAGCAGTATGACGTGCATCCAAACCTCATCAACCAGTGGCGATCCCGGCTGCTGGAGGGCGCGGCGGACGTATTCGGATCGGAGCCGGCCGCGAGCGAACCGGCGATCGACGTG
>NZ_RCZK01000029.1 GCF_006438955.1 Sphingomonas oligophenolica | reverse complement strand
TGCGACACGGTCGCGATTATGATCATGGGCCAGCGATGGCCTGATTCAGGGTTCGCGGCCGCCGCTCGGGCTGCCGTGCACGATGTCTGTGGAGGTGGAAGATAGATGGCTTAACGGTCGAACCGGCGCCCCGGCAGCCTGACTAAAAATGTGGTGTACGACACCGCGAACTTTATGAGGCCCGGAGCGCGCGGAACCCATCTTGGCCAAGGCTCGACCTTGAGACCGGATACGTTGATGCAGACCAGCAAGCTGTCAAAAAATCACCCTTGCAGACGGGGCGGGCCATACGTTTTTTTGGAAGCTCATCCCCTCCGGCCGCACCAGCCGCCAAACCGATACCGGGCAGGTCGCGATGCCGCGCTCGGCCAGTTCGGCAGCGCCTTGAGCGTCAGGTCCGGAACCGCCTTCAAGCGCTCGACCACCAGCGCCCGGAGCGGTTCGGGCAGGCGCTTGCGATATCCGCCCATCGGCTTGGCCGCCGCACTCCCCGTCGCCCGCCGACGTTGCGACCACTTCACCACGCCCGCCACGCTCACCTCGACAGCGCTGCAACCTCCCGGGAGCTTGCGGCCCACCGCCGTCGCCGCAGCCACACGCTCACGATGATCGTTCGAATACGGTCTCGCCATCCATGCTGACCACCATCACAGCCAGCAGATCGAATCAGATCAATCCCTGGGAATCCCAAATCAATTCAGTCAATCAGAAATCTAGTCTACCGATGAAAATGCCGGGAAAGTCTGAGGCTAAATAATTGTAAAAAAAAGGTGGACGCACTTGGGCTCGAACCAAGAACCCGCTGATTAAGGGTGCGTCAATCCACTTACATCATCAATCACTTAATTGCATTCGTGTTTAAAAATAGTTACAATTGCTTTCGATTAGCGATGTCTGGAAACAATCCGTAACGACATAGATTCGCCCCAGATTGCTGGGAGCAGTCTGCGCCCACAGCCGGTCGGGGGTCGGCGCGACGCCTTCGCCTAACACTGATAGGCTGGTTTAACGGCGGCATCGCTCACCAGACTTCTCGCAACGAGTTTGCTTGTTGAAAATCGGTCCGTCCGCTTTTGGGCAACCAATTACGGAAGCCGACATTCGTTCAAAATAACAGCCAAGGCTTCCTTGTCGGTTAAGTGTGTTGTCATTTAGGAGTCGCTAAACTTGATGTGTTCGCAAGCGTCTTGGCTGGGCGCTGCCTGTGGTTGTTAGCGTGCTCAGTTGCGGATTTGGTCTCGCAGAAATAAATGTGGCGCTGAATTCCTATCTTGCCGGCGGGACGGTGGATTTGATGCCGGACGCACGATTCATGGATGGCTTGCGGCGCAGGTGTAGCCAGCGCGGGCGACGACAAGAGGGCGGCGGTAATCAAGGCAAACATCGTAATCTCCGATTGAAGGATGCTGCCTGGGTAGCGACTTGGCATGTCGCCGGTGCCGCCTGTTCGTAACGAATTGTGTCTCGATCCGGCGATGCCAGTGCGCGCGTTGACCCTTGGGCGGCGCCCGACTAACTCGCCGCGCATGACCGCCCCTACCATCCTCCTCGTCGAGGACGACGCTGCACTCCGTACGCTCACCACCCGCGCGATCCAGCAACACGGCTTCGTCGTCCGCCCCGCTTCTGCCGCGCCCGAGATGTGGATCGCGTTGGCGCAGGCACCGGTCGATCTGATCCTGCTCGACATCATGCTGCCCGGGACCAGTGGCATCGACCTGTGTCGCGCGCTGCGCCAGAAGAGCAACGTGCCGATCATCTTCGTCAGCGCGCGTGGCGAGGAGGCCGATCGCGTCGTTGGGCTCGAGCTGGGTGCAGACGACTATATTGCCAAGCCATTCTCTACACGTGAACTGATCGCGCGGATTCGCGCGGTGCTGCGGCGTGGTACAATGGAGCGGTGTTCGAGCGAGCGCGAAAAGGGCATCCTGACGTTCGGCGGGTGGACGGTAACACTGCCGCGCCGCGAACTCACATCGCCGACTGGCGCGGTCGTCGAGCTAACGGGCGCGGAGTTCGACCTGCTCGTGGCGCTGCTCGATCATGCGGGACGGGTCATCGCGCGCGAGCGGCTGATCGAATTGTCGCGGACACGATTGGGCGACAGTTCCGACCGCAGCGTCGACGTGCTGGTCAGCCGTCTGCGCCGCAAGCTATCGACGGATGGTGCTGATGCGCCGATCGTCACCGTCCGCGGCGTCGGTTATATGCTCAACGCGATAGTCGACCGCCGTTGAGGCTGTCGCGCCCTTCGGTCGGTCTGATCGGCCAGCTAATCGCGATCCTGTTGCTGACGATGGTGATCGAGTTCGGCGCGAGCACCCTTCTCTACGAGCGCGCGAGCCAGTTTTCGGTGCGCGACGACGAGGCGCGGCGGCTGGCCGAACACCTCGTGATCGCGCGGCGACTGATCGCCGAGCAGCAGCCCGCCGGACGCTCGACGATGGCGCTCGAACTAACCACGCAGCGTTATGCGGTTGAATGGCGCGAGGCGCTGCCTCCACCGCCCGCGACGGTCCCAGCGCTGTTGTCGATGCGCGAGCAGATCGTCGATTGGGAACCGACGCTGGCGTCATCGCGGCTGCGACTGACGCTGACCGCGCCCGGGCGCAGTTCGGTCGTGACGGGGGGACTTGCCCTCGATGATGGCAGCTGGCTTTATTTCCACACGCTGACCCCGCTCGACAATCTTAGCCTGTCGGGCGCGCGCGTCGCGGTCGCGCTGTTGCCCGCTTTGTTGCTGATGGTTCTCGGCGGGCTGCTCATCCGTCGCGCTCTGCGCCCGATGCGCCAGCTCGCGATCGCCGCGAATCGCGTCGGACAGGGCGACGCGGTCATCGTCGAGCAGGCGGGCCCCGCGGAAGTGCGCCGCGTCATCGTCGCGTTCAACCGGATGCAGGCGCGGATCGAGCGGCTGATCGCCGACCGGACGCAGGCGCTCGCCGCGGTCGGACACGACCTGCGCACGCCGCTCGCGCGGTTGCGGCTACGGTCGGAGGAAGTGCGCGAACCCGCGACGCGCGATGCGATCACGCGCGACGTCGCCGAAATGGAAGCGATGGTCGAATCACTGCTCGCGTTTCTCGGCGGCGGATCGAACCCCGAACCCCCCGTCCGGTGCGACGTCGCGGTGCTGTGCGCGACGGTCGTCGACGACCTCGAGGATCACGGGGTCGTCGCACGGTACGAGGGGCCTGACCATTGCGAGGTCGTCACGCGCCCAGCCGCGCTTCGCCGCGCGCTTGGCAATCTCGTCGACAACGCGATCCATTACGCTGGCTCCGCAACGATCCGGCTGACGCCCTTGCCCGGCAGCTATACGATCGCGGTGCTCGACGAAGGTCCCGGGATCCCGGACGACGCGCTGGCATCGGTCGTCGAACCCTTCGTCCGCCTCGACACCGCGCGAGCTCGCGACACCGTCGGCTTCGGACTGGGCCTCGCAGTCGTCGCACGGATCGTCGAGGACGAAGGCGGTACGCTGGTGCTCGCGAACCGTGTCGAGGGTGGGCTGGCGGCGGCGATCACGCTGCCCGTCGGCGGCATCGGTGCCGCTTAGCAACACTAGCTTACAACCCCGACATTCGTCGGCATCGTCCGACCGGCAAGAAGGATGCGTCCGTGCAGACCGTCGCCAGTCGCCAGCGACTAGAGCGGCGGCGCCACGGACCGCAGGAGGGATCGAACTTTCTTATCGAAGGGGATCCGATGTACCATCATATCGCCGCCGCCGCCGCCCTGGTGGCGAGCGCCCTGACCGCGAGCGCCACGCATGCGCAGGAGACCGCCCCGCCCAAACCGGTGACGGTGTCTGGATCGGTCGCGCTGGTCTCCGACTATCGGTTTCGCGGGGTGTCGCAGACCGACAAAGAGGGCGCGATCCAGGGCGGCCTTACCGTCGCGCACCGAAGCGGGTTTTATGCCGGCGCCTGGGCGTCGAACCTCGCCGGTTGGGGCACGTTCGGCGGATCAAATACCGAGCTCGACCTGATCGGCGGCTACACGCAAGGGATCGGCAACGGCACGATCGATGTCGGGCTTACGTGGTACATGTATCCCGGCGGCGCGGACAAGACCGACTTCGCCGAACCTTATGCCAAGGTGTCGGGGACGATCGGGCCGGTGGGCCTGCTCGCAGGCGTCGCCTATGCGCCGCCACAGCAGGCGCTCGGCCGCTGGTATTTCATCGGTACCGATGCCGCCAGCGGGATCTATAACGATCCTGGCGGCAAGGACGATAATCTGTACCTGCGGGGGGAAGCCAATGTCGGCATTCCGCACACGCCGGTGACCGCAAAGGCACATATCGGCTATTCCGACGGCAATCCCGGGCTCGGCCCAAACGGTACCAGCATCGCGCCGACGGGCCGGTACTTCGACTGGATGCTCGGTGCGGACTATGTGCTGGGGCCAGTTACGCTCGGCATTGCGTACGTCGATACCGACATCGATCGGAGCGAGTCGGCGTATCTGATTCCCAACTTCGGCTCGACGAAGAACGGATCATCGATTGCCGAGTCGCACGTCGTCTTTTCGGTGGGCGCCAGCTTCTGAACGCGACTGGTCGATCGCCGGGATGCCCGGTGACCGACCAACACGCTGTACTCAGAGCACCTTTTCGGGACGCGCGATCGCATCGCGATCAGTGTCGGAATCGATCTGCATCAGCGGATGGAGCAGTCCATCGCGCATGTCGTAGACCCAACCGTGCAGCGTCAGGTCCTGCCCGCGGGCGAAGGCGCGCTCGACGATCTCGGTATAGGACAGCTTCACGAGCTGGTCGCGAACATTGACCTCGACGAGTCGGTTGACCTGCGCCTCGCCTTCGGCTTGCGCGTCGATCTCGTCGCGATGGTTCGCGAGCATCGCGCGCGCGGTATCGAGCCAGCGATCGACCGGCCCCGTCACTCCGCCCGCCAACGTCGCCTTGATCCCGCCGCAGCCGTGATGGCCGACGACGAGGATGTTGGGCACCTGGAGCACGTCGACCGCATATTGCAGGACGCTCATGAGGTTGAGGTCGGCGGGATCGACCAAGTTGGCGACGTTGCGGTGGATGAACATCGTCCCCGGTTGTGCCTGCGTCATCTGTTCGGGGCCGACGCGGCTGTCCGAACAGCCGATCCACAGGAATTTAGGCTTTTGCCCGGCGATCTGCCGCTGGAAGAAGGCGGGGTCCTCGTCGGTGAGTTCGGTCGCCCAAGCCTTGTTGGCGAGCAGGAGCTGGCGGGAATCCCTCATGCGTATACGACCTCCGATTGACGGGCGTTGATCAGCGGCGCCGATCTCCGCGCGACGTCGCCGCGGACGACGACGTCGATGTCACGATAGGCGGCGCCCTTAATGAACGCGTTGATGACGTCGACATTGTCGAGGTCGACATAGCTCGTCGACGACAGGTCGATCAGGACATTTGCGCCGTCGGGGACGCGCGCCAGTTCGCGCTGCAACTCGTATTTATGGATGAAATACAGGTTGCGGCGCGCGCGAACGAGGCAGTCGTCGCCATCGCACGCGAACGTGATCGCGCGACGGAAATTGCGCGCGACGACGAAGACAAAGCCGACCGCGAGGCCGATCACGATCCCGATCAGCAGATCGGTGAACAGGATGGCGAGCACGGTGACGACAAACGGCACGAACTGCGTCCACCCCTTGGCGAACCGCTCGATGAAGAGCGCGGGCTTGGTCAGCTTGTATCCGACCGCGATCAGTACCGCAGCCAGCGCGGCAAGCGGGATCAGGTTGAGCGCGACCGGGATTAGCGCGACTGACAGTAGCAGCCACATCGCGTGCATGATCGCCGATCCCTTGCTCGCCGCCCCGGCAGCGACGTTCGCGGACGAGCGCACGATGACCGAGGTAACAGGCAGCCCTCCGATCATGCCCGACACGATGTTGCCGCTGCCCTGCGCCAGCAATTCCCAGTTCTTGTCGGTCGTGCGGCGCTGCGGATCGATCTCGTCGACCGCCTTGACGCTCAGCAGCGATTCGAGGCTCGCGACGATGGCGAGCGTCAGCGCGGTGATCCATACCGCGCCGCTGCCGATCGCGGTGAAGTCGGGCATCGTGAACAGCCCGACAAAGCCGGTAAGCGTTTCCGCGACGGGAACCTGCACGAGATGCGACGGCCGGAGGTGCCAACCGGGCACTGCCAATGCGAACACCGCGTTTAGAGCGATCCCGATCAGCACCGCGACGAGTGGGCCGGGGACGAAGCGCAGCGCGCCTTCGCCGGGGCGCGCCCGATCCCACCAGAACAGGAAAGCGAGAGCGACGACCGCGATCACCAGCGCGCCGGGCTCAATTCCGCCGGTGATGCCGCGCGCGATGTCGCTGAACGTATTGCCGCCGCTCGAGAAGAATTCGAAGCTGCCCTCGAAATCGCCGCCGTCATAGCCTAACGCGTGCGGGATCTGCTTGAGGATCAGGATCAGCCCGATCGCCGCGAGCATGCCGACGATCACCGATGACGGCACGAACTCGCTGAGCGTACCCCCCCGCGCAAACGAGAAGCCGACCTGGATGACCCCGGCGATGACGACCGACAACAGGAACATCTGGTAGCTCGGCATCGATTCGATCGCGGCGAGCACGATCACGGTCAGACCCGCCGCCGGCCCGCTGACCGACAGTGGCGATTTCGACAGCGTCCCGACCACCAGCCCGCCGACGATGCCCGCGATTAGCCCCGCGAACAAAGGCGCCCCCGATGCGAGCGCGATACCGAGGCACAGCGGCAGTGCGACGAGAAATACGACGATCGACGCAGGCAGATCGCTGCGCCAGTTTTTCAATAAGGATAGGGACAAGAATGCTCTCGCGACAATAAAACCAACCGCGTCTATTCGCACGTTGAGAGTGATCCTATCGTGTCACGTCCCGCGATGTTCCGGCAATCGAGCCCGCGAAACATTTTATAACGAACCCGACAACTTTCAAAACGTGGATGCCATCGGAGGTATGCGCAATCGTTATCGGCATCGTCGCTGAACTGCGCGCGATGATGGAACCGGCGGTGATCGCCGGGGCGGCGGCGCGGGGGCATCCCATTCTGGACGGACGCTGGCTTGCCTTTCTTGGCTGGCACTACACGCCCTGGATATTCACCCTGCTGGCGACCGGTGAGCTGATCACCGACCGGTTGCCTTCGACGCCCAGTCGGAAGGTCGCGGTCCAATTCGCTGGACGGCGGTTGACCTGCGGTGTGCCGGGTGCGGCGATCGGTTACGCCACCGGGTCCTGGGGGGCAAGTGATGGCGGACGATTGGCGGGGATCAGATCAGCGGGAAGCGGGATGAACGGTTCGGCGGCGACTGGCTCAACCCGAATCCAATTTTCGGGAAAGCTGGCGTGCGGTCGGGCAGCGGCGTTACCTGCGCCATCACTTTGGGCGCGGGCATGAATGAATGGCTGGAGTTGGGGAGCCAAATACAGCTCGCGAATGTCTGGCACTGGGTCATCAATGCGGCAAGCCGGTTGGCCGCGGGCCAGCCTGCTCTCCGTATTCAAACCGGTCGCATGCGGGGAGCCGGATTGGACGCTACCTCATCGCATGGGAATCGGCTTACCCATTACCATGACATAGGCGACGTGCGTCACCGCATCGGGATCAACCAGCGGGTCGCCATCGACGGCGATCAGGTCGGCGCTTTTGCCGGGGTCGAGCGTTCCGGTTTCTGCCGACAGGCCCATCAGGTCGGCGCCGCCTTGCGAGCCGCCGAACAGCCTTGCTGCATTCCTCGGTCCCCGTGCAGACAGTGAACATACCCGGCGTAGTCGAGAGGGCGTCGCGCAGGTCCGGCGAGAGACCAACCGCGGGATCGGCGTGGCCGCCAATCATCGATAGCGGCTGGCCTGAGACCTTGATGCGCGGCCCTGGCACGCTGCCGTCACGGATCGCATCGCGCACCGCGATGGCAGATGTGCCGCTGGAGCCGACGTCGCGAACTGTCGTGAAGCCTGCGCGCGCCGTGATCAACGCGTTCTTGACGCCGGTGACGGCCGCGT
>NZ_RCZK01000028.1 GCF_006438955.1 Sphingomonas oligophenolica | reverse complement strand
CCGAATGCCGAACAGGTAACCGACCAGCAGCATCCGCAGCATCAGCTCGGGGTCGATCGACGGCCGCCCGGCGGCGCTATAACTGTCGGCCAGCGCCTCGCGCACGAAGCTAAAGTCGAGCAGTCCGTCGATCCGACGCAAAAAATGGTCGCCAGGCACGTGATCGTCGAGCCGGAAGCCGTAAAACAGCGACCCCTGCGCCACCTGCCGACCCATCATGCTCCGCGCTCCCGCCTGCCTGGATCGAGTGAATCACCCTGCGCCAAAGGCTGCAAGCGCTACTTTTTCAACAGTCTCGTTCGGTTGTGACACTGTGCGGCTAGCATCACTCTCAATTTGCGCTGAGAGCGATGGCATGGCTTTGCAAAGGGAGCACTGCTAAGGTTCTTCTTTGGAACTGACGGGGCCGGTTTTCGATGCAGTGGAATGCCATTGGAGAACAAGACTGCTCAATGGCGCGGACATTGGCAATCATTGGCGATCGCTGGACGTTGCTGATTCTGCGTGAATGTTTCCTGCGCGTGCGGCGCTTCGATGATTTCCAGGAGCGGCTGGGTATCGGCCGCCCGATCCTGACCGATCGGCTGCAGAAGCTGGTCGATAGCTTCGTGCTGACGAAGGTCGCCTATCAGCAGAAGCCGACCCGCTACGAATATCGTCTGACACCCAAGGGGCTCGACTTGTATCCGGTCGTGCTGTCGATCGTTCATTGGGGCGATATCCACCTCTCGGGGCGCAGGGGACGCCCTGTGCTGCACGAACATGTTTCGTGCGGTCACATCTTCGACCCCGTCACAACATGTTCGGCCTGTGCCGAGGCACTCGACCCGCGCGACGTACGGGTGCTGCCGGGGCCGGGCCTGCGCGATGCGCAGCGGCTGCCGCGGGAGCGCGACGTTGCGACCAAACCCGAACGCGTGCGCCCAGTCAGCCGGTCATAGCGAAGCGCCGCCATCGTACAGCCGTGCGACCAGTTCGGCGCGGTTGGCGAGGACGGCGCGCTGGTTGACATAGCCCTTGTCGGTGAGTTCGCCCTCGGCCATCGACGGCGGCGCATCGACCAGGGCGAAACCGGCAATGCGCCGCGTCGCGCCGTGGTTTGCCGCATTATACGTCGCCAGGTCGCGCGCGATGCCAGCACGCGCCCCCGCCGGATCATTCCCTCCGGCGGGCCAGACGAGCAGCCGCACGTCGTCGCGGTCATGACCCGCCACGACCAGTTCCGCCACGCCCGGCGCGGCCGCCAGGACCGCCGCGCGTAGTTCGCCGGTGAGCACCCAAATGCCGTTCGACAGCTTGAAATTCTCGCTCAACCGCCCGGCGAAACGCAGGCCCTGGCGCGGATCGCCTGGATCAAAGAACTGGACGGCGTCGCCGACCGCGTAGAAGCGCTCGTCATCGAACGCCTTCTCCGTCAAATCGGCGCGACCGAGATAACCGGGAAAGACGTTGGGGCCGCGTACGCGGATCTCGTAGCGATCGTCGAACGGCACCAGCTTCACCTCGCACCCCGGAAAGGGCAGCCCGATCTCGCCCTTCCCCTCGCTCGGCCAGTGAGTGCTGGCGATGCCCGGTCCCGTCTCGGTCGTGCCATAGCCGGCGACGAACGCCACCGGCTCGCCGGTCGTGCGGATCGCCAGCGCCTGCATGCGATCGAAAATGTCGCCGGTGAGACTCGCGCCGGCGAACGCGATGCGTTCGACCCGCTCGAAGAAGCGGGTCCGCAGCGCATCGTCGGTCTCCATCGCCGCGACCAGCATCTGGAAGCCGACCGGCACGTTCTGCACCACGGTAGTGGCGATCTCGGTCAGGTTGCGCACCGTCTCGTCGAACAGGCCGGGCAGCGGGCGACCGCCGTCGATGTACATCGTACCGCCGTCGCGCAGGATGGAGTGCAACGTGCTGTTGCCGCCCAGCGTGTGATGCCACGGCATCCAGTCGACCGTCACTGGCGGAGCATCGACCGGGAAGACGAGTCCGGCGGCGCGGACCGCGCTGCACAGCATGCCCTGGGTGTTGGGAACGCCCTTGGGCGCGCCGGTCGAACCGGAAGTGAAGAGGATCTTCGCCACGGTTACCGCCGTCGCGGCGGCATAGGCGCGATCGGCATCGGCATGTCCGGTCACGCGATCGACATCGGCCAGCAACTCCGCCGCGTCGGTCGGCTCGACCGTGATCCACGGCAGCCCCGCGAGTTCCGGCATGGCGCGCACGTCGGCGAGCGGCGCGGCCGATTGCGCGAAGATCATGCCCGGCTGCAGGATGGCGAAGACCTCGGCGAGGCGCCGCCGCCCGCCCGCGCTTGCGCTGTACGCGGGCGAGATCGGCGCGACGGGCACGCCGGCGATCATCGCGCCGAAGGTCATCAGCGCATGTTCGATCGAGTTGCCGGTCAGGATCGCGAGCGGACGGTCCGGGCCGAGGCCGCGATCGAGCAAGGCTTGCGCGATCGCGCGCGCGCGCGCCCAAGCCTCCGCGTAGGACAGGTGCCGCCACGCGCCGGTTGCGTCGCGCTGCGCGAGGAACGTCCGGTCCGGTGCCTCGCCGGCCCAGCGTTCGAGGTAAGCGCAGATGTGGTGCTCGCAACCATCGAGCGGGATCGGCGAGCGCATCAGGATGACGCCGTCCGCCCGATAATCGACCTCGACGGCGCGAGGGGCGAAACGCGAGCGTGCCGACGCGGTCACAGGTCTACCACTTTTCGCCGAACGGCCGGATTTCCTGTTCGAAGGTCCAGGCGTCGATCGGCTGCTGGTGGAGCGCCCAATAGGTTTCGGCGACCGCCTCGGGGCGCATCAGCTGCCCCGGCTGGATGCTGTCCACCGCCGCGTCGCCGGCGCGCTCGCGGATACGCTCGCGCACCCAGGCGGTATCGACGCCGGCATCGATGACGAGATGCGCGACGTGGATGCCCTGCGGCCCCAGTTCACGCGCCGCAGATTGCGCCACCGCGCGCAGGCCGAACTTGGCGCTGGCGAAGGCCGCGTAACCTGTGCCGCCGCGCAGGCCCGCGGTTGCGCCGGTGAAGAAGATCGATCCCTTGCCCCGCGCGAGCATGTGCCGCGCCGCCTCGCGCCCGGCGAGGAAGCCCGCGAAACAGGCCATTTCCCAGACTTTCCGAAAGACGCGCGCGGTGGTCTCGACCAACGGGAAGTTGACGTTCGCGCCGATGTTGAACACGCATACCTCGAGCGGGGCATGCGCCTCCGCCTCCGCGAGGAAGGCGACCATCTGCTCCTCGTCGCGGGCGTCGAGCGAGCGGGCGACGACACGGCCCCCCGCCGCCTCGATCTCCTGCCTCAGCGGTTCCAGCTTCTCGGCCTGCCGACGCCCGATGAAGACGGTGTAACCTTCGGCGGCGAAGCGCTTGGCGATCGCCGCGCCGATGAAGTCGCCCGCGCCGATGATCGCGGCGGTCGCATTGCGCTGGCCGGTCTCTTCGTTCGCCATCGTCATTTCCTCATATCGGGGTCAGGCCGCGCGGCTGAGCGCGGCGTAGCGGGCGAGGTGGTGATCCTCGTCGCCCAGCTGATGGTCGATCATCATCAGCCGCTTGGCGAAATGCGTCATCGGCAGTTCCCAGGTCATGCCGATGCCGCCATGAAGCTGGATCGCCTCCTCGGCGACCAGCGTCCCGGTCCGGCCGATCGTATACTTGGCGGCCGACAGCATGCGCTCGCGGGCATTGCCGGGACCGTCGAGCGCGGCGGCGGCGTTGATGACCGCCGATCGCGCCTGCTCGATCTCGATCAGCAGCGCGGCCATGCGGTGCTGCAGCGCCTGGTTGCGCCCGATCGCCTCGCCGAACTGCATCCGGGTGCGCAGATAGTCGAGCGTCGCGTCGCGCACGACCGCCATCGCGCCGAGCGCTTCGGCACAGAGCGCGAGCAGGCCGGCCGCCACCGCGTCGGCGATCGATCCGGTGCCGTCGCCTTCGGTGCCGACCAGCGCGGTAGCCGGTAGCGTGACGCCGTCGAGCCGCACCTCGGCGGCGCGCCCACCATCGACGCACGGATAACCGCGGACGTCGAGTCCCGATGCCTGGACGGGCACCAGGAACAGCGACACGCCGTCCCGGTCGCCGACCTCTCCCGACGTCCTGGCGGAGACCAGCAGCAACGTCGCGCCTTCCGCATCGGCGATTACCGATTTGGAGCCGGTGAGCACCCAATCGTTGCCGTTCCGCTCGGCGCGGGTGGCGACGTGGTCTAGATCATAGCCGGCGCCGCCTTCCTGATGCGCGAACGCAATCACCATCGTGCCCGCGATCAGTGCTTCGATCTCGTCGGCGCGTCCCCCCGCCGCCGCCAGCGCGCGTCCCGCCAGCAGCGTCGACAGGAACGGTGCTTGCACCAGCCCGGCGCCCAGTGCTTCGAAGACGACCATGATGTCGAAACCGCCGCCGCCGAAACCACCGTCGTCGGGGCCGAACAGCGCGCCGATCACGCCGAGCTCCGCGAAGCGCGTCCACACGGCGGGATCATAACCCGGTGCGGTCTTCGCGGCCTCAGCGCGCGCCATTGGGTCGGTCTGGCCCGCGATGAAGCGGCCCAGCGTATCGGCCAGCATGCGCCGGTCGTCGGTATGGTTGAAGTCCATGCGCGGTCTCTAAAGCTGGAGGATCATCTTGGAGATGATGTTCTTCTGGATCTCGTTCGATCCGCCGAAGATCGAGAGCTTGCGCAGGTTGAGATACTGCGGCGTCACCGCGGCGGCGTCGGGCGGCCCGACCGGTTCGCCGTTGAAGCCGTCCTCCAGCGCTTCGGGCAGGAAGGGCTGCGCGAACGGCCCGAGCGCACGGCGCGCCAGCGCACTGATCTCCTGCCGCAACTCGGTGCCCTTGACCTTAAGCATCGAGCTTTCCGCGCCCGGTGCCCCGCCGCCAGCGACCGCGGCCACGACCCGCAGTGCGGTGGTCGAGAGGTTGGCCAGCTCGATCTCGGCACGCGCGACGCGCGCGGCGAACAGCGGATCGTCGAGCAGCGGCTTGCCGCCGCGCTGCTGCTTCGCCGCCAGCGATTTCAGCCACGCCAGCGCCGCGGTCGAACTGCCGACCGCCGCCATGCTCGTGCGCTCGTAGGTCAGGAGATATTTGGCATAGGTCCAGCCACGATCCTGCTCGCCGACCAGGTTCCCGACGGGAACGCGCACATCGGTGAAGAAGATCTCGTTCACCTCGTGATCGCCATCGAGCGTGATGATCGGGCGGACCTCGACGCCCGGCGACGTCATGTCGATCAGCAGGAACGAGATGCCCTCCTGCCGCCGGCCGGTGTCGTTGGTGCGGACGAGCGCGAAGATCATGTTCGCGTGCTGGCCAAGCGTCGTCCACGTCTTCTGGCCATTGACGACATAGTCGTCGCCGTCGCGCACCGCGCGGGTCTTCAGCGCGGCGAGGTCGGACCCGGCGCCCGGTTCGGAATAGCCCTGACACCACCAGTCCGAGCCATCGAGCATTCGCGGCAGCCAATGGCGCTTCTGCTCTTCGCTGCCGTATTTCAGCAGAACGGGGGCGAGCATATTGAAGCCGAACGCGATCGGACGCGGCGCGTTGGCGAGCGAGGATTCGAGATCGAAGATGTAGCGTTCGACCGCCGACCATCCGGTCCCGCCCCATTCGACCGGCCAGTGCGGCACGAGCCAGCCGCGTCGCGCCAACGTCGCCTGCCATGCCTCCTGTTCGTCCTTCGTCAGGCCGTGGCCCAGGCGGATGCGGTCAGCGAGCGACGGCGGCAGCGATCCGGCGTAGAAGGCGCGAACCTCGTGGCGGAACGCTTCCTCGTCTGGCGTGAAACTCAGGTCCACCTGCAAGCTCCTCTCCGCCGGCACTGCGGCTGATTTCCTATTCGGTTTCGATGTAGAACTCACTGTGGCTCGTTCGTCAAGGGTATCACGCCACCGTCACGGCGCAATCACTTGACCGCTCTAGCAGAGTAAGTAAGGTATTAGAACCCGCTCAAGCGGTCGACAGGAGAGCTTCGGTGCCAGATATATCATTCTATTTCGACTTCGGCAGCCCGAACGCCTTCCTGTCGCACCGCGCCATCCCTGCGATCGAGCAGCGGACGGGCACCACGTTCGGCTATGTGCCGATCTTGCTGGGGGGCCTGTTCAAGCTGACCGGCAATCAATCCCCCGCAACGGCCTTTGCCGAGATCCGGAACAAGCCCGAATATGACCGCCTGGAGATGCAACGCTTCATCGATCGGCACGGCATCACCGACTTCAAGATGAACCCGCATTTCCCGATCAACACACTGCTGCTGATGCGTGGCGCCCTCGCCGCGCAGGAACTTGGTGTGTCCGATGCCTATGTCGATCGCGTCTTCGACGACATGTGGACGCGCGGGCTCGACATGGGACAGCCGGAGGTGGTCGCGCGATCGCTCGGCGAAGCGGGCCTGCCGGTCGAACAATTGTTCGCGTATGCACAGACGCCCGAGGTCAAGCAGCGCCTGCTCGACAATACCCAGACCGCGTTCGAGAAGGGCGCGTTCGGTAGCCCCAGCTTCCTGGTCGGCGACGAACTGTATTTCGGTAAGGACCGGCTGCGCGACGTGGAGGAGGCGATCGCGGCATCGCCGGGGGCATGACCGTGCCGACCCTGCGCTTCTACTTCGACTATCTCAGCCCTTACGCCTATCTCGCGCACACGCAGCTGGTGCGGCTGAATCCCGCGATCGACTATCGGCCGTTCGACATTCGCGCGCTGATGCCTGCGGTCGGGAATGTGCCGACCAGCGTGATCTGCAAGCCCAAGAACCGCTACATCCAGGCCGATCTGCGCCGCTGGGTGGGCCATTACGGCGTGCCGTTCGCGCGCAATCCGGGGATCCTGGAGCTCGATCATCGCCGCCTGCTGCGCGCGACCTTGCTCGTCGCGGAGCGGGGCGATGCCGGTGTGGCGGTGAGCGCGCTCTTTGCGGCGATGTGGGGCGTTCCCCGGCCGCTCGGGACGGCGGCGGAGGTCGCCGAGGTGCTGGTGGCAGCCGGCGTGACGGGCGCGTCGATCGCGGCAGACATCGATTCGTCGGACCTGAACGAGGCGGTGACCCGCGCGACCGACGAGGCGGTGGCAAGCGGCGTCTTCGGCGCACCGGCCATCTTCGTCGGCGACGAGATGTTCTTCGGCAACGACCGGCTCGACTTCGTACGCGCCGCGCTGGAGCGGTCGGCATGACTCCGCTGGCGATCGTGACCGGGGTTGGCCCCGGCACCGGCACGGCGATCGTCCGCCGGCTTCACCAGGGCGGCTACCGCGTCGCGATGCTGGCGCGCACGACCGATCGCCTGGCGGAGCTGGAACGCACGCTGCCCGGCTGTTTCGCGGTGCCGTGCGACGTCGCCGACGCCGTCGCGCTGACGTCCGCGCTGGACCGGGTCGAAGGCGAAGGGGGTGCCCCCGCCATCGTCGTCCACAACGCGGTCGGCGGCGCGTTCGGCAGCTTCGTCGAAATCGAACCGGCGGTGCTGGAGCGCAACTTCCACGTCAACGTGATGGCGCTGCTCCACCTCGCGCGCTGGGCGGCACCGCGGATGGAGGCGGCGGGCGGCGGCGCGCTGATCGTGACCGGCAACACTTCCGCGATCCGCGGCAAGGCCAAGTTCGCCGGCTTCGCGCCGACCAAGGCGGCGCAGCGCATCCTCGCCGAATCGATCGCCCGCGAAATGGGTCCGCTTGGCGTGCATGTCTCCTATCTGATGATCGACGCGGTCATCGATCTCGCCTGGACGCGCGAGAGGTTCCCAGATCGCTCAGACGACTTCTTCATCACGCCGGAGGCGATCGCCGACGAGGTCTGGCACCTCGCGCATCAGCCGCGAGTGGCTTGGTCGTTCCTTGCGGAGATCAGACCGTTCGGCGAAAATTGGTAGCCGCGCCTACGCCGCGACACGCGCGGGTTGCGCGATCAGGCGAGACAGGCGCCCGGCGATGATCTCCTCCGCTTCGCCCATAATCCGGTCGATCAGCGCGGCAACGGTCGGGATGTCGTTTATGAGCCCCGCGACCATGCCGCAACTCCACGCACCCGCATCCATCTCGCCGTCCTTCATGATGCGCGGATAGATGCCCGCGACCTCGGGTGCGATGTCTTGAAAGGTGATCGCACTCCCGAGTTCGCGTTCCTTGGCGATCAGCCGCTCGACCCCTGCGTTAACCAGCACGCGCTCGGTGTTGCGCAACGGACGCATCACCAGCCGCGTGTCGAGCTCCGATGCGGCGACAATCGCGTCCTTCACGTTGGCGTGAACCGGTGCCTCCTGGGTCGCCACAAAGCGCGTGCCCATATTGATGCCCTCCGCTCCCATCGCCAGCGCGGCGACCAGCGAGCGCGCGTCCGCCATTCCGCCCGAGGCGACGAATGGGATCGTCAACTCGTCCGCCGCGCGCGGCAGCAGGATCATGTTCGGGACGTCATCCTCCCCAGGATGGCCTCCACATTCGAAACCGTCGACGCTCACCGCGTCGCACCCGATCGCCTCCGCCTTCAGCGCGTGCCGGACCGAAGTGCATTTGTGAATCACCTTCACACCTGCCTCGTGCAGCGGAGGCAACCATTTCTGAGGGTTGTTGCCCGCGGTTTCCACGACCTTGACGCCCCCGTCTAGGATCGCGCGGACGTAACCTGGGTAATCGGGTTCGTTGACGATCGGTAAGAAGGTGAGGTTCACGCCGAACGGCTTGTCCGTCATCGTCCGGCAGCGCGCAATTTCATCGGCCAGCGCAATAGCGTTGGGCAGGGTCAGACCCGTGATAATGCCGAGACCGCCGGCGTTCGAGACTGCGGCAGCCAGCTCGGCATATCCGACCATATGCATACCGCCTTGGACGATGGGGTGTTCGATGCCGAACAGCTCGGTAATTCGTGTGTGCACGATGTCTCCCTCGCATAATAGCGGTGAGCTAAAAGGTTCTATTTATGAACTCACTATATGGCAACGTGATTCGGGACGATAAAGCGGGAAATCATTCGGGCTGTCTGGGGCGCCTGGAAACGCCCAAGTGTCACAATCGGTCGAGACTGTTGAAAAAGTAGCGCTTGCAGCCTTTGGCGCAGGGTGATTCACTCGATCCAGGCAGGCGGGAGCGCGGAGCATGATGGGTCGGCAGGTGGCGCAGGGGTCGCTGTTTTACGGCTTCCGGCTCGACGATCACGTGCCTGGCGACCATTTTTTGCGTCGGATCGACGGACTGCTCGACTTTAGCTTCGTGCGCGAGGCGCTGGCCGACAGTTATAGCGCCGCCGGGCGGCCGTCGATCGACCCCGAGCTGATGCTGCGGATGCTGCTGGTCGGTTACCTGTTCGGCAT
>NZ_RCZK01000027.1 GCF_006438955.1 Sphingomonas oligophenolica | reverse complement strand
TCGTCGTGAGCGAGCTATATTCGAACTTGGCACCGGGTCGTGCTTCCAGCGGCACCCCGATCGCGCGCGCGGCCATCTTTTGGGTCCCGCTGACGAACAGCACCTGATTCGTGTCCGACGCTTCGACCGGATCGCCGACTTCGGTATGTTGCAGCCCCGACGACATGTTGAGCAGCATCCGCAGCGTGATCGCGCCACGCGGATCGTTCGCACGATGCCATTCGGCGATCGGCGCTGGCGCGTCGAGCGACAACTTGCCTTCCGCGACCAGCTCGCCGACGAGGATCGCGGTTACCGTGTTCGCCATCGACCAGCTCACGAAGCGGTTGGCGTCCGAATAGCCGGCGGCGTAGCGTTTTTCGACGACGCGCCCGTCGCGGATCATCAGCGCGGCGCGCGTGTCGCCTTCTCCTGCGCGGAACAGCGGCGCGAGCGGTCCGCGATCGGACGCCGCGGTCGAGCCGGTGGCAAACACCAAGCTGGCGAGCGCGATCCACTGGCTGTTCTTTCGCATCGCCCGAGCCTAGGCTCGGGCGTGATGAAAGCAAGGCACGTGCTCTTATGGTCGCTGCTCGCCCTCGTGCTGATCGCGGGCGGAGCAGCTTATGCTTGGGTCCGTAGCCATCGCGCGCAACTTGAACTCGGGGTGGGCTATGCCGCGCGGGTCGGGTGCGGATGCCGCTACATGGGAGGACGAGCGCTCGCCGACTGCCACAAGGATTTCGAACCCGGCATGGAGCCGATTCGGCTGTCCGAGAACGCTGCGACCCGGACGATCACCGCGTCGGTGCCGCTGATCGCCAGCCGCAGCGCACGGTACGATCCGGTGCTCGGCTGCCAGCCCAAACCGTTCGCAAGTACACCGCTCGCCGTGCGACACTGACGCGCGGTTTAACGTGCGGCGATATAGCGAGAGACATTGTTGGCCAGGACATCAAGCGGCACGTTACCGCCATCGACGACCGCTTGATCGAAATCGCGGAGATCATAGCGCGCGCCCATCGCGGCTTTCGCGCGGACGCGCTGCGCCACAATCTCGGTCTGGCCGATCTTGTAGCCGCAGGCTTGCCCCGGCCACGCACAGTACCGATCGATCTCACTTTCCGCGTTCGATTGCGGCAGCCCGGTCGCGGCGATAAATTCGGCGAGTGCGCGTTCGCGGGTCCACCCCATCGCGTGGATGCCCGTATCGACGACCAGCCGCACCGCGCGCCAGGAAAGACCCATGAGGTAGCCAAGGCGACCGGCGGGATCGTCATCGTACATGCCTAGTTCGTCGGCCAATTGCTCGGCGTAGAGCGCCCAGCCTTCCGAATAGGCGTTGAACGCAAGGATCGAACGGATCAGCGGCAATTGTTGCGCGTATTCGCCTTGCCAGACGTGCCCTGGAATGCCCTCGTGGAATACCAAGTCGGGAATCGTCACCTTGTTGTGGATCGACGGATCGCCAAGGTTTACCCAGATCTTTCCGGGGATAGACCCATCGATCGACCCCGGCCCGCCGTAGGCCGCTGGTGCTCCTGGCTCCTGCGCGACGGGCATGCGCCGGATTTCGAGGTTGCCCTTGATCAGTCGACGGAACGCGCGCGGTAGCCGAGGACGGATCGCATTAATCTTCCCCTGCATATAGGCGATGATCTGGCGCCGCCCTTCATCATCCTGGGGGAAGCCCAGTTCGGGTCGACGTTGCAGCGCGACCGCACGTTCGGCGACTGTGCCCTGGGTAAGCCCGAAGCCTTTGAGGATGATGTCCATTTGCGCATGTAGGTCAACGAGCTGTGCCCGACCGAGCGCGTGGATATCGGCGGGCGTGCGGCGTGTCGTCGTGCTTGCGCGCAGGCCCCAGGCGTACCATTCGGGGCCGTGTGGGCGAGTACCGAGACCCGCCGCCTCGGTCGCCACGGCGCGCTCCGCGTGGAGTTCGGCCAGTTGGCGTTCAAGCGCGGGAACGACTGCGCTCCGAACGATCCTGACAGCGCGACCACTCCAGTCGCCCGGCATCTGGCGGGTCTTGCGAGCGAGCGGGCCGATCAACGGCCCCTCCGGGTTCGCGGCTTCCGCAAGTGTCCGCGTTATACCGATGATTGCCTTGTCGAGCAGAAACGAGGGTGGCACCAGTCCTTGCCCGCGGGCCAGGCGAATCCGCACCGTTTCCCCGTCGAGCTGTGCGGGCATGGCGGACAGCCGCATCAGATACGCCTCTGCGTCTGCGGTGTTTCGGACAGGCTGGTCGCCGTCGAGCAGCTGCGGCAGGTCGAGCCAAGATCCGACGTTCTGAGTGACGCCATAGGGCGTGTTCCGCCAGCCGCCGATCGTCGCGACGCCATAGGGCAACGCCATGCCCTCGAGTGCGGTAGTGAATGCGCTGGTCGCCACGGCAACGCTGGTCTGGGTCGTGTAATCGGGCTCGTCGGCCGGAACTTGGCGCAAATCCTTCAGCGCCGCAGTCAGAAAGCCGCGTTCCTTGACAACGCCCGCAGGCGAACGATCGTCTAATTGACCGCGCAGTCCTGCATGCGCTCCGGTATCGACCCCCAGTTCGGTGGCCTTCGTCGGTTGGAGCTGGAGCAATTGCCAGGCGAGGCGATCGAGCACTGCACTGGCAGGTGGCTCGGCAGCCATGGCACGTAATGGGACGGCGGCGAATGCGACGCTCGTCGTAAGCGCTATCAGGGTGTCGCGGCGAGATGGTGCGGTGGTGTCCATCCCGCAAACTACGCAGACCGAAGCTCAGGTCAAATCTGCCATCGCCATATGTTTCGGCACGATCGACCAATGTTCGCTCGGATACTCCACGGCGTAAGGAGAGAGCGGTCCGCAATTCCCGAGAAGCGAGTACTCGAGCGCAAAGACCACAAAGGCAAGCGCTTGGACGAACGGATGCCGTCAGGCGAGGACATCGCCCGGTGCGAGGAGACATGAACTGCCGTTGGTGTCAGCGGTCGCCAGCGTCGGCGGGCGAGAGCGGATCGAATGACGAACGGTGCCTGTTAGTTCGAATGCCGGATTGAACGGCAAGTGCATCCGCTAGGGAAATGCACGCCCGGTGCGGTGGCACGATCGATTTCATCGCGGCCGATCGATACGAGGGCGACACCGTCGTCATGTTCGCCAGACCGCAGACAGAGAATAAGCCAGACGGTCGCTACAGCGAAGGCTACCGGCGGTGCCTCGTGGGGAGTTGCTTGCGCCGCAGGATTGCCGCCCGCGGCAAGGGTCATCAGGGCACGGTTTTCCGCAACGCGCCTCGCACCGCGGGCATTATCCGGGCGACGATGATCCCGACGCCACGGGCGTTGGGGTGGAGCCCGTCGGTTTGCAACAGCGTGCGGTTCGCGGCAACGCCGTCGAGGAAGAAGGGATAGAGCGGCACGCGATGGGCGCGCGCCAGCGCCGGATACATCGCGTCGAACGGCGCGCCATAGTGGCGTCCCAGATTGGGCGCAGCGCGCATCCCCGCCAGCAACACGGGGATGTGCCGACGGTCGAGTTCGGTGAGGATCGCATCCAAGTTCGCGCGCGCCTGAGTCACGGGCAACCCGCGCAACATGTCGTTTGCGCCGAGTTCGACGATCACTAGATCGGGCGTCGCGCCGAGCCCGCGCAGCCCCCAGCGCAGCCGGGCGCGCGCCTGCGCCGCGGTATCGCCCGCGACCCCGCCGTTGCGGACGGTCGCGGCAACGCCATTCCGGCGCAGCCCCGCCTGGAGCTGGCTCGTGAACCCCTGCGCGGGGGGCAGGCCGTAGCCCGCGACCAGGCTGTCGCCGAACGCCCAGATCAGCGGTGCATGCGGCGCGGCGGCAGCGGCGGGCGCGGCGATCAGGCAGGCGATCGACATGGCGAGATGGACAAGCATGCCCCGCCATCCGTATCGCGCTTGATGTGGCATCCATTTCATTCTCCAGCGATAGCGCGCAGATCGTCGCGCGCAACGTTCGCCTGTCGCTCGGCAAGCCGCCCAGCCGCGTCGATATCCTGCACGGCATCGATCTGACGGTCGCGGCGGGCGACAGCGTCGCGCTACTTGGCGCGTCGGGGTCGGGCAAATCGTCACTGATGGCGGTGCTCGCCGGACTCGAGCGCCCGACCTCGGGCGAGGTGCACGTCGCCGGGCTCGATTTCACTGCGCTCGACGAGGATGCGCTCGCGGTCGCGCGGCGCGGGCGGATCGGGATCGTGCTCCAGGCCTTCCACCTGCTCCCGACGATGACCGCGCTGGAGAATGTCGCGGTGCCGCTCGAGCTGGCCGGGGAAGCGGCTGCGTTCTCGCGGGCGCGTGCAGAACTCGCCAACGTCGGTCTGGCCGACCGCACCAGCCATTATCCGGCCCAGCTGTCGGGCGGCGAGCAACAGCGGGTCGCGATCGCGCGCGCGATGGTCGGCAACCCGCGCCTGCTCTTCGCCGACGAGCCGACCGGCAATCTCGACACCGCAACCGGCGCTGCGATCATGGATATGCTGTTCGCACGCCACGCGGCAAGCGGCGCGACGCTGTTCGTCATCACCCACGACCCCGCGCTCGCGGCGCGATGCGCGCGGATCGTCGAACTGGCCGACGGTCGGATCGTGACCGACAGCCGCGCGGCATGACCCCCGCCCGATGACCCCCGCCCAATGACTACCGCCTGGCGGCTGGCGTTGCGCGACCTGCGCCGAGGCGGGCGGGGCCTCCTGCTGTTGGCGCTGTGCCTGTTCCTCGGCATCGCCGCGATCGCCGGGATCGGCAGCCTGTCGGCGAGCCTGCTTGCTGCGCTCGACACGCAGGGACGCCAGATCCTCGGCGGCGATGTCGAACTGTCGGTGTCGCAACGCCGCGCGAGTGTCGAGGAAGCCGCCGCCTTTGCGGGATCGGGCCGCGTCGCCGAGGTCGTGTCGCTGCGCGCAATGGCCAGCGGGCCTAGCGGCACCCCGGTGCTGGTCGATTTGCGCGGGGTCGACGACGCGTGGCCGCTCGTCGGGCAGTTCCGCCTCAAGACTGGCGCGCTTGCGCCGCGACCGCGCGGCGATCAGATCGCGCTCGCCCCCGCCGCCGCGGATCGGATCGGGGTGCGCGTCGGCGACCGGGTGCGGATCGGCATGGCGGATTTGCGCGTGATCGGGTTGATTGCGGAGGAGCCGGATCGGCTGGGGGCGGGGTTCGCGCTCGGGCCGCCGGTGATGGTCGACATGCGTGGGCTCGACGCCACGCGCCTGCTCCAGCCAGGCAGTCTGTACGAGAGCCATTATCGCCTCGCCTTGTCGCGCCCCGATCGCGCCCAGGTGACGGGGGCGGCGTTGGTCAAGCGCTTCGCCAATGCGGGATGGTCGGCGCGGACCAGCGCGCAGGCGGCGCGCGGCTTGCGGCGTGGGGTGGGGCAGCTCGGCCAGTTCCTGTTGCTGATCGGACTCGCCGCGCTCGCGATCGCCGGCGTCGGTGTCGGCAGCGGGGTCGCGGCCTATCTGTCCGCCAAGACGCGGATCATCGCGATCCTCAAGGTGCTGGGCGCGGGATCGCGGACCATCGCCGCGATCTTCCTTGTGCAACTGGGGCTGGTCGCGGGGATCGGCATTGCCGCGGGGCTGGCGGTTGGCGCGGTCGTGCCGGGGATCGTCGCCGCGGTCGCGGGCGCCGCGTTGCCGGTCGCGCCGCGGCTCGCGCTTTATCCCGCGCCGCTCGTGAGCGCAGCGCTCCTCGGGCTGATCGTCGCGTTGCTATTCGCGCTGCCCGCGCTCGCGCGGGCGCGCGCGATCCCTGCGGCGACGCTGATGCGTGACGCGCTGGCGACACGACGCCTGCCGGGCGCGTCGGTGATGATCGGCATGGCGGCGTTGCTCGCGGCGCTCGTTGCGCTCGCGGTGCTGACCGCAACCGATCGGATGCTGGCGCTGGTCTTCGTCGGTGCGGTCGCCGCGGTGGTCGTGCTGCTGTGGCTCGTCGGTCTTGGTATCCGCGCCGGGCTCGCGCGGTTGCCACGCCCGCGCGCGCCATTGTTACGGCTGGCGCTCGCCAACCTCCACCGACCCGGCGCGCAGACCGACCGGTTGGTGGTCGCGCTCGGGCTCGGTTTCTCGCTGTTCGTCGGGCTCGCGGTGATCGACACGAGCCTGTCCGCCGAACTCGACGGCGCCGCCCCCGCCAAGGCGCCGCGGTTCTTCGCGATCGATCTCCAGCCCGATGACGCCGCGCAGTTTCGCCGCATCGTGACCGCGGCGGCACCGGATGCCCGGACCGAGGCGGTACCCTCGCTGCGCGGGTCGATCGTCGCGATCAGGGGGGTCTCGGTCGCCAGCATGAAGACGCTACCCGACGGAGCCTGGGTCCTGCGTGGTGACCGCACGCTGACCTGGTCGGCGGACGTGCCGCCGCGCAATGAGGTGGTTGCCGGACGCTGGTGGCCCGCGGATTATCGCGGCCCCCCGCTGGTGTCGCTGGAGGATCGCGCCGCGCAGGCGCTGGGCCTGCGCATCGGCGACACGATCACCGTCTCGGTGCTGGGCGTCGATGTCCCCGCGCGGATCGCGGCGCTGCGCCGGATCGACTGGGGCGGCCTCGGGCTCAACTTCGCGATCGTGTTTTCGCCGGGGTATATCGAGGAGGCGCCGCACAGCTTGCTCGCGAGCGTCTATGCCCCACCCGGTCGCGACGGCGTGATCGCGCGGCGCGTCGCCGCCGCGCTGCCCTCGGTAACGATGATCCGCGTCGGCGACGTGATCGGCAAGATCGGCGCGGTGCTGGGCCAAGTGGCGCTCGCGATCCGCGCCGCGGCCGCGGTCACGGTGGCGGCAGGGATCGCGGTGCTGATCGGCGCGGTCGCCGCTGCCGAACGCACCCGTCGCTACGATGCGGTGATCCTCAAGCTCCTCGGCGCGACCGCCCGCCAGGTGCTGACCGCGCAAGCCATCGAATATGCGCTGCTGTCCCTCGTCTTGGCGGTGATCGCCCTGATCGCCGGGGGCGGGGCGGGGTGGTTCGTCCTCGGCCACGTGTTCGATCTGGAATTCGCCCCGGACTGGACGGTTGTCGCTCTGACGTTAGGTGCGGCGATGGTGATGACGTTGGGGATCGGTCTGCTCGGCAGCCTGCCCGCGCTCCGCGCGCGACCAGCCGAAACCCTAAGGTTTTTGTAGAGGCCGCCCCGTGTTGACGGCGTGTCTTCGGGTGATCGATACGCGCGCGCCTGATCGCGTGGCAACGTGGCCGCGTCATTGCGCAGGCGTCATGAAGATGCTGACGCCGAGCCAAGATGTCGATGCTGCCGCGTACAGCGCTGCGCACCCGAGCTAATCGAAGGCCGGCCGTTTTTTCTGAACGGTCCGCTGCCGGTCAACCCTCATCGAGTGACCCGGTCGATAAAAATGGCCATGTCGTCGAGGACGGGAGAACGATCGCGGAACGGCTTCGCGAGCGACGTCACCAGCCCGACATGGCCAACCTTTGGATAGTATTTCAGCTCGACCGGAACACCGCCGGCGCGCAGCCGTGCCGCCAGCGCCTCGCTGTTGCGCGGCTGGACGACATGGTCGTCGTCACCGACTAATATTAGCGCGGGCGGATCGCCGCGACCAGCCCAGGAAACGGGCTGGGTCTCGGCAGGCCGGGGCCAGTCGCCGAATGCCGCACGGCTCGCGGGCACGTCGAACGGCGCGAAATCATACGGGCCGGCAAGGCCGACGAAGCCGCGGACGGGCGTCCTGGCGACGCCTAGCCAGCGATCGTCGACCGCCAGCATGGCGGCGATGTACGCACCCGCGGAATGACCGGCGAGTACGATCCTGGTCGGGTCGCCACCATATTCCGCGGCGTGTGCCTCGGTCCATCTGACCGCGGCGGCACCGTCCTCGATAAAGGCGGGATAGCGGACATCCGGCACCAGCCGATAATCGGGAATGACCACGACCAACCCGCGGGCGGCGAGCGCACGACCGACGAACGCGTAACCCGTCCTCGTTCCGCTGCTCCAGCTGCCACCGTAGAAGAATATGACCACGGGGCGTTTGTTGACGCCCGGCGCTGTGCGGCGGGGCGCATACACGTCGAGCATGCGCCGCGGTCCAGGCGCGTACGCGATGCCTTGCGCGGTGCGCATGCTGGCCCCGTCCTTTGGCACGACCGCGTTGAACGTGCGCAGCGGCGAGCAGCTGGCGAGAGCCAAGCCGATGCCCAAGAGCATGTCGGACCGGAAATTACCTTGGCGCTGTCTCACTGGCTGTCCTCGATGCTTTCCGGGGGTAACACAACCAAGCGCGGGCGTGAGGAAAAATCCCATGTCATCGTCGCCATGACGCCAACGACGTTAATAACGGATGGTTGACTTTCATGCGAAATAAGTCACGATATCGTTATTAGTGACTGGAGAAAGGCACAATGTCGTTCCTATCTCCAAACTGGATTGCGGCACGCCATGACGAAGCGAACGACGGGCACATATGAAAATGTGATTGCGGGCGGAGAGGAGGTTCCGGCCTTTTTGCCATCCGCCTTGCCGCCACGCGATCCAGCTTTTGCCATGTCCGAGGCACTCAGCAGGCGTCTACATGCTGCGGAGCAAGCCTTGGTACGGCTTGACCTGGCAACCGAGATGGTGCCGTCGCTCGACTGGTTTCTCTACGGGTTTGTTCGCAAGGAAGCTGTGATCTCATCACAGATAGAGGGGACGCAGGCGACGCTCCTCGATTTGCTGAGCTTTGAGGCGGACGACGTAAAGGCCCCTGACGCCGACGTGGAAGAGGTCTGCAATTATCTCGACGCCCTGAACCACGTCCAAAAGGAATTGGCCAACCCTTCAGGTATTCCGATTTCCATGCGCCTTTTGAACGACGCGCACCGCCGACTGATGGACGGCGTGAGGGGCGCGACCAAGCAGCCCGGCGAAATCCGGCGTAGCCAAAACTGGATCGGGGGCAGTAGGCCTAGCAATGCGGTGTTCGTTCCGCCGCCGCCTATGCGCCTGCCGGAACTGCTCAGCGCGCTTGAAAAATACATCCACGGTGATGATGACTTGCCCGCGATTATTCGTGCCGGGCTTGTCCATGTGCAGTTTGAGACCATCCACCCCTATCTCGATGGCAACGGGCGTATAGGTCGCTTGCTGATTTCGGTGCTGCTCCAGCATTGGGGGCTGCTCCGTGCGCCTTCGCTTTACCTCAGTCTGTTCTTCAAGCGTCATCGTGCCGAATATTACCGGCGGCTCGACGCCGTCCGAACGCAGGGCGACTGGGAAGGCTGGACCGACTTCTTTCTCGACGGGGTGGCGACGATCGCCGACGAGGCGGTGAACTCCGCGCGGGACATCTTCGCTATCGTCGGGCAAGATCGCGCGCGGTTGCTGGCGAGTGATGCCGCTTCCGTTTCGGCCGTCAGGCTTTTCGAAGAATTGCCCAGCCATCCAATTGTCACGGTGGCGTCGGCCATGACCGTGCTCGGGATTAGCAAGCCAACCGCGATCCGTGCGATCGAGGCGTTAGTCTCGGCGGGGGTTTTGACCGAAACGACCGGCAGGCGTCGGGATCGCAGCTTCGCCTATGCAGCGTATGTCGATCTGCTTCGGATCGGAACGGAATTGGGAAATGATTGATAGGAAGCCGCTCTATCGATCATTGCCGCGCCGACACGCAATCGCGTTAGGCTCAGGACTCGTTGCTCAGAGCCAGAAGATGACGGTGGCGGCGAGCGCGATGGCGGAAAAGAAGACCGTCGGGCATCGATCGTAACGGGTGGCGATGCGCCGCCAGTCCTTCAGGCGGCCGAACATGATCTCGATGCGGTTGCGGCTCCGATACCGGCGCTTGTCGTATTTAACGGGCGTAATCCGGGATTTCCGGCCCGGAATGCAGTACCCCTCCGGTGGGGGCCGCCTTGCCGGGCGCGGGTAATCGGCTGACCTAGCACTGGTGCAAGCGACGGTGCTTGCACCGATGTTAGCGACGGTGCGATGAGTCAGGTGACGATTATTTCGGGCGTGGAGCGACGCCGGGTTTGGACGGACGATCAGAAGCGGTTGCTGGTAGCGGCGGCCTGCGAGCCGGGAGCGAGCGTGGCGGAGATCGCGCGGCGTGCGGACCTGCGGCCGAGCCAGCTATATCGGTGGCGACGCGATCTTGCCCAGCCAGTGTCACCGAGATTTGCGGCGGTGACCGTGAGTTCCCAGCCCGAGCCTGAGCCGGTAGCGGGATGCGCGGTGGTGTTGGAGATCGGCGGTGCGGTGCTGAGGATCGCGGCCGACGCGCCGCCCGCGCTGGTGGCGGCGGTGGTGCGGTCGCTCAGGCGATGATCCCCGTCCGCAGCGACGTCCGGATCTGGCTCGCGACCGGCTGCACGGATATGCGGCGTGGGATGTTCGGCCTGGCGCTGCAGGTGCAGCAGGGGCTGAAGCGCGATCCGCACGCCGGTGATCTGTATATCTTCCGCGGGCGGCGCGGTGATCTGATCAAGGTGCTCTGGCACGACGGTGTGGGGATGTCGCTCGATGCCAAGCGACTGGATCGGGGACGGTTCATATGGCCATCCGCGACCGACGGCGTGGTGGCGATCACGGCGTCGCAGATGGCCTGCCTGCTCGAGGCGATCGACTGGCGTAACCCGCGCATGACGTGGCGTCCGCAAGCGGCGGGATAACGTAAAAAACGTATGGCCCGCCCCGTCTGCAAGGGTGATTTTTTGACAGCTTGCTGGTCTGCATCAACGTATCCGGTCTCAAGGTCGAGCCTTGGCCAAGATGGGTTCCGCGCGCTCCGGGCCTCATAAAGTTCGCGGTGTCGTACACCACATTTTTAGTCAGGCTGCCGGGGCGCCGGTTCGACCGTTAAGCCATCTATCTTCCACCTCCACAGACATCGTGCACGGCAGCCCGAGCGGCGGCCGCGAACCCTGAATCAGGCCATCGCTGGCCCATGATCATAATCGCGACCGTGTC
>NZ_RCZK01000026.1 GCF_006438955.1 Sphingomonas oligophenolica | reverse complement strand
GTCACGTCGATCGCCGGTTCGCTCGCGGCCGGCTCCGATCCGAATACGTCCGCCGCGCCCTCCAGCAGCCGGGATCGCCACTGGTTGATGAGGTTTGGATGCACGTCATACTGCTGCGCCAACTCGGCCAGCGTCTTCTCACCCTTCACGGCAGCCAGAGCTACCTTGGCCTTAAACGCCGGGCTGTGATTCCGGCGGGGTCGCTTGCTCATCTTGCCTCCTGGGGCGGCCAACATGGCCGCGGTCAGATCGGCAATCCACTTATCCCCGCTGTTCAGATTTCCCGAGCCACCTCTGATCTGGCTCACGGTCGTGATCGTCGCTCTGTCCTTGTGGGTAGCGTCCGAGTTCCTGACCCCGATCGCGTGGGCCGCCGTTCTGGCGATCGCGCAATGGCCGCTGTTCGTTCGCGCACTGTCCCGCTTTCCGAACCGGGGGGGGCTGTTGGCGGTCGGGTTCACGCTGGCGACGGCGCTGCTCGTCATCTTCCCGCTGTCGCTGGCGGCGGTTTCGCTCGCACAAGAAAGCGACGCGGCGCTCGCGTGGCTGAGCCACGCTCAGCAGTTCGGAATCCAGCCGCCGGTCTGGCTGCCCGGCCTGCCGCTCGTTGGCACCCGGATTGCGCAATACTGGCAGCAGCATATCGGTAATCCGCAGGCGGCGCACGCGCTGCTCGGGACCGTCAGCGCCGCGTCCGTCATCGGCTGGACGCGCTCGATCGGCGCTGAGGTCGCCAAGGAATCGGCGGTGTTCCTGGTGACGCTGCTCGCGCTGGTGTCGCTGCTCGCCCGCGGCACGCAGATCGCGGCGAAGACGCGCCTGATCGCCGTCGGCATGTTCGGCGAGTTCGGCGGCGAGTTCGTCGAGCGCATCACCGCTGCGGCGCGTGCGACCGTGAACGGCACGATCCTGGTTTCGGTCGTCGAGGGCGCCGTAATCGGCGTCGGCTACGCGATCGCGGGGGTTCCGCAGCCGCTGCTGTTCGCGACGTTCACGATCGTCCTCGCCCTGATCCCGTTCGGGGCATGGGCCGCGTTCGGGCTGGCGAGCCTGATCCTGGTGGGGACCGACCACGTGCTGGCCGGCGCGATCCTCTTCGCTTTCGGAGCGATGGTGATGACGATTGGCGACAATTTCATCCAGCCGAGCGTGATTGGGAGCGCGGTCGAGCTGCCGTTTCTCATGGCGCTCGTTGGGGCGTTCGGCGGTCTAGCGGTCATGGGATTGGTCGGGCTGTTCGTCGGCCCCGTCATAATGGCTGCGCTGCTGCTGATGGCGAAGGAATGGATCGAGCGTATCCCAGTGCCTTCGAGCAAATCAGTTCATTAAGTCGGTGTAGTTGGGGCACGAGCGCGAAGCGCGTTAGAAGCTCCGCGTGAGCTGTATTACTTAAGATGAACGGCTGGCGAGCACAACCTGAACGAGCGTCCGGCTCCGGTGTGCGGGATCAACAGAACGAATGACCATTCATGGGTCCTTGCTCACCCAGCGGGCTGGTATCCAGCGACCCCCGCCTGCCACAATACAAAGGCGAATTCATCGGCTTGGAGATCATCGGTCTGACTGCGTGTTGAGCCGATTCCGTGACCTGCGTCGAAATCAACCCGCATAAGAACTGGCTTGTTGCTGGCCGTCGCCGCTTGCAGTGCCGCGGTCATCTTGCCGACCTCCCATGGCGCGACGCGCGGATCGCTGACGCCGGTGGTGAGCAGGACGGCGGGATATTTCGTTCCTTTGCGCACCGCCGAATAGGCGTCCATCGCCAGTAGTGCTCGGAAGCCAGCCTCGTCCTTCTGGCTACCAAATTCGGGGATGTTTGCTGGGCCGTTGGGCGAGAATTCAGCGCGCAACTGGTTCGAGCTGCCGACCAGCGACAGGACCGCGCAAAACAGATCGGGGCGCTCGGTAAGCGCGCGACCGACCGTGATGCCGCCCGCCGACCCGCCCTCGATCGCGAGGCTGGCGGGGCGCGTCCAGCCGGCGGCGATCAACGCCTCGCAACTTGCTATCAGATCGCGCCACGTGTTCGGCTTGGTCGCCAGCTTGCCGCCGTCGTGCCATTCGCGGCCGTACTCGCCGCCACCGCGGACCCCCGCAACGACACAGATTCCGCCGACATCGAGGAACGCTAGGTTTCGCGCCGCAAACGCTGGCGATGTCCCGTATTGATACGCGCCGTAAGCTAACACGATTGCCGGTCGCTTACCGTCCTTAGGCGTATCGCGACGAGCAACAACGGACACCGGGATCTTCACCCCGTCCTTCGCGGTCGCGAAGAAGCGGGTGGCGACATAGGGCGATAGGTCGATTGGCGGCGGCGGCGTGATGCGAGTATCGGCCGCCTTTAATGTTGCTGGATCAATGGCCCATACGGCCGACGGCTCGACCCAGCCGGTCAGGTTGATGAAAATCCCGTCACTGCCCGTATCGCCATAGGTATAGACGATCTGTCCGTCGTACGGCAGCGCGACATCGGCAACGCGATCGTCGCGGCCGATCCGCTTCAGCCGTTCGATCCCGCCGTCCATCGTCGTAACATAGACGCCGTCGCGCGCCGCGGTCAGCGCCTCGACGACAATTGCACTCATCGGCAAGATCGTTGCCGCCGACTTAAGATCAGGCGCACGGGCGGAGGTTTTGACCACGCGCCCGCGGATCGCGCCGGTATTGGCAAGCAAATACAGATCGGCACCGATCACGGCGAACCCGGTGATTTTGTCGTTCGGATCGCACACTTTGTGCCACTTCGCGGTGCCGGCGAGCACATCGGAAGTGGGAGCCGCATGGGCGGTAAGTTCACGCGCGACGCCGTTGAAAAGAAGCGCCACGGCAACATCCGAGTCGGGGCTTATCTGTATTCCCGGAAACTCGTACTCGGCAATCGGAAAGCTGCTATGGCCGTTCTGCGCGATCAGCCGGTCGCTCGCCGGGTCGGTCGCGATTTGGTGATACATCAGCCGGCTATTCTTGTATCGCTCGGCCGTCTCACGCGGTCCTGTAATCTGATTGTAAAAGAAACCCGCGCCGTCGTTGGTCCACGACGGGCCGGCATACGGCGTATCTGGTATGCGCTCGGGCAGAATTTGCGCGGTCGCGACGACCATCACATGCGCGACTGATTCCTCCGACCCGGCGGGTGATAATCCGTAAACGAGGTGCGAGCCGTCGGGGGACGCTGCCCACCAGTCCAAGCTGACGTGACGGTCGGCGGTTCCCAGAGTCTCGGGATCGACGAGCAGCCGCATCGTGTCACCACTTTTGGAGCCGCGGACGTAGAGCTTGAAGTTGTTAGCCCCCGCCGGGCGCTGCTCGATGAAAGTCAGCGCGCCCGCGCGTTGCACCGTCTTGGTCGATACCGCGTCGCCCGACAGCGCCGAGATCCGCTTAAGCAATGCGTCGCGCCCGGGGATCGCCGCCAGCGTCGCGCGCGCGGTCGCGTTCTGGCCGGTGATGTAGGGCATCCAGTCAGGGTCGTTTGCCGTTTCCATCCATCGGTAGTTGTCGGTCAGGGTGGTGCCGAATAAAGTCTCGGTCACCGGCACGACGCGCGCGACCGGCGGCTTGGGAATAACCACAGCGGCCCGAAGAAGACTTGGGATCAACGCAACCCCAACGACTGTTCCGGTCGTGACCAACAACTCCCGCCGATTGATCGTCATATCCGCGTCCCCTTAATAAGCGACCCGGTTTTGCCGGCTTCCGGAAATTTGCGCAAGCGCGACACCCCACCGCAATAATCTTCAACCGAAACGGAACGTGACGGATCAAACGCCGCTCGCCTCGAGCTCCTCCGCATGAAGAATTCCTACCGAGTGCAGGCCAGTTCAAACACATGAATGAGTGTCCGATTCTGGGCTGCAGAGGTCGCCGTCTGAATGACCGATTGTGGGTCATTGTTCTTTAGCGATGGCCGTCAGGGTAGCTTTCGAGTTCGTGCAATCTAACGCGCCGCATTTTTGAAACTGGCTGGCTTCCTCACGGCGAATCTTCCATCGAAAGGAAGTTATCGGGCGGGGTGGCACCGGGCCGGCGGGAGACCTATCTCGCTGTCATGCTCTTGATCACAATCGATCGTTGGGTAGGGCGGACCCTGTTCGTCCCGCCAATTATCAAGCTGTGCCAGCTGACGAAGCAGAGCCAGTTCGCGATAGCGCGCTTGTTCTGGTTCATCACGGCGTTGGACGGATTCTACCGGGCGGACACATTGTTCTCGTGTCTGCTGTGGGGCGCGCTGAGCCTGATCATGATGTTCACCGCCTCTCGCCGAGCAGACAGCCCGACGACGAGCCTGTTGATATTTCGGATGCTCAGTGTCGGGTTGCTAGTCTTCAGTGTGATTGAGGCCATTGCCGCGAGAAAATGGGCTGGGACGGAATTCTGGATTTTCGTGCTGATCGCGGAATATGCCGCCACGATACGAGCTGTGCCCCCGGCTGATCTGCGAAAATCAGCGGCGAAGGCAACGGTCGGTAGATGATGGCAACAACCGCTTTAACGTTTAAGCTTAATTTGAGCCAGTCACGAACGGCCCGCTTCTCTATTTGCGTGAAACGGCATCTATCAGCCGAATCGGCGGTTCGCTACCAACTTGGCTTTACCCCCGCTCCAACGCTGCGGTGATATGTTGCGCAAAGCGATGTGCGGTCGGCGAAGCGCTGGCCGATACGATCAGCGCGATTTCGGTGTCGCGAAGCAGGGGCAGGCCGCTGTCCGCTCCCAGCGGACGCAGCATGGTGGGGCACATCTCTTGCGGCAACACCGCGACACCGAGCCCCGCGCGGACCGCGGCCTGCGTTCCTGCCAGGCTGGTTGACGTGTACGCGACCCGCCAGCTGCGGCCCGCAGCCTCGAGCGCGGCGGTGGCGCGGCGGCGATAGACGCACGGGAGCGGCGAGGCGATGAGCGGTAGAGGCCCCTCGCGCGGCAAGCATGACGCATCGCGCGCGACCCAGACTAGCGGTTCGCGCCACACGCGTTGGCCGTGGATCGTGACGTCAGGCTCGCGCTTCACGAGCACGAGATCGAACCCGCCGTCGCGAAATCCCAGCTGCAGGTTCAAGGTGAGATCGCACGTCACCTCTAGATCGACGCGCGGATGCGCCTCGGTGAAACTCGCCAGGACCGCGGGCAGATGCGCGGTCGCAAAATCCTCGGGAACGCCAAGCCGGACCAGTCCGGCGACCTCGGGCTCGCGTAGGTCACCAAGTGCAGCATCGTGCATCCGCAGCATCTGCCGCGCGTGCCCGAGCAGTGTTTCGCCCGTCGACGTCAGCGTTGGCGCGAGGCGGGGGCCCCGCGTGAGGATCGGGGTTCCCACGGCCTCCTCGAGACGTCGCACCTGAAGGCTGATCGCGGATTGGGTTCGGCCAACCCGTTCGCCGGCGCGGGTGAAGCTGCCGGTATCCGCGATGGCGACGAACGTCCGCAATAGATCGAAGTCGAGGGTTCGGACCGGCATCTGTCCCATTTACGAAACTTATCGCTGAAAGCAAGATAACTCGTTTGGCCAATGACTGTCGAACCGGCGAGGAGCGCGTCCCGAAAGGACGCCCCACCATGACCTGGCCGATGACCTGGGCTCTCGTTCCCGCCTACATGGCGCTGGCGGTCGCTGCGATAGTGGCACTCGTGCCCGATCGGCGCGCGATTTGGGTGGCGGCGATCGGGCTGTGGACGGGGGTCGGTGCGGGCGTCGTTTTCGCAGCACTGGCGATCAGCGGGTTGCTCCCCGATCGCAATGGGCTGGCGATCGTTCTCGCGCTGCTGACCAGCTTCGTCGCTGCGATCGTCATGAGCTTCTCCACCCGCTATTTGCGCGCGGACCCGCGCCGTCGCGTCTATGCGGTGCAGGTCGTGCTGCTCGCCGCCAGCGTGTGCGCGTTTGTGGGGAGCCGCAACGTGCTGGTGTTCGCGGCGGCGTGGCTGGCGAGCGGGCAACTGCTCGCCAAGTTGATCGGTCACGCATCAGATTGGCAGGCCGCCGCCCATGCAGCGCGGCGGGCTCGCCGATCGTTCACCGTGGGCGATACGGCGCTTCTGGTCGCGTTGGTCCTGCTGGCCTTGCACGCGCATACGCTTGATCTGGCGGTGATGATTGCGGCCAGCGCCTCGCTCGGTCAGCCCTACGTTACCCTCGCGGCGTTGCTGATACTGATGGCCGCGATGGCGCGGTCGGCGCTGCCACCCTTCTCGGACTGGTTGCTCGGATCGATGACCGCGCCAACCCCCGTGTCCGCGTTGATGCACGCCGGGTTGGTCAATGCCGGCGGGTTCGTCCTGATCCGCTTCGCGCCCACGATGGAGGCCGCGCCGCTGGTCCAGATCGGCGCGGTCGCCGCGGGACTGATCGCGGCGCTGTGGGGCACCGGCATCCTGCTCGTCCGGCCCGATATCAAGACGGGTCTGGCGGGATCAACCATCGCGCAAATGGGCTTTATGGTGCTCACCTGTGGGCTCGGGGGCTATGCCGCCGCGCTCTGGCACCTGGTCGCGCATGGGTTGTTCAAGGCGTGGCTGTTTCTGGGATCTGGTTCAGCCATTGGCGGCCTGCGCGCGGCGGCATTGGCACCGCTTCGCCCGGCGGGCGTCATCGTCGCGATCGCGGCTTCCGCGATGTCCGGGATCGCCATGTTGGCCGTCGGGGTTCCCGCGCCAGTTGCGCTGCCGCTCCTGCTCGCCATCGCGACCGGAGTAGTAACCGCCACGCGGGTCGCGCGCGGACCCGGGGCGGGCTGGCTCGGGATCGGTGCCGTCGGTGTCGTGGCGGTCTATGCCGCAGGGGTAACCGCGATCGACACGGCGCTGGTCCGGCCGCTCGGCGTGGCACCGGGCGGTATCTGGCTACCGGTGATCGTCGCGGCGATATTTTTGCTCTGCTGGCTCTTTCAGATCCGCAGGCAGATCATCGGCGTGCCGCTGCCCGCCGCCCTTTACGTCCGGCTGCTCAACGCCGGTCGATCCCCTGGGAGCGCCTGATCCATGACCTCATCGCTGACCACCCACTTCGCCAGGCCTGTGGCCACGGGCGCCAGTCGTCCCGAAACCGAATTGTTGATCTCGCTGGCGGCGCGGGCGGTGCCGCCGCTCTGGCCGCTCGACGGCGCGATCGCGGTCAATCCGCTCGCAGGTTTTGAGGCCCAGTCTTTCGAGGCGGCGCTGCGCGAGGGCGCCCGGCTGTTTCGCGCGCGCGCGGCGTTGCCGTTGCCGCTGTGGCGACGGCTAGTCGCGGCCGGCGTCGTCGACCGACGGCAGGTGCAGCAGGTGGCGGTGGAACGGCTCGGTGGATTAACCTCGGCGTTCGAACTGCTCGGTCCCAACGTCACCCTAGTCGATTGCGTGATGGCGCGCGCGTCCGATCTGCTGGTGACGCCCGAACCGACCGATAGAGAGGATCCGGTTGCGGCGCTGATCGCCAAATGGTGCGGCGCGTTTTTCGACCGCGGCCAGGCCGGGGCATCGCTGCCGGGTCGTGAGGCCGGGCTCTGGCGCGCGGTCACCGCGTTGCTGCGTCATGACGCCCACTTCGTCGGCTTGGGGCCCGACGTCGTCCCGCTGCTCGATGCCGCATCCGCGGACCCAGTTACCGCGGTGGCGGAGAGCCTGGATGCGCTGGGCGTTGCAGCAAGTGACCGGCACGGCGTGCTGACCCGGCTCGTCGCCCGCCTGCCGGGTTGGGCGGGGTATATTCGCTGGCGGCTGGACCATGCCGATCCGGCGGACCGTGTCGAGGCCCCCGCGACGATGGCGGACTTGCTCGCGCTCTGGCTGCTGATGGAGCGCGCAGACCCCGCTTTGGCCACCGTGAAGTCTGCTTGCCGCCAGCTCGCGGTCGAACTGGCGCTCGCGCGGCACTTCGGGTTCGATCCGGCAGACGGCGGCCCCGCGCTCGCGCAGGCGGCCGGAATCGACGAGGCCGAACTGGGGCTGATGTTCCAGATCGCCGCGGAGCGCGGCTATCGCGATCGCCTGCTCGCCGCTCTGCCGCTCGCCGAAGCGCAGATGAACGCCTTGACCGTCCGTCCCGACGCGCAACTGGTCTTTTGCATCGACGTGCGGTCGGAACCGATTCGCCGCGCTATTGAGGCGGAGGGTCATCACGACACCTACGGTTATGCCGGCTTCTTCGGTCTGCCGATCGCGATCCACCCGCCCGGCGAACCAAGGGTTCGGCAATTGCCGGTGCTCGTCGCGCCGCAACATGATCTCGCACTCGCGCCGGTTGCGGGTCGAGCCGAGGACGCACGGCGCGAACGCCGCGCGCGGACACGGGGGCGTGCGGCGGCGGATCTGTTCGCCGATCTGAAGACGGGGAGCGCGACCACGTTCACCACCGCGGAAGCGACCGGCCCGTTGAGCGCCGCGCTGATGATGCTCAACACCCTGTTGCCGACGGTGGCGGCGCGCATCGGTGCGCGCTGGCGAGGGTCGGGGACCGCGCTCGCGCCGTCGCTGCATGCGACCGAGGGAGGGTGTGGCGGGCTGACGCTCGCGGACCAGCTCGGCTACGCCCGCGCCTTGTTCTCTCTGACCGGGCTGTCCCGATCGACCGCGCGGCTGGTGGTGCTCACCGGGCATCGCGGCGCGACGGTGAACAATCCCTATGCCGCCGCGCTCGATTGCGGCGCGTGCGCCGGCCACGGCGGCGCGCCCAACGCGCGCGTGCTGGCGCAGATCCTGAACGATCCGGAGGTCCGCCTGCTGCTGGCCGACGACGGCGCGCTGCCTGCGGATACGTGGTTCATTGCCGGCGAGCACAACACGACGACCGATACGGTGACGCTGTTCGATCTGCACCTGCTTCCCGACAGCCATCGCGCTGATCTGGCCCGGCTGCAGGCGGCGCTGGGGCGGGCCGGCGAAGCCACCCGGCAGGCGCGCGCGTCGTTCCTTCGGCGGCCCGCGGGGGATTGTGCGATCGCCGCGAGCCATTGGGGCGAAGTGCGCCCGGAATGGGGGCTGACCGGCAATGCGAGCTTCATCGTTGCGCGGCGCGCGCTGACCCGCGACGTCGACCTGGGCGGTCGCGCCTTCCTGCACAGCTACGATTGGCGCACCGATGGGAGCGGCGAGGCGCTGGGAACGATTTTGACCGCGCCCATGGTCGTGGCCCAGTGGATCAACTGCCAATATCTGTTCTCGACCATCGACAACCGGCGGTACGGCGCGGGCGACAAGACGGTGCACAACCCGATCGGGCGGCTGGGTGTAGTGCGCGGGAACGGCGGCGACCTGTGCGTCGGCCTGCCGTATCAATCGTTGTTCCACGACGATGGAACCCCCGCGCACATCCCGCAGCGGCTGCTGACGATCGTCGAGGCACCGCTGGCGCGGGTCAAGGCCGTGGTGGAGGGTCACGCCATCCTGCGTCGCCTGTTCGGCGGGGGATGGGTTAACCTCGTCGTCCTCGATCCCGAGACTGGCAAGCGCCGCTGTTGGCTGAGCGACACCGCGTTCGACGACCAAAAGGAGACCAAAGCATGACCGACCGCACGACACCGCTCCAACTCCACAGCATGCGCAAGCTGGAAGCCGTCGTTCACGCGGAAGATCGCGGGCTCGTGGAACATGTGCTGCGCGACGCCGGCGTCACCGGATGGACGATGATCCGCGACGTCGCCGGACTGGGTCACACGGGCTTCCACCAGGCGCGCACGATCTTTTCCGATGAAACCGGCTTGGTGATGTTCGTCGGCGTCGGCACGCACGCAGTCATCTCCGTTGCCACCAGCGGCCTGGCCGGCATTTTCGAGCACCGTCCCGGCGTGGTGTTCCTGTCGCAGGTGGAAGTGATGCGATCCGACTATTTTGTAAGCGATTTGGGCTGAAAATATAATCCGAGGCTTGGAGGTATGGTGTGAATACGCGTCGAGGCAGGACCCTCGCCCGACTCCAGGTTGTCAATCGGCGCGGGAACGGGGACCGGGATCGGCACATAAAAGGGGACCACCCAGGCGCCGTCGTTCTGGGGGATGTCGGTGGAGGGCGTAGCCCGGAGCCGGCATCCCCCAGAACGACATCCTCGTTGGCACCGGCACCGACGGCGCTCAGCTTCGGTTCTTGAACCGCCAGCTATCGTTGCCTGTCTCGACGATGTCGCAGTGATGGGTGAGCCGATCGAGCAGCGCGGTCGTCATTTTGGCGTCGCCGAACACGGTCGGCCATTCGCCGAACGCCAGGTTGGTGGTGACGATGACCGAGGTGTGTTCGTAGAGTCGGCTGATCAGATGGAACAGCAGCTGCCCGCCAGCGCGTGCAAACGGCAGATAGCCCAGTTCGTCGAGGATCAGCAGATCGAGCCGCGACAGATGCTCGGCGAGCTTGCCGGTGCGGCCCTGAAGGACCTCCATCTCGAGCCGGTTCACCAGATCGGTGGTATTGTGGAAGCGAACGCGGGCACCGGTGCGGATGCAGCTGCGCGCGATGGCGATGCTCAGATGCGTCTTGCCCGAGCCCGTACCGCCAACCAGCACGACGTTACGCTGGTTGGCGAGGAACGCCCCGGTAGCGAGATCGCGGACGAGTGCTTCGTTGATCGGCGTGCCCGCAAACTCGAAGTCCGCGACCTCCTTGGCGAGTGGCAGCTTAGCGATCGTCATCTGATACTTGATCGAGCGGGCGTGCTTGTCGGCGATCTCGGCCTGCAGCAGATCGCCGACGACGTGTTGGACGGGATACTGACGCTTGATATTCCCCCGGTTCGGCGGACACGCAGGGTTAGCCGGTCATGCTCCGCTCGGCTTGCTCGGGGGTTAGATATCCGAGGGCCGAGTGCATGCGGTGCCGGTTATAGTAGCCCTCGATGTATCCGAACAGCGCGTGCCGCGCTTCGGCCTGTGTCGCCCATCGGCACTGATGGACGAGTTCGACCTTGAGGGTGTGAAAGAAGCTCTCCATCGGGGCATTATCGTAGCAATTGCCGGTGCGGCTCATTGAGGGCGTCGCGCCGATCGCGGCCAAGTGATCGACATAGGCGCCGGCCG
>NZ_RCZK01000025.1 GCF_006438955.1 Sphingomonas oligophenolica | reverse complement strand
CACGGGTGCGGAATACGAGCGCCGAAGCCTGTTGCTCCTCGCTCTTCACCGCCACAAACCGCATGTTCGGCCGCCCTGCCGCTTCACTGATCGCCTCGGCATCCGCAGCATCGTTCTTCTGGCGCTTCACAAATGGCTTCACGTAGGTGGGCGGGATCAGCCGAACTGCATGACCGATACGGGTCAACTCGCGCGCCCAGTGATGTGCCCCTGCGCACGCCTCCATCGCCACCAGGCAAGGAGGCTGACCGACGAAAAACTCCAGAACCTTGCCGCGCGTGATCCGCCGGCTGAACACTGCTGCCCTGTCGCATCCGCGCCATGCGCGTGAAAAACGCTCTTCGCGATGTCCAACCCGATTGTGCAAACTTCTCCCACGGACGCCTCCTGCTCATAGGTGATCGACACACCTACTTTGGCACAAAATGCCGTCGCGGGGCGTCCACCCCATCAGACAGCGCCCCTACACGGGTTAGCGCGACGCTCGCTCAGTGCCGCTTCAACAGCTGATCCACGCTGGCCTCAGCGTCCTCGGTTTCAGGGCCGCCGCCCGCCGCCTCATGTTCAAGCGCAGTCCGGATCGCGCATATTTCGGTGTCCGTAAGATGCTCGATACCGATGAAAGCACCGCGCGCATTGTCGAGCGCTCGCAGCACCTCATCCAGCTTAGCCTGGATCGCAGCTCCATCACGGTTCTGGCTGTTTTGGATCAGGAAGACGGCCAGAAACGTGAGCACCGTCGTGGCGGTGTTGATCACCAATTGCCACGTGTCAGAATAGTGAAAGAGCGGGCCGCAGACGGCCCAGATCACGACGAGCAGGGTTGACCCAAGAAAAGCAACAGGCTGGCCCATCGCATTTGCGCTCTTAGACGCGATCTTGGTAAAAAAGCGATCCATCGACATTGCCTCACTCGCTCCCTAGCTTCGCGGTTGGCCAACATAAAAATAGCCAGCTAGCTGTGCGCATGACTTACTCCGCTTCTTCGATGATCGTGCCAGGGGCTTAATCAAGTGTGTCCGAGCGGTTGCTGGCGGGTGCGCCGTCGCCGTGGGGGGTATGTGAGCCCTCGCCCGAACTAACGCGTCGGGCCCCCTCACCACTGCCATGGACCTCGCCATTCACAGGATCGACAAATGCCCGCGCCCCATTACCATGCGAAATGCGAAAGCCATCCGGATAGCTATGAGTTGTCTTGCCATGCTTGTAGATCAGCGCTTCGAGCGCAGCTTGGTCGATCCTGGAGGCCGTTTTTAGCGCGGCTTCTGGGGTTAACGACACCGCTACGCCGTCCGGACCGTCAAGGTGAACTTGATCGTCATCGGCTGATACGTTGGACGGGGTGTCATAAACCTTGGTCATGTGCAGGGCTCCTTCGACTACAAAACCCAGTCTCGGGCAATTCGTGCCGCACTTTGTCCTCGATCAAGACGATTTTGTGCAGACCCACCGCGTTTGGGTGCGCGCAACGTCCGCTCCCGGACAATTGTCTGTCGTCCGTCTAGCCTTGACGCACAATCTACGCTGAAGGGATTTTGATTGAGGGCGCGGCGCAGGGGATTGGCGATCAACCCACGGCAACCCGCGGGCGCCGCTGCCTTACAATCAGGCGACCCACCTCCATCAGCCCGTCAAACTCCTCCGACCCCCGAGAAACGGTCGCGGCCCAGAGGTCGTGCCAGACTCTGCGCGAACCATAGACCCGGCAGATGAAGATGAAACTGCCGGGGATCTTCCCCGTACCCGCGTTTTGGGATTGTAGCCTGCTATGTATTTAGTATGCTGGGCAACAAGCCGGGGGGCATAACCATCGCTGGGGTCATTCTCAGGAGTAACGCTTGAGCACCGATCTTCCCCGTGACGCCCTGAACCGACGCCAGCTGATCAACGCGCTGCGCAGACTGCGTCGAGGCGACTTCACGATCCGCCTGCCCGACGATTTGGGCGGGCCGGACGCCGAGTTAGCCCAGCTTTTCAATGAAGTAGTCGGCCTCAATCAGCAGATGACGGACGAGTTCGAACGGCTGTCGGCGGTTGTCGGCAAGGAAGGCAAGATCAATCAGCGCGGGAGGGTAAAGACCGCTACGGGCGGCTGGGAAAGCGCGATCCGATCGGTGAACGAATTGATCGAGGACATGGTACAACCCACCGCCGAAGTGGCGCGCGTCATCGGCGCGGTCGCCAAGGGCGACTTGTCGCAATCGATGACGGTCGAGATCGACGGCCGACCGCTGCGCGGCGAGTTCTTGCGGATCGGCAAAGTAGTCAACACGATGGTTGAGCAGCTCGCATCGTTCGCGTCCGAGGTGACCCGCGTCGCGCGCGAGGTCGGGTCCGAGGGCAAGCTCGGCGGGCAGGCGACGGTGAAGGGCGTGGCTGGCACCTGGAAGGATTTGACTGACAACGTCAACGCAATGGCGACCAATTTGACGGGTCAGGTGCGCAACATCGCCGAAGTGACGACCGCGGTCGCATCGGGCGACCTCTCCAAGAAAATCACCGTCGAGGTCAAGGGCGAGATTCTCGAACTCAAGAACACGATCAACACGATGGTCGATCAGCTCAACTCATTCGCGTCCGAAGTGACCCGCGTCGCGCGCGAAGTCGGCACCGAGGGCAAGCTGGGCGGCCAGGCGCGCGTCGAGGGCATCGCGGGCACGTGGAAGGATCTCACCGACAACGTCAATTTGATGGCCGACAACCTTACCGGCCAGGTTCGCAACATCGCCGAAGTGACGACAGCGGTGGCGTCGGGCGATCTGTCGAAGAAGATCACTGTCGATGTGAAGGGCGAGATCCTAGAGCTCAAAAATACAATCAACACGATGGTGGATCAGCTCAACGGTTTTGCCTCTGAGGTAACCCGCGTCGCGCGTGAGGTCGGAACGGAGGGCGAACTCGGCGGTCAGGCGCAGGTCCCCGGTGTCGCAGGCACGTGGAAGGATCTCACCGACAACGTCAATCTGATGGCCGACAACTTGACCGGCCAAGTGCGCAATATCGCAGAGGTGACAACCGCGGTGGCGTCGGGCGATTTGTCGAAGAAGATCACTGTCGATGTGAAGGGCGAGATCCTAGAGCTCAAAAATACAATCAACACGATGGTCGATCAGCTCAACGGCTTTGCCTCGGAAGTGACCCGCGTCGCGCGCGAGGTGGGGACTGAAGGTAAATTGGGCGGTCAGGCGCAAGTTCCGGGGGTGGCGGGCACTTGGGCCGATCTCACTAAGAACGTGAATTTGATGGCAGCGAATCTTACTGGTCAGGTGCGTAACATCGCCGACGTGACGACCGCGGTCGCCAAGGGCGATCTGTCCAAAAAGATAACCGTCGACGTTAATGGAGAGATTCTCGAGCTCAAAAACACGATCAACACGATGGTCGATCAGCTCAACGGCTTCGCATCCGAGGTCACGCGCGTTGCACGCGAAGTTGGTTCGGAAGGAAAGCTCGGCGGTCAGGCGCAGGTCGAGGGTGTCGCGGGTACGTGGAAGGATTTGACCGACAACGTCAATCTGATGGCCGGCAATCTGACGGGTCAGGTTCGCAATATCGCTGAAGTGACGACCGCCGTGGCTCGTGGCGATCTGTCGAAGAAGATCACTGTCGACGTGAAGGGCGAAATCCTCGAGCTAAAAAACACGATCAACGTCATGGTCGACCAGCTCAATTCGTTTGCGTCCGAAGTCACCCGCGTGGCGCGCGAGGTCGGAACCGAGGGGCGCCTGGGCGGACAGGCCCAGGTCGAAGGCGTCGGCGGAACGTGGAAGGATCTGACTGACAATGTGAACGCAATGGCGGCCAACCTCACAGGCCAGGTGCGTAACATTGCCGAGGTGACCACGGCGGTGGCGTTGGGCGACTTGTCGAAGAAAATCACCGTGGACGTGAAGGGCGAAATCTTCGAACTGAAGGACACCATCAACACGATGGTCGATCAGCTGAATTCGTTTGCGTCGGAGGTCACGCGCGTCGCGCGCGAGGTGGGTACCGAGGGCAAATTGGGCGGTCAGGCGCAGGTCCGCGGTGTCGCCGGCACGTGGAAGGATTTGACCGACAATGTGAACTTGATGGCCGACAATCTGACCGGCCAGGTACGGAACATCGCCGACGTGACGACCGCCGTCGCCAAGGGCGATCTGTCGAAAAAGATCACCGTCGATGTAAAGGGCGAGATTCTTCAGTTGAAGGACACCATCAACACGATGGTCGATCAGCTCAACGGCTTCGCATCCGAGGTGACGCGCGTCGCGCGCGAAGTCGGCACCGAGGGAAAGCTGGGCGGGCAAGCGCAGGTGCCCGGCGTCGGTGGGACGTGGAAGGATCTGACCGACAACGTCAATCTGATGGCGACCAACCTCACCAACCAGGTGCGTGGCATCGCCGACGTCGTGACCGCGGTGGCGCAGGGCAATCTGAAGCGCAAGCTGGCGGTGGATGCCAAGGGCGAGATCGCCGCGCTTGCCGATACGATCAACGGGATGATCGAGACACTGTCGACGTTCGGCGATCAGGTGACGAACATGGCGCGCGAGGTCGGCATCGAGGGTCGACTGGGCGGCCAGGCGCGTGTGCCCGGTGCCGCAGGCCTATGGCGCGATCTGACCGATAACGTGAACCAGCTCGCCGCCAACCTCACAAACCAGGTCCGCTCGATCGCCGATGTGGCGACAGCCGTGACCAAGGGGGATCTGACGCGATCGATCGCGGTTGAGGCGTCGGGCGAGATGGCCGCGCTCAAAGACACGATCAACGAGATGATCCGCAACCTCAAGGAGCAGACGCTCAAGAACGCGGAGCAGGATTGGCTAAAGACCAACCTCGCGCGTTTCTCGCGGATGCTGCAGGGCGAACGCGATCTCGCGACGGTATCGAACCTGATCATGTCCGAACTCGCGCCGCTAGTGAACGCCCAATACGGCGTGTTCTACGTAACCAATCGCGACGAGCATGAGAGCAAGCTTGAACTGGTTGCGAGTTACGGGGCGGAGAACCACGGTGAATTGAAGCGCGAGTTCAAGCTGCGCGAGGGACTGGTCGGTCAGGCCGCAGCCGACAAGCGCCCGATCCTTCTCCAGAACATTCCCGGCGACTTCATCCGCATCGGCTCCGGGCTTGGGCATTCGGTACCTACCAACATCAATATTCTGCCCGCGCTGTTCGAGGACGACGTCAAGGCCGTAATCGAGCTGGCCTCGTTCAGCGAGTTCAACGAGACGCACCAAAGCTTCCTCGATCAGCTGATGGAATCGGTCGGCATCGTGCTCAACACGATCGCGGCGACGATGCGCACTGAGGGACTGTTGAAACAATCGCAGCTGCTGACCCAGGAGCTGCAGGCACGCCAGACCGAACTGACGACCAAGCAGGAAGAACTCCACGCCACTAACGAAGAGCTGCAGGAAAAGGCGCAGCTGCTCGAGAATGAAAAGAAGCAGGTCGAAGCCAAGAACCTCGAGATCGAAATGGCGCGCCGCGCGGTCGAGGAAAAGGCCGAGCAGCTCGCGTTGACGTCGAAATACAAGTCCGAATTCCTCGCCAATATGAGCCACGAACTGCGCACCCCGCTCAATTCACTCCTAATCCTGTCGAAACTGCTGGCAGACAACCCGCAGGGCAACCTGAACGACAAGCAGACAGAATTCGCGCGTACGATCAATTCGGCCGGGTCCGACTTGCTCAACCTCATCAACGACATCCTCGACTTGTCGAAGATCGAATCGGGCACGGTGTCGATCGAGATCGGCGACATGCGTCTGAACGGCCTGAAGCAGCACATGGAGCGCACCTTCCGCCAGCTTGCCACGGATAAGAGCCTCGATTTCAAGGTCGAGTTCGATGCCCGGCTGCCGGCATCGATCCGCACCGACGAAAAGCGCCTGCAGCAGGTGGTGCTCAACCTCCTTTCAAACGCGTTCAAGTTCACCTCGCACGGCAGCGTGACGCTTGCGGTACGCGACGCCACCGCGGGCTGGAGCACCAACCACCCGGTGCTGCGCAATGTCGATCGCGCGATCGAGATTTCGGTCGCCGACACCGGGATCGGCATTCCCACCGACAAACAGAAGCTAATTTTCGAGGCGTTCCAACAGGCCGACGGCACGACCAGCCGGAAATATGGCGGCACTGGGCTTGGCCTCTCGATCAGCCGCGAAATCGCGCGTCTGCTCGGTGGCGAGCTCCAGGTCCGGTCGACCGCTGGCGAAGGGTCGACCTTCACGCTGTTCGTACCGATCGAGGTCGAGGCATCGGCCGCGCAAGCCGGCACGACGACGACCGCCCGCTACGACAACAGTGGATCGGTGGTCCTGCATTCGCTTCCCGCTCAATTGGAAGTCGTTGATGACCGCGACGCGCTTGACGAATCGCCGTTCGTCCTAATCGTCGAGGACGACCCCAGTTTTGCATCGATCCTGCTCGATCTGGCGCGTGAGGCAGGGTTGAAGGGTGTCGTGGCGACAGCTGGCGCGGGGACTCTGGCGCTTGTGCGAAAGCTGAAGCCGGGCGCGATCACGCTCGACCTGGGCCTGTCCGACATCGACGGCTTCGTGCTGCTCGATCTGCTGCGCCACGATCCCTTGACGATGCACGTTCCCATTCACATCATCTCCGGCGCCGATCGTGTCGCCCGGGCGCTGGACATGGGCGCGTTCGGCGTGACCGAGAAACCGGCTTCTGCGGATATTTTGGCACGGCTGTTCGTCGAACTCAGCGACGTCATCCGGCGGACCCCCGCGGTCACCGCCGTTGAGATGCTCGACCGGGCCGATTCGCCGACATCCTTGCCCGCCGTCCCCGAACTCGCTGGCGCCAGGATTCTGATCGTCGATGACGACATCCGAAACATCTATTCGCTCACCAGTGTCCTGGAAAGCTACGATGTTGAGGTCCTGCATGCCGAGGGTGGCAAGGACGGCCTGTTCATTCTCGAAAAGACGCCGGGGGTCGACCTAGCGTTGATCGACATCATGATGCCCGAGATGGACGGTTATGAAACTATGCGGCGAATCCGCGTGCTGCCGGAACTGATCAATATCCCCCTGATTGCGGTGACCGCCAAGGCGATGAAGGGTGACCGTCAGAAGTGTCTCGACGCAGGCGCGTCGGATTATATCGCCAAGCCAGTCGATATCGAATTGCTGCTCGCGCTGTTGAGAGTATGGATTGCGCGCTCGCGCGAGAACCGATTTATGGAAACAACCGTGGTTTCGGCTGCGGCTGAGTGACGCCGATGACCATGATGGAGTCGCTGGCTTCCAAGGTGTCGGAGAGCGTAGGCCGAGAACAGCTCGACAAGGCGGGCGGCGCGGACGGCTCCGTCGTCGACAGAGCGCGGATCCTGGTCGTCGACGACGACGTTAACAACCTCCTGGCGATTACCAACGTGCTCGAGGACGTGGCCGAAGTCGTCGTCGCCAAATCGGGTGAAGAGGCGCTGCGGCACCTGTTGAAAGGCGACTTCGCGGTCATTCTCCTCGACGTCTACATGCCCGGCATGGACGGGTACGAGACCGCGCAGATGATCCGCGGCCGCGAGCATACGAAGCGGATCCCGATCATTTTCCTGTCGGCGGTAAACAAGGAAATCGAGCACCTGATGCGCGGCTATTCGATGGGCGCGGTCGATTATGTCTTCAAGCCGGTCGAGCCGGTCGTCCTCCAATCGAAGGTCGCGGTGTTCGTCGATCTGTTTCTGATGAACCGTGAGATGCAGCGCAAGGCCGCCAAGGAGCAGGCGCTGCTCGACGAGATGCTGAAAGCCAACGCCGAACGGTTGCGTGCGGAGCGCGCCTTGCGACTGTCGGAACAGCGCCAGGGTGCGATCATCCAGTCGTTGCCGATCCTGCTCTATCTCGAGACGGTCGGAACCTGGCCGCGCATGCCCGATTTCGTCAGCGGCGATTTCAAGGCATTGACTGGGTTCGGATCCGACGAGCTCCAACGTTCGCCGACGCTTTGGCAGGATCGTCTCCATCCCGACGATCGGGAGCGGGTGTTGTCCGCCGTCGCGGATCGGGTGAACGGGCATTCGCTGGCGCTTGAGTACCGCTGGCAATGCGCTGACGGCACTTACAAGCATTTCTTAGATCAGGCGGTATTTTTGCGCGATGCCGACGGTCAACGTCTCGAGTATGCCGGCACGCTGCTGGACGTCACCGAGCGCAAGGATCTGGAGACTCAATTACTCCATGTTCGCAAGATGGACGCCATCGGAAAGTTGACCGGCGGCATTGCGCATGATTTCAACAATCTGCTCGCCGCGGTGATCGGCGGTCTTGGTATGATCGAGCGGCGCATTCCTCTCGATGACGCTCAGGCCAAAATTCTTGCGATGACCCAGCATGCGGCCGGCCAAGGCGCAGAACTTGTGTCGCGCCTGTTATCGTTCGCGCGAAAGCAGAAGCTCGAGCCTGCTGCCGTAAATATCGCATCGTTATCGGCCACCATCGACGACTTGCTGTCTCATACCCTCGGCGGCCTGGTGGCGATCGTGTGGGAAATTGCGCCTGACGTCTGCACCCCGTATGCCGACGAAGCGCAGCTCGAACTCGCGTTGATGAATCTGGCGATCAACGCGCGCGACGCCATGCCCGACGGCGGCGTTATTACCATTTCCGCGCGCGACAGAGACGTCGACATATTCAACGATCTGGGACTGGCCGCGGGACGGTACGTCGTCCTGACGGTGGCGGATACCGGCCACGGCATCCCCCCCGAACTGATCGAACGTGTGCTCGAACCATTCTATACCACCAAAGAAATCGGCAAGGGAACCGGCTTGGGCCTGAGCATGGTCTACGGTTTCACCAGCCAGTCCGGCGGCACGATGCATATCACGAGCGAGGAAGGCAAAGGCACGAGAGTGGAGCTGTGGCTGCCTTGTTTCGCCGGTGAGCCGTCCGCAGAGGGCCGCGAAGCCGTCCAGGGGCTTTCGGTCGTGACCGAGCGCCTAAACTTGGCGCTGGTCGATGATCATGAAGGCGTCCGGGCGACTACCGCCGCGTTACTCGAGGATTTCGGTCACAAGGTCTGGAGTGCGCCGTGCGGCGCTGTAATTCTCGATCGACTCGGCGCACACCCCGAAAGCGTCGACCTGCTGATCAGCGATTATGCAATGCCGTTACTTTCAGGGCTTGAAGTCATTCGCAGAGCACGGCAGATCCGGCCCTGCCTGCCTGCAATCATCATCACCGGCTATGCGGAGGAGAACGTCGTTTCTCTAGCCGCAGAGGATATTGTCGCACTGACCAAACCATTCACCCCGGCGCAATTGCAGGACGCGATTTCGCGGGCGATGGTGGCGGCGCAAATTATGTGAAGCTTGCTGCCGTGATAGCGGGTGGGAAAGACCGTGTCGCCTTAGCGGCTGACCGATATGATAGTGCAATGAGGACGGCTGCCGACAATGCCCAATGACAAGGAGGTGACGGACTTTGCGCGCGAAACCTTCAGTTCCGTCTGGTCGCTCGAGACAGCGCTGCTGATGGGGCGAAATCCCGGACGATCATGGACGCAGCACGAGTTGGTTGGGGCGCTTCGCGCCAGCGACCTCGTGGTATCAACGTCCATCCACGAATTGTCGGTCGCAGGGCTCGTCGTCGAAGACGCGAACGGCGTGCGCTATCAACCGGCGTCCGAAAGGATCGACCAATTATTCGCCGACGTGGCCGCGCTCTACGTGAGCTCCCCGATGTCCGTCAGGCGATCGATCATCCGCTGGCGTCACGCCAGCATAAACGCTTTCTCTGAAGCTTTCAAACTGCGGGACGGGGAGGAATGACCTCATATTTTGCACCCGCCGTTTATCTGCTTTGCTTTATGGCGAGTACCGCTTGCATGGTGCTCTTGGGACGCACCTACGCGAAAGGCCGCGCGCCCCTGCTACTGTGGAGCGCAATCTGTTTCGGCTTGCTGGCCGCAAATAACTTGATGCTGGTGCTCGACCTACTAGCGTTTCCCGACGACGATCTGCGTATCTTTCGCGCATTCCTGTCCTTGGCCGGCGTCAGTACCTTGATCTTCGGTTTCATATGGTCGGCGCAGGACGAGTAATCGAATATGCTCATTCCATTCCTGATCGGCGCTACCGCGTTCGGGTTCTTTGCCGGCTCGGCGTTCTTCCTTCGCTTCTGGACGCGGACGCGAGACGAACTGTTCGTCTCGTTCGCAGCCGCGTTTTTCATATTGGGAGTTCAGGCCGTTCTGACGATACCCAAGATCGACGTCGAAGATCGCGCGTGGGTTTATCTTGTCCGGTTGGCGGCGTTCGCAATCATTATCGTCGCCATTATCCGCAAGAACCGCGATCGTGGATGAGTCAGTGCTCGTCGTCTGTAGATAAGCGCCGAAGTGGGACCCCGGCTACAGCCTGCTAAGTCGTTGCGATGACAAACAAAGTCTATATTTATATCGGGTCGCGATCGGCACTAATTTTGACCCCCGTGTCGGTGGACAATCGTTGTCTCCCTGCTGGCTAGACGAATTAACCCTACCGATCGTGCGAAGGTTCCGAAGGAATCGGGAAGCGGCGTTTGGGCTAACATGGGTCAGCCTGGCATTGTCAAAGCAACGGGGCAGCCATTTTCCTATCTGGTTACCCGTGCAATCAGAGGTGTCTCGGGAAGTCTGAACAGCGGGGATAAGTGGATTGCCKATCTGACCGCGGCCATGTTGGCCGCCCCAAGGAGGCAAGATGAGCAAGCGACCCCGCCGGAATCACAGCCCGGCGTTTAAGGCCAAGGTAGCTCTGGCTGCCGTRAAGGGTGAGAAGACGCTGGCCGAGTTGGCGCAGCAGTATGACGTGCATCCAAACCTCATCAACCAGTGGCGATCCCGGCTGCTGGAGGGCGCGGCGGACGTATTCGGATCGGAGCCGGCCGCGAGCGAACCGGCGATCGACGTGACTGTGCTGCACGCCAAGATCGGCGAACTGACACTGGCGAACGATTTTTTGGCCGGTGCGCTCGGGAAGGCCGGTCTG
>NZ_RCZK01000024.1 GCF_006438955.1 Sphingomonas oligophenolica | reverse complement strand
AGTCACGTCGATCGCCGGTTCGCTCGCGGCCGGCTCCGATCCGAATACGTCCGCCGCGCCCTCCAGCAGCCGGGATCGCCACTGGTTGATGAGGTTTGGATGCACGTCATACTGCTGCGCCAACTCGGCCAGCGTCTTCTCACCCTTTACGGCAGCCAGAGCTACCTTGGCCTTAAACGCCGGGCTGTGATTCCGGCGGGGTCGCTTGCTCATCTTGCCTCCTGGGGCGGCCAACATGGCCGCGGTCAGATCGGCAATCCACTTATCCCCGCTGTTCAGATTTCCCGAGCCACCTCTCTGGAACAGGTTCGGTCCGATGTTTGCGAGCGACATCCGCCGCCAGCGCGTGTGGAGAATGCGCGGCTTCCGTCATTGGCGCTGGCATCTCGACGAGATGTACGTGAAGCTGAACGGTGAGATGGTGTATCTATGGCGTGCGGTCGACCACGAGGGCGAGATCCTCGAAAGCTACGTCACCAGGATCCGCGACAAGGATGCCGCGCTGCGATTCATGAAGAAGGCGCTGAAGCGCCACGGCAAGCCCGAGGCGATCACCACGGACGGGCTGCGCTCGTACCGCGCGGCGATGAATGCGCTCGGCAATGCCGATAAGCAGGAGGTCGGACGCTGGGCCAACAACCGCGTCGAGAACAGCCATTTGCCGTTCCGACGACGAGAGCGGGCGATGGTCAGATTCCGGCAGATGAAGACGTTACAGAAGTTCGCCAGCGTCCATGCCAATGTCCACAATCACTTCGATCTCCAACGCCACCTCGTCGACCGCCAGACCTACAAGGAACGCCGCTCGGCCGCGCTGGCCGAGTGGCAGGCGCTCGCCAGCTGAGCTACGACCTCAAAGCCCGAACTGCATCGTGTGGAGACGAGTTCGCATTAGACTGACAGCACCTTCCCGACGTATACAGCGTCAGCACGACGTCGGCATGGTCCGTCGCGACCAACGGCGGCACCGGCTCCTGCGTTTCGGCCAGCGCGCCGATATCGGGTCCCCCTGCCAACGCCGCCCCTAGACCAAGCGGCGTCAGACCTGGCGCCGCTGCGATTAATTCTGCTGCGCGTCCGGAAAGACTTTGGCCGAACAGGAGGAAATCGCATCGGGCCTCCACGACCATGCGCACATGTTCGTCACGTGACAGCCGCGCGTTAAGTGGTACCTTGTTCAGCCCCGCCTTGGCGAAGGCGAAATCTATGGGGATGCTGTCAGGGCCGTTGTCGAGCAGCACGGCCACCCGTGCGCCTTTGCCCGTTCCCGAACTCACGAGCGCTTGGGCAAGGCGGTTCGCCCGATTGTTGACATCGGCGAACGTGTAACTTCGCTCACCTACGATCATCGCGATGCGCTCTTCATGCGCACGGGCACCGCGTTCGATGAGGTCCCGATAGGTCGGAGCGGGGCTGATCACTGCCCGCCTTCGAACACGCCGTGACGGCCGGCCCCGGCGGTGAAGCGGCGAGCACCCGCTTTGCCTTCCGCCTGGACAATCGGTACTCCCAACGCGCCTTCTTGTTTCAGCGCCTCGTCAAGCGGCAGGCTCCACTGCGCGAATGCGGATTGGCGATCCGCTAACATGCATTGCTGCGGGAAGGCGGCAATCTGCATCGCAAGTTGTTCAGCCGCTTCGCGCGCGGTACCATCGGGGACGATCCGGCTCGCCAGCCCGAACGACAGCGCTTCCTGCGCGCTGACCGTTCGCCCGGTCAGGATCATGTCCAAAGCCCTTGCCTGGCCGATGATGCGCGGCAGCCGGACCGTCCCGCCGTCGATCAGCGGCACGCCCCACCGCCGGCAGAGTACGCCAAACGTCGCGCTTTCCTCGGCTATGCGGAGATCGGCGAGCAGCGCCAGTTCCAGTCCTCCAGCCACGGCGTAGCCCGCTACTGCGGCGATCAGTGGCTTCGACAAGGCGATCCGCGTGGGCCCCATCGGCCCGGTCCCGCCACCGGCAGGATCGAGCTCGAGCGACCGATCGGGATCCTCCACCGCCGACAGGTCTGCGCCGGCGCAGAAGGTGCCGTGCTCACCCCATAGCACCGCAACCCGCTGTGACTCGTCCGATTCGAAAGCTAGCAGTGCGGAGCGCAGGCCATCCGCCATCTGCCGGTCGACCGCATTGCGGTGCCGCGGCCGCGACATGATGATCGTGGTTACCGGCCCGTTCCGCTCGGCCCGCACGCTGCGGCCTAAATCTGCCTGATCGGTCATATCTTAATTCCGTGATGGTGAGGCGCGTGGCGACGGTGCTGTCAAAATGCGAACCAGTCTCTACGATGCAGGTTGGGCTTTTGGCGCGACCGCTTAGCTTGCCAGGAGTTGCTACCCAGCCAGCGCGGCTGAGCGCCGACCTCGTAGGTCTGGCGGTCGACGAGATGGCGTTGGAGATTGAAGTGATTGTGGACGTTGGCGTGGATTGAGGCGAACTTCTGAAGCGTCTTCGATCGCTTGAACTGGAGCATCACCCGCTCCCGTCGTCGAAACGGCACATGGCTGTTCTCCACCCGTTTGTTGGCCCAGCTTCCGACCTCCTGTTTCTCCTTGTTGCCGAGGTCTTTCATCGCCACGCGATACGAGCGCAGCCTGTCGGTGGTGACTGCCGCTGGCGAGCCGGGGCGCTTGAGCGCCTTCCTCATGAAGGTGAACGCTGCATCCCTGTCGCGGGTCTTGGTGATGTAGCTCTCTAGGATCTCAATCTCGTGATCGACGCAGCGCCAGAGGTAGAACATTTCGCCGCTCAGTTTCACGTACATCTCGGCGAGCTGCCATCGCCAGTGTCTGAAACCGCGTTGCTATCGTCCAGCCATGGTGTGGTTCGACGACGCGGCTCGGTGACCTTGAACAGGATCAGCACGAACGACCCCGCCAAAAACAACAGCGAGGCCGTCATCAGCACCGGATAACCGAGCGTCGTCGCGACGATACCGCCCAGCAATGGCCCGACCGTCGAGATCGCTCCCTCGATCGTGGTCGACAGCGCGAGGCGCATCGCGACGTCGGCGCGCTCGCCGAACTCGAGCACCATGGTCTGCTGGCTCATCTGATAGCCCGACGCGCCCGCGCCCAGTCCGCAGAACGCGACGAAAATGGCCCAGGGCTGATGTACCAGGAGCAGCAGCGCCACCGCCGCCGCCCACAGCCCGGTCGAGCCCAGAAAGGTTGCTCTATAGCCGGTCCGGTCGCCGATATGGCCCCATAACAGGTTCGACAGTGTGTCCGCGCCCAAATAGGCGAGACTGAGCTCGCCGATCACGCGCCCCGACAGGCCAATCTGCTGGCCCGCGTACAAAATATAGAACGGCCCCGCGATGCGCGCGCACACGCACAGCGCCTCGGCGAGAATGAACCAACGATAGTCACGGTCGGCAAGCAGCGTCGGGAAGGTCTTGATCCGGTCCGCAAAACGCATTGGTGCGCGCAGTGTCGCCGGCACCGGTTCGACCATGATGAAGCGAAGCGCGGTCAGCCCCAGGCTGGTCAGCACGAAGGCGAGGAAGAACGTGTCCGCATAACCCTCCAGCCCTGGCCTGCCGCCGATTAGCCAGCGCCCCGCGACATAGCTGAGGCCGGCGGCGATCAGCCCCCCGGCCATGTTGCGCCAAGCCTGCAACCGCCCACGCCGGTTCATGGGGATGACCTTGGCCATCAGCATCTGGAAGGCGACGCGCTGAATGCCGTTGAACGTGCCGAGCAGGAAAAAGCATGCCAGTGTCGCAAACAGCAGCGCGTGCCCGCTCAGCAACCAACCCGACATCGCTAAGCCGAGAATACAGACGCGCATCATCGTACCGGTACGGATCGCATATGGCAGGATGCGCGGCTGGGTCTCGAAACGCGAGGCGCTCAAGATCGGGGAGACGATCGCGCCGAGCTGAAGCAACGACGTGCCTAGCCCGACCAGCGCGTCCGAGCCGGTCAGCCGGTGAATGTAGGTCGGGATGAACGTCGGCGCATAGATCAGCCGAAAGCCGGTCAACCCCAGCATCCCGTGCACGAAATGACCAACGAAGTTGCGGCGCAGGTGCGCGGCGACGAAGGCGTCGTACTCGGCCTCGCGCTCCGCGAGCGTGGCCACGTCCGCCATTAGCCAGAGACTGAGATCGGGACGAACATCGGCACTGGCGGCCCGCCCTCGGTCGCCACGAAGCCGACGCGCACGCGTTGACCGATGGCTACGTCGTCGGGGTCGGCGTCGATGTTGGTCAACACCGCCGGCCCCTCGTCGAGCACCACATAGGCTAGCGTGTAGGGCGCGTCCTTGCCCCGCCGCATCGTCGACAGGCTGTAGATCGCGCCGGTGCCGCCCGCCTCCTCCCACCGCGTGTCCGCCGACAAACAGAACGGGCATAGCGCGCGCGGATAATAATGCGGTTCGCCGCACGCGTTGCAGCGTCTGATCAGCAGCTTGCCCTGCGCGGCGGCATCCCAAAACGGCTGCGTCTCCACATTGGGCTCCGGGGCGGGAACGGTCCGGGTCATTGCCGCTCCAAAATCAAGGTGGCCGCGCCATGCCGCTGGCCGAGCGCACCGCCGATACCGGTCGCTACCGCCAGGCCGCAATTGGGCACCTGCACTGCCGGATGCGCCTCACCGCGCAACTGACGCACCGCCTCGATCACCTTGGTGATACCGCCGCGATTGGTCGGGTGGCTGTTGCACAGTCCGCCGCCATCGGTGTTGAACGGCAGCGCGCCGACGCCGCTGATGAGATTGCGGTCGGCGACGAAACGCCCGCCCGCTCCCTTGGCGCAGAAGCCCAGGTCTTCGAGCTGGATTAGCACCGTGATCGTGAAGCTGTCATAGATCGACGCATATTGGATGTCCGCCGGCGACACGCCGGCCTCCGCGAACGCTGCCGGCCCCGAGACGGCGGCGGCCGACGTCGTCAGGTCCAGGTTCATGCCCCCGCGTGGGCCTTTGACGGCCTCGCCCGCGCCGCGCACCGCGACCAGCGGGCGCTTCAGCGACTTTGCGATCTCGGGCGCGACGACCAGCAACGCGCCGCCGCCGTCCGACACGACGCAGCAATCGAGCCGGCGCAAGGGATCGGAGATCATCGGCGAGGCGAGCACGTCCTCGACGCTCACCACGTCGCGCAACATCGCATGCTCGTTGTGCTGAGCATGGGTGCTGGCCGCGACCTTGATCCACGCCAACTGCTCAGGCGTAGTGCCGTGTTCGTGCATGTGCCGCGCCGCGCACATGCCATAGCTGTTGTGCGTCGTCGCCCCGACCCAATGCTCAAACGGTGTTTCGGGCGCATTCATCCGCATGCCGCGAAACGGCTCCGATCGCGGCCGACCGGCCAATGTGATAAGCGCCACTGAACAATGCCCCGCCGCGATCGCCTGCGCCGCGTGGCTAACGTGCAGAATGTATGACGAGCCACCGGTGTCGGTAGAATCGACATGGCGGACCTGCAGTCCCAAATAGTCGATCATCGACAGTCCACCGAACCCGGGCGCGTCGCCCGCGCAGAAATAACCGTCGACGTCCGTAAGGCTGAGTCCCGCATCCGCCAGCACCCCGGCCGCGCATTCGGCGTGGAGCTGTGGCGTGGTCTTATCGGGCGCAAGCCGGGTCGGATGTTCCCAAGCGCCGGCGATGAAAGCCTTGTTGCGGATCGTCATGACGGATCCGTGGTGGCCGACAGCACGCGTCCGCGTCAACCCGCTTGACGCGACTCTCGCCATACCGCAGCTTCAAAAGCGGCCGACGTGACAAGAGCAAAACTGCACGCGACCGAGTAGGAGAGAGCCGATGATAGACCGTGGCTGCGCGCCGTACGGGTGTGATCCATCATGCTGATGGCGAGCGATCCCGTCCATGCCGCGCAAGACCGGCGCGCGCTGCGCCGCCGCGGGTTGACGCTGGCATTGCTGACCGCCGCCTATTTCTTCAGCTCTAAAGACCGGGCGATCCTGGCCATCGGCCGGCACAATCGTCGGCGGCGCGCTTCGGCGAGGAATCGCTGCGTTACGCGACGGTGGCAATGACCTGTATCGGGCCGTGGCCGATCTATCATTACTGGCGCGCCGGCGTGCTGCTGCGCCGCCAGGAGCGCCTGGGCGTATGACGGGCGGTGCGGCGTTGACGGCGGAGCTCGACGTCGCCGCCCTGACCGGGATGACACTGTCGGTCTGGGCACGCGAGCAAGGCGATCGGCCCGCGGTAGTCGACCCCGATGGCCGAACCCATAGCTTTGCCCAAGTCAACGCGCGCGCCAACCAGCTCGTCCGCCTGCTCCGGGCGCGAGGCTTGCAGGCAGGCGACGCGGTGGCGCTGATCTGCTCCAACCGCGTCGAGTTCGTGGAGGTGCTCGCGGCGACGTTGCGCGCCGGGCTGCGGCTTACCCCCATCAATTGGCACCTCTCGACCGAGGAGATCGCGTATATAATTGCCAATTGCGAGGCGAAGGCGGTGATCGGCGATGCGGGCCGTGCCGCGATCGGTCCAGCCACGAGTTCCGCGGCCGGCGTAATCGTCAAGCTCGCGATCGGCGGCGCGATCGACGGGTTCGAGCCATATGACGCCGCGCTCGCCGATGAGAATGGCGACGACATTGCCAACGCTGTGCTCGGTAACGCCATGATGTACACTTCGGGCACGACCGGTCGGCCAAAGGGCGTGTTCCGCCCGCAGCCGCTGATCATCTCCCACGCGCTCTACGCCACGCGCGGGTACGACCGCGCCATCTCGGTCCAGCTCTGCGCCGGGCCTGCCTATCATGCCGCGCCGATGGTGTTCGATATCCGCGCCGCAATGGGGGCGGGTGTGCCGCTCGTCTTCCTCGACAAATGGGATTCCGACACCGTCCTGCGCACGATCCATGAGCGCCGGGTCACGCATCTGCACTTGGTGCCGATCATGTTCCAGCGCCTGCTTGCGCTGCCCGACGCGATCAAGGCGCGCTATCCGGTCGATCATGTCCGCTATCTGATCCACGGTGCCGCGCCGTGCCCGCCTGAGGTCAAGCTGGCCATGATCGAGTGGTTCGGCCCTGTGCTTTACGAATACTACGCCGGATCGGAAGGTGGCGCGGGTTTTATGATCGACAGTCACGACTGGCTGCGCAAACCCGGCAGCGTCGGCAAGCGCCCGGCACTGCTCGGCTCGCGCATCCTCGACCATGCCGGCCGCGAGTTACCGGCGGGTGAGGTGGGGACGGTCTATCATCAACTGCCGCCCGGCGGGTTCACGTACTTCAAAGACGAGGCGAAAACGCAGGCGACGCGCGTCGACGGATATTTCACGATGGGCGATATCGGCTATTTCGACACGGATGACTTTCTCTTCCTAACCGGGCGCAGCGCGGAGTGCATCATCTCGGGCGGGGTAAATATCTACCCGCAGGAGATCGACAATGAGTTGATTAAGCACCACGCTGTAGCCGACTGCGCGACGGTCGGCGTCCCGCACGCAGAATGGGGCGAACAGGTGCGCGCGGTGGTAGAACTGCGGCCCGGCTATGCAGAAACGGACGAACTCGCGCAGGAAATCCTCGCCTTTGCCCGGTTGTCGCTACCCGCTTTCAAAGTACCCCGCGAGCTAGATTTCGCGACCGACCTGCCGCGCTCAGAAGCCGGCAAAATTCAGCGTGGTAAGGTGAGAGCACCCTATTGGGCGGGACTGGGGAGGCAGATCTAGTTGCGAAGCTGCGAATTCTAACGCTTTCGCCGGGCGCTTCCGCCGCCGCGAACTTCGTCTTCCGGGCCCTTCGGCGTTTGCCGGCCGGCAGGAGGTCAGCGGCATTGTGCGCACGGCCGTGCACGCGCAAAGGGCTCACTCCGCTTTGCCTAAACAATGACGTCGAGAAGCTCCTATGCCCGCATCTGCTACCGAGTTGACGATCGACAAGGCGGCCTTGCTCGCCCGATACGTCGCTGAACGCGACAAGCGCCTCCGGACGGACGGTACCGCTCAATATCAGCGCACGGAGGGGGTGTTCGAGCGCTATAAGCTGGATGTGCAAGCGGACCGGATCGAGCGCGAGCCGGTCTTCGACCACGTCACCTTCGCATTCGTCGGCGGTGGCTTCGCCGGGCTGGTTACCGGTGCACGGCTGGCCGAGATCGGCGTCACCGATGTCCGCATCGTCGAAAAGGGCAGCGACTTTGGCGGCACATGGTATTGGAATCGCTATCCCGGGGCGCAGTGCGACACCGCTTCGATGGTCTACATGCCCTTGCTCGAGGAAACGGGACACCGCCCGAGCGAGAAGTACGCGCACGGTCCGGAGATACTTGCCCAATGCGAGCGGATCGGACGGCAATACCGGCTGTACGAAAAGGCGCTGTTCCAGACCGAGGTGACGGGTGCCGAGTGGGACAAAACGGCGTCGCGCTGGATCATCTCCACCAACCGCGGCGACCGCTTCACCGCAACGTATCTGGGGCTGGGCACGGGACCGTTGCATGTCCCCAAGCTGCCGGGCATCCCCGGCATCGAAACCTTTGGTGGCCACAGCTTCCACACAAGTCGCTGGGACTATGCCTATACGGGCGGCGATGCCGAGGGCGCGCCGCTGGACCGGCTGGCCGACAAGCGCGTGGCGATCATTGGCACCGGCGCGACTGCGGTGCAGATCGTGCCGCATCTCGCGGCGGCCGCAGGCAAGCTCTTCGTCGTCCAGCGCACGCCCTCCTCCGTCGACGTCCGTGAAAACCGGCCGATAGATCCCGACTGGTTTGCGACGGTCGCCACGCCGGGATGGCAGCGACGCTGGCTGGAGAATTTCACCGACAACCAGGCAGGCGGCAACGCGCGCGATGACCTGGTCCAGGACGGCTGGACCGACATCTCACGTCGTATTCGGTCGCGGCTTATGGGTCTTCCGCGCGAACAGATGACGCAAGCGGCGATGATCGCGGCCTATGAAGATTGCGATTTCGAGAAGATGGAGGAGATCCGCGCTCGCGTCGACACGACCATCACGGACACCACCACGGCCCAGGCGCTGAAGGCGTGGTATCGCCAGTTGTGCAAGCGGCCGTGCTTTCACGACGCCTATCTACCGGCGTTCAACCAGCCATCGACCGAACTGGTCGACACCGATGGCAAGGGGGTCGATCGGATCACGCCGACAGGCTTCGCAGTCGCCGGGCGCGAATATGCGGTGGATTGCATCATCTTCGCGTCGGGCTTCGAGGTCGGCTCCGACTACGAGAAGCGCGCCGGGTTTGATCCGGTCGGACGCGATGGACTGACACTGTCAAGCGCGTGGCGCGACGGAATGCGGTCGCTGCACGGCATCCATGTCCACGGATTTCCCAACGCGTTCTTCGTCCAGCCCGCACAGGGCGCCAATCTGATCTCGAACATCCCGCATAATCTGGTCGAAGCGGGACGTACGATCGCCACGGTGGTTGGCCACGCGCTCGCCGTGGGCAAGCCGGTTGTCGAGGTGGCGGAGAATGCGCAGCAGGCATGGGTCGAGCAGCTGCTCGATGGTCCGCCCCGGCTACTCGGTGCACCGGACTGCACGCCAGGCTACTATAACAACGAGGGACAGGAGCCGACGGCGGCGATGCGCTCAGCCGTCGGTTATCCGGCGGGTCCCAGCGCCTATTTTCGATACCTGGACGATTGGCGGATGAGCGGTGCCTTTACCGGTTTGACCTTTACCTGACGGCAACGGGCTGTCGTCACGCCTGAACGAGCAACTCTTCCAACCCCCGGAAGAACGGCAGCGTGCGCCAGCGCGGCTTGGCCTCAGCGTCAACCATGCGAAGCCCGGGAAAGCGTTGGAACAGCTTCAGCAGCGCCAGCTGGCCTTCGAGCCGCGCAAGCGGGGCGCCGATGCAGATGTGGCTTCCGCCGCCAAACGACAGATGCGGCGCGCGCTTGGCGTCAATGATGAACGCCTCGGCGTCGTCGTATATGGCCGGGTCGCGATTGGCCGCGCGGAGGACCGCTGTCACCGCCTGCGTCGCCGCGACGCGGCAGCCGCCGATTTCGCCGTAGTCGGCCATGATGCGCTGGGTGATGTCGATCGGCCCTTCATACCGCAGAACCTCCTCGACCAGCGCCGGTGCGAGGCTCGGCTGGGCCAGCAGCTTGTCGCGCTCGGTGGGGTTCAGCATCAGCTGCCGAGCACCGTTGCCGATCAGATCAGTGGTCGTCAAATTGCCGCCGACGAGCAGCGCGATGAGATTGATCGCCAGCTCGGCGTCATTGATCTCTGCGCCCTCCGCCTGGAGTGCGACCATGTCGCTGATCAGGTCGTCGCTAGGGTTTGCCCGACGCTCCGCGATTTGCGCGCGGAAATAGACCTGGAGCGCGGCGCGGCTGCGTTCGAGCACGGCGGTCTGCTCGGGCGAGCGGAACGGGTTCAGACCCAGGATCACGCCCTCGGACCACTCGCGGAAATCGTCCAGGTTATCACCATCCACCCCCAGGATGGCCGCGATCGCGTGCACTGGAATGGGTACGCAATAGCGCGCCATGAGGTCGAACGGCTGCGCGGGGTCGATGGCGTCGAGTGCTGCGTCTATGACCCGCTCCACGCGGGGACGGCAGATCTTTACGCGCGCATAAAAGGCACGCTGGAGCGGCCGCCGAATCCGCGCGTGGTCCGGGTCGTCCAGGACCAGGATCGACACGGCCTCGGCGCGCGGCACTCCCGGTGGAAGCTGCGCGGCCTGGCGGCGGATCAGGACGGCAGCCGCCTCCGCCTTTGCGCCATCGCGATACGTGCGGCGGTTCGCGAGCACGCGATGTGCCTCGGCATAGCCGGTGACGATGAACGTTCCTGCCTGGTGATCGTGCGCCACCGGGCAACGTTCGCGTAGCGGGCGCAGCACGGAGTGCGGATCGTACTGGTAAGCCGGGTTCATGGGTGTGAGCGCGATTAGCGACGCGCGGGGATCATCACTCATGGTCCTCTCCTCGATTGGTCCGCGTTGAGCGGCTCGTTCCAAGCGACCGTCTGTGGGCACGGCGTTCGCATGGCTACTCCCGATCCGATCGGCCGAGCGCTCAGCGCTGCCCGCAATCCCGTTAGGCCCCGGGGAGCGCGAAGCGCAATGGGCGAGCTAGGTGAGCAGAGAAAACGGCACTTGTCATCCCGCGCTTTACCCCTCGACTAGGCCCAAGCTGGTGATACGCTGCCCCCAAACCAAAACAGGGGGGATGAATGCACAAGAGTTGGATCGTCGCATTGGCCGCAACGCTAACGGTGCCCGCTGGCGCGCAAACCGCCGCGAGCCCTTCGCCGACACCCGACTATACGCAGGACGCCGCTTGGCTCTGCCGACCGAGCCGCGCCGACGCATGCGCGGCGAACCTCGACGTCACCGTCGTGCGCGCTGACGGCAAGCAGACGGTAGAGCGCTTCAGGCCCGCCGCAGCGCCGGCCTTCGACTGCTTTTACGTGTATCCTACCGTCTCCAACGACCCGACCCCGAACAGCGACATAACCGCCGGTCCCGAGGAGCAAGCGGTCGCGACGGCACAGGCGGCCCGCTTCGCGTCCAAGTGCCGGGTGTTTGCGCCGCTCTATCGCCAGGTCACACTGACGGCGCTGCGCCAGACGATGACGGGCGGCGCGCCCGCGGTTGACCGCGCCATGGCGCTCGCCGACGTGACCGCCGCCTGGAAGAGCTACTTGGCCCGCGACAATAAGGGGCGCGGCGTGGTGCTGATCGGGCACAGCCAAGGCTCTGGGCTGCTCAAGCAGATGATCGCACAAACCCTCGAGGGCTCGTCCGCACAGCGCAACGTCATCTCCGCGATCCTGCTCGGCACCAATGTCGCCGTACCTGCGGGCAAGGCGGTCGGCGGCGATCTCAAGCAAATGCCGATCTGCACACAAGCGGGGCAGTATGGCTGCGTCGTGACTTATGTGACATTCCGCGCCGACTCGCCGCCGCCCGCGAACAGCCGCTTCGGCAAGGTGCCGCAACCGGGCATGGTCGCGGCCTGCGTCAATCCCGTGGCCCTGCTCGGCCCTAAGGCCGCAAATGACGCGATCTTCAACACCAAGGGTCCCGGCATGTCCAGCGCCGCCCAGCCCGCCTGGAGTTCGGTCGGACCGCCGGTGACCACGCCATTCGTTAAGGCGCCCGGGCTAATCTCGACCGAATGCGTTAGCCGGGACGGCTTCAGCTATCTGGCCGTGACTGTGAACGCCGATCTCAAGGATCCGCGCACCGACAGGATCAGCGGCGATGTGGTCGTCGGCGGTTCAATCCTGAAGGACTGGGGTCTGCACCTGCTGGATAATTCGGTAACGATGGGCAACTTGGTTGAACTGACAGGGGTGCAGGCCAAAGCGTGGCGCGGGGTTGGCCTGCCCTCAAAATAGGGCTGTAGCGTGTTGTCAAACTAACCAGAGAGGTGGCTCGGGAAATCTGAACAGCGGGGATAAGTGGATTGCCGATCTGACCGCGGCCATGTTGGCCGCCCCAGGAGGCAAGATGAGCAAGCGACCCCGCCGGAATCACAGCCCGGCGTTTAAGGCCAAGGTAGCTCTGGCTGCCGTGAAGGGTGAGAAGACGCTGGCCGAGTTGGCGCAGCAGTATGACGTGCATCCAAACCTCATCAACCAGTGGCGATCCCGGCTGCTGGAGGGCGCGGCGGACGTATTCGGATCGGAGCCGGCCGCGAGCGAACCGGCGATCGACGTGACT
>NZ_RCZK01000023.1 GCF_006438955.1 Sphingomonas oligophenolica | reverse complement strand
AGTCACGTCGATCGCCGGTTCGCTCGCGGCCGGCTCCGATCCGAATACGTCCGCCGCGCCCTCCAGCAGCCGGGATCGCCACTGGTTGATGAGGTTTGGATGCACGTCATACTGCTGCGCCAACTCGGCCAGCGTCTTCTCACCCTTTACGGCAGCCAGAGCTACCTTGGCCTTAAACGCCGGGCTGTGATTCCGGCGGGGTCGCTTGCTCATCTTGCCTCCTGGGGCGGCCAACATGGCCGCGGTCAGATCGGCAATCCACTTATCCCCGCTGTTCAGATTTCCCGAGCCACCTCTGCAGAGATCGAGCGCAGCTCGAGCGCTGGTGAAACCGTGTATTTCAGCGTAGCCGACGCGCCTTCGGCGCGATCGACGCTCGGCTGTTGCGGCACCCCGACGACCGCACTCGACTGGCGGTTGCCTCCGGTTGGCTGAATCAGCGGCGACAACGGCGCGATGCAGGTCTTGCAGATCGTGTTCGTCCCCGCCGGGCTGCCAGGCGCGACCAGCTTCAGCGTCGTCGCGTCATACTGGCCCACGGTCTTGCCGAGCGGGTTGTACGATATCAACTGACTGAAGTTCGGCGTGTTCTCATCCTTCGCCTTGTCGTAGGTAACGGCCGCGCTGAAGCGATCGACCGGGGACCATTTCGCGGTAATGTGGCCGCCTTCGCGGTTATAAGAATTCCAGCCGGTCTGGCCTGCGAGCGGATCCTTGACCGTTGCGCCCTGACATTGCTGGACGCCATCGAGCTTGATTGCGATGTGCGCGAAATCGGGCAGGTTGACGTGGCCCTGGATCGTATGGCTGCCGTAATTGCCAATTCCGGCGATAACCCGACCACCGAACACGCCGGTTGGCTGCGCGGTCACGATGCTGACCGCACCTCCTTCGGTGTTACGTCCGAACAACGTGCCCTGCGGCCCCTTCAGCACTTCGATCCGCTCGACATCGAACAGCGCCGCGTTGAGCCCCTGCGACCGTGCGAGGTAGATGCCGTCGATGTAAACGCCGACGCCCGAATCGCGCGCGGTCTGGTTCTGATCGAACGGCACGATGCCGCGAATGCCGACGGTGAGCGCCGACTGGCGTGCCTCAAAGGTGGCGACGCGTAGCGACGGCACCGATCCGTCGCCGAGATCGAGCAGGCTCTGAACATGGCGCTGCTGGATGTCCTTGGCGCCGACCACGTCGATCGCGATCGGCGTCTTCTGCAGATCGGTCGTCCGCCGGGTCGCGGTGACGACGATGTCGGCGAGGCGGTTCTGATCGGGAGCGGGCGGAGCCTCGGCAGGCCCTTGCGCGGCGCTATCGGCGGCAACGATCGTCTGTGGGCCGACTTGTGCGAATGCGGGTGTCGCGGCGGCCAGCGCACTCAGGGCGCCGCTCGCAAAAAAGCTGGCGCGAACGCCCGGAAAGTAGAACATGGAAATCCCCTTTCGGCACGATTCCTTGAGGGTTCCGCTAGCCGCGCGGCGCGTATTGCCGGTGACTCTTCGGTGACGCGCACCGACTTTGTTATTTCATTTTCGGTTCATCCAATCGCAGCGCCTTCAAAGATTCTGTCGGCCAGCACGGTATATGGTCTGATACTGGCGTATTCTTGGTCCGTGATTAAAGGATTTTGCCCATTCCGATGATGAACGCCAAAAATACAGCGGTCACGCCGATGCGGTATACGTCCCGCGGCTATGATGATCTACTGCTTAGACCCAATAAACGCACTACTTGGCTATGATCGGTATACCCACGCGCCACACAGGAACCGGGGCTGATAATCCAGGGATCGGTGAACGATGGTTTATCGTCTCGCTATTGATCCTGGTTGCCTGCATCGCGCGCGCTCAGACCTTCGGAAATCCGGTGATCGGCTTCGACGAGCAATTCTATGCTGTGGTGGGTGATCGGCTACGGCAGGGCGCACTCCCTTTCGTCGATATATTCGACCGCAAACCGGTCGGGTTATTTCTCATCTACGCCGCGTCCAGCGCGCTTGGCGCGAACCCCTTGTTGCAATATAAGCTGGTCGCGTTGGCATTCGTCGCGGCGACGGCGTTTCTTATCTATGCGATCGGGCGTAGAAACGCCGGTGCACTCCCCTCGGTGCTCGCCGCCGTGCTGTACATCGCGTGGCTCAACTTCATGGAGGGTGAAGGCGGGCAGTCGCCCGTCCTCTACAATTTGCCCATGGTTGCCGCCGCTGCGATCATCATCGCCAGTTCCCGCCAGGCCAGTCCGCGCCGCACCGGCGTATGGGCCATGGCGATCGTCGGCCTGGCCATTCAAATCAAGTACAGCGTGATCCCCGAGGGTATCTATTTCGGGTGCTGGCTCATCGTCCGGGCGTGGCGCAGGGGTGAGCGCGGCAGCACCCTTGCCACATCGATCGCGGCTTGGGTTTCTATCGCGCTGCTGCCGACAGCGCTGGCGTTTGGTGGCTACGCCGCGGCAGGTCACGCAAAGGCCTTTATTTTTGCAAACTTCTTGTCGGTATTCGCTCAGGGAGGGCAGTCCATCGGCACTCAGGTTGCCGGGATATCCGTCATTCTCGGTATCCTGGCGCTCCCGGCGCTGTTCGTCATCATCGGATGGCGCGGCCGGACGCGCCTAGACCTCGAGCACACCCCTTTCCTGCTTGGTTGGCTGTTCACCGCGATCGCCAGCCTCGTCCTGTACGGTCGCTTCGCCAGTCCGCACTATGCGCTGCCGGTTCTCCTCCCCCTCACGTGCCTCATTGCGCCGGTGATCGGGGCGGGGCCGAACTGGCGCAGATCGGGAATGTTGCTAGCGCTGGTCGGACTCATCGGAGGGCAGATCGTCCTTGCCACCAGCGAGAGCCGGAAGGGAGGCAGGCGCGAGGCGGAAGCCGTGGCGCGCGCCGCGCACACTGATGGTCGCGGCTGCATCTATGTCTACGACGGCTATCCCGCGCTCTACCTGCTGACGCATTCGTGCCTGCCGACCCGGTGGAGCTTTCCCGGCCATCTCAATACGGCGGAAGAAGCCAATCCCGCAGCGCTCGGGGTCGACCCGACCAGCGAAGTCGCGCGGATCCTGGCGACTCATCCGATCGCGATCATCGACGACTTCCCGCGATTCAGCGGCGGCAATCGGGTCACGCACCGACTGCTGCAGCAGGCGCTGGACGACGATTACACGCTCGCCGCCTGTGTGCCCACCGGCCCCCACCGCGTCAGGCTCGTCTATCGACTGAAATCGGAAGGCGTGCCGCGACCACGCGGCTGTCCCGACCGGGCCGCGCTGCGGCTCGGTCGATAAACGACTCAGGCCGCCCGCGGCATCCCGATCGTCTTGGCGGCGTAGGTAGCGAACAGCTCGGCGAAATGATCGTCCATGGTGCGCACGGGAATCGCCGATAAGGGAATGCGTGGTTGCGGCGATGCCGCGACGAACGCCGCGATCGCATCGCGGAGCGATCTCGCACTGCCCGCCCGATAATGTCGTCCCCAGCACGCCTGGACGTGATCAGCAGCCCCACCCCGGTCGGGCGCGATGATCGGCAGGCCGCTCGCCGCGGCCTCGGCGCCGACCATGCAGAACGTTTCCGCCTCGCAGCCGTGGACCAGCGCATCGGCGCTCGCCATGATGTCGGCGAGTCGCGCGCGGTCGTGCACGGGTCCCGCGACGACCACATGAGGCGATCCGGCGACGCGCGCCTCCAATGCCCGTCGGGTCCGCCCCTCGCCCACGAGTAGAACCCCGATCGGTGCGGTCGCGCCCGCCGCAATCGCGGCATCGATGACCATGCCCCATCGCTTTTCGGACGAATAGCGACCGATCCCCAGCAATAGCGTCGCCGTCGGGGTGAGCTCGCATCGCGCGAGCAATTCCTCCCGAAGCGCTTTGTCTCGTTTCGCCGGGCTGAACATTCCGGGTTCTACCCCCATCGGAACGGTGGCCACCTTGGTCAGTCCCCCCTTCTGCAAGCGGGCGGCCAGGTCATCGCTGGCGCAGATGACGAAATCCATGGCATCCCCCAGAAAGCGGAGGTGTCGCCAGAACCGATCGAAGCCGCGATCGATCGTCGCCACACTCGCCACACCACCGAACCACCGATACGCGTACGCTGACAACGGATCGGCATGCATCACCATCGACCGCGTCGCCGAGCCCCGCCAGCGCGCGACCATGGCGGCGCTCGACCACGGCGATGACACCTCGACGACATCGGGACGCCATTCGTCGAGTTTGCGGTGAAGCATGGCTTCGTCGTCGAAATAGCGATATCGCCGGTCCAATGCCAGGCGCGGCGACGGGATCGTGATGACGACACCCCCTTCTACGGTGGTACTACTGTAGTCGGCCCCCGGTGCTAGAACGATCATCTCATGCCCCGCGGCAGCCGCTGCCGCGAGCTTGCGATGCATATACGTGCGCACGCCTCCACCATGGGGAGTGTAAAAAGCGCAGACATCCACGATTCTCATCGGCCTCTCCCACTTGTCCGGGCCGTACAGCAGAGGCCGCCGCCGTGGAAGTCCGCGGCGCCTTGCCTTGTGAAAGCAGGGCGTGCGAGGGAGAACCAGCAGCCATGACCGCACTGGACCCCGCCACAACTACATCCGGACTGTCGCAGCTGTATCGCGATCTGCGCAGCGACCTGTTGCGATTTCTGGTCGCCCGGCTTGGCGATCCCGGCGAGGCGGAGGAAGTCGTTCAGGATCTTTATCTTCGTATCCACGCCCTGGCCGAAGGGCCTGTCGCGAATGGCCGAGCATATCTGTATCGCGCCGCCCAAAATCTGGCTTTCGACAAAGTTCGCGAGCGGCGACGACGGCTCACGCGAGAAGGGCAATGGGTGGGACTGCACCACCCTTCGTCGCCGGGGACCGAGCCGATAGACCGTCGGGCCGACGCTGAAACGATGATGGTCGACCGCGAAGAAGCCACCGCTCTGTTTGCTGCAATCGCAACCCTGCCTCCTGGTGCCGGTCGCGTGTTTCGACTTCATAAGCTCGATGGCGTGCCGCATGCAGACATCGCGCACCAGCTCGGCATCAGCCGCAGTGGCGTCGAAAAGCATCTCGCGGTCGCAATGGCGCACCTACGCCGGGCGATGATCGATCGGTGAGCAGTGGGCTGCGGTATGATCATGGAACGGCGTCATCTGAACGAACAGGGACGGCGCGTCGGTAACGGCTGGCCGAGCAGAGGATGAGCGACGACGTAATTCTGGAAACAGCGGCCAGTTGGCACGTCAGGCAGGGCGCCGACGACATGGACTGGCTGGCGTTCGAAGCCTGGCTTGAAGCCGACCCACGTCACCGCGGTGCCTTCGATGATGTGGCGATGCTTGATTTCGACATCGACCATCACCGCGATCGGCTGCGACAGGTTCAGTCCAGCATAGCGCCTGTCGACAGAGCGCAGAGATGGTGGCGACCGCTGCTGCTTGCCAGCGGTGCCGTCGCCGCGGTTGGCGTGGTGACGGTCGTGGCTCGTCAGCCGGATTCCTCGGAGCCACGGGCGACAGGCATAGCTAGTAGCTACCAGGCCACGGCAACCTCGCGCGATGTGCGGGTCGCCGGTGCCGGCATCACTCTGGCGCCGGGGAGCGGAATCAAGGTTCACGACGACGACGCCCCTCGGATCGCGCTGACTGGCCGCGCGGTCTTCGCGGTCCGCCATGATCCCGCTCGGACCCTGACGGTTCGCGCGGCGGGCTATGCTATTCGTGATGTCGGCACCCGCTTCGAAGTCGTTGCCGGCGCTGGAACCATCCGCGTAAGGGTTGCGGAAGGCGAACTAGCGATTCACGCGGTTGCTGCCGACCATGGCGAAGTCCGGGTCAGGGCCGGTCAGATGGCGACCGGGCTCGCAGACGGAACGATCACGATGGCCGCCTCGACCACCGCGGCGTTGGACGGTTGGCGCAACGGTCCGCTGGTCTACGATGCGATGCCCTTGGGCCTGGTCATTGCGGACGTGGCTCGCGCGACCGGGCGGCCGGTTCGGGCCGACAGCGCGGTGGCCCAGCGACCGTTTTCGGGTGTATTGGCGCAGGGCGATAGCGCGGCGATGATTGACACTCTCGCGACGCTTGCGGGACTCGAAGCCAGGAGGCGGGGTGAGACGATCTATTTGGGCGATCGCGTTCGTCGTTAGCGCCGTGTCGGCCGCGCCCGCGGTGGCGCGTGATGCTCGCTTCCGGATCGACGTCCCCGCCGGTGACCTGACCGATGCGCTGGCAACTCTCTCCTCGCAGACCGGCGCATCGATCGGCATTGCAGTCCATTCACGTGGCATCGAGAGCAGTGCAGTGCGTGGGCGGCACAGCGTTGCTGACGCGTTGGCGATGATGCTGGCCACCACGCCATTCGCCGCGGAGCGCATCGGACCGACCATCTGGCGACTGATCCCGCGGCAACCCCCTATTGATCGTGATGCACCCTCCATTCGACCGCTTGCCGATATCATCGTTACGGCACGCAAGATTCCCGAGGCGCTCTCGCGCATAGCGACACCGATAGCGGTTTACGTCCCACGCGCGGTCGCCCGAGCGCGAGGTTCGACGGGCATCCACGACGTTGCCGCCACAATCGAAGGGTTGAGCGTCACCAACCTCGGCCCGGGGCGTGACCGCCCGTTCATTCGAGGAATTGCCGACAGCCCGTTCAACGGGTTCAGCCAATCGACCGTCAGCGTGAATATCGACGACGCGCGCGTTACCTACGATGCGCCGGAGCCCGGCTTGCGGCTCGTTGATATTGCCCGGGTCGAGGTCCTCAAGGGTCCGCAAGGCCCGCTTTACGGCACCGGCGCCTTAGGCGGCGTCTACCGCATCGTCACCAACCGGCCCGTACCCGGCTCGTTCGACAGCGTCGCGACGATGGGTTTCGAGCAAATTGCCGATGGAGGGGTCGGAGCGGACGCAAGCGGCATGATCAACGTTCCGGTGTTTGCAGCCCGAGCCGCACTCCGATTTGTGGGCTACGTCCATGCGGAAAGCGGCTGGGTCAAGAATGCAACGGCGACCGACAAGGTCAACGATACGCGCATCCTTGGCGCGCGCGCAGCCTTTCGTATCATTCCGGCGACTGGGTGGACCGTGGATGTCGGTGCAACACGGCAGCGCATCGACGTTCGCGACAGTCAATATGTCGATATCGATGCGGACGATCTCACCCGGTCGAATCGCTTACCCGAGCCTTCATCCACCAAGTTTAGTCTTGTCAGCGCGACCGTTGCCGGTCCGATAGGCGCTCAGCGGCTTACCCTCGCGACGAGCCATGCCTGGCAAGACAGTAGCGAAACATACGACCTCACCCCCATGGCGAGCGCATTGGGCTTTGCGTCTGGCCGAACCTATGTCGACAGTCGTCGGCACCGCGTATTTGATCAGGAAGTCCGCGTCGAATCGGCGGAAGGCCACCATTTTGCGTGGACGGCGGGCGCATCCTACCTTGCGGCGACCACCGTTGCCGTCGGAACGCTGCGCGATGAGAATCGCCGCGCGCTTCCCTTTTCCTTCGCGCTTCATCGCGCTGCGACCGAAGCGGCGTTGTTCGCGGACGGGTCTCTTGAAATCCTTCCCCGGATGCGAGCGGGGCTTGGCGGTCGTCTCTTCCGCGCCACCACCAACGACGAACGCCGAGAGGAGATTGATGTGGCAGTTACCGCGCGTGCCCGCATCGGCATCACCCCCAGCGCGTCGCTGACCTATTCGCTTGCAGAAGACCGCATCGTTTACATCCGCTTCGGCACCGCCTTCAGGCCGGGTGGGCTGGATCCCACCAATATCACCACGGCGCGCTATGACTCCGACGAGATCCGAAGCATCGACGTCGGTTCCAGAGTGTCACTCGACCGTGGGCGGCTGTCGCTGTCCGGAGGCGGTTTTCGATCGAGCTGGTTCAACGTGCAGTCGGACTATCTGCTGGAGGATGGTCTCGTCGGCACGCGCAACGCGGGGGATGCACTTATTGTCGGTTTTGAAGGCGCGGTGGAATGGCGCCCCGGCGACTGGTCGCTTCGCGCCTGGGCAACTGCCCAACGAGCCAGACTGGAGAAGGCGCCGGAAGGGGTCGACCTCCCCGCCGACCGTCGGCTTCCCATCGTACCCGATTTAAGCGCCAAGCTGGAGGTCGACCGTACAGTAACCATCGCTGATCGACGCATTACGTTCACTCTCGGGGGGGCGTACAGGGGCCACTCACGTCTCAGTTTCGACCCGGGGCTTGATCGCGCTATGGGAGGATATGCCATATTTCACGCCGATGCCTTCACCACGGTCGAGGGCCTGGGCGTTCACCTTGGGGTGAGCAATCTCTCGAATAACAGGGCCGACAGCTTCGCTTTCGGCAACCCCTTCCGGATCAGGACGGAGCGACAATATACGCCGTTGCAGCCACGAACAATCAACCTGTCCCTTGCCAGTCACTTCTGAAGCCCATTGCGGTGTCAGCAGCCTCAAACTGCGGATGCACTTGGCAGCGGCGTCATGAGGGTCATGACGCCTAACCCGATTAAGGAAGCTGGCACCCCGCGGCGTCTTCTTCTCTCCATCCACGATGTGTCGCCGCGCCACGACCGCGAAGTCGCGATGTTGCACGACCATCTCCAGCACGACGGCGATACGCCACTTGCGCTCCTAGTCGTCCCGGATTTCTGGAGCAGCGCGCCGATCGTTCCCGATTCCCCGTTCGCCCGGCGGCTACGCGGATGGGCTGAGGCTGGCCATGAGATATTCCTGCATGGCTTCACGCACCGCGATGACACGATCCACAATTCGCGCTCGGCCCGCCTGAAGGCACAGCACATGACCGCAGGGGAAGGCGAATTCCTAGGGCTGGAGCACGCGGAAGCCAGCGCGAGGATAGCCAGCGGCCGCCGGTTGATTGAGGACGTGACCGGTACCCCGATCGCCGGCTTCGTCGCACCCGCGTGGCTGTACGGGGATGGCGCGCGCGCGGCGTTGGAGAACCAAGCGATTGCGATCGCCGAAGATCATTGGCGTGTTTGGGAGCCCGTTGGTGGACGGACGCTGGCGCGTTCGCCCGTCATCACCTGGGCGACCCGGACCAAAGGACGCATGGCGTCGTCGTTAATGGTGGCAGCGCTGGCGCGCCACGTACCGCTTCCGAGGATCATGCGCGTGGGAGTGCATCCGGGCGATTGCGGCGAGCATTCGGTGATGCGCAGTATTGCGCGTACCGTCCGCTCGTTCCGCGGCTCGCATCTACCCAGCCGCTATGCAGATCTGGCTGGGGACCTCGCATGCGCATCTTGACGTTTCTGCACAGTTTCGAGCCTGGTGGAGTCGAACGCGTAGCGCTTCGGCTGGTCGCCCGCTGGCGGGATATCGGGATCGACGCGCCGCTATTCATGGGACGAACCGACGGGGCGCTGCGTTCCGAACTGGCCACCAACCTGAGCTACGCCTCCCCTGATCAACCCGCCATCGGCACCGCCTGGTGGGAGACGCTCTGGATGATCCGCATGCTGCCGCGACACATCCGCCGGACCGCGCCCGACGCGCTGTTCTGCGCTGGGAGCACCTACACCATCGTTGCGATCGCCATGAAGCTGGTTCTAGGGCGCGCCTGCCCCCCGATTCTCGCCAAGATCAGCAACGACCTCGTGCGCGCCGATCTTCCGGCACCAGCCCGCGCGATGTGGAAGATCTGGCTCCGCCTCCAGGCCCGGTTTATCGACCAGTGGGTTGTTATGGACACCGCGATCCTACCCGATGTCGCGACGCATATGGGGAATGTCGAACGGACGGTGATCCCCGATCCGGCGATCGATCGGCTGCCGCCGCTGCGATCCCTGCGAGTGATCGACCGCGGCACACGCTATGTCGCGGTCGGTCGTCTGGCGCGCCAGAAGAACCACGCACTGATGCTGGCTGCGTACGCGGAAGTTGCCCGCCCCGACGATCGGCTCACCCTGATCGGCGAGGGGCCGCTCAGATCGCGACTTGAACAACAAGCCGCGGGCCTCGAAATCAGCGCGCAGGTTCATTTTGCGGGGCACGTCCCGAACGCGGCCGAAGCGATGCGCGATCACGACGTGTTGCTGTTATCATCGCGGTACGAGGGCGTACCGGCCGTCCTGATCGAAGCGCTCGCGGCGGGACTGAAGATCGTCTCCACCGACAGCGGGCCGGGCGTGCGATCGGTGCTAGCCAACGGCGGGCTTGGCACCGTGGTCGTTCAAGACGACACGCTGGCCTTCGCCGCTGCCCTCGCCGCTGCCCCGACCAAGCCGGTCGATGTTACGTCCGCCCGCAAACAGGCGCAAAGGTTTACGCTTGACGCTGTGGTGACCGATTATGTCAGCGCGATCACGCAAATGGTGAGCATCGCCCGACGGCCCATCGCCACACGTCCGGCCGATGCCGTGGAGCACGCCGCGTGAAGGAGGCGACCTTCGATTACCAAACCGATCGGTTCCCACGCCTAGTCGCATTCTGGAACGCCAGCTGGCGCGGAATCGACGTTCAGCAGTGGGCGGGTCTGCTGCTGTCCGGGGCGATCTTGTTGGCCGTCGGGCTACAGCTCGGTCGAGGGGGGCTAACCGCCCTCGTTGAATCGCCACCCCGACGACCGGCTTTCTGGGTGGTATTCGGGCTGCTCTACGCGCTGCCGTCGGCTTGCGAATGGCTCATCTTCCGTCGGCTATGGCGTCTGCCGCTTTCCGGATTCGTCGCATTGCTTCGTAAGCAGGTCGCGAACGAGTTGGTGCTCGGCTATTCCGGTGATGTGCAATTCTACCTCTGGGCGCGCGGCAACCTAAAAATGGCCAATTCACCATTTGGCGCGGTTAAGGATGTCGCTATTCTATCTGCAGTTGCCGGCAATGCCCTGACCGTGATCCTCATGATCCTAATTTGGCCGCTGCTTACCGAAGCAGTTGCCGGTCCCCTGGCTCGCACCTTCGCCTGGTCGGTTGGAATGATCGCCGTGACATCGCTCGTGCTGTTCGGTATTAGACGGAGACTGTTCTCGCTGGGGCGGCGCGACCTGCTGTTCGTTTTCGCCGTGCACCTCGGACGGATCCTCGGCTGCCTCGCATCATTGGCGATCCTTGCTCACCTGATGCTTCCCCATGTTGCGGTGGGATGGCTACTCGTGCTCGTTACCCTGCGCATGATGCTGTCGCGATTGCCACTGCTGCCTGCAAAGGATGTCGTCTTCGCAGGATTGGTCGCCATCCTCTTCGGGCCGGAGGCGCAAATCGTCCTGGTAATGGCGCTCATCGGCAGCCTGATCATTGCTACCCAGCTCGTTGTCGGGCTTGTCACTGCCCTCCCCGTGTTCACCAGCCCCCGGAGTTTCGCATGATCCCCCTGGCTCTTGTGGCGATCACCGCACTGCATGCGGTCCCTCAACGCGATCTGGGGAAAGCGGAAGGTGCTTGTCGCCCCAGTGAAACGGGGCCTGCTTTCATGGTGCAAGTTGATGGGCTGAAAGACCGGAGCGGCTTGCTCAAGTTGGAGGTCTATCCCTCGACTGATGCCGATTTTCTCGATGACGACACCCATCTCGTGGAAAAGGGGCTGGTCTTTCGGCGCGTTGAGGTTTCACCCGCAATGACCGGACCGGTGCGCATCTGTGTCCGTGTCCCCTCTCCCGGCCGTTATGCGATCAGCCTGCTCCACGATCGGAACGGCGATCATCGGTTCAACATCTCGATCGATGGAATAGGATTTGCGAGTAACCCGAAACTGGGGTGGAGCAAGCCCAAAGCTTCGAACTCTTCGGCCATCGCCACCAGCGGCATCACGCCAACAGTCATCGTGATAAACTACAGGCATGGTCTTTCCATGCGACCAGACCGACCGTAGCCCGAAAGATTATTATAGCGGCAGTCACCGCTGTGATTTTGAATAAGCGTCGAAGCGGGACACTCACCAAACTCAAGGTAACAGTTTGGAAAGTCAGAAGAATATGGGATTAGAGGGGTCCCGATCAGCGCCGATCGGGACCCCCTAAAAATTCATATTATTTTCCGTTTTCAAATAGTTATACTGCAAGCTGATGGGGTTCCGTTTCGACGCTTATCCACAGATCTGGCAAATGCCAACGCCACGAGGCACGCCTTCAAAGTGAAACTTGCGGCGAACCCTGCGCATTAAGTGTGCGATTGCTTGACCTCGGCAAGTCTCGACAGTTCGGCGTCCAAGCTAGCTAAGCGCGAGTAAGCCTTCGGTGAGTACCGCTGCTACGCGGCCTTAAGCAGAGCGGTTGGTGTTCGCCAGTTCCAGGGCAACAGTTCGTTTAGCCGGTTCTGGGGCATGTCGGCGATGCGCGCGAGGACGTCGGCGAGCCATGCCTGTGGATCGATGTCGTTGAGCTTGGCGGTGCCGATCAGCGTGTACATGAACGCGGCGCGCTCGCCGCCGCGATCCGAACCGGCGAACAACCATGCCTTTCTGCCGAGGGCTATGCCGCGCAGCGCTCGTTCTGCGGCGTTGTTGGTCAGGCAGATGCGGAGAGGTGGCTCGGGAAATCTGAACAGCGGGGATAAGTGGATTGCCGATCTGACCGCGGCCATGTTGGCCGCCCCAGGAGGCAAGATGAGCAAGCGACCCCGCCGGAATCACAGCCCGGCGTTTAAGGCCAAGGTAGCTCTGGCTGCCGTAAAGGGTGAGAAGACGCTGGCCGAGTTGGCGCAGCAGTATGACGTGCATCCAAACCTCATCAACCAGTGGCGATCCCGGCTGCTGGAGGGCGCGGCGGACGTATTCGGATCGGAGCCGGCCGCGAGCGAACCGGCGATCGACGTGAC
>NZ_RCZK01000022.1 GCF_006438955.1 Sphingomonas oligophenolica | reverse complement strand
CCGCACCGTGTGGCCTTGCCCTTCGAACGTGCGCCCGAGATAATGAGCACCGCAGCACGCCTCCATCGCCACGACGCAAGCCGGCAGCGCGGCGGAGAACTTGATCAGTCCCTCCCGCGTCATTCGTCGGCGCAACACCACGGTTCCGCTCGCATCCATTCCTGCCAAGCTACAGCTGTTCTTGCCTAGGTCGATCCCGAGCGTGGCAATCGGCGTCTTCGTCGTCATCGGTCCTCTCCTTTTAATCCAACGCCAGATTGCGCCAGATGATGAGGGGCGGGCCATCCCATAAACTGTTCGCCGACGAGCGGGCGCGACCGGCGATCGCAAGGCGGCGCGCACAGTGGAAGACGTATCAGGGGCGGCTTGATCCAAGGCGGCTGGGCTTCATCGATGAGACTTGGGCCAAGACCAACGTGACGCCGATCCGGGGCGAGCAGATGTTCGCCAAGCTCAAGCTGCTCCGGCGCAAAGCCGCCGAGCGCACCGTCGAAGCAACCTGGAACGCATCGCGGTCAACTTCTTGACGCCTCCCCGCCGGACGAATGCGCGGTATATCTAACAAATAACGGATATGCTTCAGCTTAAGTCGAAATGACCTTAAAGGTCAAGTGCTTACATTATCTTGTTCGTTGCCATGTCATATTCTTGAACTCGATACGTGGCATAATAAATTACATCATCCACTTTCTCAGTATATGGTTTTTCTGTTTTTAGGAATACCGACGACCGTTGTAGTGATTACCAGTACAGCCCCGTGCGCCGAATTTCGTCGTTTGGCCGTGGTTTACCCGCTCGCTCGTACGCGGGTCCGCGCGACGCGTATGGCGAGCAAAATACTCCGCCTCCGGCGAACATTTGAACATCTTCCGACTGACGTAGATTATCTTCCTAGATGGATTCAAGGAAATGCGTCGGTCACAGGGAAGCCCGTTCACATCGGCTGATCCTCCCCTTCACACGTGCGTTCGCGTGCGGCCGCCACCTCGGCGAGCGGCTGGCCCCAGCGGTTGAGCCCGGCGCGGTCGGGGTCGGGGCCGGGGCAGCGTTCGTGTGGCAGCCGGGCCTTGCGCGCCGCGACGCATCCGCACAGGCCGCACACCCTGTGGCGATCGGCATCGCTGCTCGCGCCGGCCAGCCGAAAGACCAGCCGGTCGGGCGCGGCGCCGAGATGGGGACAGGCCAGACACGCGGCGAACCGCGCGGCAGCCGCATCGGCGTCGAGCATCGCGAAGCCCGATTTGGTCCACGCCCAGAACGACAAAATTGCCTTCGCGGTCAGGTCGATCGCGCCGTGATCGGCCACCGCCGCTTCGACCGGCGGCACCCATCCGTCCGCCTGCGCCAGCAGGAAATCGCGGAACGCAGGGTTCTCGCGGCACAGGATCAGGCTGCGGGCATAGGCCGCGTCGTTCACCGCGCGGGCGAACACTGCGAGCGCGACTGGGGCGTCCAGCCCCAGCAACGCTCCTAGTTCATCGCAGTCGGTGGCGGCATTGCCGCTGGTGTCGTGAACCATCATCGCCTCGGTCATTCCTGCCTCCCTAATCGTCGATCTTGCGTTTGCGGGTCGTCAACGTCGCCGAATTCTGGCGATGATCCGATGATTTGCCGCGGCTTCCGGATGTGTTCTTCACCGTCAGGGTACGGTCGCCGACTTCGCTGTTGAAGCTCATCGTATAATCGTACAGCTTCTTGCCCTTGCTGGTCGGGGCTCGGTCGAACGTCACCTCCTTGCCCGCCCCGGAGCCGCGGGTCCGCATTCGCTTGGCTGGATGGATCTTGCGCAGCCGCGCCCGCATTGCGCCCGCCTGACTCTCGGTGCGGCTCTGGGCCTCGCTGTCGGCCTTGCCTTGGGACGTCGCCCCCGCCTTCGCCTTTGCTTTCGCCCCCCCCTTCGCCTTGCCCACGATCGCCGCCCCCCCTCCACGGGCACCGGTCCACCGCCGCCCGTCCCAACCTAATCGCGCGACCGGCACCATCGCGGCCATGACGTGGCAACGATGCGGCGCGAAGCAGCGATACTCTTACGCCAGGGGTACAGACCACGGTCTCGGCGAACCGCGGTTCGACGAATGGTTGATCAGTCCGTGGCCATACGCATAGGTGTACTAGGAAAGCGGGCGAGCTCGCCTCCGCTTCATTATATGCTTAGTTTTTTCCGCACATCGCAATTACTTATATTCAGCACGGGTTTGCAGTCGGATCGAATCGAATGGCGAAGTACGACTCCCTTAGACGACTCTCTATTGAACTCGTCAAGACATAGATCGGACTATTTCTATTTTCATTAGTGTCGATAACTGGCGATGGTTGATAGCATCATGAATAGACGCGGCAATAAGTCACGGACTACTGCGATCACCGATAATAGAGCGGGTGCCGCAAAGCACTTGCCCGATCGACCCCACGACCGCCGCGAACGGCATCTCCGGTCGCAATCGCGGGGCGCGCCTGCACGCGACCTGCACCGAATGCACCAACCGTCTGCTTGGGTCGCGCGCTGCGACGCTCATCGATGGCGCTCAGACCAGACCCTCGATCGCGGGAGGATGACGATGAACGATGGTGCAGCTTGGCGAAGCGGATTGATCGCCCGCGTGGCGGTGTGCCTGGTGCTGGTCGGTGCAGCGGAGACCACGATCGACGGAACCGATCTTGGTGCCGTGATCGGCGGCGTCGCTATGCTGCTGGCCATTCTGACCGCGGTTGTTCGCCCAGCGCTGGTACGGGTGCGCGCCGCCCGATCCGCCACGATCGCGGCGACGCTCTACGCGCTGGTGCTGACCGAGGACCCGAGTTTGCTCGGCTGCGCGCTGTTCTGGGTGGCGGTGTCGCTGGCCGCGCTCCTCCCGCGGCGCGGGTTCGACGATGCGATGGCCTGGGCGACTCGGTTGGCGTGGCATGGTGTGACAGCAGCCCTGTCCCCGTTCCGCGACGCCGCGCGAATAGCGATTCTGCGCGACCGCCGCGCGCCGCGGAGCAGGGGCCTGCGCGCGGCTGCGACGATGCTGGTACTACCGGTCGTGGGCGGCGGCGTGTTCGTCATGCTTTTTGCCAGCGCGAATCCGCTGATCGGCGATGCGGTCGCGCGGATCGCGCTCCCCGACATAACGACCGTCATATGGCGATCGGCGGTCGCAACAGTGGTTGGCGTCGCGACCTGGTCGACTTTGCGCCCGAGTGCCCAGGCGACGCGGTTCGCGCGCTCGCCCGATCGCATCATCAGCACCGCGCTCGATCCCCGCGTCGCGACGTTGATCGTGTCGCTCGTGACGTTCAACGCGATCTTCGCGGTCGAAAACACGCTCGATCTGGTGTTCCTCTGGAGCGGTGCGGCGTTGCCCGCTGGCGTCACGATGGCCGATTATGCGCACCGCGGCGCCTATTCGCTGATCGTCACCGCAGTGCTGGCGGGGTTGTTCGTTCTGGTCGCGCTGCGACCGGGTAGCGCGGGCGCCGTCGGCAGACCGGTCCGGGTGCTCGTCGCGCTGTGGCTGGCGCAGAATCTGCTGCTCGTCGCCTCCAGCGCGTTGCGTACCCTCGATTATGTCGATGCCTATGGGATGACCGTTCTGAGGCTGGCCGCACTCGGCTGGATGACTCTCGTCGCGGTCGGGCTGGCGCTGATCGGCTGGCGATTGCTGCGTGGTCGATCGGCGCGGTGGCTGATCAACGCCAACGCGCTCGCCGCGACGCTGGTGCTGACCGTCGCGAGCGTCGTCGATCTCGGCGCGGTCGCGGCGGGGTGGAACGTCCGCGTGGCGGTCGCGCAGGGCAAGGCCGGCCCGCCGCTCGACCTGTGTTACCTCGCGCGACTCGGCCCATCGGCGCTGGTGTCGCTGGCGCGGCTCGAACGCCATGCGAAATTTCCGGCGCAGCGCGATCGAATCGCGGCGCTACGCTGGCGGATCGAGCAGGATGTCACCGGTTCACAAGGCAGGTGGCGCGGTTGGACCCCCCGCAACGCGCGGCGCCTCCGCGCGGTCGACACGCTGGTCGGATTGCGCCGACCCGCCTTGATCGCCGACCCCGACGGGCGCCGGTGCGACGGATCGATCGTCCCGCCCCGGGCCCCGTCCCCGCCACCGCCACCGTTGACGCGGGCGCCATGAAGATGATCAGGTGCCCGATGCCCCGCACGATCTTGGTCGTCGACGACGATCCGCATATCCGCCAATTGCTCGTCTTTGCGCTGGACAAGGCGGGGTTGGCTGCGATCGAAGCCGACGATGGCGAAAGCGCGCTCGCGATCGCCGCCGCGCAATCGCCCGATCTCGTCATCCTCGATATCAACATGCCGCGCATGGACGGGCTGGAGGCGTGTCGGCGGCTGCGTGCCGCGAGGGGCGAGGGGCGCAACGTGCCGATCCTGTTCCTGTCGAGCCGGGACGACGAGATCGATCGGGTGCTCGGCATTGAACTGGGTGCCGACGATTATGTCGTGAAGCCGTTTTCGCCGCGCGAGGTGGTGGCGCGCGTGATGGCGATCCTGCGCCGTACCGCCGCGCACGCCCCCGAGGTCGAGACGGGGCGCGACCTGATCCACGGTCGCCTTCGCCTCGACTTGGATGGCTGGCGCGCGTCGTGGAACGCCGCCGACGTGCCGCTGACGGTCACCGAATTCCAGCTCGTGCGGCTGCTGGCGTCGGTCCCGACCAAGGTGTTCAGCCGCGATGCGATCATCGATGGGCTCCACGGCCCCGGCTTCGCGGTGACCGACCGGACGATCGACAGCCACATCCGCAACCTGCGCGCGAAATTCGCGGCGTTGGGCGGGGTGGACCTGATCGAGACGCGCGCGGGAATCGGTTATCGCCTGGGGGCGTGCGCGGGCGCGTGATCGGCATGGTCAGAGGCTGGGTCAGACGCCATTGGCCGCAGATGCGGTTGCGCACGATCCTGTTCGCGACGCTGTTCGTGGTGGCGGCGATGCCCGGTTTCGGCGCGGTGTTTCTGCGCGTTTACGAAAACACGCTCGTCCGCCAGACCGAAGCCGAACTCGTCGCCCAGGGCGCCGCGCTGGCCGCCACCGCGGCGGTGTGGTGGCCCGATGCCCTACCGGGCCGACCCAGCCGCCGCCCTTATCACGTCGAAACGCCGACCACCGACATCGACCTCAGCACCACGCCGATTCTCGACGAACGTCCCGCGCCCGTCGCCGCGGGTCCGCCGTCGCCGGACGCGGTGGTGGCCGCCGCGCGGCTCGCCCCCGTGCTCGACCAGACCCGCAGCGCGACCCAGGCCTCGATCGTCGTGCTCGATCGGTTGGGCCGTGCCGTCGGCGGCACACGCGCGATCGGCAGCTATGCCGCCCTGCCCGAAGTCGCCGCCGCGCTCGATGCGCGACCGGTCACGGTGCTGCGCCGCAACGGTGCGTATCGCGCGACCTATCGCTTCGAATGGCTCTCGCGCGCCGCCGCGATCCGCGTCCATTATGCGCGACCGATCATCGTCCGGGGCCGCGTGGTCGGCGTCCTGTCGCTGTCGCGATCGGCGCGCGCGTTGTTCAGGGGCCTGTATGAAGATCGCGGCAAGATCCTGATCGGCGTGGTCGCGATCTTCCTCGCGCTGCTCGGGTTGAGCGGGATCATCTCGCGCGGCGTGACCCGGCCGATCCGGGAGCTGGGACTGGCGACCCGCGCGGTCGCGAGCGGGCGTGGCGGCATTCCCGCCATACCCCCGACCGCCGCCGTCGAGATCCAGGGCCTGTACGCCGATTTCGCCGCGATGGCGGCGGCGATCGAGCGCCGCTCGCGCTATCTCCGCGACTTCGCGCATGCGGTCAGTCATGAATTCAAGACCCCGATCGCGGGGATCCGCGGCGCGCTCGAACTGCTCCAGGATCACCCCGACATGCCCGCTGCCGACCGCCAGCGGTTCCTGACGAATGCCGATGCCGATGCCGACCGCCTAACTGTGCTGGTAACCCGGCTGCTCGATCTGGCGCGCGCCGACATGGCCGAACCCGGCGCTGCGGTATCGACCGAGCTGGCGCCCCTCGTCGATCGGATCGCCGATGCCTTCCGCGATACCGGGCTCGCCGTCGACGTCGCGCTGCCGCCGGGATCGCCGCGGGTCGCGGTCCCCGCGGCGACGCTCGACGCCGTCCTGACGACATTGCTCGAAAACGCGCGCCAGGCCGGCGCCGGGACGATCGGTCTTCATGCCGCGGTCACGCCGACGCGGGTCGAGCTCCGCGTCGGCGACGATGGCCCCGGCGTCGCGCCCGCCGATCGCGAGCGGCTGTTCGAACCCTTCTTCACGACCCGGCGCGCGACCGGGGGCACCGGTCTTGGCCTGGCCATCGCCCGGTCGCTGATCGAGGGCGCGGGCGGCACGCTGACGCTCGCCGATGCGACCGCCACCACCTTCGTCATCGATCTGCCGTCGGGCGGAGGTTGATTCTCCGGATCATTCCCCCGCGATCGCGCGCGCGATCGCCAGGGTCTGGTGCGCCTGTTCCCAATGCAGCCGCTCGACCATCGCGCCATCGACGCGGATCACGCCGTGGTCCGCAGCAGCGGGCGCGGCAAAGGCGGCCACGACGCGCCGCGCCCACGCGATCGCGGCGGCGGTCGGGCTGAACGCGCCGTTGCACGGTGCGATCTGGCTCGGGTGGATCAGCGTCTTGCCGTCGAACCCGAACCTCGCGCCCTGGTCGCACTCCGCGGCGAACCCGTCGACGTCGTCGATCGCGTTGCAGACCCCGTCGATCGCGGCGAGGCCATGCGCGCGCGCCGCCGCGACGGTCTGCGCCAGGAAGCCGTGGAACGGCAACCGGTCGCGCCCCGGCGTCGCGCGCAATTCCTTGGCGAGATCGTTGGTCCCGACGACCAGCGCGGCGAGCCCCGGCGCGGCGGCGAGATCGTCGAGCCGCAGCACCGCGCGCGCGGTCTCGACCATCGCCCAGATCGGCAGGTCGCCGAGCAGCGCGCGATACGCCGCGACCGCGCGTGCATCGTCGACCTTGGGGATCAGCACCGCATCGGGCCGCGCTGCGACGAGCGCGCGGCAATCCTCCTCGCCCCACGCCGCCACACCAACCGCGGTCGATAGCGCGTTGACCCGGATCACAAGCTCGCGCCGCCCGAACCCGCCCTCGCCCACCGCCGCCACCGCCGCGGCGCGCGCGTCGTGCTTCGCGGCGGGGGCGACCGCATCCTCGAGATCGAGGATCACGACGTCGCACGGCAGCGTGCGCGCCTTCGCGATCGCCTTGGCATTGGTCGCGGGCATGTAGAGCGCGCTACGGCGGGGGCGGGGGCGGGGGCGGATATCCATCGGCACGTCCTTATCGCGTCCCGCACCTGCACGATACGCCCGCGACCTCTTCCCGGCGGGGACACCGGCACCTCCATCCCGTCCCAAGCCTGAGCGGTAGGGCGCTACCGCTTCGCCCAAGCCCAGCGCTGGAACAACCGCGGCACCGGGCCGTGGCGCGCCATCCAGCCGTCATAGGCGACATAATCGGGATCGAGCCGCAGGTGCCGCTCCTCGGTCTTGGCGCGCCAATAATAGACCCCGCTGACCACGCCGAGCAGCAGCGTCGCGCGAATCGCGTCGACATGGCTTCCCGTCGTCAGCATCGGCAGCGCCGCGCACCACCAGAACGCGTTCTTCGCGAGATACGCCGGATGCCGCGAATAGGCATAAGGCCCATGCGTCAGGATGCCGCGGTTGGTGAGGTTCGAAAACCGCGGCCCGAATGCGACCGTCGCCCAGGCGTAGATGCCGGTCAGCACGACGAGCATCGCGCCCCAGACCGCGATCAGCTTGGGATGCCCCGCGAACCACACGAACCATTCCTGCGTCGCGATCCGATAATCGAGCGGGCCGTTGTTATCCATCAGGATGAACGGCGGATAGCAGATCAGCGCCGCCATCCACGCCGCCGCGAACGGGTTGGCGCTGCGGATATGCGAATCGAGCGGCCGGAAGGTCAGGATATAGCCGACCGTCGCCATCGCCATGTCGATCACGAACATGAAGGTGATCAGCCAGCGCGCGATTGCCGCAGGGTCACGCCACGCGTCGCCCACGTCCCAGCGGATAAACTCGCCATAGCCCCCCGGCATCCCCGCCAGCATGAACGCGAGGAAGAACGCTTTCACGCCCCAGCTGCGCAGATGGCGGTAGATCGCGTCATGCTCGACCCCCGGCTGGCCGGTCAGCCACGCGCCGAGATGCCACGCGCCGTCGCGTGGGCTCTCCAGGCGACGGTCGAGCCACAGGACATAGGGGATCGACAGCACGAACAGCGCGGGCGCGGCATAGCCGAAACACCACATCGCGAACGCGAAATTGCCCTGCCAATAGAAGCGCCCGGTCGCGTAGATCGCGGCGATCGCCACCCAGGTCGCCCATAATCCCGCCAGCTTCGTGATGCTGATGTCGAGCGTGTCGGCGACGGTGGTTCGGCTGGCCCAATCGATCCCGGTCGACGCGTGGCGGTGGACCTTGTCGACGACCAGCGACCACAGGATCATCGGCACCGCGCAGCACAGCAGGTTGACGAGACCGGCATAGGGTCCGTCCATCCCGTACTGCCGCGCGATCGCCACCCAAGCGATCACCCCCGCCAACCCCGACAGCCCCGCGCCGCTGCTGACCGCCGAACGCGGGCGTGTGACCTCAATTTTGGCGGCAATCGAGCGATCATGATACATGGCAAGGCAATCTATCGCGCGAGTGGTAAGCAACCCGTGAAGCACGATGTGCGTTAGCCCGTGACGGAGGTGACTGATGAACGACGACCTGACGAACGACCGCCCACTGGATGACGATCTGGCGACGCCCAGGGAATATGGCGGGTCGTCGGGAGGGTTCGGATCGGTCGAGGGCATGGCCAAGGTCATGCGCCGGGAAATGCCGAGCCCCGGCGTGGCCGAGACGCTGATGCGCCAGAACAAGGCGGAAGGCTATATGTGCGCGTCGTGCGCGTGGGGAAAACCCAAGCATCCGCACACCTTCGAATTCTGCGAGAACGGCGCCAAGGCGACGATCTGGGACCTGACCCGCGATCGCTGCACCCCCGATTTCTTCGCGCAGCATACTGTCACCGAATTGCGCGAATGGGCCGATTTCGATCTCGAGATGGTCGGGCGGCTGACCGCGCCGCTGCGCTACGATGCGCCGACCGACAAATATGTCGAATGTTCGTGGGACGAAGCGTTCACGGGGATCGCCAAGGAACTCAACGCGCTCGATCCCAAATCGGTGATCTTCTACGCGTCGGGCAAGGCGTCGCTCGAATCGTCATACCTCTATGCGCTGACCGCACGGTTCTACGGCAACAACAACCTGCCCGACAGTTCCAACATGTGCCACGAGACGACCTCGGTCGGGCTCAAGAACGTGATCGGATCGCCGGTCGGCACGTGCACGCTCGAAGATTTCGACCATTGCGACGCGATCTTCTATTTCGGGCAGAACCCCGGCACCAACAGCCCGCGCTTCCTCCACCCGCTCCAGGATGCGGTGCGGCGCGGGTGCAAGATCATCACCTTCAACCCGGTTCGCGAGATCGGCCTGGTTCGCTTCATCGATCCGCAGAGCCCGGTCCAGATGCTGACCCAGCAGCCGACCCAGCTATCGCACATGTACCTGCAGGTCCGCCCCGGCGGCGACATCGCGGCGATCATGGGGCTGTGCAAGCATGTCGTCGCGGTCGATGATGCCAGGACCGCCGCGGGCGATCCCAGCGTGCTCGACCACGGCTTCATCGATCAGCATACCCACGGGTTCGACGCGTTCATCGCGCAGGCGCGCGCCACCGGCTGGGACGAGATCGAGCGGCATTCGGGGCTGAAGCGTGCCGATCTGGAGGCCGCCGCCGACGTCTATGTCGCCGCCGAACGCGTCATCGGGGTGTACGGGATGGGGCTGACCCAGCACGTCCACGGCACGCAGAGCATCGGGATGCTCGTCAACCTGATGCTGATGCGCGGCAACATCGGGCGCCAGGGCGCGGGCATGTCCCCCGTCCGTGGCCATTCGAACGTCCAGGGCCAGCGCACCGTCGGCATTTCCGAAAAGCCCGAACTGGTGCCGCTCGACAAGCTGGCGACGATGTTCGACTTCGAACCGCCGCGCGATACCGGCCACACGACGGTCGACGCGTGCGAAGGCATCCGCGACGGATCGGTCAAGGGCTTCATCAGCCTGGGCGGCAATTTCGTGCGCGCGATCCCCGACCGCGAGATCATGGAAAAGGCGTGGCAGCACCAGCAACTGACGGTCTATATCGCAACCAAGCTCAACCGCAGCCACCTGATCCACGGTCGCGTGTCCTATGTCCTCCCCTGCCTCGCGCGTCCCGAAGAGGATGTGCAGGCATCGGGACCGCAGACCGTGACGATCGAGGACAGCTTCAGTCACATCTATGGATCGGTCGGTCGCCGCACCCCCGCGAGCGACACGCTGCTCAGCGAACTGGCGATCGTCGCGGGGATCGCGCAGGCGACGCTGCCCGCGAACCCCAAGTGGCGATGGGACGAATGGACCGCGGATTACGGCCTCGTCCGCGACCTGATCGCCGAAACCTATCCCGAGGAGTTCCACGATTTCAACGCGCGGATGTTCGAGGCGGGCGGATTCTACCGCGGCAACGCCGCGCACGACCGGATCTGGAAAACCGACAGCGGCAAGGCCGAATTCACGCACCCTACCACGATGACCGCGCTCGGCATCGGCGACGCGCCGGGCCGGTTCCACCTGATCACGATGCGATCGAACGACCAGTTCAACACCACGATCTACGGCTTCGACGACCGACTGCGCGGCCTCAGCGGATCGCGCCTCATCCTGCTGATGAACCCGCGTGACATGCAGCGCGAGGGGCTAAAGGAGGGCGATATCGTGACGCTGGCGGGCGATGCCGACGACGACACCCGCCGCGCGGTGGAGGGGTTGAAGATCACGCCGTACGACCTGCCCGACGGCTGCGTAGGCGGTTATTATCCCGAGATGAACCCGCTGGTGCCACTCTGGTACCACGACGAAGCCTCAAAGACTCCGGCGTCGAAGGGAGTCCCCGTCCGCATCGACCGCTGACGCGGCTGGCAGGACCGCCTCGCGGCCGATCGCTCCCGCCACATCCGCGTTGACCCGCGGTCCACGACTGTGCCAGTGGCGGTCGGCACGCGGGTGTAGCTCAATGGTAGAGCAGAAGCCTTCCAAGCTTACGACGAGGGTTCGATTCCCTTCACCCGCTCCAAGCCTTTTCAAAGACTTAGCTACCCCCAAAGCGGGCGTTGAGTTTTCCGGATGCAGTTGGATAAGCGCCGGATAAGCACGAGCTCCAGTCTGGCGTGGTGGCTGATCCTGAAAGCCGCAAGGCCATAATCTGCGGTGACGCTTCCGCGCACTCCAGAATAGTTCACCACGATGATCGCATTCGAAGCACGGGCGCCGCGACCGGCGACGACTCCCAGCCCTTCGTTGCTCGGATCACGTGTTGCGGGAAGCTCTACAAGGAGTGGCCGGCCGAATCGATCGAGGCGGGGGAGCGCGCGGCGGACGAATGGCTGCGCGCCAATTCCGAGCGTCTTGGCGGCGTATACATCGATGACAGCGCCGCCGCCGCCCAAACGCGGCAGGGCACCGCGCCCGACGAAGACAATTTCCGCCGCGCACTTTGACGATGAGCCCGACGCCGGACCGCCACGCCCGCGGCGGCATGCTCCGATCACCCCGCGACTGTTGAGCGAGGACCAGGCCGCCGCTTATCTGGGGATCGGCAAGTCGGGGTTCCGCGTCCGATGGCAGCGTAGCGAAGTGCCGGGGCCTACCCGAGGCACTCAGTCGGCGTCACTTGATGAAGGTGCGGAAACCGATCCTCAGTGTGCGGCCCTGAGGGTCGAGGTAAGCGGGGTGGAAGGCGAAGGGGGTCTGGCCGGCGGCGTCGCGGACCTGAAGGCGGGCGTCGAGGGCGTTTTCGACGCTCAAGGTGAGGCGGCCGGCGCGTAGCCACGCGGGGAGGCTCGATGCGCTGCCCAGCTGTCCGAGATTGAGGAAGAGCCAGGCGTTGAGGCGGGGGCGATCGGCGTAGATAAGGTCGCCGGAACCGCCACGGACGAGGGAGTCGGCCTGCCAGCTGCCCGAAACGAACGCGCCGAGAGCGCCGCGGGTTAGGCGGGCATTTCCTTCAATCAGGTGGCGCGGGACGCCGCCGCGCGGTCCGACCGCGGCGCCATCGAGGAGATCGAGGACGGGACCACCGGCGACGGTGCGGATGTCGTTGCGGAAGCGCCAGGTGTGGAAGAGCGAGGCAGCGAAGCGGGTGGGATTGCGGTCCCCGGGCGCGGGCTGGGTCACATATTGGAGGCCCGAGCGCAGGCCGCGGAAATGTGAGCTGGCGACGCTGATCGCGCGGGCATCGACGAGAATGAGGCGGCCGGAGCCGTCGCGCTGAAAACGGCCGGGGAACGCGGCTTCAAGATCGGGCGAGACGATCGGGAAAGTCGCGATCGGATTGTCGAGATCGACCTCGCTGTAATTGACCGAGAGCGTGATGCCGGCGGCGCCCGGCGGGCGGAGGATCGCCTCAATCTTGCGCTCCCGCCGGTTGTTGGGGTGCAACAGCGGATTGCCGCCTTCGAGGCGTGTGACCGACACGGTCTCGCCGCGGATCGGATCGAAGATCAGGAAACTGGGGATCGGGACGACCGGCTCGCCGATTTCCTGCAAGGTCGGGAAGCCGTCATCATCGATGTAGGAAAGGTTAAAGCTGACGATCGGATCCGGCGCCCAGCGCAGGCCGGCACCCCAGGTGCGCAGCCAGCCGAAGCGCGGGATGTTGCGGACGGTGACATTGAAGTTGGCGGCCAGGCCGCCGAGCGACGCGTTGCCGCGCGACAAAGGCGCGTCGAGACTGGCCGCGGCCCAGGTCTGGGTGCGAGCGAGCCGAGCCGGGCCGGGCGCTTCGAAACCGCGGGATACGAGGCCGAGATGTTCGGCGCTGGCCGACAGGCTGAGAAAGAGATCGCCGGCCGGGAGACGCGCGAGCGGACCGGCGGCGGAGAGATCGATCGCGCCGCGGCGGCTGCGGGACGAAGACAGGCGCGCGGCGGGATCGAAGGGGCCGGCGATAGCGGCGAAGGGATTGGCAGCGGGATCGGCGGCGAGGACGCGGGCCTGGAGAGCGGCCGTGTCGACCCGACCCGAATCGCGGGTGGTGGCATAGGCATGTTCGCCGGTCGCGGTCGCGGTCCAGCGCCAGAGGCCAAAATCGCCGCTGAACAAGGCCGAGAGGCGAGCGGTGTCGGTGCGCGAGTCGCGGCGGAGCGGGGCCGGGGCGAGGCCGAGGAGGAGCACGTCGCTGGCGAAGGGAGAGAAGGGATTGGCGTCGGGAACGAAAAGCTCGACCGGCGCGCGGCCGAAGCCGCTTTCGCTGCGAGTGGAGGTGACCCGGCCACTAATGGTAGCGGCAATGCGCGAGAAGAGCGGGCGGCTGATTGACGCGCCGAGCACGAAACGCGTGGTTTCGGGGAGGAGGGTGCGAAAAGGGCGCAGATCGGTCTGCGCCGGAGACTGGGCGCCGACGGCAAATTGGGCGAGAGTTTGGGTGGTCCCGGGGACTGGGGCAACGGTGACGATGGTGCCGGCGAGGGCGCTGAGCGCCGGGTCGATCTCGGCGCCGAAAACGGGGGCGGCGGCATTTCCCCCGGCGGCGAAGAGTGGGCCGGCGGGGGCGAGTGGGATGTCGCGCTCGGATTCGTCGAGGGCGCCGTCGCGGGCGAGCGAGAGATCGACGATGATTCGGGATTCGCCGCGTATGCGAGCAAGGTTCCAGTCGGTTGAAAGGCTATAGCGGCCGCCGCGCGTGGCGGCGCCGGCGCTGCTGTCGAGGGTCAGAGCGCGGAAGCGCTCGCGGGTGACGAGATTGAGGACGCGGGCGCCGGCGGGATAGCCATAAGCGAGCGCGACCTCCTCGGGGAGGATGTCGATCCGCTGGATCGCCTCGGCGGGGAGGCCGCCGATATCGGAGAAATTGGCGATGCGGCTGCCGTTCAACAGAACGATCTGGGGCGGCGATGCGGCACCGCTATTGCCCCGGGTCTCGGGCTCGAGCGCCTCGACGAGGTCGCTGACGGTGCCGGCGCCGTAGCTGGCGATTTCACCGGCGTCGATGCGGCGAACCGGGGCGACGCCGCCGATCGCTTCGCCGCGCAGGCGGATGCCGATGACGAGAATGTCGTCGTTGCCAGCGCGCAGGCCTTTGCCCGCCGAGGGCGCGATGCGCTCCGCGGCAGCGGGATCGTTGAGCTGGCCGACAGCGGCGCTTTCGGGAGCGGCGATTGCGGCGGCCAGCGCCCACGCGAGGCTCAAATTCTTCAGCATCGCTCCCCCGGTCCGAGCGGCAGAGCCTAGCGCGGAAGGTTTAAGCGTTTCTCAAAAAAAGGCGGACGGTTCGGGGCCGCCCGCCTTTTCGTTAGAAGCTGTTAAGCCCGAAGGCTGTGCTTCAGCTTATTGGCCGGTCGCGGCGCGGCAGAGAGCAGGAATGTTGATCCCGTCTTGTTGGAACTGACCAACCGAACGCCCGCGGGTGGGGTTGTTGGGATCGGTGGGGTTGTTGACGAACGGTCCAGGCGACTGGGTCGGAACAACGTTGCCGCCCTTGGTACCCGGAGTCTGCTCGGCGGGGCCGCCCGGAGCGCCATTGGCCATGTTCGGCTCGTTGCCATAGACGACGTCCGAGATGCAGTTGCCGACCGTCAGTTGGGTCTGCGGCTTGGTGTTGCCCGAAGCGAAGCTCGGCGTAGCAAAGCCGCCCATCGCGAACGAAGCGGCCGTCAAGCCGATAAGTGCCTTTTTCATAAGTCCTCCTTTTCTAACGAGTCCTGCCCCCCGGTTCTCAAAGAGGCAATTTAACCTTAAATAACCGTTTTTGGGCTGGAGTCGAATCGGCTGTGCCGAATTCGGAAGAACTGTCCCATAACTGGAAATGGACGGGGCGTCGTAACGATCTGCGCAAGTTACGGGACAGGTGGAAACGTTTGGACGTGCTGGCTCCTCAGCGGGCGTGCTTCCGAGGTCACTCGAAAACCCGACCCAGCATCACATCACCACAAGGACGGGCCACGAGCTGGACGACTTGCTCTCCCGATCACCGACTGCGAAGCCGAAAGCGCGAGCAATCGACCGGATCCTAGAAATCGCAAATCGGCATCGGAGCCAGCGTAATCCGGTTGGCGCGAGCGAGCCTGCCTCGCTCGACGAGCTAGGGAGCTGGGGACCCGGCTCTCAGCCAAAGGACTTCGGTGTCTGAAATCGCGTCGTTTGCCGAAAGGCTGGTTTACGGGGCTGTCGCGCTTTAAGCGGCCAGTCTGCAATTAGCCCAATTCTCGCCGAACCAGTGGCCGATCTTGGCGAGGACGCCGACGTCATCGTGCGCGATCGCGGCCTTGCTCGTATCGGCAAGGAAGCTCGCGGTCTTGGTCCCGCGGATCGACGCAGCGGTCGCGGCGGCATCGCGCTGCGCCTTGATCCGGCGGGCCTCGGCCTCGTTGTCGCGGATGAACTGGCCGGGGAGGCCGAGCTGATCGGCGATCGCGCGGTTCTCGACCTCGCGGTCGGGGTTGAGGTGCGAGGTCTGGACGAGCGACTGGCGCGTCGGGTCGACGCCCCCGAACGCTCGCGCATAGGCCTGATCGTAGGGGTCTAGCTGATCGCTCATTTCTTGAACGTCCCGGCGTAATACATCGCGAGGATATTCTCTTCGGTGACGGGCGTGCCGTGCTTGGTGAGGCTCGCCTCGATGCTCGCGCGCACCTCTGGGTTGATCTGTTTCAGGGTCACGGACCCTTGCGCCACGCGGTTCGCGCCGCCGGCGCCGACCGCCACCGTGCGGCCGAGCGTCCAGCGCTGGACGAACTGCGTCACCTCGATGTCGTTCATCGGCTTGTCGCGATGCGCCTGCTCGACGGTCAATGCCTCGAACGCGCTGCGCCGCAACGCGCCGACCTGGGCGGCCTGCTTGTCCTCGGGCTTCGGATTATCGGGCAGGCCGAGCGCGCCCATATATTGCCCGATCGCGACGTTGAACGCGGGCATATTGATGTTGCCACTCGCCGCAGCGGCCTTGCCGTTCTGCGCGCCCTTGACGATCTGGCCGCGCATGTTCTGGAGCTGGAGCCACGAGCTGCGGTCCATCGACCCATAGAGCGACTGCATCTGGCGGCCCGACAGATTGGCGAGTTCGTCGGGGTTGGCGAGATAGTAGCCATAGGTGCCGTCGCTCGTCGCCTGGTCACGCGTGCCGCTGGCGACGCGGTCGATGAAGCCCCCCATTTCGTCGTAGTGCTTGGCCGGGATGCCGTTGCGGATCGGCGCGGGCATCGACGAAAGGGGCTTGCCGGGGTTCGCGATCGCCCACCGCTGCGCCGCCTCGACGCCCGCGTCCTCGGCGTCGGTCACGCTCTGCTTGTGGACCTGGTAACGGTTCGTGACCTCGGCGCGGACGTCATGGATCATCGACGGCGTCGGGTGCGGATAGGTGTCGGTGAGGTGCTTGACCGCGAGCGCTTGCGCGTCCTCGAGCGTCATGCCGCGTGCGACCGGGTGCGCCGAGCCACCGCCCGACGGTGGGTTGAGGGGATCGACCTTCTTGCCGTCGATCGTCAGCGTATAGTGGACGTGTGGCCCGGTGGCGTGGCCGGTCTGCCCCGACTTGCCGAGGGTCTGCCCCGCGACGACGCGGTCGCCTTCCTTGACGTCCTGGCTCGACAGGTGCGCCATGCCGATCCGCGTGCGGCCGTCGTCCGACACGACGATGATCTCGAGCCCGCCCTTCGCGTTGGCGACGCGGTGCGCGGTGCCGCTGATCGTCGATACGACGGGGGTGTGATATTCCCCCGGTTCGGCGGACACGCAGGGTTAGCCGGTCATGCTCCGCTCGGCTTGCTCGGGGGTTAGATATCCGAGGGCCGAGTGCATGCGGTGCCGGTTATAGTAGCCCTCGATGTATCCGAACAGCGCGTGCCGCGCTTCGGCCTGTGTCGCCCATCGGCACTGATGGACGAGTTCGACCTTGAGGGTGTGAAAGAAGCTCTCCATCGGGGCATTATCGTAGCAATTGCCGGTGCGGCTCATTGAGGGCGTCGCGCCGATCGCGGCCAAGTGATCGACATAGGCGCCGGCC
>NZ_RCZK01000021.1 GCF_006438955.1 Sphingomonas oligophenolica | reverse complement strand
GCCGGGCGGCCGTCGATCGACCCCGAGCTGATGCTGCGGATGCTGCTGGTCGGTTACCTGTTCGGCATTCGGTCCGAGCGTCGGCTGTGCCAGGAGGTGCACCTCAACCTTGCCTATCGCTGGTTCTGTCGCCTCGATCTCGGCGACGCAGTCCCCGACCACTCGACCTTCTCGAAGAATCGTCATGGTCGCTTCCGCGCGTGCGATCTGTATCGCCTGCTGTTCGAGCAGGTGGTCGCGCGATGCGCCGAAGTCGGACTGGTCGCGGGCCGCGAGCTTGCCGTGGATGGCAGCACGAGGTACTGTCAAACTAACCAGAATCTGGTTATTTTTAGTCCGATAACGCCTCATGGACCGGGCAGAGGGGGAGAACGCGGGGCGGATTAAACGAGAACAAAACAAGTAATTGAACGGCCAAATTGCACGGGTAACCAGATAGGAAAATGGCTGCCCCGTTGCTTTGACAGTGCCCCGTGCCGCATTCCCTCAGGCCGCGTTCCACTGGATCAAAGGCAGTGGCCACTATTCGATCTGGGACAAGCCGCGAGAAGTCGCGGACATCATACTCGAAGGGACCGGACCTGATTAAGTCTGCAATCGGGCCGCAGCACGAACCCGCTGCGCGGGATTGGCGCTCGCGGTGAGGTAAGTACAGGCATTCGAGCGCTTCGCCTGGTTTGAGCCGTGACCGCCCCGGGAAAAACATTTCGACTCCTTCAATCGGTACTGTCAAACCAACCAGAAGCTGGTTAGTTTTGGCCAAATAGCGTTTGATGGACCGTGAGAAGGGCAAGAACGACGGGCGAACTAAAAAAGAACGGAACGAGCAATTGGATGACCAGATCGCACGGCTAACCAGATAGGAAAATGGCTGCCCCGTTGCTTTGACGGTGCCCGCCAGTCAGGTAGGCGCGCTCTACGCTCCTGAAAACAATCGCCGCGCTGACGCCTTTCAGGTCTATTATATCGGCATCAATGCAGGCGTGATCATCTTGCCACTGATCTGCGTAACACTGGGGGAGAAGGTTGGTTGGCGCTGGCGCGGCGACGGCAACGGACGATGGATTTCCTTCAACGAGAGTAACTTCGTCATGCCCGCTTTGACGAGTCAGTCCCGACTGCCCCGCGAATGCAACTTGCCCTTGGTTTGTGCGAATTTTTCCCATCCGTTCGCCACCAGTGCCGCTCCATCGGACCGACCGTCATCATTAAGGACCGCGACCACTTTCTCGTAACGGCGAGACAAAAGGCGCGTTGGCAAATGATCGCCCAGCCCGTCGAGGGACAGTAGGAAGATGTCTTCCGCGCGATCCCTCCATGTCAACGGGAGGCGTGGGAATCCCTCGGTGAGCGCGTGTAATACTTCGCCCAGCGTTTGATGCTGCATCGACTCAGAAGCAGCAATCAATATTGATTCAAAACCGTCGAACACCTGATCCGCGACATTATCGGGATAGAAGACGCGGCTTTCGTATGATCTTTGCGGAAGCAGCTGCTCCGAATTCGACCACTGCCAGAGAAGCTCGAACAAAGCCTGGCACGACGCTTTGGCGGCACTCGGATTGGATTTCGCGGTCGATGTCGAAGTCCAACCGATGATCGTCAACTGGCTGACGCCGTAAGCCGCGTCTTGCGCCAGGTCACGCTGCTCTTCGACCACCAGGGCGCGTCGGATGCATGTCTTGGTTTCGGGCGTCAGCGCCAAACCCGTAGGGACAAGCGCCAACACACCGTGCAACGGGACGTAGTCACCGAGCGAAGGCCGAATTTCGATCGACAGGGACGGGTCTTTCGTTGTCAGGCGAAGCAGTGCGTCGATATCGACTCGACGCAAATAGCCATTCACGTGGCTTAGGATCGGCGTAGTATTTCCAGGCCTGGAGCGGGACTGCTGGGTTTTGGCTAGCCAATCGATCTGGCGTCGACGCGTGCCGAGCGCCGCGACGGCGATCGATTGAATGATGCTCGATGCCCGCGTCTGGTCAACCGTCGTGTAAATAAGGGTGACCAGAGCGCACAACGCAACCGCGACGATGATGATCGCGATGGTGCCGCTGATCACAGGTCGGTGCTCGCTGGTCGTCAGGACCAAAATCAAAACAGTGTAGAGCGAAGCGCCGACGAAAAATCCGAAATAGGCCTGGTTTGATCGGCGTTGCAGATACTGATCGAATACCTGGCTCGTGAGTGAGGACGCGCCTTGCTGGACCGCGAGCAGCAGGATGGAAAAGGTGATCGACGTGACAGTGATGAGGCTGCCTGCGAGCGTTTCGAGCAGGTCGGTCGCGGAGTCGACGTTGCCGACGTAGCGATCGAGCAACGACCAGATGGGACCCCAGTCATCGCGCGGTCCGGCACTCTCATCGATCGCGTGAGCCGCGAACGCCAGTGCTAAAAAACCGATAACGACCAGAAGCGGGACCGTGAGGAAGTCCGAGAAGGAGCGGCGCAGCCGTTCCAAAATGCGACCCGTTTTTTGCATTTCAGCCAATATCTAACTACCTGCTGTTACAAAGCGATCAACCTCGATGCCTAACGTTAGCCGCTCTGCTGACTAAAAAAAGGGTTGCCGTCTACTTCCGACGACAACCCTTTCCTATCGCTTTTACAAATTAAGCCTACATATCGTCGCCGAGCTTTCCCTTAACCGTACCCGAAACGTCCTGAGCCGTGCCCTTAGTCTTTTGAGCTTTGCCCTCGGCTTCGAGATCATGATTGTCGGTCGCATCGCCAATGGATTCCTTGACGTTACCGGCAACCTTGTTACCTGCAGCTTTTGCCTTATCGGTAAACTCACCCATCTATTTTCTCCTGGAGTTGAAAGTTTCGACGATGCGATATCGCCGCCGTAGCCTATTTTCCAACGTGGCACGGCCGATCGGGTTCCGCGATAGCCCTCAAGGGCGCGGCATTCCTGCCCGGTATTTCTCGTCGAAATGTGATCCCGTGCTTCGGGTCAGCGCTCGGAACGAAGAGTAACGATCCGTGTGTCGGGGTTGGGAAGCGCCACGTCGGCTGATTTGAACGCTTCCAGAACCGCGGCGCGGACTGCCGATCCGGTATTCTTGAAGTCCCCCCGGCGAGAGTCGGTCCAGAACGTCACCTTGATAAACAGATCGTCCGCACCCAGCTCATCAAGGCGAACGACGGGCGGTGGCGTTTCGAGCACGCCTTTCGCCGCGCGGGTGGCGGTCTCAATCGCGGTCACCGCCTTGCGGAGATCGGTGTCGTAACCGAGCCAAACGCCCACGCTGCCGCGCCGTACGGGATCGGCGGTGTTGTTGACAATTCTGGACGTGAACACTTCGGCATTCGGGACGAGCATGACACGGCCATCATAAGCACGCAGACGGGTCGCGCGCAGTTCGATCCGCTCAACGCTGCCTTCGAGTTCACCGATCACGATCTGATCGCCGATCTTGAACGGCCGAAGGGTGAGCAGCAGCAGGCCCGAGACGAAATTGGACAAGATATCCTTCAACGCAAAGCCAAGCACGATACCAGTCAGGCCGAGTCCAGCCGCGACCGTTGTTGGATCGAAGCCGAGCGCGTCAACGGCCACGAAGAAGCCGAGCGCGAGGATGGCGTAGTAAGTGAGCTGCTTGATCAGGCTCTCAACCGTCACGTCGTCAACCGTGCGCCGGAAAATCAGCCGGAGAAGCGCGCGAACCCCGCGAGCGAACATCCAGAAGATCAGGATTACCGCCAGCGCGGCGATGGCTCGGGGGATGATGCGGAACACGGCTTCGGTCAGACGACCGAACGCCGCCTCGGCCGACGCCCTCGTCTCCGCGCCGAAGCGTCCTCCCCAGCTGAGCCGACGTTCCCGCGCCCTGGTGAGCGATCGGTCGAGTGCGAGCGCCCACCGTTTAGCCAGTGCTGGCTGGGTCGTGACATTATCCTCGGCATCCCTATCGGTGATTGTCACGACCGGGATGCCCGATACACTCACTGACCAGCCACTCGGAGCTTGGCGCGCAACAGGCGGCGCCAATGCGTTGAGATTGCGCAGCAGCCCTGCGAGCCGCGCCTCGATCCTGCGGGCGCGGGTGCTCGCGTCGTCCCCATCGGTGGCCGGTCCGACCTGGAAGACCGCATTGCCGTCCAGCCGGACCGTCGAGACATCACTTTGCGCGACCGCGGGAACGGCGATGAGCAGGGCGCAGGCAAGTATGATCCAGCAGAGCAGCCGCATCACGGCGTCATTCCGCTCTTCGCGGTCGAGGCCGTGAGCGCGGCATTCCTACGATGTGCCTCGAAGCTCTGCGCCTCCACGAAGACGCGGGTGACCTCCGGATGCGCTGATTTGATGACTCGCTCGATATTGGAGACGGTCATCTCGACATTTTCGGCGGATAAGCGATCTATGAAGTCGAGGCTGAGCGTGACCAGAACGTCTCGCGGACCGAAATGCATCGTCAGGAGCTCATTCACCCGTTCCACGCCGCTACCCCGCGCCGCGATGGCGTGGATGCTCTCCCGGACCGTTTGGGACACCCCTTCGCCCGTCAACAGGCTCTGGCATTCATACGCAAGAAACGCAGCGGTCGAGGCGAGAATTAGACCGATGATGACCGATGCAACACCGTCCAAAACAGGTAGCTCGAGCGCCTGCGACAGATAGATGCCGATCAGCGCCGTGAACAGTCCGAGCAGTGCAGCGGAGTCCTCGAAGAGTACCGTAAAGACGGTCGGGTCCTCGCTGCGGCGAATCGCCTCGAACCAGCCCCGATCTCCCTTCTCGATCCGAAAGGCGCGGAGCGCCACGATCCACACCGCCCCTTCAAAGAGCAACCCGAGCGTCAGAACGGTATAGCTGATCCAGGCATTGTCGATCGGGTGCGGGCACTGGATCTTCTGTATGCCCTCATAGATCGAGATGCCGGCACCCAGGCCAAAGATTAGGATTGCGACCACGAATGCCCAGAAATAGAGGCGCAACCCGAAACCGAAGGGGTGACCGGGGGTAGGCGGCTTCGTCGACTGTTTGATCCCGTGCAGCAGCAGGAACTGGTTCCCAGTATCGACCAGCGAGTGGACGCCTTCGGACAGCATCGCTGACGATCCGGTGAACCATGCAGCGATGAACTTGGCGGCGGCGATCAAGGCATTGCCGCCAAGCGCCACATAAATCACCTTCTTGGAATCGTGTACGGCCATTGCTCGCTTCAACTTTCTAACATGTCACGACTAACGCTTGAAATAGGAGTGACCGCGAGGACTGGCCACCGTTCGGAATTTGTCAGACAGAAGTCGGGCATCGTGTGATGTCCCGGCGGAGGACGCAGGTGTGCTCGCCATATGGTGCCTTACCGTGTGATGGTGCTCCGGCGCGCAGTATCGTCGGGTGACAATCTACGGTGGAGTTCGTTCAGCTCCTCTTGGTTACATGGAAGTAGATCAGACGATGAGCGAAAAACCGTGTAGAGGGTAGTTCGTGGTGGCAAACCTGTCCGGAAAGCTAGGCAACGCGGCCGTCCCATGATCTGATCGCCGCCACTGCGTTCCTCGGCGGCGCGCTGCTGCTGGGTGCGATCGCTTTGCGCGTCGCCTGCCGATATGTTCTGCCTGAGCTGGCGCCGCTGCTTGCAACCAATATCTCGCCGCGATGGATGGCGCTTGAGTTCGCGGGGGTGGCCGCGCCGGTCCTGGAGGCCAACCTTGTCAGGTTATCGACTTGTAGACTGTGAGCCCGAGGACGAGGAAAATGACGGCGATCACGACCGCGATCCAGAATAGGATTTTGGCGATTCCCCACGCTGCGCCCGCCAGACCGCCAAAGCCCAATACGCCCAGTATGAGTGCCGCGATGGCGAAAATTGCTGCCCATTTCAGCATGGTTCGTGTCCTTCGTGATACGGTGCCTGTTGTGTATATGCCAACGTGGCGAGCTACGAGGCGTTCCATCTCTACTCCTGAAGCTCCGGTCGAACTGATTTGCACCGTGTGCACGTACCAAAGAGGAACCGCAAAACGCTATGACTGGAGTCTCGACACCGGACGGCGGCAGCGCGGACCATTTGCCAAACAAAAAACGCGGCAGGTTACGGCTCTTCGTCGGTGTCGGTCCGGGTCCCGCGGTGACAGACCGGATGCTTCAAGTCGTGGACGCTCTGCAAGAGGCCGGGAGGGAAGTCGTCGTCGCAGTTCGCCCGGAATCACGTCGCCAAACGGCACTACCTAGGGACGTCACCGTTGGAACAATGGAGCAGAACGGGCAAGCGGGTGAGCCAGACCTGGAGCTCGACGAACTCCTGGCCAAGTGTCCCGCAGCTGTCGCCGTGACAGACCTTGCCCATGACAACCTTCCCAACGCGCGGCACCGACGTCGCTGGCAGGACGTGGAGGACCTACTCGCCGCTGGAATAGATGTTTTCACGACCGTGGACGCGGCCAGTCTCGCCAGCATGAAGGATGTCGCTGAGGCCATCACCGGCACGTCGGTAGATCGAACCGTGCCCGATGCCCTGTTTGATGCCGCGGAGTTGGAAGTGGTCGACAGCGCAACGTCGCCGGAGCAGGGACGGGTTCTAAGCCAGCCTGCTACAAGCGGCCTTCGGGTCCTCACCCTGCGTCGCGCTGCGCTGGCGATCGATCACCAAATCGATGCCCACCAAGAAGGCGCGCCGGGATCTTTGGTACAGGCAATGGACCGTGTGCTCGTCGCGGTCAGTGGCTCTAGGAACGGGCCGGCGCTGATCCGCGCGGCAAAGCGGCTCGCCACTGCGCTTCACGCGCCCTTTCACGCCATTCATGTGGAAACCCCGCGCGGAGAGCGCGACCTCACTGCAAGACGGCGGGCGGCCGACGCGCTTGGACTGGCGGCAAAACTGGGAGCAACGATTAGCACCGTACCCGCCACCGGCGTGGCCAAAGGTATCGACCATCATCTCCTCGCGTCGCCCGCGTCCCACCTGGTTCTGGGCGGTTCGTCTGCTCGCGGTCTGGCGCGCATGTTCTTCCGCTCCCTGCTCGCGGACATGCTCGAGCGTCATCGGGGCCTTTCTTTACATGTCCCGTCGCAAGGGTCCGACGAAACCGAAATGTCCTCGCCGCCCGTCCCCCTTGCCAAGGGCAGCCGGCCAGGAACGCCTCCGGTTCATTATCTTTACGCGGTCGCGATGGTCGCGGCGACCATTGCCACAGCCGAGTTATTGCGGGTGCTCGCCGGTGCTCGGGGCTTGAACCTGCTGTTCCTTCTTCCCGTCATCGCCGCAGCGGCGCGGTTCCGCATAGGGCCGGCGCTCGTTGCCGCAATTGCGTCGATTTTCTGCGTGAACTTCTTCCTGCTCGCGCCCGAATTGTCGTTGAAGCTGGCAGCACCGCAAAACGTCGTGCTGGTCGCCGTGCTTGGCGGGGTAGCCGTTTATACCAACCTGATCACGGCGCAGCTGCGAGGCGGAGCCACGCTCAGCGCCAGGAGCGCTCAGGAAAATGCCGGTCTAGTGAGCTTCGCACAAGGATTGGCGCGCGCGTCCGACTGGGAAGAAACCGCGCGCTGTGTATGCCGTGAAATATCCAGCCAGCTCAACGTCCAGGCGGTCATGCTGCGCGAGAAGGATGGTGACCTTGCTGTTACGGCCAGCTGTCCCGCGGATGCAAAATGGGGCCCTATCGACCAAGCCGCACTCGATTGGTGCTGGCACGAAGGTCAGGCGACCGGCAGCGGGACCATGACGCTAGCCGCGGGCGAATGGCGGTTCGAACCTCTCAAAACGTCGTTGGGGACCTTGGCCGTTCTCGGTATCGTACGGGATGATGGAAGGAACCCGATCAGCGCCGACAGGAGTGTCCTTTTCGCCACTCTCGTCATTCAGGCTGCCCTGGCGCACGAGCGCCTGAAGCTCGAAGACGGTCTCCGGCGAGGCAGTATAATCTAAAAACAGAATGGTAAAACGGGAAGATGAATAATAATATCGTCGCCCTGTGATAAATCTCAGCTCTTCCAGTATGCCGAAATGACAATATTAGCGTTGCGCCCTTTGTTATTGGAAGTTTGACCTGTGAAGTGATTCGTTCAGACGCCGCTTATCACTCGGGTTGCCTCCAGCCCATCCAGCTGCTACCGGGATCGCCCGTAAATTTTGCCGGCTAACAATGAATTCGACCAGACACTTCGCATGGCCAATTTCGCTTGTTTTCGCACTCTTGGGGGCAATCACCCTTGCGGCCAAGTCGTCGCATTGGGGGACGACATTAATCTTCACAGCGGTCGCGATCGGGCTGGCCATCGTTCTGCTCGTGGCGCTGCTCCGCGACTGAGCATGAAGATGCTGCTTTTTAGATCTTAGCGTATTTGATGTTGGCTGGATCTGCGTAAAAGACCCCGCTTTCACCCGAAATGGTCCTTTAATAGCTCTGGAATTGATCGTGAATCCTGGCTAGGTAGATTGGCAAGTTTGGTGGTAGATTGCACGTTGCATTGTTGAATCGGGTTTCGTCGGCAGTCTTTGTTGCTGGCTTTTCTGTTGCGGGTTGCGTTCCGAGGATGGAACCGCCCAGGCATGCGACCCCTGTGATGACGGCGCCTTCGCCGCTGCCACTTTCCGTCGCAGGTCCGTCGATGGTTCCGAAAATCGGGCGGCTTCATTCGCCAGCAGATCTTCTCAATGCGATCCAGGCGCTTGGCACGGTCTTCCACGGCCGCGTTGCTATCACAGTGCGTGACATCGACGAGGGTTGGGCTGTCGCATATCATGGCGATACGCTCTTTCCCCAGCAAAGTGTCAGCAAGCTTTGGGTCGCCATCGCGGTGATGGAGGCCATCGATCGTGGAACGCTATCACTCGCTGATCCCGTGACAGTGCGACGTTCGGACCTCACGGTCTTTCATCAGCCGATCCGACCGCTTGTTGGCAAGAACGGTTATCGGACGACGATCGCCAAGTTGCTCGAAGGCGCAATGACGCACAGCGACAACACCTGCAATGACGTGCTGCTTTGGAAGGTGGGGGGGCCGCCAGCGATCCGCCGGATGCTCCAGCGCAAGGGAATCAAAGATGTCGGCTTCGGACCTGGAGAACGCATCTTGCAGGCAAAGACCGCCGGTCTGACGTGGCGTCCGGAATGGGCGGGTGGTTGGGGATTTCTGCAGGCCCGATCGAAGATGACCTACGAGGCGCGCAGCCGCGCGCTGACGCGCTATCTAGCCGCCCCCTATGACGGGGCATCCGCGAACGGCGTGACGCTTGGTCTAGCCCTACTGAATCGCAACGCCCTATTGAGCCGGCGCTCCACGGCATACCTCCTGTCGCGGATGCGCGCGAGCAAGACCGGCCCGCTCAGACTGCGATCAGGGCTTCGATCAGGCTGGACGCTCGCGCACAAGACGGGGACCGGTCAGGATCTGGGCAGTCTATCGACAGGCTATAACAATGTCGGTATCCTGCGCTCACCGAATGGGCACTACTATGCCGTCGCCGTCATGATCGCGAGTACGCGGCGTCCGATCCCCGCCAGAATGCGATTCATGGGAAATGTTACAAGAGCTGTGATTCGTGTCGTCGGCACGTCGCATTAGGCCGGATTAACTTTCGCACGGGGCGAACTGATTGTCGTTGTCGTCAGGCGTGCGATTCGTCCCGACGTGCAGTAACACGTCATAAGGTGTTATCGAGACCATCATCGTGATTACGTCCGCTCGGATCGAACTCAGCCGTCTGGACAGCTAAACAGCAGCAAATTGCGCAATACGGCTGGCGGTCCGGTGCGGACGACCTTAATCCGTTACCGATGGCAAAGACCCGACCAGCGTGAGCTTGGCGCAGATCGCAACGTTGTTGGTACTCGTCGCGGTCGTCGTGGCGCTGGCATCGGAGCAAGTTCGCGCTGACCTCGTGACCTTAACCGGTGCGGGCGTTCTGTGCCTGCTCGGTATAGCGCAGGTGGACGACGTCCAGACGAGCTTCGCCAGCCCTGCGATCCTCGCGCTTGCCTCGTTGTTCGTGATGATCGAGGCGCTGCACCTGACCGGCGCGATCGGCGTGCTGTTCACCTGGGCCGAGCGGTTGGTCGAACGTATTGGCAAACGTGCGCTGCCGGTCCTGATCGGCGGAGCAGGCGCACTGTCGGGCTTCATGAACAACACACCGTTGGTGGTACTCGGCACATCGGTGTTGCAGCAGACCGCACACCGGCAGGGCTGGCCAATCCGCCGCCTGCTGATCCCCTTGTCCTATGCGACAATCTTGGGCGGCACCTGCACGTTGATCGGTTCGTCAACGAACCTGCTGGTTGATGAGATGGTGCGCAAGGCGGGGCTGCACGGCTTCAGCCTGTTCGAGATGAGCGGTGTCGGCCTTGCCATGGCAGCAGTTGGTGCGCCCTATCTGGCATTGATCGCGCCACGCCTGATTGCCGTCAGTGCAGGCGGCGAAGAGGAGGAGACCGTGCCGCGCGAGATGCTGCCGTTTCATCCGGTGCGTGCCTTCGTCACGCTCGCGGTACTGGCGATGGTGATTGGCGGCGCGGTAGGCGGGCTACCGATCGCGATTGCAGCGTTCGTGGGCGCAATCGTGTTGATCGCGGCGCGCATCCTCACGCCCGACGAGGCCTATGCAGCGGTGAAGCCGCAGCTGCTGGTGATGATCGCTGGAATGCTCGTGATCGGCGCGGCAATCGATCGAACGGGGCTCGGAGCGATGGCTGCGCAGTTGCTCTCGGGGATTACCGAAAGATTCGGTCCGTGGACCGCGCTCGCCATCATCTACCTGACGACGCTAATCCTAACCGAGTTCATGTCGCACGCGGGTGCGGCCGTGCTGATTACCCCGATCGCGATCGGCATTGCGCAAGACATGGGCGCCGATCCACGACCATTCGCGGTGGCGGTGATGATGGCCGCGAGTGCGTCGTTCCTGACCCCGTTCGGTTATCAGACCAACACGATCGTCTATCATGCCGGCGGCTATCGCTACGGCGATTTCGTCAAGGTCGGCTTGCCGTTGACGCTGCTTACGGCAAGCGCGGCGTTGTTCGCGATTCCGTATTTTTTCCCGTTCTGACGGGCGGGGCGCCGCTATTGCCGCCGCTATTTTCCGACGCAGGCAGCGTGAGCTCCAATGGCTGACCGCGCCTTAGCAATGCGAGCGATATCGCATCGCCTTCCCCGAATGTCATGGCATCGATATCGACGCTTCGAGCGACGGCCTTGCCATCGATGCTGATAATGACGTCGCCGACTCGCGCGCCGGCGTCGGCAGCAACGGACCCAGGCACCACCAGGGCTATGTATGCGCCACGCTGATCGGCTTCGTCTGTGAAGCGCATGGCCAGCGCAGGTGTAAGATTGTCCGCGATTATCCCCAGTGGGCTGGAGTCCAGCGTCCCACGCTGGATGGCGTCAATCCGTCGTATGCCGATGCCCGCAGGAAGTATGAAGCGCGCTGGTGCGCCCTGCTCGGGTTGCATACCGAGCCCGGCAATACCGATGACGCGACCCTGTTCGTTGAACACGGGCGCGCCAGCGCCCGAACGGCCGAGATCGGGGCGAAGTTCGAGATAATTTGCGCGCGCATCGCCGACCATCATGGAATCGGCGGCGATCGTGCTCACGTCGGCTACGCAGCCATCCGCAGAGGGTGACGACACCGCAACCACCGGCTCGCCCGCCCGGGGAAACGACGAACCGGCGAAGCGCAGGAAGGAAAGCCCGTCCGCTTTGATCTTGAGAAGTGCGATGCCGGTTAATGGATCATCACCGAGGCGCGTCGCGGCGAAGCTGCGGCCGTCGTTAAGCGAGACGACGAGCGAAGTCGCGCTGCCAATTGCCCGGCTGGCGGCCGCGACGCTGCCGTCGGCCGCCGTCAGGAACCCGGTGGCGGATATTGGCGGTATGGGGTTAGCCAGCGCATCGCTTGCACCGGACTTGCGGGTTGTCGCGGCTGATTTCCCTTCGACGGAGGCGGTATTCGTAGCCTCGGGCGCGGCGGTGATCCGCACGATCGCCGGGCAGACGCGCACCACGAGATCGGCAAAGGTCTGCAAGCCTGGCTTGGCCCCGACCGCTCCTGGGGGATTATCAACCGCCTTCCGCTCGACCACCACCACTTTGGGCCAAAGGGTCGAGGCGAGATATCCCGCCGCGACCAGCATCCCGACGAGCGCGATGACAGCACCCGTTATTGTCGCCGATCGCCTCGTCCGTTCCGACAATCCGCTTCTCCCGCCGTCTGCCACTACTCTACCTAACGGCAGTCGCTTTGTATTGGGAGGCCGGATGCACCGCCAACTCCGTCCCTCGACATGCCTATCGTCAACACACACCTTGGTCAGCAGGGAAATTTACGCGATAGGCCCATTAAGATGACCACACCGCGCGCCTTCTCGTTCCTGAAATCCCTTCGGCTGCAATTCCGTTCGAGCGAGGCCGCGCTGATCGTGCTCGCAATCCTCGTCGGGCTCGGCGCTGGATCGCTGACTCTCGTACAGGCCGGGATCGCGCATCTGATCCAGCAGATGTTTTACGGTGCGGAGATCGATCGACTGAGCGCGTCATCGGCTATTCCGCCGCTCCGTCTACTGGCGCTGCCGATTGGCGGGGCACTGCTGGCGGGTCTCGCCTACGCGACGCGCCGACGGGCGCATGCTCCAATCGACGTTGTCGAGGCCAATGCACTTCACGGCGGTGCGATCCCCTTCAAAGACAGCGTTCTCGTTGCCGCGCAGACGATTATTTCGAACGGCACGGGGGCTTCGGTCGGTCTCGAAGCAGCGTATGCGCAAATGGGTGGCGGATGGGCCTCGATTCTCGGGCAATGGTTACGACTGCGACGCGCAGACATGCGCATTCTCGTTGGCGCGGGGGCAGGGGCGGCGGTGGGAGCGGCGTTCGGTGCTCCCCTCACCGGAGCATTTTATGCATTCGAGATCGTCATCGGCGCCTACACGCCTGCTGCGATCGCGCCGGTCGCCGCGGCGGCACTCGCCGCTGTCCTGACGATCCGGGCATTCGGCTTGCCCGCATATCTGATTGCGCTGCCCAGCGCGCACGCGATCACTACGACCGATTATTTTATCTACGCAGCGCTCGGCGTGGTGTGCGCCGTCGTCGGCATCCTCCTGATGCGAACGGTGACGGTTATCGAGACGCGGGTTCGTCGATCATCAATTCCGGATGCCGTCCGGCCCGTGATCGGAGGACTCCTTCTGATACCGATCGCCTGGTACTCCCCGCAGGCGCTTTCAGCCGGGCATGGCGCGCTCCATCTTGACCTGACGGTGCAGATCAGCCTCGGCTTTCTCGCCACCATTCTTTTCCTGAAAATGTCGGCTTCGGCGATTTCGCTGGGATTTGGATTTCGCGGCGGTCTGTTTTTCGCGTCATTGTTTCTTGGCTCCCTTTTGGGGCAGATTTATGCCGGGTTGTTCGCCTTGGTTCCGGGCTTCGTTCAGATCGATCCCACCGACGCTGCACTGGTCGGCATGGCGGCGCTCGCTGTATCGGTGGTCGGCGGGCCTATGACGATGTCGATGCTCATTTTAGAGTCTACCCATGATTTCGCGCTGACCGGTACCGCGATTACCGCTGCCTTGTGTGCCAGCACGCTGGTGCGGGAAAAGTTCGGGTTTTCCTTCTCAACCTGGCGTCTTCACACGCGCGGCGAAAATATCCGCAGCGCGCGCGACGTCGGCTGGGTGAAGAGCCTCACCGCCGGTCGGATGATGCGCTCCGGCCTTCCGACCGTCGAGCAATCGACCAGCGTGGAAGAATTTCGGCGACGGTTCCCGCTCGGGGCTGTCAGCCGGGTGGTGCTCACCGCGCGCGAGGGTAGCTATGCCGGTTTGGTGCCAACGCCGGCCGCGTTTGCCGCCGATGTTGATGTGACAGCGTCTGTTGCGTCTCTCGCAACACTCCAGGATAGCATGCTTAAACCCGATCAGGATATCGTTGCCGTCATGAAAGCCTTCGAGGATTATGAGGCCGACGATCTGGTCGTGGTAGACGCGAGCCAGCAGGTTCTCGGGATTGTAGGCGAAAAATATGTCCGCCGGCGCTATGTCGCCGAAATGGAAAAGGCGCTGCGCGAGCTGTTCGGGGAAAGTTAGGTGGGGTGAGCCGGGACATCAGTCGGCGTGAACGCTCGGGGGATATTCACCGCTAGCCCGAAATAATTCGCCCGCAGTAAAAAGTGAGGATATCCCGCCCTTGAATCTCGATCGCATTTCGGCTGCCCAGGTCACAGCAGCGAGCCTAGTCGCCCTTACGCTTCTGGTTGCCGGGGCGATTATCGGCGCGATTTTTTGGCCGCGCGTGGTAAAAGTCGAGCGACGTGTCGTTGCACCAGCCATGAATGCTGCGGGGTTCGTCCCCGCGATTCAGTCCGTCGCCGATCTCGTCCAGCAGAAATGTCCGGCGATCGTGGCAATTGAGCAGGAAGCGGAGGGGGCTACATCGAACGCTGCCGCCGTTGTCGTTCAGCACAGGAAAACGGCGCAACCGGTCGTCGATGGCGGTCCGCAGCGATCGGTCGGCTTCCTCGTTTCCGCCGATGGCTATGTGGTCGCCAACGGTGATCGACTTGGTGCCGTGGGCACAATCCACATCCTGCTGAACGACGGGCGGGTTCTGGACGCAATGAGGATGGGGAGCGATCCGGTGTCCGGCCTTTCCCTGCTAAAGATCGAGGCGTCAGGACTTTCATTTCTGAGCTTTGCCGGACCTAGTTTCCCGAGAGTGGGGGACTGGTCCGTTGCCATCGCTTCGCCGAATGGAAGCGGCTGCACAGCTACTGTCGGCACCGTAAGCGGGGACTCGCTTGCCGAGGGCGCGACACTGCGCACCTTTGTTCGCTTGCAGCCTTCGCTCGATCCCTCGATGGCTGGCGCTCCCCTGTTCAACCTGGATGGCGCTGTCATGGGGATCGCAGGCGGTGAATTGCAGGACCCTTCTCCCGATGAGGCGAATTCGATCCTTCCCGCAGGGACGGCCCAGCGAATTGTGAGCCAGTTGCTACGCAGCGGAAAACCCACCGAGAACCAATTCGGTATCGTGGCGGATGACCTGACCCCTAATCTTGCGGCACGGATCGGCGCGGATCGACAACGCGGCGCAGTCGTTTCTCTTATCGAGCAAGGTTCTTCCGCCGACATAGCGGGCCTGCGGGCCGGGGATGTAATTCTTGCGGTTAATAGTACGCCAGTATCGGGCGCATCGGAGCTCGCTCGGGCGCTAGACGCCGAAAACCAAAAGGTGTCACTGGATGTGGTCAGAAAATCTGGGAGGCTCGTCCTGACGTTGGAAGAGACTAAGCCTCGATAAAATCGAGCAAGCGACGTCAGGACTGCACCTCGCCGGTCTTTGCTGCACGCTTCCCTAGTATCATCTGCGCCGCTTGCTGACGCCAGCGGAATGCCAATCGCTTCATTGCATTCTCTGATCAGATATGTGGCGCCATCGGAAAAAATATCGGCCGGTCTGATCATGTTCGCACTCAGCGGCAGGTTATCGCGTCGTCGGGCAAGGGTGCATATGTTGCTTAGTTGACGGGCAAAAGGACGCAGGCGCCGGACTCGGGGAGTTTTCACAGGAGCACACGCGCTCGAGCAGCCGCCGGATATTGACCCCGCGTGGCAGATGCGCGAAGTGGACCAAATGCAAACACGCCTGTCTTTTGTGCTTGTCGCCCTTGTCGCGCTTGCCGCCTGCAACGGTCAATCATCACCCGAAGTTGTGGACACCAATCCGGATCCGATGGCTAAGCAGCTTGCCAACGCTGCTCCGGTCGAATTACCGGCCGCGATCAAGGCGGAGCAGGTGTTTCGCTGCAAGGATAATAGCCTAGTCAAGGTCACTTTCTTTAGCGGTGACAAGAAGGTGTTCGTGCGGTCAGGAGCGACGGGGCCTCGGATAATATTAAGGGCTGCCGTATCTGGCGACCCATTTGTTGCTGAGGGCGGCTGGAGCCTTGTGGGAGATACTGCAACGATCAAGCTAACGAAGCCGGGGAAAATGGAGCTGACTTGTCGGTCGTGATATAGATGTTATTAATGACTAGAATTGCGCGTAGATATTGGATATTTTTCAAAACCAGTATACCGGCAGACAAATCTCGGCTCTTTTGGATCTAGGCCTGTCCGGGCCTCCTTTATGAGGATATGCGTCTAATATCCTGCGTGTTAAAATGAAAGCCACTCCACATGCGAAGGGTTATGTTCTTTATCGGCGCGGGCATAGTTGTTCTGGCAACGCCGAGCTCGGGGAACGTGCCAACATTCGATACGGCGGCGCGCTTTGCCATCATGGAAGATCTTTCATCTGGCTTGATCCTTTACCAAAAGAACGCTGACACGCCTATGCCGCCCGCATCGCTGGCGAAAATGATGACCGTGTACGTTGCATTCGATATGATCAAAAAGGGTCAGTTGAAGCCCGACGATGTGATGACGGTTCGGCCAGAAACGTGGCAAAAGTGGCATGGTCAGGGATCCACTATGTTTCTGTCAGCCGGGGAGCGAGTAAGTGTACGCGATCTGATTTACGGGATCATCACGCTATCTGGAAATGATGCGTGCGTCGTGCTCGCCGAAGGCATTGCGGGGACAGAGCCAGCTTTCGTCTCATTGATGAACGATCGCGCTAGCAGACTAGGACTAACGGGTTCGCACTTTGGCACCTCGAACGGCTGGCCGGATAACGACGCCACTTACGTTACTGCGCGCGATTTGGCAAAACTAGCATCATCTACCATCGTAACGTTTCCGTCGCTCTACAAGCAATATTACTCAAAGCCCAATTTCACGTGGGGAGCAACTGCGGCTGGTGCGGCGATTACACAAGCTAACAGAGATCCGCTACTGGGCCGGGTTAGCGGTGCAGATGGTCTGAAGACTGGTCACACAGAGGAAGCCGGCTACGGCTTTACTGGGTCTGCCGATCAGCAGGGACGCCGACTGGTCATGGTACTGGCGGGCATGAACTCATGGAATGAGCGCGTGTCAGATTCTGTCAATTTCATGGAATGGGGGTTTCGCGCCTGGACTCGTAAAATGGTCGTCAAGCAAGCCAAGGAAGTCGGGTACGCCCAGGTCCAGCTGGGCGATAAGCAGTCAGTCGGGCTTGTCGCGCCGCGCGATCTCAGCGTGACAGTGCCAGCCGGATCCGAGCCGGTTTTGAACGCAAAAATAGTATATGATGGACCACTGAAGGCACCAATCGTGGCTGGAGCTCATGTTGCCGATCTAGTGGTTTCTACCGGGTTCACCCCGCCGCAAGTACTTCCGTTGGTAGCTGAAGCAAATGTCGGAACAGCAGGATTTTTTGATCGGGTGAAAGCTGGATTTTTGTCGATGTTCGCAGGCTGACGGGAGCATCGGGCGAGCATTGTATGCTAAAACCTCCGAGCGCGCATACTTTAATGGTGGCCGCCAAAGTCGGTTGCCGACAGTATCTATCGGGAAGAATCCGGCCCCCCTTCTCCGATCAAAGGTAGAACCGCGACGGACAAAATTGATGGCACCGCGATCACTTTCGTCGAACCGATCGTCACGAAACGGTCATTAGGTGTTTAGTCCCGGAATTAGCTGGCGCAGTGCTTCTGATCCTCCTGCGGATCATATCCGCGGGCGAGGCGAATGGTGGCCTGGTATTGTCAAACCGGTTTCTGGGTCGTTCGGGCTGAAGCGGGTCCAAAACGGCCCACTCTTTGCCCGAACTCGTGGCCTAGTCTGAAGTTCGGGCAAGCCTCGCCAGTTCGCGCCTTGAGCGGCGTTTACTTCGGCTCCCGCTTGACTTTAGCTGTCTTCGCGTTGTTCGGACTGGCTGACCTTCGAGACTTCGACCTGGAACTTTCCCACGCCGCGGAGGGTGAATTCCACAGTGCGCGACATTGAGGTTTCCTCCCCCACGAACTGCTTGTGCGTGTGAACCAGCAGCGCTTGCTCAACGACCGTCTCGCCTACTTTCAGTGCGGAGCTATCCCTCAGCCGCTTCCGCCGCTGGTCGAAAACAAGTCGCCAGGAGAGGCCTCCCAAAAAGCCGAGGACGCAAACCATGATCATGGAAGTATACACTGCGTCGAAAGTCCTCTTGGAAGGCGCCGCGGCCGGAGAGAGCCTCCACACCGAGCGCGCACCAGCTATCCCTGGTGTCGTATGTAATTGCGCGCGAAGATGGTCAATCTAGCCGGCGCACCGGGGCTGGTTCCAGGCGCGCCGTTGTGCCGCTAAGTGTAAATAAGCGTGGAAGCGGGACCCTCGCCAAACCCAAGGTAACAGACCGTAAAGTCAAAAGAATATGAGAGCAGAGGGGTCCCGATCAGCGCCGATCGGGAATCCCTAAAAATTCATATTATTCTCCGTTTTCATATAGTTAAGCTGCAAGCTGATAGGGCCCCGCTTCGACGATTATCCACACTTTTGACGTTCGGCCAAGACTCTGGCGGCACCGGCGTGAAGGGTCACGATGCCGCGCAATACGCGAAGCCCTGCTGCCCCCTTCATCGCCAAGACGCCGCGGAGCTGAAAACCGGCGTCCGTGCACGATCGCAGAGCAGGGTTCAGCCGGGAACGACCCATATACCGACCAGCGCCGCGAGGGCGGTCAGCGCCAGACTGCCATTGATGCCGATCAACAGCGCGGGCGGGAGGCGCCGAACATCCGGCATAGGCGGTGGCGCCCCGGGATCGAGCTCGCGCCAGACGCCGGCCATAAAGCAGAAGGCGCTGAACAGGATCAGCAGCGAGGCGGTGGCGCCAGCGAGACGTGGATCGACCACGTTTTCCAGCAGCGCTTTCGCCCCCACGCCGGCTACGAGCGCCGAAAGGCCGGTTCGCACCCATGCGGCATAGGTGCGTTCCGCGGCAAAAATGGTGCGGTCGGCGGCGAGTTGCGATCGCCGATCTGCACTGTCGGTCTGCAGGACCGCGCTTTCCTTCAATTCGCTCGCACTCTCCGCCAGTTCGGCGTGCGCGCGTTCCGCTCGGCGGCTGTCTGTCATACGCGACTGATCACAAATTCCTGGCGCTCGGTCGAGCGTTATCTTGCTGCGCGTCGACTCGTCGGTGCCGCGAGCGGGCGCTGTCTGATGGGGTGGACGCCCCGCGACGGCATTTTGTGCCAAAGTAGGTGTGTCGATCACCTATGAGCAGGAGGCGTCCGTGGGAGAAGTTTGCACAATCGGGTTGGACATCGCGAAGAGCGTTTTTCACGCGCATGGCGCGGATGCGACAGGGCAGCAGGTGTTCAGCCGGCGGATCACGCGCGGCAAGGTTCTGGAGTTTTTCGTCGGTCAGCCTCCTTGCCTGGTGGCGATGGAGGCGTGCGCAGGGGCACATCACTGGGCGCGCGAGTTGACCCGTATCGGTCATGCAGTTCGGCTGATCCCGCCCACCTACGTGAAGCCATTTGTGAAGCGCCAGAAGAACGATGCTGCGGATGCCGAGGCGATCAGTGAAGCGGCAGGGCGGCCGAACATGCGGTTTGTGGCGGTGAAGAGCGAGGAGCAACAGGCTTCGGCGCTCGTATTCCGCACCCGTGNGTGTTCAGCCGGCGGATCACGCGCGGCAAGGTTCTGGAGTTTTTCGTCGGTCAGCCTCCTTGCCTGGTGGCGATGGAGGCGTGCGCAGGGGCACATCACTGGGCGCGCGAGTTGACCCGTATCGGTCATGCAGTTCGGCTGATCCCGCCCACCTACGTGAAGCCATTTGTGAAGCGCCAGAAGAACGATGCTGCGGATGCCGAGGCGATCAGTGAAGCGGCAGGGCGGCCGAACATGCGGTTTGTGGCGGTGAAGAGCGAGGAGCAACAGGCTTCGGCGCTCGTATTCCGCACCCGTGATCTCCTGGTCAGGCAGCGTACCCAGATGATCAACGCGATCCGCGGGCACATGGCGGAGTATGGCTGGGTCGCTCCCCGCGGTCCCAGCTGGGTGTCGATGCTCGGCGGCTTGGTGGAGGGTGAGGTTGGCGCTTCGCTCCCGCCAGCGGCGCGCGACATGTTCCGGATGATGCTCGGCGTGCTGGAGGGTCTGGACCAACGGATTGCCGAGCTCGACAAAGAGATCGCCRGGCGAGCGCGTGAGGATGCGGTCGCGCGCAGGTTGATGACCATACCCGGGATCGGACCGATCGCGGCCACGGCCATCGCGGCGCTGGCGCCCGCAGCAGAGACATTTCGGAAGGGGCGGGACTTCGCGGCTTGGCTAGGCCTCACGCCGCGACAGAACTCGACTGGCGGCAAACCCAGACTCGGACGGATCTCGAAGATGGGAGACCGTACCCTGCGGCGCCTATTGATCATTGGCGCCAGCGCGGTGGTCCAGCATGCCAGCCGGCGCGGTGCCCCTCAAGGTTCGTGGCTGGCCGGCATGTTAGCGCGCAAGCCGCGCATGCTGGTCAGTGTGGCACAAGCGAACAAGACGGCACGGATCGTCTGGGCCGTGCTGATGAGAGGTGAGGATTACAGAGCTCCGGTGCCCGCGGTGTAAGCCACGGGTCATCAGAGGTCGTCGTAGGGCGGCAAGTGGTCGAAGGAGGGCATGGCGCACAGTCGGTGAGACGGGATTGGTAAACCAGGATTTGGTTTTGTGCCTCGAGCACGTCTGTCTGATCTGGATCCGATCCGCGAACTCCCATGCAGGCCTGCAGCATCGAACGCTGCTCCAAAGGCCGGACAGATGACAGCATCCGACCAAGCGCAATGCATCTCCAGATTTTGCTTGCTTCCCGAGGGGCGTCCACAGAAAACCAAATGCACCGATCGTTAAGCGG
>NZ_RCZK01000020.1 GCF_006438955.1 Sphingomonas oligophenolica | reverse complement strand
AGAGTCCGCAGATCGTTGCGCCGCAATTTCAGCCACTGGCCAACAGCCGATGCGATGCCGCCGCCCATCTGCGCATAGGTCGCCTCTAGGCCGACCGATGCGCCCGCGCCGTTGGACAGGATCGTTTGGGCGGCGATGATCAGATTGTCGGTGACCGGGATCCGCCCGCCATGCAACGCATTGGCCTCGACGACGTCGATCGGCGAGCGTGACCTGCTTCGCAGCCCGCGCCCGAGCGCGATCAGCAGCAGGCCGCCGATCGGCAGCGCAAGAAGTCGCCAGGGATGGTGAATCGATTACAGCGCGCTGAGCCGGTTCACCGTCACGCCGTAAAGGATCCGCTGAATGGAATGCGCGAGCCATTGCTGCACGTTGGTTGATAAGCCCGCACCGAGCCCAACGAGCGCGGCCAGAACGATGAGCGCGGCCTCGCTTTCCCGCAGAAAGCGCCGCTGCCGCCGCGCAAAGAGCCGTAAAAGGAGTTTCGCGGGACGTCGCACCCGGCGCCTAAACCTCGCTTTTTGGACGTTCGTCAAGGCCAGGAGCTGTGCACGCGATCCGACGAGCCACCAGGTACCTTGACACAATATTAGATATCACTAAATTAGAGGCTTCTTATGGATAACATACCGTCCCTCGATATTTTCCGCGACCAGGCGGGGCAAGCCGTCGGGCTGCTCAAGGCGCTGTCGAACCAAAATCGGTTACTGATCATGTGTTATCTCACCGAAGCGGGGGAGTTGTCGGTCGGCGAACTGGCGGACAAGGTCTGCCTCGGTCAGTCCGCGCTGTCGCAACATCTCGCCAAGCTGCGCGACGAGGGGCTGGTCGAGACCCGCCGTCAGGCCCAGACGATCCATTACCGCGTTCGCGATCCCAAGGTCGCGCAGGTGCTAGCACTGCTCCACGATCTCTTTTGCCCGGATCTCGGCCGCGATGATTGACCCGGCGAGCCTCGTCCATGGGCTGATTGGCGGCCTGATGATCGGCGTGGCGGCCGCGGCGATGCTGCTGGGTGCGGGGCGGATCGCGGGGGTCAGTGGACTGGCTGCGCGCGCGGCGGGTATTTCGGACGCAGGCGCTCCGCGCCTCATCGCCGCAGCCTTCGTGATCGGACTGCCGCTCGGTGCGTGGTTGGTGTCGGCGGTGCTCGGTCGGATCGAGACCCGCTTCCCCTCCTCGATCCTGACGCTCGCGGTCGGGGGCTTTATCGTCGGTATCGGCACGCGGCTCGGCTCGGGGTGCACAAGTGGCCACGGCGTCTGCGGCGTTTCGCGCCTGTCCCCGCGCTCGCTTGCCGCTACCGCGATCTTCATGGCGGCGGGCATCACGACCGTGACCGCGATGCGGTGGCTCGGCGTGTCATGGTAGCGCGGTCCGCCACGGTAGCGCTGCTGTCGGGCCTGATCTTCGGCGCGGGTCTGGCCGTCTCCGGCATGACGGACCCAGCGAGGGTGCGTGCATTCCTCGACGTGGCGGGAGATTGGGACCCGACGCTCGCCTTTGTGATGGTGGGCGCGATTCTACCGATGATCGTCGCCTGGCGGATCAAAGCGCGGCTCGATCGGCCGCTCGTCGGTAATGGCTTCCACCTGCCCGCAACGTCAACGATCGACCGAAGGCTCGTCGGAGGGGCGGTTCTGTTCGGCGTTGGCTGGGGGATCGCCGGACTTTGCCCGGGGCCCGGCATCGCCGATCTGGCCGTGCGGCCGCTCCCTGCCGCTGCGTTCGTTGTGGCAATGCTCGGCGGCATGCTCGTCAACCGCCTGAATTGCTCGCGCACACCCGAACTCAAGGAGCCGAAACATGCCGTTCAACAGGCTTGACGCGAACCTGTCCGCGTCACCGCAACTCACGCCCCATGATGTCGCGACCGCGGCCGCGGAGGGGTTTCGGACAATCATCGATAACCGGCCCGATGACGAGGAGCCTGGCCAGCCCTCGGCGGCAACAATCGAAGCGGCCGCGCGCGAACATGGACTAGCGTTCATTCATATACCGGTCGTGCCCGGCACTGTCAGCGATGGCCAGGCGGCCGCCATGGTCCGCGCGCTCGCCGAGGAGCCCGGCCCTGCCCTCGGTTATTGTCGCAGTGGCACACGTGCCGCAACGCTTTGGGCACTCGCGCAGTCCGGCAAGGTTGCTCCCGATACGTTGATCAACACCGCGCGCAGTGCGGGCTACGATCTCGAGGCGCTTCGCCCGCGCTTACAACCAGTATGATGCTCGAACCGCTTCAATATATATTGGGTGGCGGCTCGGGCGCGCTGGTCGGCTTCGTGCTCGGGCTGGTCGGTGGCGGCGGGTCGATCCTTGCGGTGCCGCTGCTCGTGTATCTGGTCGGTGTCCCCAATCCGCATCTGGCGATTGGAACGAGCGCATTCGCAGTCGCCGCCATTGCTGCAATGGGTGTGGTCAACCATGCCCGCGCCGGCACAGTCAGGTGGCGGTGCGCGATCATGTTCGCTGGCGCAGGCGTCGTGGGCGCATTTGCCGGCTCCAGCGTCGGTAAGGCGATCGACGGTCAGAAGCTGTTGTTCCTGTTCGCCATCGTCATGGTTGTCGTCGGCATTGCAATGGTGCGGGGGCGCAAAACCAACGGCGACCCTGCTGCCACGTGCGACGCCCGCAACGCCCCAAAAGTGTTTGGCTACGGCCTTGGGACGGGCGCGTTCTCCGGATTCTTCGGGATCGGCGGCGGATTCCTGATCGTTCCTGGATTGATGGCCTCGACGGAAATGCCCATCATTAACGCGGTCGGCTCATCACTGGTCGCGGTTACGGCCTTTGGGCTGACGACTACGTTCAACTATGCCCTGTCCGGCTTCGTCGACTGGCCGCTGGCGTTCATCTTCGTTGCTGGCGGCACGCTCGGTAGCGTGTTCGGTGCACGGCTCGCCAAGCGACTGGCCGGGACGACAGGGCGGCTGACGACGATCTTTGCAGGGCTGATCTTCGCGGTGGCCGCGTACATGCTCTGGAAGAGCGCAGCCGCGTTCGGCTGATCAATCATCGACCATCCGGGACTTGAGAATATGCAAATCTTCGACCGTGAAAACGCCATCATTGCGGCGTTCTACGACAAGAAGACGGGAAGCTATCAGTACGTCGTTACTGACAAGGCGACCCGCGCGGCTGCCATCGTCGATCCCGTGTTCGACTTCGATGAGAAAGCGGCGGCGACGAGCACGCGCAACGCCGATCACATCGCTGCGTACGTCCGGGACCAAGGACTGACGGTCGAGTGGATTTTCGACACCCACCCACACGCGGACCATTTTTCCGCTGCACCCTATCTAGGCGAGAGGTACGGAGCCCGGCGGGCGATCGGGAAGAAGGTCGTCGACGTCCAGAAACTGTGGAAGGACATTTACCGCCTTCCCGACCTACCCGAAGACGGCAGCCAGTGGGACCAGCTGTTCGGGGCCGGCGACACCTTCCGCGTTGGCGAGCTGGAAGCCCGCGTCCTGTTTTCTCCGGGCCATACGCTGGCATCGATCAGCTACGTGTTCGACGGCTTTGCATTTGTTCACGACACGCTGATGATGCCTGACAGCGGCAGCTCCCGCGCGGATTTCCCAGGGGGCGACGCGCACGCCCTGTATCGCAGCATCCGCGAGCTCCTCGACCTGGCAGGCGACACAGCCCTGTTTGTGGGCCACGACTATGGCAAGGATGGGCGCGAGCCGCAGTGCATGGCAACCGTCGCGCAGCACCGGGCAGAGAACATCCATGTGCACGACGGGATCGGCGAAGAGGCGTTTGTCAAAACTCGCGCCGAACGCGATGCGACGCTGCCGTTGCCGGACCTCATGCTGGCGGCGCTGCAGGTCAACATCCGCGGCGGGCGTTTGCCGGAGCCCGAAAGCGACGGTCGCTCGTATCTGAAAATACCACTCAACTTCTTTGCGTCCGTTCCTGATGATGACTGAGATCAGCGATCACGCTGCAGAGGTGGCTCCGGTCGTCTGCACAGGCTCGCGGCTTGGATAAGTGGATCGCCGCTGGTTGATCATGCCGCTGCGAGAAGCGGCTGGTCGAAGTATATCTGGTCGGGCGTGCGGCCGCCAAGAGCTGAGTGCGGCCGGATGCCATTATAAAATGCGAAGTATCGGCCGATGCCGGCGCGGGCCTCGGGGACCGATGCGTAGGCGYGCAGATATACCTCCTCGTATTTCACCGAGCGCCAAAGGCGCTCAACGAACACGTTGTCGCGCCAGCAGCCCTTGCCGTCCATACTGATGGCGATCTGCTCGCGGTGGAGGACGGCGGTGAAGGCGGAGGACTGGCGCTGGGCGTTGGTACGGGCGTTGCGGCCCCTGTCATCGCCAAGGCGGTCGGCAAGCCCTTCTCGCGGCTCGCTGGGCGCAATGGCGAGCGTACCGCCAATGACTTCACCGATGGCGCATTCGATACCGCCAAGGCAGCGTCGGAGACCAACCTGCCGGTCGATGGCGTCGGTCGAACCGACATCGCGCCGATGCGGTCGAACATCGAATCCCCCTCCATCGTCGGACCCGACATGGGCGCGCCTCGCCAGCCTGACCGTATCGATGTGAACGCTGGTCCTCGCCCGCTGCTCGACCCCGCGACCGATGCCGAGCGCCGCGCCGCAGCCGACCGGCTCAATCCATCCGATGTGATGCCGATCCCCGCCAACACGGTCGACGGCATCGATGAGGCCGCGCGTATTGAGGCGGGTCGGTTCGACCCGGTGAAGGCCCCCCGCGAAGATGCAGGGCTCGTCCCTAACGCGCTGCCGAACGCGAACACCGGCACGATGCTGCCCAAGCGAGGCCCCGCCGATCTGGTGACGTGGCTGCGCTCTCAGGGCGGTATCAAGGCTCAGGGTCGCGAACTGGAGCATTACGGCATCGACAATGCCCCTCGGAAGGGCATGGACTTCGCGGAAGGCGAGAACCGGTACGGTCCGCTCGTGAACAACGACGGCATGACCTATGACAATGCGGCGCACGCAGCGTGGGAAGCGGGGTTTTTCCCCGACCATGCCGAGCGTCCCGACGTGGCTGAATTTCTCGACACGCTCAATCAGACGCACACGGGGAACAATCGCGCATTCCGGTTTTCGGACCTGCCCGAACTGGACGCGTTTCATGCTGCGCGTCGCCAGCGTGGTGATGTGCTGAACGCCAAGGAAAATGGCGCGCCCCTCGTCAACGATCACGGCCAGCCGGTCGGGATGGCCGACCTGGAAGCCAATGCGCCGCCGGTCCATGCTTATGAGGAATGGGGTGAGAATACACCGAACCTCGCGGGCAACATCCGTCTCGATAAACTCGACAGCCCGCAGGCGATCAAGCGCGCGCTCGTCCAGACCGATCGCGTCACGGGCGGGTTCGATGCTGCTCGCCGTGGTCGCATCACGCACGCCGAGACAAAGAACCTTGCCGACGATCTGGGGATGACCACGCGCGATCTGCTCGCCCGTCGCAAGGGCGAGGCGTTCAATGCCGAACAGGCGCTGGCGGCGCGTCAGTTCCTCGCCAAGTCGGGAACCGAGATGGTCAATCTCGCTCGTCGCATGGCGCGGGTCGACAATCCCGGCGACGATCTGGAAGCCGCGTTCAAGTCCGCGTGGATCAGGCACGCCGCGATTCAGGAACAGGTATCGGGGATGACGGCGGAAGCTGGTCGCCTGCTGCAATCGTTCCGCATGGTGGCCGATAGCCGCGACGCCCGCACCGCGTCCGCGCTGGGCGACGTGCTCGGCGGGTCGGGCCGGATGAAGGACGTAGCCGAGAAGCTAGTCGAGCTGGAGAAGGTCGGGGTCGGTCCTGGCGGGATCAATCAGTTCGCGCTCCGCTCGCTCCTGCCACGCTGGCGGGACAAGGCGGTCGAGCTTTACATTAACTCGCTGCTGTCGGGTCCGCAGACGCACGCGGTCAATATCCTGTCCAATACCCTCACCGCGCTGGCGCAGGTTCCCGAGCACGCCGTCGCCGCTGGCGTCGGTGCGATCCGTCGCGCGATTCCCAACCAGCGTAAAACCGACGCGGTATTGTTCTCCGAGCTTGGCGCACGGGCAACGGGGTTGCTCCAGGGGACGCGGGAGGGGATGCGCGAGGCGGCACGTTCGTTCGTCACCGGCCACAGTTCCGACCCGATTACCAAGGTCGAGACCGAACAGATGCACGCGATCGGCGGCAAGCTGGGCTCCGTCATCCGGACGCCAACCCGGTTGCTGTCCGCGGAGGATGAGCTGTTCAAGGGTATTGCCCGCCGCATGGAGCTATCCGGGCTCGCGGTTCGCAAGGCGCGCAGCGAAGGCTTGAAGGGCGATGCCGCGAAGGCTCGTGCCGCTGAACTGGCGAGCAACCCTTCGGACGGCATGCTTCAACGCGCGATGGACTACGGGCGCTACGTCACGTTCCAGCGTCCGCTACCGACCGACAGCTTCGCCGCGGGCGTGAGCCGGGGAACACAGCGTCACCCGATCGCCAAGCTGCTGTTGCCGTTCATCCGCACGCCGGTGAACTTGCTCTCATTTGCCGCCGAACGCTCGCCTATCGCGCCCATGATGCGCCAGTGGCGCAAGGAAGTTGCGGCTGGTGGTGCGAGCCGCGATCTCGCTCTCGCGCGAATGATGGTTGGCACCGGGTTCGGCGCGGCGATGTACGAGATGGCTCTTGCGGGGAAGATCACCGGCGGTGGGCCTGCCGACGACAACGCGCGCCGCCTGATGCTGGCGGACGGCTGGCAGCCCTATTCGTTAAAGGTTGGGGATCGCTATTACAGCTACACCCGGCTTGATCCGTTCTCGACCACCATCGGGACGGTCGCGGACATCGCCGATATGGGCGAGCACATGACCGACAAGCAGCGGGAGCACTCCGCCATGCTGGTCGCCGCCGCGGTCGTTAACAACTTGTCGTCGAAGACGTGGCTTTCGGGCCTGAGTGCGGGCCTGGAAGCGGTGAACGATCCCGACCGCTATCTGCAAAGCTTCCTGTCGCGCACGGCGGGCGGCATCGCCGTGCCGAACGTGGTTGCCCAGATGGCGCGGGTGAACGATCCGATCCTGCGCGAAGCACGCGGGCCGATTGATCGCATTCGCTCGCGCATCCCCGGCCTATCGTCGAGTCTACCGCCTGCGCTCGATGTGTTCGGCAAACCGATAACCGCAGAGGGTGGGTTGGGTCCGGACATCATCTCGCCAATCTGGACCTCCACCGCGAGGCGTGATCCCGTCGTCAATGACATGATCGCGAACGGCGTCACCTTGGGACAGCCAAGCCGCGGCGATATGAGCGCGATAGACTATAATCGGTACCGGGCGGCTGCTGGTCCTGCGGTGCGCAATGCGATGCTGGAGGCGACGACGACTCCAGCATGGGCGCAAGGCGACGCAGATACACGGCAGGAGATAGCGCATCGCGTCATCGCAAAAGCGCGCCGCGGGGTGAAGGGTGGAAAAACCCGGGGTCGGCGTGGACCGAATATCCCGCCACCGCCGCCAGGATTCGTGGTCCAGCCGTGAGCTAATCGACTGGTGACAGGCTCGTGCGGTCGCTTCGATCGCGGACAAACCGGCTCCTGGGCCATATGACCACCAAATAAATGACGATCGCCAGCGCCAGCAGGAAGGGCGCGTAGATGACTAGCACCGCGGCTCGGCGCATCGTGGCCAGAAAGGATGTGAACGCCCTCATCTCCCCTTGGTCATACACCCGACCCCTGTCGCACGATAGGCGAACCGGCTCGTAAGCTCGCTGCTCTGGCAGGCGGGCTGACGTTGCCTCTCGCTCTTGCGCAATGACGCTTTCGCCATCTAAATCGACCCATGACGTATCGCCAAACCGTTCTGCCAGCGCTGCTAATTTTAGGGCTGAGCGCCTGTGAGAAGCGCGCCGCGGACCCCGTAAACGCCCAGGCGGTCGAACCAGATGCGGCGGGTCGCGCGCAAGTTGCTGCAATCATGGGTGACGTACAGCACGACGCGACCGATGCGCGTATCTCGGCGCTGGAAAATCAGGTCGACGCGTTGTCAGCGAAGATGGACGCAAGCGAAGTTGCCGTCCTCAACGCGAGGGTGAGTGCGCTTGAAGCGCGGGCGCAGACTTCGCCGTCGCAGGATGCGAGGCCATCCATGCCGCGTGCCGGTGCGACGCCCTCGGTCGCTGACCCTCACGACGCTCACTGATACGCCGTCGCTGGCCGTAGCGCGTTGATCCGTGACCTGATGGCGCAAGCGCTACCTATGCCACGGGACATCTAGCGCCCATCGTTCATTGGGATATGCTGTCCTTCCGGCCCGTCCTGGTGCGGAGTCGGATTAAGAGGGTATCGATGTCAGATAATGATGATCGACGCGCATCCGATCGCCGACAAGCGGATGATCCGTATTATTCGAACGAAGACCGCAGGGTCGGCGAACGACGCCAGCCTGTTGCCGAGATGGATGATGCTGCGGTGCTGACCGCCTACGAGCAAACCGATGGTGAAGGGCCGCGAGCGCGCGAACTGCTGTCCGAAATAGAGCGACGCGGATTGGACCTCTGATGCTGAATCTCAGCGCTTCCGATAAGGCCATTTTCGCGGTGCTCGCACTTATATTCGTGGCGGCAACGATAGCCTATTTCTGGTTTGACCGACGGGAGAAGCGGCGCGGCGCGCAATGGCACAAGGCGTACTTCCGGGATGGTGGCTTGGTTCGCGCCCTGATGGCGCGGTGGACACCAGTTCCCAAATTGACCGATCTCAGAGTGCGCCCCGATGGCACCAAAAGGGAGTAAGGTCCGCCGGGGCGCTCGCATAATTTGAACGTCGACCGCAGCCCGTCAAAGCGCCGAATTTTGATGATCGTCTCCGTTTGGGACTCACCCGGCGGGGCCATTGCTAGTAGACTGCCGAGGGCGACTCCGTGGGGACGGCGCCGCCAGGGCATCGACATGGCACAGGAACTGGGTTTAGTTGTGATAGCGGCATTGCTCGCCAGCATTGTTGGCGGGAGTGTCGCCTTGCGTCGTGTCGCTGCTAGGCATCGCTGGCCGCGGCTCGGGTAGATGTGCAACCGCGCCCGCAACCGCGGTGAGCCTGAAACCCTGTTCGAACGCTTCGGCGGCGGCTGGCTCAATCCGAAGCTGATGGATAACCGGTTCGATCCGGTCGAGCTGCGCCCGAAGGGGCGGGCATTTGTCGTCCGCGAGCAGGACGGGAAGCGCGGGCTCGAGGTAATGGGCTTGGACGTGCTGGGCGGCGGCTTATTCAAGCGACTTCCATAAACGCATATGCTTTACGCCGCCGGTCCCGAAGTTTTGTCGATGACGACCCGGTTTCGGCCCTCGCGTTTCGCGGTGTAAAGCATTCGATCGGCGGCTTCTATCGCGTCCTCGACCGACCGTCCGATGAGCGATACCGCGCCGATGGACACAGTGACGGTGCCCAGTGGCTCATCCGTCTCGCGCAGTTTGAACGACCGGGCGGCCAGGTCCTGACAAGCCTGTTCGAGCAGTCTCGTCGATTGAATCGTGTCGACGCCATCGGCGATGATCAAAAATTCTTCGCCGCCCCATCGCGCGACGACGTGGACACCCATGCTTTCTGAGAGAGAGGCGGCGACGCCCTTGAGCACCCGGTCGCCTACGCCATGACCGAAGCGATCGTTGATCGACTTGAAATGGTCGACATCGCACATGGCGAGCACACCCGCGGCGGAGCGCCGCCGCGGCTCCAGTTCCTGGAGAACACCCCTCCGGTTCAAGAGTCCGGTCAACCCGTCCCTGTGTGCGTCGTCCCGTATCGTTTCGACTTCTTCTCGAAGCTCCTCGATCTCCTGCGAGGCAGCAGTGAGTTGGGCTTCGATGCCGCGCGTCCGCTGGACCATCGCGGTGACGATTTTCTCAATCGAGTCGGGGCCACCTGCGAGATGGAAGAGGCCGGTCGAGAGATCTCGGCCAAACTCGGACGATTGAGCAGTGGCATCAGCGGTGAGATCGGCCAGACGCAGGGTCTGATGTCGAAGCGCTTCTCGATCGCGGTCCTCGGCGGAATCGACCGCATTCCCGCGCTTGGCTTCTGCAGCCGTGATTCGATCGACGTCGGCCTGGGTGAGCATTCGGCCATCCATCAGAATGCTGTCGACCGCTATGGCGGTGAGGCTGCGGCGGTCGGCCTTGAGGCGCCATATCAATGCATAATTGATGGGAGTGTGTTCGAGACCCTGCTCGTTGAGGAAGCGGAGCACGTCGTACCCGATTCCCTCGGCGGGCTCCGCCAGCACAGTCGAGGCTGACGCATTCGGACGGTTGCGCATGAACATACAGGCTACTCGGGTTGATCAGCCTCCGCCCTATAACCAAAACGTGAATTAACCGTGCTCTCGATGGCTTCGTCTAGCGCTGAGGACTACGAACTCTGCTCTTTGGGATAGGCCTCCGCAATCATCGCGCCAGCAGTCGCTGAGTAGAGGGCTTCCCACGCTTCACGCATGGCGGTCGTGAATCGATCGGCGAGGACATCGCTGAAACAGCCAATAAGCCCTTCCCCGACTACTTCGTAATGCCATGCCTTAACGCCGTAAGCGACATGCCGTTTCGCCAGATCCGTCAAGGAAGGCTGTAGGGCCGACAAGTCGTCTATCTGGCTAACCAGCGCATCTATCATTTCCCGGAATACATTGACTTGATGTGTCATATCGTCGGGAAACAAAGCTCGCGCGAACGGGTGATCGTGCAGCAAGCGGTCATAAAAAATCTGAGAATAATTTACCTCGTGAGCTCGGATAAGATCATAGCTGTCGACGATGGTCTGACCTTGGGATGCAGAAATGTACAACGAGGACCTTCTTCAATCAGCAGCACAGGGCGCGGGTACAGAATGGGCGACCATGCGGGCCGAGGCGACGGCGAGAAGACGGTTTCGCATGGTGTTTTCCATGTTCCGTGGCGACATGGACAGTCTATGCCGATCCCCTTCGCGGTCAAATGAATATCGTTTCACCGCTCCCGCGACGATGCCAGCCGATCTGCGGTTAGTCTGACACACAGCGGGGTGCGATAGAACTGCTCGAGCTGCTCATGCATTCGGCGCACCTCTTCGCATGTCGCAAGCGCCGCTAGCTGCGCCTGCCCCCGAGCCTTGGTCTCGATGTCTGACAGGACGAGAAAGCTGAGCACCGCACCGCGTTAACCGGGGAGCGTTGCGAATCGGTGTGCTGCGAGGATTAACGCAGGGAGGTTCGTTCTGGGATACGAATAGAATGATATGCGCGGCTCAGCGCCAGTATCGTCCGAGCCGGTTGGACGCGACATGTCAGGCAACGTCCGTTGTGCTGATCGATTGCGTGTCGACGGGCCGGTCGCCCACCGTGCAGGAACTGGATGGCTTGGCGGAGCGCATATGGATCGAGAGGGGATGCGACCGCTCGGCGCTCGCGTGGGGAAGACTGGAGGCGTCGTCACGTGATCGCGTGATGGCATTGCGCGCGGCACTTGTCTCAATGAGCGGCAGCGGAGCGTGATTCTGCTCCCCAGCGGAGACGGGAGTCGGAACAAAGGCGACCACCGGCGATTGTCGACCGGTAACGCATAGATCGGACCGGACACAGAGGTGTTCCCCCATCATCGGTTGATCGTAGCGGGCGTCCGTAACCTGAGAGCAAAAATGAACAAGGCAAATCTCGCGCCTCCGCGCATTTCCGACCTCTCACACGATGATCGCCTTAGCGCGCTCTACCGCCGGGCAGCGAGCGAGCGTTCTAACTTTGCGCTGCGGAGAACCCGATCGGTCCCCAGGAGGGCGCTAGATCTGATTGCCGCGCTGATCCGCGCGAGCCGTCGACAAGATTTACGCAGGGTTAGCAATTGATCACCTAGCGTCAGCGGTGGGTATCGTCACGGCGACGGGCCCGCGGTGCCTCGTCTGGGACAGTAACATGTCACTACGACCAGACGGGGCACCGATCTCAGGGTCATCAGTTGCGCGCCCGTGTTATACAGTTAGGCTTGCGGATCAAGTTCAACGGCGTTCAACCTCGACCGCATTGGCGTCCTGAGCCCAATATTTTTGGGACGGGAAAAATCCAACGGTGGGCTTCACCCCACTTTGAGCCAAGCTCTGGGTAAATTCCGTGAGATCGACAGCCGACGAATTGATCGGGTCGGCTATCGCGTTGGGAGAGGCATCGCACGCACTACACACGACGGTATCGTTGCTGAGCGCTTCTTCCCGAAGAGGGAGGATCGGGGACGTAACTTGATCGGCATGATCCACCGCCGACGAGAGCATTAAAATGCTGACGAGGGCAAAGGCAATGAAGCGCATCACCGGTTATAACGATCCGAAACCTTAATATTTCCGCAACGCCGCAAGTCGACTAGCATCCCCCCGGGAGAAGGTGCCAGCGGTGCGTGAGCGGTATCGATGCAGCGCGTGCGGCGCGCGTCCCCGGTCAAGCGTGCCGTCGTGGTCACGAGCGGATTAAACCGGTTCAAGCGCCCGCCAGAACGTGTCCGCGTCGTAGAATATCTGATGCCAGTCCTCGCTTATGCTCGGATCGGGAGGCAAGCGGAGCCCGTCTCCGGTTTCGCTATCGTAGGTCAACGGAAGTGTGACCTCGACCGGTCCTGACCAATAAAGCCCCCCTGCCCCAAGGTCGGCAATCTCGATGGAGTCCACGTCGCAACACTCGTCGATCATGTCCGCTAGATGCTCGTCGCTGCTAGCCGCAAAAATTCCAACAATCTCACGGGGATGGTGTTGGGCCTCATTCAAACGCACCAGATAGGTCTGCATCGCCTGCCTCCTACGGCGCGCCCGATGTAATTCGTGTGTGATTGCGCCCGGAATTACACAGACGTTCGCGGAACATTCGGGAAGGGGAACGTGCCGTGAACCCGCTTGTGAATCAAGGTGCTAGGTATCGTTCGGAACGCCCCGGAACTGCCAGTATCAAGACTGCAAATCCTTGCACGCCGGTTCGATTCCGGCTCGGGCCTCCATCACCGCCTGCCCCTTACGCAGCGGACCAGTTACGCGGCGATCACGATAGCCGCCGCCCGAGCTCCTTGTTGATCCCCAGCGCCACCAGCGTGGCGAGCGCACCCGACAGAAGATACGCTCCCGCCGCGAGCAGCCCGAACCGGCTCGCGAGCAGCAGCGCGACCAGCGGCGCGAATCCCGCGCCGATCAACCACGCCAGATCCGACGTCAGCGCCGCCCCGGTATAGCGCCGCGCGGTCGCGAAATTGGCGGCGACCGCGCCCGACGACTGCCCGAACGCGATCCCCAGAAGCGCGAACCCCGCCACCATGAACACGATCTCGCCGACATCGCCGCCGTTGAGCAGTTGCGGTGCGAAGCCGCTGAACGCCGCGATTCCCGCCGCCGACACGCCGAGCAGATAGCGCCGCCCGACGCGATCCGCGAGCAGCCCCGATGCGACCACCGCGACCAGCCCGACGACACCGCCCATGATTTCGATGATCAGGAACCGCGCGGGGCGCTGCGCGGTGAACAGTGTGACCCAGGATAGCGGGAACACTGTCACCATGTGGAACAGCGCGAAGCTCGCCAGCGGCGCAAACGCGCCGATCACAATGTTGCGCCAGTCGCTTCTCAACGTGTCGCCGACCCGCGATGGTTCGAGATCCTTGCTCTCGAACAGCGCGGTGTAATCGGGCGTCGACACCATCCGCAGCCGAGCGAACAGCGCGACGACGTTGATCGCGAACGCCACGAAGAACGGATAGCGCCAACCCCATTCGAGGAAGTCGGCCGACGACAGCGAAGTCAGGAAAAAGGCGAACAGCCCGCTCGCGACGATCAGCCCGAGCGGCGCGCCCAATTGCGGGATCATCGCGTACCAGCCGCGCCGGTTCTCAGGCGCATTGAGCGCGAGCAGCGAGGCGAGCCCGTCCCACGCGCCGCCGAGCGCGATGCCCTGCCCGATCCGGAAAATGCCGAGCAGGATCGCCGCCCATACCCCGATCGTCTCGTAACCGGGCAGGAACGCGACCGCCGCGGTCGACCCGCCGAGCAGGAACAACGCGATTGTCAGCTTCGTACCCCGCCCGAGCGCCGCGTCGATTCGGAGGAAGATCAGCGACCCGATCGGCCGCGCAATAAAGGCGAGCGAAAAGATCGCAAACGAATACAACGTGCCCGTAAGCCGGTCGACATAGGGGAAGATCAGCGCGGGAAAGACCAGCACCGATGCGATTGCATACACAAAGAAATCGAAGAATTCGGACGTGCGGCCGATGATCACCCCGATCGCGATTTCGCTGGGTCGAATCTCGCCGTGGCGCTGCCCGTTACGCGCCCCGTCACGCGCGTTGATCACGCGCGCGTCGTGCTCGGCCTGTTGGGAACCGGAATCGGCGGCAGCGGGGGCATAGGTGCCGGTGGGGGCAGTCATCAGCTCGGTCTTCCTGGGCCGGGGAACTCGATCGGCCACGATGCGTCATGTGCCTTATATACGCTGCCGATGACATTGGACAAAATGTCCAATGTCGCAACGCAGCATTTTGGCCTAGATCATCGCCATGCCAGTCCCCGGACCATCCGTACGCCATATGCGCGCCGCGCTGCGCTCGCGTCCTGCGCACACCGCGTTGCACGTCATCCCCGCGCTCGCCACCCTGACGCTGCTCGGCGGGTGCGACATGGTCGTCATGAACCCGATGGGCGACGTCGCGCTGCAACAGCGCAACCTCGTCATCTTTGCGACGGTGCTGATGCTGACGATCGTGATCCCGGTGATCGCGCTGGTCGGCATCTTCGCGTGGAAATACCGCGCGGGTAACAAGGAGGCGCGCTACGAACCTGACTGGGATCATTCGACCCAGCTTGAGCTCCTGATCTGGGCGGCGCCGCTGCTGATCGTCATTTGCCTTGGCGCGGTGACGTGGACCGGCGCGCATCTGCTCGATCCCTATCGCCCGATCGGGCGGATCGCGAAGGGCCGCCCCGTTCCCGCCGATGCCAAGCCGCTCGAGGTTCAGGTCGTCGCGCTCGATTGGAAATGGTTGTTCATCTATCCCGAATACGGCTTTGCGACCGTCAACCAACTCGCCGCGCCGGTCGATCGCCCGATCGAATTCCGCCTTACCTCGTCGTCGGTGATGAACGCGTTCTACGTCCCGACGCTGGCTGGGATGATCTACGCGATGCCGACGATGGAGACGAAGCTCCACGCGGTGATCAACCGCCCGGGGAATTACGCGGGTTTCTCGTCCAACTACAGCGGCGCGGGCTTTTCGCAGATGCGGTTCCGCTTCTACGGGATGACCGATGCCGGGTTCACCGCCTGGGTCGCGCGCAATCAGGCGTCGGCGACCCCGCTGACCCGCGCCAATTATCTGACGCTCGAAAAGCCGACCGTCAACGCGCCGGTGATGCGCTTCGGTCGCGTCGCGCCGGGATTGTTCCACGCCATCGTCAACCACTGCGTGATCGCCGGATCAGTCTGCATGAGCAGCATGATGAAGATGGATGCTGCGGACCCCTCCGCGATGGCGGATGAGAAGGGCCGCGCCACGCCGATCGGCCCCCGCCCGCAATCGCCGCTCACCAGTACTGATGCGGGCGGGCCGCCCCCTGCCAATCCCGCCGCGATTCCCCAGCGTGGGCCGTCCTCCCCCGACGCCCAGCATATTCCCGCCAAGCGCCCGCTTTGAAATGGCCCTGCCGATGACCCCCTCGATCCCCACCGTCAGCCCGATCCTCGGTCGCTTCACGATCGAGGCGCTGCCGCTCCACGAACCGATCGTCGTCGCCACCTTCGTCGCGGTCGCGCTGGGCGGCGCGGCGTTGCTGGGCGCGCTGACCTGGTTCAAGCTGTGGGGTTACCTGTGGAAGGAATGGTTCACCACGGTCGACCACAAGCGGATCGGGATCATGTACATGATCCTCGGCATCGTCATGCTGCTCCGCGGGTTCTCCGACGCGATCATGATGCGTGCCCAGCAGGCGATGGCGTTCAACGGGTCCGAAGGCTATCTCAACGCGCATCATTATGATCAGGTCTTCACCGCGCACGGCGTGATCATGATCTTCTTCGTCGCGATGCCGATCGTGACGGGCCTCATGAACTATGTCGTCCCGCTCCAGATCGGCGCGCGCGACGTGTCGTTCCCGTTCCTCAACAATTTCAGCTTCTGGATGACTGGCGCGGGCGCGGCGATCGTCATGATGAGCCTGTTCGTCGGCGAATTCGCGCAGACCGGCTGGCTCGCGATGCCACCCTTGTCGGGGATCGGCGCCAGCCCAGGGGTCGGAGTCGACTACTATATCTGGTCGCTCCAGATCGCGGGTATCGGCACGCTATTGTCCGGCGTCAATCTGATCGCGACGATCGTCAAGATGCGCGCGCCCGGCATGTCGATGATGAAGATGCCGATCTTTTGCTGGACCGCGCTGTGCACCAACATCCTGATCGTCGCCGCCTTCCCGGTGCTCACCGCGGTGCTCGCGCTGCTCAGCCTCGATCGCTACGCCGACACCGCGTTCTTCACGAACACGCTGGGTGGCAACCCGATGATGTACGTCAACCTGATCTGGATCTGGGGCCACCCCGAGGTCTATATCCTGATCCTGCCGATGTTCGGGGTGTTCAGCGAAGTCGTCTCGACCTTCTCGGGCAAGCGGCTCTTCGGCTACACCTCGATGGTCTATGCGACATTGGTCATCACCGTGCTCGCGTATCTCGTCTGGCTCCACCATTTCTTCACGATGGGATCGGGGGCCAGCGTCAACAGCTTCTTCGGGATCACGACGATGATCATCTCGATTCCGACGGGCGCGAAGATCTTCAACTGGCTGTTCACGATGTACCGCGGCCGGGTGCGGTTCGAACTGCCGATGATGTGGTCGGTCGCGTTCATGATCACCTTCACGCTCGGGGGAATGACCGGGGTGCTGCTCGCGGTGCCGCCCGCCGACTTCGTGCTCCACAATTCGCTGTTCCTGGTCGCACATTTCCACAACGTGATCATCGGCGGCGTGCTGTTCGGCGCGTTCGCGGCGATCAATTACTGGTGGCCCAAGGCGTTCGGGTTCAAGCTCAACCAGTTCTGGGGCAAGGTCAGCTTCTGGTTCTGGGTGATCGGTTTCTATTTCGCGTTCATGCCGCTTTATGTCCTGGGGCTGATGGGCGTGACGCGCCGGTTGCGCACCTTCGACGACCCCAGCCTGCAGATCTGGTTCATCATCGCCGGGTTCGGCGCGTTCCTGGTCGCGATCGGGATTGGTGCGATGCTTATGCAGTTCTACGTCAGCATCCGCGACCGCGAGCAATTGCGCGATCCGACCGGCGATCCGTGGAACGGTCGCACGCTCGAATGGTCGACCTCTTCGCCGCCACCCGACTATAATTTCGCGTTCACCCCGGTCATCCATGACAATGATGCGTGGTGGGACATGAAGGCGCGCGGCTATCAGCGCCCGGTGAACGGCTATGCCGATATCCATATGCCGAGCAACACCGGTACCGGGATGATCCTGGGCGGTCTCAGCGTCGCGTTCGGGGTGGCGATGATCTGGTACGTCTGGTGGCTCGCCGCGCTTGCCTTCGTCGGCATCCTCGCGGTCGCGATCGGGCATACCTTCAACTACAAGCGCGATTTCCACATCCCCGCGACCGAGGTCACCGCGATCGAGGACGCCCGCACCGCCCGCCTCGTGGGAGCAGCAGCATGACCGCCCCCGTCGTCCCGCTCGACCGCGACCAGTTCCATCTAGCCGAGGAACCGCACCACCCCGAAGGGTCGAGCACGATGCTCGGCTTCTGGCTCTACCTGATGAGCGATTGCCTGATCTTCGCGATGCTGTTCGCGACCTATGGCGTGCTCGGCACCAGCTACGCGGGCGGGCCGGGGCCGAAGGAATTGTTCGAACTGCCGCTGGTCGCGGTCAACACCGCGATGCTGCTGTTCTCCTCGATCACCTACGGCTTCGCGATGCTGAGCATGACCGAGGGCAGGCGCGGCGCGACTCAAGGCTGGCTCGCGGTGACCGCATTGTTCGGCCTCGCCTTCATCGGGATCGAACTCTACGAATTCACCCACCTGATCATGGAGGGCGCGGGGCCGCAGCGCAGCGCGTTCCTGTCGTCGTTCTTCACGCTGGTCGGCACCCATGGGCTCCACGTCACCTTCGGGTTGATCTGGCTCGTCGTGCTGATGGTGCAGGTCCAGATGAAGGGGCTGATCCCCGCCAACCGGCGGCGACTGATGTGCCTGTCGCTGTTCTGGCACTTCCTCGACGTGGTCTGGATCGGGGTCTTCACCTTCGTCTATCTGATGGGAATGCTGCGATGAGCCCCCCCTCCTTACACACTGCTGGGCATGTCGAGGCTGGTCCGCAGGACCACGCGCACGACGACGAGGAATCGCACGGCTCGCGCAAGGGCTATTGGGTAGGCTTCGCGCTGTCGGCGGTGCTGACCGCGATCCCCTTCTGGCTGGTGATGACGCTGACGCTCGGCAAACAAGCGACCGCGCTGCTGATCATGGCGTTCGCCGCGGTGCAGATGGTCGTCCACATGATCTTCTTCCTCCACATGAACCGTCGTGCGGAGGGGGGCTGGTCGATCATGGCGCTGTTGTTCACGATCGTCATCGTCGGGATCGCGCTCAGCGGCTCGCTCTGGGTGATGTACCATATGAACGCCAACATGATGCCGATGCAGGCCGCGAGCGACATGGGGTGACGCGCACCCGCGTCTTGCGTGCCGTGGTTGGCGCGGCGTGGATCGCCGCGATTCTCGGGCTGATCGCGCTCGGCACCTGGCAGGTCCATCGGCGCGCGTGGAAACTCGATCTGATCGCGCGGGTCGACGCGCGGATCCACGCCGCGCCGGTGCCCGCCCCCACCACCGCGGGGAAGGACGACGAATACCGCCGCGTCCGCACGACCGGGCGCTATCTCGCGGACAAGGACACGCTGGTTCAGGCGTCGACGGTGCGCGGGCCGGGCTGGTGGGTCATGACCCCGCTCGCCAGTCCCAACGGCACCGTGTTGATCAACCGCGGCTATGTGCCCGGTCGCGCGCCGCCCGCGCCGCCGCCGGGGGTGGTCACCGTCACCGGGCTGCTCCGCCTGACCGAACCCGGCGGGGGTTTCCTGCGCCACAACGATCCCGCCGCAAACCGCTGGTATTCGCGCGACGTCGCCGCGATCGCGCACGCCGATCGGCTCCGCCTCGCTCCCTATTTCATCGACGCCGATGCCGCACCCGCCGCGACCAGCCAGCCCGTCGGCGGGCTGACGGTGGTGTCGTTTCCGAACAGCCACCTCGTCTACGCGATCACATGGTATACGCTGGCGATCATGACCGCCGCGGGCCTTCTCTACTGGATCACCTCGCTCCGCCGCGACCGGCGGCGCGGATGATCGCGGGGACACCCGTCGCCGCCCAGGTCCCCGTCCCAGTCCAGGTCGGCGACCGCGCGGGGCACGACAACATGCTCCAGCTTGTCCAGCTGCGCTGGCTCGCGGTGGCGGGGCAGCTCGCGACGATCCTGCTGACCCAATTCGCGTTCGGGATCGCGCTGCCGCTGGTCGCGATGCTGGGTGTGCTCGCCGGGCTCGTCATGCTCAATCTGGCGAGCATCGCGCTGATGCGCCGCCGCCGCACCATCACCAACGGCGAGCTGTTCGGCGCGCTGCTGCTCGACGTCGCCGCGCTCTCGGCACAGCTCTACTTCAGCGGCGGCGCGACCAATCCCTTCGTCTCGCTGTTCCTGCTCCAGGTTGTGCTCGGCTCGGTCCTCCTCGCTCGCTGGTCAAGCTGGGCGCTCGTCGTCGCGACCAGCTTCGCCTTTGCGCTGCTCACCGCGATCTATTGTCCGATCGTGCTCCCCGCCGGTTTCGATCGCAGCCTGTTCGCGCTCCATATCCAGGGGATGTGGGTGTGCTTCGCGCTCGTCGCGGTGCTGCTGGTGATGTTCGTCACCCGGATCAACGGCAATTTGCGCGCGCAGGACGCGCATCTGGTCGCGATCCGGCGCCAGGCGGACGAGGAAGAACATATCGTCCGGATCGGCATGCTCGCCTCGGGCGCGGCGCATGAACTCGGCACGCCGTTGTCGTCGCTGTCGGTGATCCTCGGCGACTGGCGGCGGATCGATGCGATCGCGCGCGACCCCGATCTGGTCCGCGATGTCGAGGAGATGCAGGCCGAGGTCCAGCGTTGCAAGGCGATCGTAACGAGCATCCTGCTGTCGTCGGGCGATGCGCGGGGCGAACAGTCCGCCGCGACCACGGTACGCGCATTGTTCGATCGCGTCGTCGCCGATTGGGCCGCGGCGCGCGATTTCGTGCACGCCCGCTACCATGATGCATTCGGTCCCGATGTCCCGATCGCGTCCGACGTCGTCCTGCAACAGGCGGTGTTCAACCTGCTCGACAACGCCGCCGAGGTATCGCCTGGAGGCATCGACATCACGCTCGCGCGTATCGACGATTCCCTCACGCTGAGCGTTCGCGACGAAGGCTCGGGCTTCGCCCCCGATCAGCTCGCCAATCTCGGCAAGCCGTACAACAGCAGCAAGGTCGAACTCGGTCGCGGGCTCGGCTTATTCCTGGTCGGCAATGTCGCGCGCAAGCTTGGCGGCACCTTGGCGGCGCATAACCTCTCGGACGGCACCGGTGCCGAGGTCACGCTGCGGCTCCCGCTCGTCGCGATCAGTCTGGCGGACGATCATGGATAAGCCGCTGCTGTTGATCGTTGAGGACGACGCCGCCTTCGCACGAACGCTGCAACGCTCGTTCGAGCGCCGCCGTTATGAGGTGGTCGTCGCCGACGGCCCGGCCGCAGCCGACGCGCTGCTCGCGACGCGTACCCCCGCCTATGCGGTGGTCGACCTGAAGCTCGCGCATTCCTCGGGCCTGACCTGCGTCGAGACGCTGCACGCGCACGATCCGTCGACGATCATCATCGTCCTCACCGGCTATGCGAGCATCGCCACCGCGGTCCAGTCGATCAAATTGGGCGCTACTTCCTACCTCGCCAAGCCCGCCAACACCGACGACATCGAACGCGCGTTCGGGATGGCGATCGGCGATCCCGACGTCGCGATCGGCACCCGGCCGACTTCGATCAAGACGATCGAATGGGAACGGATCAACGAAGTGCTTGCCGAAACCGGCTTCAACGTGTCGGAAACCGCGCGGCGGCTGGGGATGCACCGCCGTACGCTCGCCCGGAAACTGGAAAAGCGCCGCATCGTCTAAACGGGCGCGTGGCATGGAGCCCCGCCGCCAAGCAGCGAGGCCCCATCTCAAATCAGTTAGTTTCCATCGAATGCTTGAGGTCGCGCATTTCGTCGTGACCCGCTTTCACCGATGTCCATGCGCTCTGGATCGCGGTCTTGACCTCCGCACCCAGCGCATCGTCCTTCAGCGCATCTTCGAATTTGGCCTTGATATGATCTTCCCCGCGTTCGACCTCGTTGACGATCGCCTTGTCGTCATGCCCCGTCACCGCGGCCTTAAGATCGAGAAAGGTGCGGTGAGCGCCCGCCAAAATCGTGCCGTCGTCCTCGGGATTGCCCCCCAGGCGGCTGACGACCGCCTGCAGATCGGTGGCAGCCTTGCGGCGTTCGCTGGCGCGGCTGGTGAACATCGTCGCGAACCGTCCGTTCTTCACGTCCTTGGCAGCATCGGTATAGCCGTCGACGCTGTCTATCGTCGTCGCGATCAGGCCGTTGAGCGTGCGGATGTCATGGCTGGTATCGGTCATTGGCTTATTTCTCCGCTAGTTGGTTGAACGGATAAAACGCCACACCTTACAAAAAAGGTCCGCGCGAATGACGCGGACAGAGGTGGCTCCGGTCGTCTGCACAGGCTCGCGGCTTGGATAAGTGGATCGCCGCTGGTTGATCATGCCGCTGCGAGAAGCGGCTGGTCGAAGTATATCTGGTCGGGCGTGCGGCCGCCAAGAGCTGAGTGCGGCCGGATGCCATTATAAAATGCGAAGTATCGGCCGATGCCGGCGCGGGCCTCGGGGACCGATGCGTAGGCGTGCAGATATACCTCCTCGTATTTCACCGAGCGCCAAAGGCGCTCAACGAACACGTTGTCGCGCCAGCAGCCCTTGCCGTCCATACTGATGG
>NZ_RCZK01000002.1 GCF_006438955.1 Sphingomonas oligophenolica | reverse complement strand
TCACGTCGATCGCCGGTTCGCTCGCGGCCGGCTCCGATCCGAATACGTCCGCCGCGCCCTCCAGCAGCCGGGATCGCCACTGGTTGATGAGGTTTGGATGCACGTCATACTGCTGCGCCAACTCGGCCAGCGTCTTCTCACCCTTCACGGCAGCCAGAGCTACCTTGGCCTTAAACGCCGGGCTGTGATTCCGGCGGGGTCGCTTGCTCATCTTGCCTCCTGGGGCGGCCAACATGGCCGCGGTCAGATCGGCAATCCACTTATCCCCGCTGTTCAGATTTCCCGAGCCACCTCTATGCGAGTAAGCGCCGACGACCGGCAAGGTTCACTAGAGGCCCAGATGCGCGACCTTGAAAGCAGCGGCGCGTCGAATGAACGAATGGCAGCAGCTGGGAACCGCTCAATCGCCCGCAAGCGTCCGCTTCTGGGTCTTGGACGTCGCGGTTCGCCGTGGCAAGGGCTGCGTCACGACTGGTCGTCGCGGCTTCTGTTGCACGGCGATCCGGATTTCGCGGTATGTCAGTGTGACGAAATCTGGTTTAGCGCGGCCGAGCCGATGTGCCAACGCAATTGGCTGGCGGATGCGCCATCAACATCGTTGACCCGGCGTACGGTGTAGATCCCGCGGAACTTCTGCTGCGTGCCGTCGTCGAGCGTCGCGTCTACGGTTACCGGCACTGGCTGATAGATCGAGCCGACACCGCCTCTGCCCGGTTCCATCGTACCGATCGTGACGTGTGTGGTGCGGGTATGGGAAAAACCCGCCTTAAACGCTGCCAGTGTCTGACCCGGGCGTCCGTCATCGCCCCACAGGGCCTAAGCCGCGCTGTAATCGCCTGCGTTGATCGCTGAATAGTACCGCTGCACAACGGCGGCGGCCGCAGCCATGCTATTAGGCGCGGGGACGCAGCCGGGCATCGACGACCCCTTGTCATCGAACAAGGCGCAACTGCGTGCGATCTCGTCTTCAATCATCGCACAGCTATTGGCGGCATTGCAGGGCGGCCGGGTCGCGGGTGACACATTCCGGCATATCGCCACCCGACGAGCAGCGGCGGCAGCGCCGATCTCGGATGAACAGGACAGCATCCTCGGTCGCATCGGGCTTGCGGTGGCAACTGCAATGACCTTCGATGGAGGCGGCGAAACGGGACTTGGCGCAACCGCGGCGGTCGCGTAGTGCATCCCTTCGCGCTCGGATGTCGCCGGATCGGACGAAGGGCCACAGGCGGAGAGGGCGAGGATCGCTGCCATCGCTCCGGTAATCGTCATGCGCATGCAGTTTTTACTCTTAAATGGTTCACGCGTTTCGGCGACTTTTAGCGTCTTAGACCGCCGCCCAGCGCTAGAGAAGTCGGGTCCTCCGCTCACCACGCCGCCCCCGACGTTCCGGAGTCGTTGATTTACGCTGATATCAAAGCAGCGCTGCCGTCCGTCACGAAGGGAGCCGTTCGGTCACGCATTTTCCTCCGTCGAAATAAATGAATGGCAGATTTCGGGGGGCGTCAGCGCAGTCTGAGCGTCCACAAATGGGTCAAATCGCGCAAGGAGAGACCGCAAGAACGGGTCGCCGCGGGATTTACGTAAGAGTAACGTGTGGACGCCGGAAGATGAGCGCCTCTCCGCATGATCATCGACTTTTTGGCGAGGCGGTTGTCCAGCCCACCTCGCCAATTATGAAGGGCTACTCGGTTTTCGGAGCGACCGTCGTGGTTTGGGTCGTCGTCTTCTTCATCATGTGGACTGGCGCGTGCGCACGGTGGTGATGGACAATGCGGTGGTGAACGACGCGGTGCGGCCTGGTCGTCGAATGCGTGGACGTGTGGGTCTCGGTCTTCATCGAAGAGGAATGCATCTCGGTTGCCATCGGCGTTGCGGCGGGCTTCGGTGCCATCTGCGCCGCGATCGGCGCTGCGGTTAATGCTAGCGCCAGTGCGCTGGCGGCGAGGATCGAACGAACTTTCATAGTTTCTCCTGTTCTCCGCCATCTGCGTGGTGGATCGGCGGAGATTGATCCTGCCGGACGCTCTTGTCTCGTGAAACTTTGGTCATGAAGATTAACGTCGCGGGTTGGGGCGGTCCGACGCAGGGTGATGGCGGCAAGACTCTCTGATCACTCTAAAAAGTTCCCGAGCGTCATCGGCGTCTGGTGACGGCACGTCTCTTGGTTCCGCTCGGCGGAGATGGGTAGCTGTTCGTCGAATTTTACCGTTTTGTCGGGTCCGATTTCCGTCCTGCGCGTTCTTCGCCCGCGCTGTTCGCTGCGCGAGTTTGTTCAAGCGATGACAGGAGAGTTTAATGACCCAGACATTGACCGGATTGTTCGATCATCATGAGGGTGCCGAGCGCGCGGTGCGGCAATTGGAGTCGATCGGCGTGTCGCATGACGATATCAGCATCGTCGCAAACAATGCTCACGGCGGTCATGCGATTGCGAGCGATGGGCTTCCCGCTGGAACCGCAGCGAAGGAAGATGCCGAAACCGGCGCGGGTCTCGGCGCTACCGTAGGTGGAATCGGCGGGCTCCTCGCTGGACTCGGATTGCTTGTCATCCCCGGTATCGGCCCCGTCGCCGCAGCGGGCTGGCTAGGCGCCACGCTGGTAGGCGCTGCAGGAGGCGCCGCGGTTGGCGCAGCAGCAGGGGGCTTGGTGGGCGCTCTGACTCATGCTGGCGTCGACGAAAACGATGCGCACGTGTATGCCGAGGGGGTGCGCCGTGGCGGATCGCTCGTCACCGCGCGGGTCGAAGACTCGTTGGTCGCGCGTGCTCGCGAGGTGCTTGACGAGCAAGCGCCGGTGGATATCGCGTCGCGGCGGGACGCTTATGAGCAAGACGGCTGGTCACAGTTCGATCAGGATGCTCCAGCCTATACCCACGATCAGGTCGTCGAAGAGCGGACGCGTTATCCGGCGCGTTGAATCCTGGCGGATGTCTGAATGGGGAGGGCTGGGAGCAATCCCGGCCCTCTTTCCCGGGGCTAATTCCTCGCTATTGATGGGTTTAGCCTGATCTGCAGGGAGGAGGGACGACCGCACCGTGGCGCTAGAATCCTACCGCACTTTTACCCGCCGCGGCCTTGAACCGTTAGTTCCGTGGTTGATCGCTGCGATTGCGACCTCGGGGCTCTATTTCGGCCGATCGGTGCTCATCCCGATCATCCTCGCCGTGCTACTCTCGTTTCTGCTTACTCCCATCGTCGCAGGATTGCGCCGAGCGAAATTGCCGCGATCGGCGGCGGTAGTGGTAGCCGTCCTGCTGGCGCTCGGCGGTATAGCCACAACGAGCGCGGTCATTGTCAGCCAAGCCTCCACTCTCAGCAAAAATGCGCCGCTCTATTCCGAGCGTATCGCCGACAAGGCGGCGAACCTTAAAGCCGGCGTCCAGCATCGTTTTGGATTCCTCCTGAGCGAAAGCAGGAGCGGCGGCAGTGGCAGCCGAGAGGCGTCGCGCGCGCGACGCGAGGGCGTGCGTGCGCTCACGACTGCGCCGCCAAGCGGCGCGGTCGCGGTTGAGGTTCACGACGCGCCGCTTACCGCATTTCAAGAAATGGAAGCGTATATCGTGCCGGCGCTCGCGCCGATCGAGACGGCGCTAATCGTCATTATCGTCGCGATATTCATCCTGTTTCAAAAGGAGGATCTGCGGGATCGATTGATCCGGCTGATGGGGGCTGCCGACCTTCATCGCACCACTCTTGCCCTGGACGATGGCGCCAAGCGCCTCAGCCGGTATTTTCTCTCGCAATTCATGGTGAACTTCGGGTTCGGGTCGGTAATCTGGGTCGGGCTTTTCATGCTCGGGGTTCCTTCACCGGGTCTGTGGGGCATCCTGGCGGGGCTGCTGCGCTTCATACCGTATGTAGGCACGCTCATCGCCGTGGTGGGTCCGCTGGCGCTTGCTGCTGCGGTCGATCCTGGCTGGGCGATGGTTATCTGGGTCGTGCTGTTGTTCGCGGTCGTCGAGCCGATTGTCGGTTATGTCATCGAGCCGCTGCTCTACGGCCACTCGACCGGTCTCTCCCCTTTTTCCGTGGTCATCGCCGCGTTGTTCTGGACGTGGCTATGGGGACCGCTTGGCCTTGTCCTCGCCATGCCGCTGACGCTGATGCTCGTCGTCCTCGGCCGACATATCCCGGCGTTCGAGGTTTTCGATATCCTGCTCGGCGACCGGCCAGCGCTGTCGCCTGCAGAGACGTTCTACCAGCGTGCGCTGGCCGGCCATCCTGATGAGGCGATCGAATACGCTGAGGACCTGCTCGAGACGCAGACGCTAGCAACCTATTATGACGATGTAGTGCTGGGCGGCCTGCGGCTCGCAGCAGCGGCGGTCGATCGCGGCGTTGTCAAACGTTCCGCGTTGCGCTCGATCTGCGATACGACGCTCAAGGTGCTGGATGCTCTTGCAGATCACGAGGACGCGGAGGACCCAGATGCGGGTTTATCGCCGACAGACAAGGAACCCTCCGGATCCCTCGACGGCCATAAATGCGACGATCTCAGCGGACGTTCCGTGGTGTGCTTCCCCGGGCGCGGCCCACTCGATGCGGCCGTCGCCGCGATGATGACGCAACTCCTTCACCGCGCAGGATGCCAGGTTCGTGAGCAGTCGCGCGATCCGACGCAGAGCGACAATCCCGCGGGCTTGGAGCAAGGCGAAGCCGATGCTGTCTGCATCCTTGGCCTGTTCGACGAGCGATCATTCCGTCGCCTTAAGCCCCTCATGCAGCGGGAGGGCCGGGCAGCGACGCTGATTGGTGTTCACAGGATCGCCGACGCAACAGCGACCGCCGGCAAAATCGAGGGGGTGCTGCCGTCGTTGGCGGCGGTTTGCGACGCCGTGTCTCGTGCGGCGAAGACACCTGGTTAAGTGTTTAGTCGAGGGAGGCAACACGGCATGTTCAGATTTTCGCTTTTAGAACGAGCACGTCGCTGAAGTGAAATACCCCAAGGATGATTGATGCGCGTATCTCTGCTTTCCCGCCTGCTTCTGTCCAGTATCGCAGGAAGCTTTCTCGTCCCGGCACCGGCGGTTGCAAGCTCTGCGGAGCTCATCGGCCTTGAGCGCGAACTGAACATGCTGGTCGCGAGTCGCGCCGGTGAGTATGGCATTGCTGCGCTCGACCTTCGCGATGGCTCTACCGTCGCGATCAACGGCGATACCCCGTTTCCGATGGCAAGCACGGTTAAGATCGCTATCGCGGCTGCCTATCTCGCCGAGGTCGATCAAGGCCGACGCAGCCTCGGCGACACGATCCTTGACCGTTCCGCGGCAAAAGTCATGGAGCTGATGATTGTCCGCAGTGACAATCATGCGGCCGACCAAGTCCTTGCCACTCTTGGCGGCCCGGTCGCTCTCCAGCGATGGCTGTCGTCGCAGGGGATGACCGGCATCCGGGTAGACCGGACGATCGCCCAGTTGCTTCGAGAGCGCGGCCATCTTGCCGACAGCAGGGATGTGGCCACCCCGGTTGCCATGGTCACGCTGTTGCGCAAGCTCGACAACGGCACCGTTCTGACGGCTCAAAGCCGAACGTTTCTCTTAGAACTGATGAGCCGATGCGCGACGGGCACGCGCCGCATCCGCGCTCTGCTTCCCACTGGCACGCAGGTTGAGGACAAGACCGGCACCCTTGACGGTATCACAAATGATGTGGGCATCATCACGATGCCCGATGGCCACCGCGTGGCTATCGCGGTGTTCGCTCGCGGTGGACGCGATCGGCAGCCTGTCATTGCTGAGGTCTCACGCGCGATCTACGACCGCTTCGCGGATAGTGCCCGAAGCGCTCTCTCTTTCTTCATGCGAATGCGGTGATCCTCGCGTCCTCGCCGACGAATTAAACGGAGTCTTGCTTCGGCGAGTAAGCGAGCTAATCCGTGCCGCCGCGTTCGCTACTGGAGCCGCCCCTATGACCGCTACCAGTCGCCGCGCCGTCGGCCTTGACTTCGGCACCACCAACACGGTCGCAGCGCTCGCTGACCCGACAGGCGAGCCAATGCTCGTACAGATGGACAACGGCGACGAGCTGTTCCGCACGGCGCTGTGCTTCTGGCAGGGTGACGATGCCCGCGGCGGTCTCGCAGTCGAGGCCGGACCAGCTGCGATCCGCGAGTATCTGGAGTTGCCGTCCGACAGCCGCTTTCTCCAATCGTTCAAGTCGGTCGCAGCGAACGCCTCGTTCGACACCGCGCCCGTGTTCGACAAGCGCTTCCGTTTCGACGAACTTGGCAAGCTGTTCCTGGAGAAACTGGCGAGCCACGCAGGCGGCTCGCTCGATCGCCTCGACCGGGCGGTCGTCGGCCGGCCGGTCACTTGGGCAGGTTCCCGCCCCGAAGAGGCGCTGGCGCGGGCGCGCTACGACGCGATGTTCGGCAGCTTCGCGTCCGAGATCCTCTACGTCTACGAGCCGCTCGCCGCCGCTTATGGCCATGCCTCGCGACTAACTAAGCCGGCGACGCTGCTCGTCGCCGACTTTGGTGGCGGGACCAGCGACTTCTCGGTCGTGCAAGTGGCAGCACCTAGCGCAAATCAGCGCTGTAAGCCGCTTGGTCATGCGGGCATCGGCTTGGCTGGCGACCGGTTCGATGCGCGGATCGTGGACAAGCTTGTGCTGCCGTTTCTCGGCAAGGGCGGGCAGTATCGCTCGTTCGACAAGCTGCTCGATATTCCGGGCGGCTATTTTGCCGATGTTGCCGACTGGTCGAAGCTCGCGCTGATGCGCAACCGGCGGACGATGGCGGAGCTCGACCGCCTGCGTCGCAGTGCGCTCGATCCCGACGCGATTGGTCGGATGATCGCGCTGATCGAAAACGAACTAGGTTTGCTGCTCTACGATGCGGTCAATCTGTTGAAACGGAAGCTATCGACGGACGAGCACGCTACCTTCTCGTTCGAGCACGCCGACATCGCAATTGAGGCTGACGTGACCCGCGGCGAGTTCGAACGCTGGATCGGCGACGATCTCGCCCGGATCGCGGCCACGGCGGATCGCGCGCTCGCCGCCGCAGGGGTCGACGAGACGGCGATAGATCGTGTGTTCCTGACCGGCGGCACGTCGCTTGTTCCTGCGGTTCGCGCGATCTTTGCCGATCGGTTCGGCATCGACCGGATCGACTCCGGTGGCGAGCTAACGTCGATCGCTTCTGGTCTCGCGCAAATCGCGCGCCTCGACGATGCCAGCGCGTGGTCAGTGGGGGCTGATTCCGCGTTGTAACTTGTTGCTGAACAAAAGGCCGAAGTTGCGAAACCATTAGGAGGTCGCGAACGGCTGCCTTTGGGTCACGCCGGTCGCGTCAGACCTCGGTCCGCTCCGACAGCTCCAAGGCGTCTTCGACATCGACACCAAGGTAGCGAACGGTGCTCTCGATCTTGGCATGGCCAAGTAGGATTTGCACCGCGCGCAGGTTGCCCGTCGCCTTGTAGATGATCGACGCCTTGGTGGGTCGAAGTTAGTGAGTGCCGTAATCCTCGGCTTGGAGGCCGATGCCGACGATCCACTCGCGAACGAGGCGGGCGTACTGCCTGGTGCTCATGTGCCCCATATAGTTGTTACGGCTGGGGAAGACGAAATCGTTCAATGTGCCGCCACGGCGCTCGAGCCAGGCGAACAGGGTCCTACGGGCAGGCTCGACGATCTCGAACTGCACGGGTCGTTTCGTCTTTTGCTGAACCACGATCGCGCGATCCCGAATGCGGCCACCGGCAACGATGTCGCCGATGCGGACTTTCACGACATCGCAACCGCGCAGCTTGCTGTCGATCGCGACGTCGAAAAGCGCTCGATCCCGCAGGCGCTGGTGCTGGTCGAGCCAGAAGCGAATAGCCCATTGTCAGGATCATGCGCATGACACCTTTCCTCTTCTCTCACAAAATATCGCAGTACGATATTCCCTGCAAGTCGAAACGATGGGCCCGGTCAACGAAAAGCGTCGAGGAGGGTCTTGAGCAGAGGACGCAAGCGAACGACCTCCTCGCGATGAATGGCCGACAACTGCTCAAGCAGCGTCTGCGCTCGCGCGGTCAGTTCGAGCACCGTCCGGCGGCCGTCGGTTGTCGATGGTTGCCTCGCGACCAGGTCCAGCGTTTCCAGGCGGGCGATCAGTCCCGACGCGCTATGCGGCTTCAAGATAAGACGGCCAGCGACATAGCCGATCGTTACTGCATCAGTGGTTGCGCCCCGGATCGCGAGCAGCGCTTGATGTTGCTGCGGCGTCAAACCGAACTCCGCGACGCGGCTTTCGCTGAACGCCTGGAATTCTCGAAGCGCGTACCGAAAGTCGGCTAGCGCAGCGTAGTCGGTGTCAGTCAATGAGTCGCTGGGCACTGCTTCTCTTTCCTTGGCTTGAAGTATGTCGTGTTGCGATATATGTGCCACACTCCTTAGTGCGAGCCACAATGTCCATTCGACCGACCCCTAACACCACGCTCCGCCCGTTGCGCGATCACAGCGCCGACCGGCGGATGATTATACTGGCCGCGGCGGCAATCGTCATCGGTGCGGGTGCTGCGGGCGGTGCGTGGGTGCTGATCAAGCTGATCGCCATCGCCACCAACCTGTTCTGGTTCGCGCGCCTGTCGATCGCCGCCGTCGATCCGGTCGACGCGCATGTCGGTTTGTTGGTCGTCCTCATCCCGGTCATCGGTAGCCTGATGATCGGGCTGATGGCACGCTACGGCTCGGACAAGATCAAGGGGCATGGCATTCCCGAAGCGATCGAGGCGATCCTCTATGGCGAAAGCCGCTTGTCGCTCAAGGTCGCGATCCTCAAGCCCTTGTCGTCGGCGATTTCGATCGGCAGTGGCGGTCCGTTCGGTGCCGAGGGCCCCATCATCATGACGGGCGGCGCGATCGGCTCGCTGTTTGCGCAGCGCTTCCACATGACCGCCGCCGAGCGCAAGACCCTGCTTGTCGCCGGCGCGGCAGCGGGCATGACGGGCATTTTCGGCACGCCGCTCGCCGCGATCCTGCTCGCGATCGAGGTGCTGTTGTTCGAATGGAAACCGCGCAGTTTTGTGCCGGTGGCCGTCGCGGTTCTGGTCGCAATCGCAGTTCGCCCCTTCCTACTCGGCGCCGGGCCGCTCTTTCCGTTCGCAGCGGTGCCGGTCGTCGCCTTCTGGGAGACTGGAGCGCTGGCTCTCGGCCTTGGTATGGTGCTGGGGGTCGAGGCCACCATCCTGTCTGCGTTGCTGTACCGGATCGAAGACCTGTTCCACCATTTGCCGGTCCATTGGATGTGGTGGCCCGCGATCGGCGGCCTGGTCGTTGGGCTCGGCGGACTGATCGACGCGCATGTGCTTGGTGCGGGCTATGGCAATATCCAGGCGTTGCTCGACGGTTCGCTCGTGGCGCGCGTGGTGCTGGCCTTGTTGGTGGTCAAGGCGGTCGTCTGGCTGGTCGCGCTCGGGTCGGGAACCTCGGGCGGGGTGCTTGCGCCATTGTTGATACTTGGCGGCGCGCTCGGTGCGCTTGCCGGGCAGGTGTTGCCGGGCGCGTCGGGCTTCTGGGCGTTGATCGGTATGGCGGGGATCCTGAGCGGCGCGATGCGCGCCCCGCTGATGGGCGCGATCTTCGTCGTCGAGCTGACCGGCCATTTTGACGCCCTGCCGTCCACAATCGCAGCCTCTGCCGGAGCTTATGCGGTCAGCGTCCTGATCATGCGCCGGTCGATCCTGACTGAGAAGATCGCGCGCCGTGGCCGCCATATCCTCCAGGAATATACGGTCGACGCACTTGAGTTCCTCCAGGCCGAGCAGATCATGACCCACGCTCCGGTGTGCTTGCCCGGCGGAATGTCGACGCGCGCCGCAGTCGACTTTTTTGCCGAGACGGCGGAGCATCGCAGCTATCCAGTCGTCGATCTTTACGGGCACCTGTTGGGGCTGGTCTCGCGCTCGGATGCGCTGCACTGGCAAGTCCAAGGCGAGCTTCCGGACGCGACTCTCGCCGATGCCTTCTCGGACGCGTCTCACCCTCTGGCCTATCCCGCCACCCCGATCGGCGTGGTTGCCGATCTCATGGTCGCGACCGGGATCGGGCGAATACCCATCGTCGATCCTGTCAGCAGTAAAGTGGTCGGCATCCTCTCGCGACATGATCTTCTTAAGGCCCGAAGCGCCGGGCGCCGGGCGGAATTCGACCGACACCGCGGTAGCGCAAGCAGGCTGCGGCAGCGGCGTGAGACATGAGCGAGGCGCCCCCGCCTTACAGCATGGCGGGATCACGCGCGGATGATAGAATGCCACTGTGATGCCAGCCACTCCTCTGATTGCGCTCGCGATCTTCGTTGCCAGCGCAACGGTCATCTGGTTCGCCGGGGTCAAACTCGCCGACACAATCGACATCCTCTCGGCGCGACTCCACCTCGGCAAGGCGCTGGGCGGTGTCGTTGTCCTCGCGATCGCGACGAACCTGCCCGAGATTGCGATTACGATAAGCGCGGCGGTGTCAGGAGATGTCGGCGTCGCCGTCGGTAACATCCTCGGCGGGATCGCGATCCAAACGGTCGTGCTAGTCGCGATGGATGTGGCAATGAAGGAAAAGGTGCCGATGTAGTATCGCGCTGCCAGCCTGTCGCTGGTGATCGAGGCGGTGCTCGTCATCGCCGTGCTGATCGTCGCGATCATGGCGACGCAACTGCCCAACAGCCTGATCATCGCACGTCTGACGCCGGGAACGGTGATGATCGCCGCGATCTGGATCGCCGGCGTGTGGCTGTCGGGCCGCGCCGCGAACAGTCTCCCGTGGCACGAAGGAAGCGGCAATGCCCCGGACGCGCAGGAAAAACCTAAGGGGCATTCTCAGACCTCCAAGCAGCACGCGTCGGCCGCGCGATCCGAGTCGGCCACGCGGCTGCTGTTGATCTTCGCCGCGGCGGCGGTCGCCACACTCGTCGCAGGCGTCGCGCTCGAGCGTAGCGGCGAGGCGATCGCATCGTCGATCGGGCTGAGTGGCGTGCTGTTCGGCGCGACCGTCCTCGCCGCCGCGACCTCGCTGCCCGAACTGTCGTCCGGGATCACATCGGTGCGGATGAAGGATTATCAGCTCGCGATCAGCGACATCTTCGGCGGCAATGCCTTCCTGCCGGTGCTGTTTTTGCTGGCAGTGCTGATCTCGGGCAAGGCGGTGCTGCCCGATGCGCAAGCGAGCGATATCTATCTTGCCGGGCTCGGGATTCTGCTGACGTGCGTCTATGCGGCGGGCCTGATCTTCCGCCCCAAGCGACAGGTGCTCGGGATGGGAATCGACTCACTAATCGTTCTTATTCTATACGCCACAGGCGTGGCCGGATTGTTCGCAATCAGCGTCGGGCACGGCGGGTAGCTTCAGTTCAGGGCAATCCTCGACCTCGACGAGTACAGTCAGATCTGCTGCCGGCCGGCGGCTAGGTGCCTCAGGACCACGCCAGAATTTCGGCCTGCAGTCGTAGCAATTGGGGGCAATTTTAATCGCATCATCGAGAACCGTCTCTGTAAACCACCTGATAAGCGTCACGAGGTTCTGGGACCGGCCATTTTTGTGATTCGGGCGGCATCGTTCAACATGAACAGACGGCCGAAAAGGGGAAGCCGAGAAGCGACCGCGAACGTCTGGAGTTGGGTCGTCTGTGACTACTGGGATGAAGCGCAGATCCCGTTGCTACCAGGTGCCCTCAATCAGCCTGCGCTGGCGTTCGGCCTCCATCGGGCTTGTGCGGGGTGAGGATGGTTGGCTGTCGGCACCGGTCACGCCGTCAAGCGACACGAACGCCGCGCCGGTCAGCTTACGCATCGATCGTATCCTTTTGGGGGCATCTCGGTTCGATGGAGTCGCCTGCTCGTGGATGAACCATCACTATTTCTCCGCGATGGCGGCGGCGATTTCAGCCCCTTTGGCTTGGCGCAGGCTGCCGCAATTGCGGATACCCTCCAGCGTGCGCTGGTAGTTGAGCAGTCCGACGTTCAGTTTCCGGATCGCCACGCCAACCTTGGCGTCGATACGGTTCGCCTGGTCCGCGCCGCATTGCCCGCTGAACGCCTGAGGAAGGTGACTGGTGATGAAGACGCCATTTCCGCTGGCGGCGAGTTTTTCGTAATTAGCTAGGATCCAGTCAGTGCCTAAATCGCGTGTGTCGAGATTGCCGACGATCCCAAAGATCAGCCCGATCCGATCGAAACTGCGCATGCGCTTATCGTCCAGCGCCAGGATATAGTTCGCTGCGTCGGCATCGCCGCTACCCGCTGCGGCGCCGAGCGCGTTTTGCCGGAACATCGGATTCTCGCTCGCCAGCGCTCGATCGACCAGCGTCTTGACCGCGGGCAGGCCCCCGTCTTCGGCCACCACATTGAGCGCAGCGCCGATGAACGCAGGATCGAGCGCGGTTTCGTCTCCGGCAAGGTATTTGTTGCCCGCCGCCTTCAGCGTGGCGCGGATCGCGGGATCGCGCGCGTCGTCCGAAACCAGACCAACTAGCTGTTGACGGAGTTTCTGCTTGCCCGGATGTGGTCCCACCACGCCGGTGTCACCAGATCGCCGAACCATTGGTGCGACAGCTCGTGCGCGACGACCATGCCGAACTCCTGCTTCTCGCCCGTCGTCGCGCCGGGGGCGAGATAGATGATGCCGTCGCCGTAGGTGTCGGCGCCCGCATTTTCCATCGCGCCAGGCATGATCGGCGTGCCGATCTGATCGAGTTTCGGAAACGGGAAGGGTTCGCCGAAATAGTTTTCGAGCAAGGAAACGATGCGCGGCGTCTCCGCCATCACATAGCTCATCTTATCCTTCTGCGCCGCGGTCGCGACCGCGCCATAGGGCATCGGCGCGGAGCGCTCGGGCGTGGGTGGGATCATGCCGGTGCGACGGGTGAAAGGCCCGGTATCGACCGCGACGAGATAGGTGGGGAGCGGTTTGGTAGCGGCGAGCTGGTGCTTCTCCATCCCGCCCGCAACTGTCGTTACGGAGGCCTCAGGCGCATTCCCGACGACGACGAGGCCGGGATGTGTGGTAACCGAGACAGTGAACGGGGTCTTGAAGCCGGGCTCGTCGAAGCCGGGATACGCGGCACGCGCGTCGATGCTCTCGAACTGCGTCCACGAATACCACGCATCGCCGACTTTGACGTGGAAAAGCCCCGAGGCGCTATCCCCGAACACGCCAGTATAATCGAATGCGAGCGTGGCCGGGCCAGCGGGTAGGACTTGCCCAAAATCGAGCCGTGCGGTGCCGGTGGAGTCGACCTGCGTGAAGGTCCCGGGAACCGCTCTGCCGCCGGCCATCGCGACGACCTTCGAGACGGTCAGATCGCGGCCGTGCAGGTAAAGCGATTTGGTCGCAGCATTGAGCGTGACGTCAATCTCATCATGGCCGGAAAAAGTGTTCGCCTCGGGCAGGATGGTGAAATCGAGGCGATAGGCTTTCGGGATTGCGGCGTCGGGGAGCTTGCCCTTGGGCGCGTTGGCATCGGGGACGATCTTGGAGGCGGGGGGGTGCGGTCGTCGCACGGGCCTGAGCAAGCGCGGTGGTTGAAGGCAGCGAAGCGGCAACCGCGGCGACGAAGGTAGCGCGCATGGATCAAGTCCCCCTTGAGTGTGCTATCGGTGTAAGGCGGTGTCGGGATCACCGCAAGAGCGACTTGGTCAGTTGCCGGACGCAGGGGAGTGCGCGGTCTGACGAGTGGTCGAAGCGATCGGCTGAGTGGTTTACGCCCATGCTCAATTGCCCAGCGGGCCACGGAGCGATCCCATGAGCCGACATCTGGCCATGTTCAGCGATCAGCGCGCTGAACGGGCGGGCTGGGAGTTCCTGATCCCTAGCAGCGCGAGGGAGGAATGGCGGCGATCTATCGGATTGCTGCTAACGGCGTCCTGACGCTCGAACGCTCGAACGCTCGAACGCTCGAACGCTCGAACGCTAATCGCACCGCTCGCGCCATTAATTTATCACCGCATCCTCTATGGAAGCGGTGGCAACTCCAGCCGTCGGCCTGCAGCCATGAGGGCATAGAGCGCGAGAATGCGACGATCGGTATCGTTGTCGCCAAGTGACTCGACGGCGGTGTGGAGCACTATCAAGGCGCGGCGAAGCGCAGCATTGCGCGCATCGATCGCAGCAGGCGTGATCGCATTGGCGGGATCGGGGCAAACCACGGCATATGTCGTGGAGGCCTGCAGCATCGATTCGATAGCGGCGTTTTCCGCGACAATCGCCGCCGTGCCGCGTTCGGCGTCCTGCGCGGCGAGCAGGTTGAGGAGCGCGATCACCCCGATCCGCGACGTCATGAAATCTCCGGCCATATCCGGGGTCTGCGGCTGCGCGAGTGACATGAAATTACCGCGCAGGATTTCGGGCAGAGTCGGGGTCATGCGGTGGCCTCCGCAAAGGCGATCAATTGGGCAGCGATGATTTCATCATGGCGACGGGCGGTGTACCAGCCGGAAATGCCGAGCACCGGGTCGATGCATCCGTTAGCGCGATATTCGCGCGCGGCGCTCGTCCAGATCGCTTGGCCCTTGACCGCATTGAACAGCGACCACCAGCGTAACGCCACCGGGTCGACGGTCAGTCCGCTCGCCGCCTCCCACGCTGCGATCGCATTCGCGCGCGGGATCATGCCGCACACGACACCGTCGTCGAAATGGTTCCAGATGGGATCGAACGCCCAGCCGAGGTCCTCGATCGGATCGCCGAGATGGGCCATTTCCCAGTCGAGGATCGCGAGGATGCCACCCACTCCATCGTGGATGATATTGCCCGACCGGTAATCGCCGTGGACGATGCGAACCGCTTGAGCGGGTGGGGGAGGATGGGCGCGCAGGCGGCGGATCGCGGCGCGGACGATCGGTTGGGGATGTGCTTCGTCGGCATCGATCACCCCCGCCCAATGATCCAGCGCCACCCGCCAGCAGGTATACGGGGCCGGCGCGGCCAGTATATCGCCAAGCGGCGTCGGGGCGGGATCCATCGCGGCCAATGTGCCGAGATGGCGGAAAAACGCTTCACCGATCTTGCTGGCGTGTGAGCCAAAGGGGGCGGCGGTGAACGGAGAAGCCACAATGCCGCCGTCGATCCGCTCCATCAGAAAAAACGGCCGTTCGAGTTCTGCACCGTCGCGTTCGAAGGCGATCGGCTCGGGCACGGGGAGGCGCCCGCAGGCGGTTCGATAGGCCTCGAATTCGATCTGGCGGTCGGTGTCGAGCAAGCTGCCGACGGGGTCGCGGCGCAAGATCAGCTGGCGTATCCTGCCTCCTGCGGTCGCATCGAAGCGATAGGTTTCGCGGCTTGCCCCGCCCGGGATTCGCGCGAGATGTTCGATCGTGACCGGCACGCGCCACACGCGGGTCAGATAGGCGGCGATTTGCATGTCGATGCTCATGCGCAGTCGATCATTCCGGTGAAGCCGCCGGGGACATACGGGCCCAGCACCAATTGTTCGAGCACGCCGCGGCCGATCCGGGTGCGGCCACCTGCGTCTGTCCAGACCACGCGCGACAAGGCTTGGATGTGAAAGTGATGCGGCTGGGTCCGGTCGACGTCGGCGCTGAGCAATTCCTCGCGTTCGACCTTGAGTTCACCGTGGTTGATGCCGTGGCCCCAGACCGGGTGACCGTAGCCGAGCCCCATCATGAAGAACGTCGCCTGAGGATCGAAGACGAGCGTGCCGCCGTCCAGCGCGATGGTGGCAGCCACGGCGTTACGCGTGCCTGCGGCCCAGTCGATACGCGCCTCCGCGCTCGCGAAATGCGCTTCTTCGCCCGCATCGGTGCCCAGAGGCGCCCAGACCGACCGGCGGTTCCAGGGCCGACCGTTGGCATCGTCGTTGGTATGGAAGAACAGATCGCCGTCGGCGAACACGCAGGGGCTCCACAGCCAGAAGAATTGGGGTGGCATCGCGGGGGCAGGGAGTTGCGCGTCGCGTGCGCCGATCGGGCGCACGCCCCAGGAACGGTCGCGCGTGCCCACATAGCCTTCGATATCGGTGCGCGCGCCATCGATCTCGATCCAGCCCGAATAACGGCCGTTCTGGGTCAGCCGGGTATAGTCGAGGAACGTGCGCGGGCCGACGCGGCGCGTGAAGCGCGATTCCTCGATGGGGAAGGAACGGCCCGTGAACACGATATCGGCGGCGATACCCTGGTCGGGCGCGTCGACCGTGATGCGCAGCCGTTGAAGCGGTTCTTCGACCGTAACGCGGATCGGCCCAACCGCCGGCGCCATCCGCTCCATGTCGAGCCAACGGCTGGCGTGGAGATTGATCTGTCTACCGTTCGCCATCCAGCAGAAGCTGGCATCGGCGATGTTGAGTTGCGGATAGACGCCGAATGCGATCGCGAACATCCGGTTGTCGTCATCGCCGCCATCGTCAGCCGGATAACCGTTGAAGAAATAGCGGTCGTAGAAATTGCGGTCGGTGCCGGCGTACGCGATCGGCTCGGCGGTCTGGTGGATCGGGTAATCGTCGCCGCGAGTCAGCATTAGCTTTTGCCCTCGGGCGTGAATGCCACCTCGAGCCGACGGATGCCGTGGACGAAGTTGTTCGGCGCCACGTCGTAATCGCCCTCCCACCGGATGTCGGGGAAGCGCTCGAAGATTTGGCGATAGCTTTCCTCGAGCTGCACCTGCGCGGCAAGTCGGCCGATGCAGATGTGCGGGCCGTAGCCGAATGCGATGTTCTTTTCGGCATTTGCCCGCCCGATGTCGAACCGGTCGGGGTCCGGAAAGACCGACGCATCGCGGTTGGCGGCACCGTACCACATCACGACCTTCTCGCCTTCCGCGATGCGCTGGCCGTCGATCTCGACATCCTCGGTCGCGATCCGCTTCATGTAGATGACGGGGCTGATCATCCGCGTGATCTCGTGGACCGCATTGGGGAGCAGCGACATATCCGCCTTGAGTCGCTCGCGTTGATCGGGGTTTTCGGTGAACAGCTTCATCGCGCCCGACAGGGTGTTGCGGGTCGTATCATTGCCCGCGAACACGATCAGCAGCCATGATCCGTCGAGATATTCGTCGGGGAGCAGTTCGCCATCGACCTGCGCATGCGCGATCGCGCTCATCAGGTCGTTTTGCGGCTCGCGGCGGCGCTTGTGGAGCATCGTGCGCCCGTATTCGAACATCTCGGCGACGTTGTGGTTGAACATCGCGATGAACCCCTGCAGCTCGGGGGTGAGTTCGCCCTGTTCCTTGCCCTCCTGCTCGGCCCCGATCTGGAGCGACATTTCGAGGAAATGGATCCAGCGGATGAATTTCTCGCGATCCTCCTCGGGCACGCCGAGCATCTCGCAGAGCGTAAAGCTCGGCATGTGCCCGGCGAACATGCCGACGAAATCGCATTTGCCGAGCGGTGCCATCGCATCGAGCCGCCGCGTCACTTCGGCGGCGACCTTGGCGCGGAGTTCGCGCATATAGCTCGCGGTGAAATACGGCATGTGCTCCTTGCGGAGCTGGCGATGCGGGTTGCCGTCGAGGTTGATCATCGTGTTCATCGCGGCGTGGAACAGCTGGTCGGTGCGACGCTCGGGTGGGGGCAGCGCCATGTTGATGCCGCCGCGTTCCGAACTGAACGCCCTGGGATTGCCATTCACGCGCTTGACGTCGTCGTATCGCGTAACCGCCCAGAAACCAGGCCGGTCGCGCGGCTCATCGTGCCACATGACCGGAGCCTCGGCGCGCATACGCGCAAAATCCGTCCAAGGCTGGCCGCTTGTAAAACGATGAAGGTCGGTAAGGTCGACGCCGTCTAACGTCGGATAGGCGCGCGGGAATGCGGGACCGGGATTCCCTTCGACGACATGGTCGCTGATCAGTCGCATCGCTCTGTCCCGTAGCCACCGATCGTCGGCAGGCTGAGCCCATAACTTTAGTTACGGACGGCGCGCTGTCAACGCGGCACACAGGATGGCGCGAATAGCGCTGACGTGCGGCAACACTTTTGAGCATTCCTGGCGTCAGGAGCTTGCGCGGAAACGTGATATTGGAGCCGATGCATCGGCGGCCTATTTGGTAATCCGGCTTTTTTGTCAGCGATCCGTCAGGCCAGGTTCGCTAGGAGCGCGCTTCCACATCGTTGGATGGGCGCGCGATGGCCTCGGCGTTTAGGGCAGATGATCAAGACCGTTAATCCGATTCTCTACAGCTTTCGCCGTTGTCCCTATGCGATGCGGGCACGGCTGGCGTTAGCGATCAGTGGCTTATCGGTTGAGTTACGCGAAGTCAGGCTCGCAGATAAACCGGAGGCACTGCTTGCCGCCTCACCCAAAGGCACGGTGCCTGTACTCGCGCTGCCCGACGGGGCGGTGATCGACGAAAGCCTGGACATCATGCGCTGGGCGCTTGAGACTCGCGACCCGGAGAATTGGCTGGCGCGTGACGATCCCGCGCTGATCGCTTTCAACGATGGGCCATTCAAGGAGGCGCTCGATCGCTACAAGTATCCGGAACGCCATGACTCCGATCCCGCCGGGCATCGCGACCAGGGATCGATGTTTCTTCGTGAGCTCGATAACCGTCTCGCAACTAAAGGCCAGTTGTGCGGGTCGGCGAGGGGACTTGCCGATGCTGCGATCATTCCGTTCATCCGACAATTCGCCGCCGTCAACCGCGCGTGGTTCGACGCGCTGCCGTTGCCGCACCTCAAACGCTGGCTGAACGAACATCTATCGTCTCAGCTTTTCGAGGCAGTGATGGTGAACCGGCTTTTCTGGTCACCGGGGCAAGCGCCGACCAATTAGTGATACAATGCATGGAGAGAGAAGGAATAATGTCCGGTTTGGATAAGTAGCGAGATGCCCAAGATGTCGCTTTTTGGGTCATTCCCTCGCCGCTGTCAGATGATGCAACACGATTCCCGACGTCGTCGCGACGTTCAACGAGTCGAATCCGGCCGCCATGGCGATGCGTAGGCTGGGGGTACGGCGGAGAACGTCGGGGGAAAGGCCAGGCCCTTCGGCTCCGAGCAACATCGCATTGCTTCGAGTTGGGCGCCAGTTCGCCAGCAGCGTCGTGCCGGCGGGACTGAGCGAAAATGGCTCGAAAGAGTGGTGCTTCAGCAAGGCGAGTACATCTTCGCCGCGGTCGAGCCGAGCGGTGGGAACCAGCAGCGAGGCGCCGACCGACACGCGGATTGCCTTGCGGTATAACGGATCGCAGCAGTCGGCGTCGAGCAGCACGGCCGCCGCGCCGAAGGCGGCCGCATTCCGGAAGATGCCGCCCATGTTGTCGTGGTTTGCGATGCCCGACAGCACCAGGACATCGCAGTCGCCGCGCAATCGGGTGAGAAGCGCGTCGGCGTCGGGCATGTCCGATCTGCGACCGATGGCCAGAATACCGCGATGCATCGCGAAGCCAGCGATAGCATCGAGCACCTGTTGGGCGGCGACGAATACGGGTGCGTCCTCCGGGAGTTGCGCGAGGAGCGAGCGCAGACCGTCCAGACGCTTCGCGGCAACCAGCATGGAAAGTGGACGATGCAGCGAGCTGCCGACCAGTTTCTCTACGACCACCTTGCCCTCGGCGACGAACAGTCCGGCCCGCCCGACGAGATCGCGCTCGCGGATGTCGCGATAGCGCTCGATCCTGCGATCGTCCGGATCGTGTATCTCGATAAGCATCGGCATAGGCAGGCGCCTCAAGCGAACGGAAGGATGCGCGGTCGGTGTCGTCGCGTGCGGTGCTGCAGGGCATCGGCTGCCCGATCAAGCTTCCTGCGTCGTCCTTCCGTAATAACCGCGGCTATGGCTGCGGCGGCGCATCCTTCTGCGCAGCGGGTTCGGCCGCGTGCGCGCGTTTCATGCTCTCCAACTCGGCAGCCGTCTTGAAGTCCAGTAGTTCGACCTGGAACACGAGATCGGCATTGGCAGGGATCGGCCCGGTGGCCTGGGCGCCATATCCCAAGGCCGCGGGAATGCAGAAACGCGCGACGCCGGACCGGGCCATCGTCTGCAATCCTTGCGCGAAGCCCCGGATCACGCCGTCGACGGGCAAAGGGGACCGCATCCCTTGGTCGAACACCGCCCCCGTCGCTGCGAGATAGCCGATATAATTGACCAGCGCGACATCGCCTGCGCCCGGCTTTGCACCGGCGCCGGCGCGCAGCATCGTTGATCCCAATCCCGACGGTGCCACCGTCGAACACAGGCGTTGCCCTGCCGGCACCACGGGGTTCAGCGGCAATGCGATAATGGAATTTTCGGTCTTGACCGGTGCCGGTGCCGCGGCACGCGGCTTTTGTCGCCGCGACGTCGCCGCGCTCGCCGGCACCGGGGCGGCGAGCAGCGGCAGCACTGCGGTGAGAACGAGGCGGGACGAGACTTGCGAAAGGAATGGCATGGACCCGGCTATATGCAAGGTTTGCGGTCAGCGCCATTTCGATCGTCACGCGGCCAAATGCGGCTCGGCCTCCCCGGGAACTGCGGCGCCGACCGACAGCGCACCGGGGGCCATGGTGCCCGCCCGATCACCGTTCGTGAGACAGGAACGCCCACATTGCCTCGTTGTCACCGACCGGCCAGCTATGCCGTCCGCCGCGCATTACACGTGCGGCAACGGAGGCGAGGTCAGGGCACCGTGCCTACCCCTGTTCGCGGGTTCTGGCTTGCGTCGGGGCACGTGTCGCATTGCCGACATCCCTAATACCCTCCACTAGTGTCGCAACAATAAGCGGGAGAGGCCGGAATGAGCGCAACGGATATCGCGGACTGGGATGCCACCCAAACGGCAATGGCGATCAAATCGGGCGCTGTATCCGCCCTCGAAGTCGTCGATGCTGCGATCGCTCGTTCGGAATCACTCAATCCGAAACTCAATTTCCTGGTCACCGACGATTATGAACGCGCCCGCGACCGGGCGCGGGTACCGCTTGGCAACGGGCCGTTTGCCGGCGTGCCCTTTCTCATCAAGGACCTCGACGATTTCACGGGGCTTCCGACGCGGCTCGGCACGCGATCGACCGCAGGACTGTCCGCCGCCGGTCGCCAAGCGCCGCTGATCGATGGAATGCTTGCTACCGGGCTCAACCCGATCGGCAAAAGTGCGACGCCCGAACATGGGTTTCTCCCCACCACGGAGCCGCTGGCTTTCGGTCCGACCCGCAATCCTTGGGGTCCGACGCGCTCGGCTGGCGGGTCGTCTGGCGGGGCGGCGTCGGCAACAGCGGCGCACGTCGCGCCTTTTGCGCACGCCAGCGACGGTGGGGGATCGATTCGGATCCCCGCATCTTGCTGCGGCCTCTTCGGGCTCAAGCCGTCGCGCGCTCGCACCTTGGCGAGCGATCCGGGCCATTTCCCGATGCCGCTCAGCGTACAATTGTGCGTGTCCCGCAGCGTGCGTGACAGCGCCACGCTGCTGGCGGCGGTCGAAGCAAAGGGCAGCGGCCTGCTGCAGGTTGGGCTGATCAGCGCGCCATCCCCGCGGCGGCTGCGGATCGGTCTGCTGCTCGACAGCGTGTCGGGGCAGTCTCCCGACCCCGAGGTGGCGCACGCCATCGAGGAAACCGCGGCGCTGCTCGAGCGTCTGGGTCACCACGTGGAACCCACGGCCTGGCCGGCACCGCTGGTCGGGATGGCCGATGCATTCCTGCTGACCTGGTCGCAAGGCGCCGCCAATCTGCTCGCCGAAACCGGCGTTCGCCTCGGCCGCTCGCCTGGGATCGACGAGGTCGAGCCGTTCAGCCTGGCGATGGCGACCATCGTCGCTAGCGCACCGGACGGGGCGGTCGAACAGGCGGTGGCGTATCTCGGTTCGCTTCGACCCATCTACGACGCGTGGCTGACCGAATTTGACATGATCCTGTCGCCCGTACTGTCGCTACCACCGCCCGAAATCGGATGGCTCGCGCCGGACTTGCCGGTGGATACGATGGCCGAGCGGCTGACCCGCTATGTTGGCTATACGACGCCACACAACGTCGTCGGCGCGCCCGCCATGAGCGTACCCGGCGCGTGGTCGGCAGCCGGCTTGCCGATCGGCGCGCAATTCGGCGCCGCCGTGGGAGCGGAGGCACTGCTGCTGGGGTTGGCGTACGAGCTTGAAGACGCGAGGCCATGGGGTGCACAGCGTCCGATGGCGGTCGCCCGACCGGGATCGCGATCGTAACGCTCGGGGCGCCAGGAGCAGCCGGTGCTCGCACCGGCGGAATACCAGCCACTTCCGCCGTCGTCCGCGTGGTCCTATCGGGGTCGGGCGCTTTTTCCACGAGGAAATCGGCTAAAATCGCTATGAGGCGGGTAACAGGAACGAAATGCCCATGTACACCGTTTTTTTTCAGCACGTCCCTGGGTCGACCAGACGTGATTGAAAGGCACTTTCGATGAAACGCTCGATCATCACCGCCATGCTCTCGCTGGGCGCGCTCATGCCGCTTGCCGCCATCACCCCCGCGCAAGCCCAGATGGCGCAGAGCACCACGCAGACGCAGATGCCAAACCGCAACGTACGCACCACCAGCCGTACGGAAGGCCCCGGTGGAACCGCTTTGACCCGGACCGTCGATCGTACCAACGGAACGCGCACTGTCGTTCGCCGCCAAACCAATTCCTACGGCGCGACCCGCACCGTCCGGCATAATCGCGGATCGCGCATGCGGACGGTTTGTCGCACTCATTGGAAACATGGCCACCGCGTGCGCCATTGCACGAAGCGATTTCGGTAAATTCGTGCGCTCGCCGTGCCCTCACCCCGGCCTTAATCCAACGGCATCCGGAGACCGGCCGATGTTTTGCGCATTAGCGCAGGCGATGCAACGGGTGGATTTAACCCGCCCGTTGCATTTCGAGTTCGGCGGCGAACACCGCCGGGGTGACATAGCAGAGCAAGGAGTGCGGCCGCTCGGTGATTCAGTCGTGAGCCCAGCGGGCGAGGATCGCGGTGGCCATCCCTGATCGACTCACACATTGAGCGGAACCCGCTCGAGATCCCCGACCTTGAAAGCCGTGGCCGCGCAGAAATGAACGAATGGCAGAAGTTGGGAACCGCTCAGTCGCCCGCGAATGTTCGCTACTGGGTCTTTCGCCACAGCCCGCTCAATCGTGCGCGGGGGTTGGCCATGCTACACGGCGATATGCATAATGCTTCGTCTGGCTGCTCGGAGACATCCTGACCTTGACGGAAGCCCGAGGTGCGATGTTTAGCCACGGGGTGCGTCGTTCCGGAAAACTGCTTTTACGGCTTTTTGCGCGTCGACAGTGACGGTTCCTGCGGGAGAGCGAAGCTGCGCTCATCGTTCTGGCCGCGCTCGTTGGGCTCGGTGCGGGCTTATCAACCAACGTGCAGCAATGGCTCGCGCATTCCATTCAGCGGATCCTTTACGGCGTGACGGTGAACCGGCTCAGCGCGCTGGAATCGATTCACCATCCCTGGCGACTTCTTGCGCTGCCGATCGGCGGCCTGCTGCTGATCGCGCTCGGGCGCGGGCTGCGAAGCAGGTCACGCTCGCCGATCGACGTCGTCGAGGCCAATGCGTTGCATGGCGGGCGGATCCCGGTCACCGACAATCTGATCATCGCCGCCCAAACGATCCTGTCCAACGGCGCGGGCGCATCGGTCGGCCTAGAGGCGACCTATGCGCAGATGGGCGGCGGCATCGCATCGGCTGTTGGCCAGTGGCTGAAATTGCGGCGCAACGATCTGCGGACTCTNAATCGATTCACCATCCCTGGCGACTTCTTGCGCTGCCGATCGGCGGCCTGCTGCTGATCGCGCTCGGGCGCGGGCTGCGAAGCAGGTCACGCTCGCCGATCGACGTCGTCGAGGCCAATGCGTTGCATGGCGGGCGGATCCCGGTCACCGACAATCTGATCATCGCCGCCCAAACGATCCTGTCCAACGGCGCGGGCGCATCGGTCGGCCTAGAGGCGACCTATGCGCAGATGGGCGGCGGCATCGCATCGGCTGTTGGCCAGTGGCTGAAATTGCGGCGCAACGATCTGCGGACTCTGGTTGGCGCGGGCGCTGGTGCCGCGGTCGGCGCTGCGTTCGGTGCGCCACTGACCGGCGCCTTTTATGCGTTCGAGATCGTCATCGGCAATTACACCCCCGGCGCCATCGCGCCGGTCATGGTGGCGGCCTTGTCGGCGGCGTTCGTCACTCGCGTGCTCGGGGTGACGCCCTATCTGCTCGCGACGACCGCGGATCGGGTTCTGACCACGACCGATTATCTGGCCTATGCCGGGCTGGGGCTGATCTGCGCCGCGATCGGCATCGCGATCATGCGGCTCGTCACCGCCGCGGAATTGCGCGTGCAGCGGTGGACGCGGATCGCAGCATGGCGACCGCTGATCGGCGGTGCGTTGTTGATGCCGATCGCGTGGCTTTCGCCCCAGTCGCTGTCGGCAGGTCACGGTGCGCTCCATCTCGATCTACTGATCCAACCGGCGCTGGCCCTCCTGGTCGTCATCTTGCTGCTGAAGATCGCGGCATCGGTAATCTCGCTGAGCTTCGGCTTCAGGGGCGGGCTGTTCTTCGCCTCGCTATTCCTGGGATCGCTGGTCGGGCAGATTTTCGCAGGCGCGATCAATGCGAGTGCGCTCGGGTTCACGCTCGATGCCAATGATGCGGCACTGGTCGGGATGGCGGCGCTGAGCGTGTCGATCGTCGGTGGACCGATGACGCTGGCGATGCTGATGCTGGAGACGACACATGACTTCGCGCTGATGGGGGTCGTGCTTACCGCCTCGCTGCTATCGAGCGCAGTGACGCGTGAGGCGTTCGGCTATTCCTTCTCGACTTGGCGGCTGCATTTGCGTGGATCGACCATTCGCGGTCCGCGCGACATCGGGTGGAAGCTGGGGATCACCGCGGGCCAGATCATGCGCAAGGATTGGACCGCGGCATCTGGCGATATGACCATCGCCGCGTTTCGCACCGCGGTTCCGATCGGATCGACCAACAAGGCGATCCTCATCAATTCCAGCGGTGCTTATGTCGGAATTGTTCCTACCGCGGCCGCCTATAATCCGGATGCGGATGGCGGATCGCCCGTTTCCGCAATAGCGACTCTAGCCGATGCGACGCTTGCGCCGACAGCCGATATTCAGGCGGTGCTGGCGCTATTCGACAAGGTCGCGGCGGATGAGATCGTCGTGACCGACGACGCCCGCACGGTGCTGGGCGTGATCAGCGAAAATCACGCGCGACGACGCTTTTTCGAAGCGTTCGAAGCATCGCAAGACGACATCTTTGGCGAGAGTAGGCGATTGCGTCGGCGTTGAGCACTTTGCGAGCCCACNTTGTTCCTACCGCGGCCGCCTATAATCCGGATGCGGATGGCGGATCGCCCGTTTCCGCAATAGCGACTCTAGCCGATGCGACGCTTGCGCCGACAGCCGATATTCAGGCGGTGCTGGCGCTATTCGACAAGGTCGCGGCGGATGAGATCGTCGTGACCGACGACGCCCGCACGGTGCTGGGCGTGATCAGCGAAAATCACGCGCGACGACGCTTTTTCGAAGCGTTCGAAGCATCGCAAGACGACATCTTTGGCGAGAGTAGGCGATTGCGTCGGCGTTGAGCACTTTGCGAGCCCACTATCCAAATCTGGCGCAAGTGGTCGTCCTGGCCAGACGGCAGGCACATTGAACGTTTTGGAATTCAGCGAACCTTGATGACGGCGTGGTCAGGCATTGCGCTGTCTCTGACGAACGTGATCGCTTAACGTAGGTGTTCGCACTTTCCATCCCTCGGCCTGGAGAATGACAATGACCGACGCGCTGATCGACCGTCGCAATTTGCTCGCTGCCGGAGCCGCTCTGTCGGTGGGCGCGTGCGCACTCGTACCGATGGCGGCAAGCGCAGCCGCTACCCCCACCAGCCCAACCTTCACGCCGCAGCCTGCGCCTCTGCCATTCGACCCCAAGGCGATCACCGGTCTTTCGGAAAAGCTGCTCGTTAGCCATCACGACAATAATTACGTCGGCGCGGTGAAGCGCCTCGGGGCATTATCTGGCCAGTTTGCTGCGCTCGATCCCACCACCGCAGCGGTTTTCACCATCAACGGGCTCAAACGCGAAGAATTGACCGCATGGAACTCGATGATACTGCACGAGCTGTATTTTTCTGGCCTCGGAGCACCGACACGCCCCGGTTCGGCGCTCTCCGCCGCGATCGAGCGCGACTTCGGCAGCGATGCGCGTTGGCGTGCAGAGTTCGCCGCGATGGGAAAAGTGCTCGGCGGTGGCTCGGGCTGGGTGCTGTTGACTTACAGTCACCGCGATAACCGGCTGGTCAACCAATGGGCGGCCGATCATACCATGACGCTGGCGGGAGCCACGCCGATCCTCGCTCTCGATATGTACGAACACGCCTACGCGATCGACTATGGTGCCAAAGCCGGTGCGTATGTCGATGCGTTCATGGGGGCGGTGAATTGGCACTCGGCTGACGTACGGTTCTCCAAGGCCGCATGATGCGCGGGATGTCCGGCTTGTTTCGGATGACACCGCTGTTTGCCGCACTTTTCGCGAACGCCTGTCACGCTTCCCCTCGCGCAATCTCGTCCAGCGATCCAGCATCGCCGTTAGGTCTCGAACGGACGATCGCGCTGCCCGACGTCTCAGGTCGCATCGACCACTTCGCAATCGACCTGCGGGACAAACTGCTGTTCGTCGCGGAATATGGCAACGGCACGGTTGACGCGGTGGACCTTGTTGCTGGCACGGTGGCGGACCGGATCACCGGGCTGCACGAGCCGCAGGGCTTAGCAGTGCTGGCCGATGGGCAGGTCTTCGTCGCGTGCGGCGACGGTTCGGTCCATTTCTATTATGCACGTGGTCGGCATGAAATAGCGACGCTGACGCTGGAGGACGACGCAGACAATGTGCGGGTCGATGCTCGCAACGGTCACGTTGTCGTGGGCTATGGCTCGGGTGCGCTGGCAGTGATCGATCCAGCGTCGCACCACCTGCTCGCGACGCTCGAGCTCACGGGCCATCCCGAAGGGTTTCGGCTGATCGGCGGCAAAGCGCTTGTAAATATTCCCGATCGAGGCGTGATCGTCGCGGCGGACATCGATGCCGGGAAAGTGACATCGTCGTGGTCCACGGGGTTACGCCGCATGAACTTTCCGCTCGCTATCGATCCGAGCGGGCGATGGTTCGCAATCGCGTATCGGTTCCCTGCCGCGCTGCAGGTCCGTAGCGCTGACAGCGGCGACGAGATCAGAACTCGCCGGGCCTGTGGCGATGCCGACGACTTATTTATCGATGGCGATCGATTTTTTCTAGTCTGCGGCGCCGGCAACATCGACGTTGTATCTACCACGGATGCGGGGGCCGAGACGGTGCGCGTCGCTACTGCTCCGGGTGCGCGAACCGGGCTGTTCGTGCCCGAGCTTCGCACCTTATTCCTTGCGGTGCCCTCGCGGGGAGGCTCGGCCGCCATCTGGGCGCTGAGCACAAACGCGTCGAGCCTGAAATGATCGTCTTATAGCGTTGCCCCCCTACCCCTAGGGGGTAGGGCATGCGCATCTCTCACGCATCCGATCCCCAAGTCCGGCGCGGCCTTAAGCATGCCTATGGCCACCTCGCGTCGATCTTGCCGATGCTCGACGAAAATCGGTCATGCCTCGAACTCGCGCAGCAGTTGCAGGCAGTCGAAAGCACCATACGCACGGTCAAGCGCGCGCTGATCCATGATCATATGGAACATTGCCTGGCCGACGCGGTCGGCGATGGCGCCATGACCACCGAACAGGCGCTGCGTGAGTTCAAGGCGCTGACCAAATACCTGTGACGTCCGTGGCGACCGGCAAAAAAAGAAGGTTTGAAACATGGCAACAATCCGCGAATGGCTCGGTTTCGGCGGGCAGGACATTACGGCAGGGCATCATAGTCATGATCACGGCGGCGGTGCCGGTGGCCACGGCCACACCCACGGCGTGATCGATCCCTCGCTCACGACCTCCGATCGGGGCATCTGGGCGATCAAATGGTCGTTTGTCATCCTCGCAATTACTGCCGCACTACAGTTTGCGGTCGTCCTGCTGTCAGGCTCGGTCGCGCTGCTCGCCGACATGATTCACAATGTCGGCGATGCAACGACAGCGATTCCCCTGTGGTTCGCTTTTGTGCTCGCCCGTCGCAAGCCATCCAAGATGTTCACCTATGGGCTGGGTCGGGTCGAGGATCTGGCGGGTATTCTGATCGTCCTCATCATCCTTTTCAGCGCTATCGTCGCGGGCTACCAGGCGATCAGCCGTCTGATCCACCCGCAGGCGGTCAGCCATCTTGGCTGGCTGGCGGCAGCCGGTGTAATCGGCTTTCTCGGCAACGAGATCGTCGCAATATTCCGTATTCGCGTCGGTCGCCAGATGAACAGCGCCGCGCTGATCGCCGACGGTTACCATGCTCGGACCGACGGCCTGACCTCGCTTGCCGTTGTGCTCGGCGCTGTCGGCGTGTGGTTCGGCTACCCGCTGGCCGATCCGATCATCGGTCTGATGATCACTATCGCGATCATGGGCATCGTCTGGCAATCCGCCAAGGCTGTGATCACACGGGCGCTCGACAGCGTCGAGCCCGGTGTGACCGCCGAAATCCGTCATGCAGCCGAGCATGTCGATGGGATCAACAACATCGCGGAGGCCCGAGCGCGCTGGATCGGCCATTCGCTCCATGCCGATATCGCTATCACGGTCGATGATGCGCTGACGCTGCCAGCCGCGATGGCAATCGCGCGAAACCTCAAGGAAGAACTGATCGAGCACGTCCCGGCACTCAAAACCGCGAATGTTACTTTCGCGCAGACTGCCGCCGATTCGATCGATCTTCCGAGGCCGAGCCAAGTCGGCCCGGCGCACCATCACGCCCCCGACCCATTCCGGTTCAGCAGCGATCTTGCCAGCGGAGCGCTGATCATCGCCGACACGCCGGACGGTGAGCGGATGCGCTTGACGTTAGATGACGGCATGCCTGGCTTGAAGGCTAAGGCGGTGATCAGCCGCGCGAGCGAGCGCGATGAAATCCTGGAACTCCATCCGCTCGACGGAAAGGGCATGCCTTTTCAAAGCAGCACTGCTCCGGCTGAGCCGCACGAATTTTCCGCGATCCTGTGCTTGGAGGGCGGAGAAGAACCGGCATCGCTTCCTTTCGAGATGCGGGAACCCCAAGGTCACGCGCATTAATTGATGTGAGGTCTGAACGGCAGCATTTTTGTAAGCGATGCCCGTAGGGCGCCTTGCCGCCGACGATGTTGTCCGCGGCAGCATAATATTGATCTTCGGCCTCGGCGGGCGGGATGTTGCCGATGGGCTCCAGCAGCCGACGATGGTTGAACCAGTCGACCCATTCGAGCGTGGGATATTCGACAGCTCCGAAGCTGCGCCATGGCCCACGCCTGTGGATCACCTCAGCTTTGTAGAGACCGTTGATCGTCTCGGCCAAAGCGTTGTCATAGCTGTCGCCGACACTGCCGACCGACGGCTCGATCCCGGCCTCGGCGAGCCGCTCGGTGTACTTGATAGACACGTATTGGGCGGACTCAACCGGTCGTTGCAACGCTTCGAAAATGGAGGCGTAGCATGGACAGTAAGAAGCGGCGTTCGGATCGGTGCACACGGCCACGATTGCGCTCGCCCGGTCGACCGCCGGTAGCCACGCGGAGCGAGCAGCAGCTTTTCTGGACGTTGATCGCGACCGGGATGAGCAGTGAGGCGGCTGCGTTAAAGGCCAAAGTGTCGCAACCTGTTGGAACCAGATGGTTCCGGAAGGCGGGCGGTATGGCACCAGCGATGTTTAGATCCGCGGCGAAGCCGCTGTCGGGCAGATACCTGTCATTGGCGGAACGCGAGGACATCGCGCTGCTGCTTGTCCAAGGTCATAGTCTGCACGAGATCGGAAGACGGCTCGACCGTTCTGCCTCGACGATATCGCGTGAGGTCCGCCGCAACGCGACCACGCGGTGTGGCGGTCTGGAATATCGCGCGACTGTCGCCCAGTGGCACGCCGATCGGTCCGCCCGTCGTCCCAAAGCAACGAAGCTTGCCGGGAACGCGGCTTTGCGCTCCTATGTGGAAGAGAGGCTCGCAGGCGTCGTGCGTACCGATTGCGGCAACCCGGTGCCGAGGCCAGCGGTGTCGTGGAAGGGACGTCGGCACGGGCCGCGGCAGGATCGGCGGTGGGCGTGGGCCTGGAGCCCGGAACAGATCGCCAGGCGCCTGGCCATGGACTTCCCGGATGACGAGACGATGCGCATCAGTCACGAAGCCATCTACCAGGCGCTCTTCGTCCAGGGCCGCGGCGCCTTGCGACGCGAACTGACAGCCTGCCTGCGGACCGGACGGACCTTGCGCATGCCGCGGGCGCGGGTCGGACTGCGGGGAAAGAACTTCGTCTCGCCCGACATCATGATCTCTCAGCGCCCGGCCGAAGCCGATGACCGGGCGGTGCCGGGGCACTGGGAGGGCAACCTGATCCTGGGTCTTGGCAGCTCGGCGATCGGCACGCTGGTCGAGCGGACGACACGCTTCACGATGCTGTTGCACCTGCCGCGCATGGAAGGTCATGGTGCTGGACCAAGTATCAAGAACGGCCCGGCGCTGGCGGGACATGGTGCCGAAGCGGTACGCAACGCGATCGCACGCACCATCACCACCTTGCCCAGGAGCTGCGCCGGTCGCTAACCTGGGATCAGGGTGCCGAGATGGCCCAGCATGCCCGCCTCAAGGTCGATACGGGCGTGGTGGTCTACTTCTGCGATCCGCAAAGCCCTTGGCAGCGCGGCAGCAATGAGAACACCAACGGGTTGCTGCGACAGTACTTCCCCAAGGGCACGGATCTCTGCGCGCATGATCCGGAGGCACTCGCTGCCGTGGCGGCCACTCTCAACGCTCGCCCTCGTAAGACGCTGGGCTGGAAAACGCCCGCCGAGGCGCTTGACCAATGCCTTGCAGAGATCGACAAGCACCGTGTTGCAACGACCGGTTGAGTCCGCCCAATATACGAGCGAGCAGTTCCAGCGACTGATGGCCGATAATGGCGTTATCTGCTCGATGAGCCGGTCGGGCAACGTCTGGGACAACGCGGCGATGGAGAGCTTCTTCTCGTCGATGAAGACCGAACGGATCGGCCGGAAGACATATCGAATGCGCAATCACGCGAAAGCCGACGTGTTCGATTATATCGAGCGCTTCTACAACCCGACACGCAGGCCCTCGACCTTTGGGTTATCTCAGCCCCATCGACTTCGAGCGGCAAGCACACGTAGCTTAACCTCGTGTCCATCGGACCGGCAGCAGCTCACGCCCGATTCGTCGAGGAGCAGATAGTCCTCCACGCGAAGCTTTACCGGCAACGGGACGGTGGTAAGAGGAACCATCTCGGTCATGGGTAAAACTCTATCACATGCGGGTGTGCTACCCAAGCTGCCCGCTGACGTAATCGTATGAATGGATTGGTGACAGTGGCCGTGGTAGAAGACTCTCCCGGAGCCGATGCGCATCCCAGCGCAAGCGAGCTACGCTATCGGCTCCGCCAACAATCGGTGTTGTCCGATTTCGGCATCGAGGCGCTGCGCGCGCGCGAACTGGGGCCGATGCTCCAGCGCGCCGCGGAATTATGCGCCGAGGGGATGACCGCGCGCTACGCCAAGTTCCTGGAACGCTGCCCCGATCGCGACGCGTTGCTCGTGCGCGCCGGGGTCGGTTGGCCCGAAGGCGTGGTGGGCGGCGTCACGATACCCGCGGATCTGGGTTCGCCGGCTGGATTCGCGTTCAAGACCGGTGAGCCGGTGATCTCGAACCATCTCGAAAACGAGGAACGCTTCCGTACCCCGACTTTCATGGCCGAGGCGGGGATCCGCCGTGCGATCAACGTGGTGGTCGAGGCGTCTGGCGAGAAATATGGCGTGCTCGAGGTCGACAGCTCTGACGAGGGCCAGTTCGAGACCGCCGACATCGCGTTCATGCAGGGGTTCGCCAATTTGATCGGCGTGGCGATCGAGCGTCAAGGCGCCGAGGCGCGTCTGGCTGCGGCGATCGAGCATCAGGAATTGCTGACCCGCGAGGCGAGCCATCGCGTCAAGAACAGCCTCGCGATGGTCTCGGCGATGCTCAACCTGCAGATGCACGAGGATGACGACCCGCGGATCACGCGAATGCTCGGCGATGCGCAGGCCCGGATCGCGGCGATTGCGCTAGCGCACGATCGGCTGTGGCGCGGCGATCGGGTCGGCGTGGTCGCGCTCGACGAACTGGTCTGCGGGATCGTGGAAGGCCTCGCCGAACAGGCCGAGGTCGATATCCCCTGTATCATACTCGCGATCGAGATCAGCGCGGACATCGCGATCCCGATCGGGTTGGTCGTCACTGAACTGGTGACCAACGCGATCAAATATGCCGACGGCGGGATCGCGGTCGCGCTGGGAATCGAGGCGGACGAATTCGTATTGACGGTGGACGATCGCGGTCCGGGCATGCCCGCGGGGTTCGACATCGCCAGCGCGTCGCGCGACAGCCTGGGTATGCGGATGATCGCCAGCCTGTCACGCCAGTTGAAAGGCGCGATGAGTTTCGAGGATGCGGACGGCGGGGCGAGGGCGGTGCTGCGCTTCCCCGATCCGCGCGGGTGAAGCATGATAAGGTCAGCATGATCTGGCCCTCACCGTTCGTGCTGAGCTTGTCGAAGCACGGTGAGTCTAAGGCCCTTCGACAGGCTCAGGGCGAACGGATCGTGTGATTCGCGCCCCAACGCGAGGTCACCGCACCCGCTTGACGAACAGTCGGCCATCGTCGCGGCGTTCGGTCTGGAAATTGGGGACCGCCTGGATCAGATCGCCGAGCCGCCGATAGCCATAGTTGCGCGCATCGAAGCTCGATCGGTTGCCGGCGAGCTGGCCCATTTCCGACACGCTGACATAGCCGCGTTCATCGCGCTTCACCGAATCATAGGCGTCGATCAACAGCTTCACGACTTCGTCGTCGACCGCGGTCGCGTCCTTGCTGGTGGCCGCGGCGCGGGCGGGGGAGGTCGTCCCGATTGGCGCGGGGAGGGCCTCGTCGATCGGCACTTCGACCGTCGGCTTGGCGGGCGCACGCTTTTCCTTAAGCAGCGCGTCGACGTCGATGAAGCGGGTGCACACGCGCTTGAACGCTTCGGGGGTCTTGGTGCCGCCGAAACCATAGACCGGCAGGCCGTCCTGACGGATCCGGGTCGCGAGCGGCATGAAATCGCTGTCCGACGACATGATCCCGAAGCCGTCGATGCGGCCGCGCGCGAGCAGGTCCATCGCGTCGATCGTCATCTTCATGTCGGTCGCGTTCTTGCCCTTGGTGAGGTCGAACTGCTGCTGCGGCTCGATGCCGTGCTTCGAGGTCATGTCCTCCCAGCCCTTGAGCCCCGGCTTGCTCCAGTTGCCATAGACCCGGCGCACGTTGACGCTGCCGAGTTCGGCGAGGACGGTCAGGACGGGGTCGATCGCGTGCCACGAGGCGTTGTCGCCGTCGATCAACAGCGCGATGTTGCGGGCGTGGGTGTCGTTGTTCATGACGGTTCACTCGTAGCGAATGCGCGACGCGTCAACCGTCGCCGCGCGGATAATCGATCCCGACGACTGCATAGCCGCGCTCGCCCGCGGGCAGCGTCACGCGCCGCAGATCGCCGACCGCGGCCCCGCGCAGCGCCCGTGCAAACGGCGAATTCCAGCCGACCCGGCCCGCGCTGGTATCGGTTTCGTCGTCGCCGACCAGCGTCAGCACGCGTTCGTGGTCGTCGTCATCCGCCACAGTGACGATCGCGCCGAACCAGATGCGGGTGCGATCGGCCTGCGCGGCGGGATCGACGACTTTGGCCGCCTTCATCCGTTTCGAGAGCCAGCCCAGCCGCCGGTCGATCTCGCGCAGGCGTTTGCGGCCATAGATATAATCGCCGTTTTCGGACCGATCGCCGTTGCCTGCGGCCCAGGCGATCGTTTCGATCAGCGCGGGGCGTTCGGTCGCGAAAAGAGTGTCGTACTCGCGGCGGAGTGCGGCGTAGCCCGCGGGGGTGATGTAATTGGGGCGGTCCATTTTTGTTACGACAACTCGGTTACCCGTTTCCCCGCGGAGGCGGGGGGCCGGTGCCAAGCAGCGCCATCGTTCGAAACTCTGGACCCCCGCCTGTGCGGGGGAACAAGCGGTGTGTGCAACCTCACCCCGCGCTGTTCTTTCCCAGATACCAGCTCAGCCGGTTGTTGCCGCGGCTCTTCGATCGCGCAGGGTTCATCAGATCGTACACCACCGCATTTTCGAGCACGCGCTGGACGTAATTCTTGGTTTCGTAGATCGGAATCGCCTCGATCCAGTCGACCACGTCCACCCCCGGGGTGCGCGGATCGCCGTTGGCGCGGACCCATTTGTTCACGTTGCCCGGTCCCGCGTTATACGCCGCGACTGCCATCGGATAGCTGCCGTAATTGGCGTACATCCGCGCGAAATAGCTCGATCCCAGCATGATCGACAGATTGGGGTCGGTGGTCAGCGCCGCGGCGTTGTACGAAATCCCGATCTTGCCCGATTGCTCGCGCGCGGTGCCGGGCATCAGCTGCATCAGCCCGCGCGCGCCGGCATGGCTGACCGCAGTCTTGTCGAACTGGCTTTCCTGGCGCGAGATCGCGTGGATCAGCGTCCAGTTATCCTCATAGCCCGCAGGGACCGACACGGTCGGGAAGCCCGCCGCGGTATAGTCGCTGAGCCCGTTGCTTATCGCACTGCGCCCGACCATCACGCCGAGGTCAGGGCGATCGAGCTGCTTGGCGAGTTCGGCGGCGAGGACATGATCGTTCTCGGTCGTCGCGTCGCTCGCGATCTGCTTGATGAACGCGGTCTGGTCCTGCCAGTCGCCGATCTGCCCCAGGAATTTGGCGGCGCTGACGACCTCACGCGACGCGAACGCCGCGCGCACCGCGGGATCGATCGCCGGATTGCCGATCGCGGGGGGCGCCGAATAGGGGCGTCCGAGCCGTTCGGTCGCGAGCTGGCCGTAGAATTGATCGCGATAGCCCGCGGCGGCGGTGTAGAATTGAGTGGCCTCGAGCGTCTTGCCCGCCGCCTGCGCGGCGCGCCCCGCCCAGTACAGCCCCTTCGAGGTCACGGTCGGCGAGTTCGATCCCTTGCCGTAGCGGTCGAACAACACCATCGCGTCCGCGGGGCGACCGAGGTGTTTCAGCGCGACCTGCCCGCCGAGCCAGGCGAGGTTGGTGTATTCGTCACGCTCCTTGTAGCTTTGCGCCGCGACGTCGGTCCCCGCGGGATAGACGTCGGCGATCTGGCGCGCGATGTCGTAGGCGGTCTGATACTGGCCGTCGTTATCGGCACCACGCGCGTTGGTATAGAGGACATCGAGATACTCGCCCGCATCGCCGGGGCGCGCCGACAGCGTGCGCGATTGCGCGAGCCACGTCCGCGCGCTGGGGCTCGCGCCCGAATTGCGCAGCCACACGGCGCGATCGGCGATATAGCCCGCATCGCCGCCATAGATCGTCTGGCCGTTCATCGCGACGTCGGCGGCATTGGGCGCGTTGGTCCGGAGCGCCAGCCGCGCTTCGAACACCGGACGCTTGGCCGCGCTGACATAGGCGAGTTGGCGCGCCGCGGTGGAGGTCGAACCCTGCCACAGCAACGCGTCCATCCGCGCGTCGTGATCGGCGGGGGTGAGTGTCGATCCGAACTGGCCGAGGATCGCGGCCTCGTCGGCAGAGGCGAGCGATCCCATCCGCCAGGCGGTACGCGCCGCGTCGTTGGCTTGTGCGGTGCGCCCCATCGCAGCGAGCGCGCGTGCCTGCGCGACCGTGCCTGAGGTGGTCGTCGGGGGGAATCTGGCGAAGAACCCGACGACGCTGGCGGGCGAGGCGCTGCCCGCCTGGCGTTCGGCGGCGCGGCGGCGGCCAGTTTCGCCGGGCCAGCCGGGATGGTTCATCAGGAACGAGGCATAGCTGTCGAACGGCAGCGCATCGGTCTGCTGGAGCGACCGCCATTGCGCGATCGTCGCCGCGATCCGTCCATCCGCGGGCGTAGCAGGCGTCTGCGGGCCCATGTTCGCCATCTGGGTGCGGTATTTGTCGAGCTGATCCTGCCCGACCATCGTGGTCGCGGCACCCGCGAGGAGGGAAACGAGGACGACGGTGCGGAAGGATGATGCGTGCATGTGGACAGGATACGGATTCAACCCGTATCTGTCCTGAACAAAATCAGATTTCTCGTCGCGGCAGGAGCACGCCATACCATGTTTTCCGGTTCGATCCCCGCGCTTGTAACACCGTTCGGTGACGACGGCGCGTTCGACGAGGCCGCGTATCGCGCGCTGATCGACTGGCAGATCGACCAGGGATCGGCAGGACTCGTCCCCTGCGGCACTACCGGCGAGGCCGCGACGCTTACCGCCGAGGAGCATTTCGGGATCGTCGCGGTCTGCGTGGATCAGGCCGCGGGGCGCGTGCCGATCCTGGCGGGGGCGGGGTCGAACGACACCCGCGTCGCCGCGGACAACCTGCGCCGCGCCAAAGATGCCGGTGCCGACGCCGCGCTGATGGTCCCCCCCTATTACAACCGCCCGAGCCAGGAGGGCATCTTCCAGCATTTCGCGGCGCTGGCGACCGACGCGCCGCTGCCGATCGTGCTCTACAACGTGCCGGGGCGGACGGTGACCGACATCCTGCCCGCGACGATGGCGCGGATCGTGACGACGTTTCCCGACGTGTTCATCGCGGTGAAGGATGCCAGCGGCGCGCTCGCGCGGGTGTCGCAGCAGCGCAGCGGGTGCGGGGCGGGGTTCGTCCAGCTGTCGGGCAACGACGACCTCGCGCTCGCGTTCAACGCGATGGGGGGCACCGGGTGCATCTCGGTCAGCGCCAATGTCGCGCCCCGGCTGTGCGCCGAGTTCCAGGCGGCGTGCGCTTCGGGAGATTATGCCGCTGCGCTCACCCTCCACGATCGGCTTTACCCGCTCCACGACGCGATGTTCGCCGATGCCTCGCCCGGCCCGGTCAAATACGCGATGACCCGCGTCCGCCCCGGCTTTCCCGCCGGGTTGCGGCTGCCGATGACCCCCGCGAACGAGGCGGCTTGCCGGGTCGTCGATGCCGCGCTGACCCACGCAGGATTGATCTAGATGCGCGCCAAGACGATGCAGCAACTGCGCCGCTACCACCTGTATATCGGGATGTTGCTGGCGCCCGCGATCATCTTCTTCGCGTTCAGCGGCGCGATCCAGACGATCGGGTGGCAGGACGACCCCGCACCCCCCGGCTGGATCACCGCGATCGCGAACATCCACAAGAAACAGACGCTGTCGCGTCCCCGCAAGCCGCGTCCTGCCGCGCCCGCGGCGGCGGCTAGCCCCGATCGCCCCCGTGAAGCCCCGGTCGCCAAGGGGCCATCGCCGATCCCGCTCAAGGCATTCGTGCTGCTGTTGTCGGCGGGGCTGATCGCGTCGGCCGCACTCGGCATCGCAATTGCCCTGGCGAACCGCACGACGCGGCGGATGTCGATGATCATGCTCGCAATCGGCATCGTCCTGCCGCCGTTGCTGCTGCTCGTCTAACCGCCCTTCCGCTCGCCGCCCGGAACGCCTACATCGCCGCGTTCATGTCGCGTCCCAAACCACTCGCCTTCGACAAGAAGAAGATCGTCGCCGAGAATCGCCGCGCGCGGTTCGAATATTCGATCGACACCGTCTACGAAGCGGGGATCGCGCTGGTCGGCACCGAGGTGAAGAGCCTGCGCTTCGGCGAAGGATCGATCGCGGAAAGCTATGCCGAGGTGCGTGACGAGCAGGTCTGGCTGGTCAATTCGAACATCCCCGAATTCAGCCACGGCAACCGCTTCAACCACGAGGCCAAGCGCCCGCGCAAATTGCTGCTCCACGAGCGCGAGATCAACAAGCTCCACGGCGCGGTGGCGCGGCAGGGGATGACGCTGGTGCCGTTGTCGGTCTATTTCAATTCGCAGGGGCGCGCGAAGGTGGAACTGGCGTTGGCCAAGGGGCGCAAGGATCACGACAAGCGCGAGGCGATCAAGGAGCGCGAGTGGAAGCGCGACGCCGCGCGCATCATGCGCGACCGGGGTTGATGGCGACGCGCGCCCGGCCCGACCTGTGGCGGGGTCTGCCGGCCTGGGTGCGGCGCGCGATTCCGACCCGCGAATCGATCGAGCGCAACCGGCTGCTCCGCCCGGTCGCGCACCGGATCCTCGTACCCTCGCTATGGCGGTTCAATCGGCGATCGGTGCCGCGCGGCGTGGCGCTCGGCATCTTCAGCGGCATATTGTTTCCGTTCGCGCATATGGCGATCGCCGCAGGCCTTGCGCTGCCCTTCCGTGCCAACGTGCCGACCGCGGTCGGGGTGACGCTGGTCAACAATCCGATCACCTTCGTGCCGCTGATGGCGGGGGCGTACCAGATCGGTCATTGGCTGCTGCGGGTCGATCGCGTGCTGCCGGGAACGCCGATCGCGAGCAACGTCGTCGCCAATCAGGGCTGGCTCCATTGGCTGGTCGCGCAGGGTGGGCCGGCGACGATCGTCGGGCTGCTGGTGCTGGCAGTGGTGCTCTCGGCGCTGGGTTATGCCGTCTCGAGCTGGGGTTGGCGGCTCCGGATCGCGCACAAATGGCGTAACCGCCACAGCAATATGGAGATTTGACGCAGCGTATCAGTTGAGTACAACACGCGCATCCGACTCTCTTCCCAAGGATCATCGATGCGCAAATCGTTTATCGCCGCCCTGTTGCTCGCCACCGCCGCTTCGGGCGCGGTGTACGCCCAAACCGCGACCAAACCCGCCGCGACCGCGCCGGTCGATGCGACCTCTGGCAAGCCGCAGCTCGGCGATTTCGGGGTCGACCTGTCCGCGATGGACACCTCGGTCAAGCCGGGCAACGATTTCTACCAGTATATCAACGGCAAGTGGGACGCGCGCACCGAAATCCCCGCCGATAAATCGAGCTGGGGCGGATTCGCGATCCTGCGCGACCTGTCCGACACCCGCACCCGCGCGGTGATCGAGGGTGCCGCGAGCCAGCAGAACGCGCCGGGCAGCATCAACGACAAGATCGGCGTCACCTACGCCAGCTTCATGGATGCCGCCGCGATCGACGCCGCGGGTGCCAAGCCGCTCGCACCGTATCTCGCCAAGGTCGCCGCGGTGAAGACCCAGGCCGATCTCGCCAAGGCGTTCGCCGACGGCACGATCGCGGGCATCGACATGCCGATCGGTGCCGCGGTCCAGCAGGATCTCAAGGACAATACAGTCTACACCGTTTATGTCGGACAGGGTGGGCTCGGCCTGCCCGATCGCGATTACTACCTCGTCGACAATCCCAAGTTCGAGGAAGCCCGCACCAAATACGTCGCCTACATCGCCAAGATGATGACGATGGCGGGGCAGCCCGATCCGCAAGGCTCGGCGCAGCGCATCTACGACCTCGAAAAGCAGATCGCGCAGGTCCAGTGGACGCGCGCCGAACAGCGCCAGGTTGAAAAATCCTACAACCCGATGGCGACCGGCGACCTTGCCGCCAAGATGCCCGGGTTCGATTGGCCGGCGTTGCTCGCCGAACAGCGGCTCGGCGGCCAGCCACAGGTGATCGTCGCGCAGCCGTCGGCGCTGACCGGAATCGCCAAGATCGCCGCGGCGACGCCAATGGCGACGTGGCGCGAATATCTCGCCTTTCACACCATCAGTGCGAAGGCGCCGCTGCTCTCGGCGCCGTTCGTCGATACCCAGTTCGCCTTCTATGGCACCGCGCTGTCGGGCACGCCGCAGTTGCGCGACCGCTGGAAGCGCGGCGTCAGCCTGGTCAACGCCAGCCTCGGCGAGGCGGTCGGTCAGGTCTATGTCCAGAAATATTTCCCGCCCGAGGCGAAGGCCAAGGCCGACGAGCTCGTCCACAACCTGATCGCGGCGATGGATATCCGGCTCCAGAAGCTGACGTGGATGGCCCCCGAGACCAAGGAAAAGGCACGCGCCAAGCTCGCCGCCTTCACCCCCAAGATCGGCTATCCCGACAAGTTTCGCGACTATAGCGCGCTGACCGTCGTCAAGGGCGACGTGCTGGGCAATGCGGATCGTGCCGGGATGTTCGAATATAATCGCCAGCTCGCCAAGATCGGCAAGCCGGTCGATCGCAGCGAATGGTTCATGACCCCGCAGACCGTCAACGCTTATGCGAACCCGGTGATGAACGAGGTCGTCTTCCCCGCCGCGATCCTCCAGCCGCCGTTCTTCGATCCCAACGCCGATCCCGCGGTCAATTATGGCGGCATCGGTGCGGTGATCGGGCATGAACTGTCGCACCATTTCGACGACCAGGGCCGCAAGTTCGACCCCAAGGGCAATTTCTCGGATTGGTGGCAGCCGCAGGACGTGACCAGCTTCACCGGGCTGACCGACAAGGTCGTCAAGCAATATGCCGCGTACGAACCGATCCCGGGCGGCCACGTCAACGGCGAGCTGACGCTGGGTGAGAACATGGCCGATCTGGCGGGCGTCAACGTCGCGCTCGACGCCTATCATATCTCGCTCAAGGGCAAGACCCCGCCGGTGATCGACGGTTTCACCGGCGACCAGCGCTTCTTCCTGGGCTTCGGGCAGATCTGGCAGACCAAGAGCCGCGAGGCCGCGATCCGCCAACAGATCACGACCGATCCGCACACCCCGGGCCAGTATCGCGGCTATGTCGTCCGCAACCTCGACGCCTGGTACAAGGCGTTCGACGTGAAGCCGGGCGAGTCCTATTATCTCGCCCCCGCCGATCGCATCAAAATCTGGTAACATCGCTTCCCGAGCCGCCCGTCATCACGACGGGCGGCTCTTTTCTTGTCGTTTAGGAGAGCCGCTCATGAAGCGCATCGTCATCGCCACCCTGCTGGCCGCCACCGCCACCGCCGGGATCGTCCACGCCCAGAGCCGACTGGCACCGAGTAATACCGCCAAACCGGCGAAAGTCGCGGTCGGGCCGGTCAAACCCGTCGCCGCGGCGGGGCCGCAGATCGGCAAATGGGGATTCGACGAAGCGGGTATGGAAAAAACCGTCGCGCCGGGTGACGATTTCTACGGCTATACCAACGGCACCTGGGCGAAGGATACCGCGATCCCCGCGGACAAATCGAGCTATGGCGCGTTCGACGTGCTCGCCGATCTGTCGCGCGACCGGACCCGCAAAATCCTGGAGCAGGCGACCGGGACCAAGATCGGCACCGCGTACACCACCTATCTCGACACCAAGACGATCGACGCGAAGGGCCTCGATCCGATCAAGCCCTGGCTCGCGACGATCAAGGGCGCGACCAAGGCGAATTATGCTGCGATCGTCGCTGAAGCGGATCGCAACGGCGTCGGCGTGCCCTTCGGCACCGGGGTCGGCCAGGACGCCAAACAGCCCGAAATCTATGCGGTCGGGCTGCGCCAATCGGGGCTCGGGATGCCCGATCGCGACTATTATCTCGACGCCAAGAACGCCAAGGAAAAGGCGGCGTACCAGGCGCATATCGCCAAGATGTTTACGCTGGCGGGCGAACCCGATGCCGAGGCGCGCGCCAAGGCGGTGGTCGATTTCGAGACCCAGATCGCGCAGGTCAGCTGGACCCGGATCGACAGCCGCGACGCGACCAAGACCTATAACAAGACCGCGGTCGCCGATCTCGTCCAGGCCGCGCCGGGGTTCGATTTCGTCACCTACCTCAAGGACATCGGCACCCCGGTCGATAGCGTGATCGTCGGCCAGCCGAGCGCGATCACCGGGATCGCCAAGCTGATCGGCGACGCGCCGATCCAGGTCCTCCAGGATCAACTGATGATCCGCAGCCTCGACAATTTCGCCGACGTGCTGCCGACCGCGTTCGATAACGAGCGGTTCGCCTTTTACGGCACGACGCTGTCGGGCACGCCCAAGCAGGAGGATCGCTGGAAGCGCGCGGTGGGATTCACGTCGGGAGCGGTCTCCGACGAGGTCAGCAAGATCTACGTCGCGCAATATTTCCCGCCCGAGACGAAGGCGGCGGCGGACCAGCTCGTCAAGAACGTGATCGCCGCGATGGGCGCGCGGATCGACAAGCTCGACTGGATGGCGCCCGAGACCAAGGTGAAGGCGCACGCGAAGCTCGCGGCGTTCACCCCTAAGATCGGCTATCCGACCCGCTGGCGCGATTATTCGAACCTGAATATCGTCGCGGGCGATGCGTTCGGCAACGAGCTGCGCGCGTCGCAGTGGCGGCATGCGTATAATATCGCGCATCTCGGCAAGCCGCTGCAGCGCTGGGAATGGGGCATGACCCCGATGACGATCAATGCCTATGCCAATTTCGGCATGGTCGAGATCGTGTTCCCCGCCGCTATCCTCCAGCCGCCGTTCTTCGATCCGAAGGCGGACCCGGCGATCAACTATGGCGGGATCGGCGCGGTAATCGGCCACGAGCTGTCGCATCATTTCGACGACCAGGGCGCGAAGTTCGATGCGCACGGCCAGCTTGCCGATTGGTGGACCCCGCAGGACGTGAAGAACTTCAACGCGCGCGAGCAGAAACTGGTCGCCGAATATGACGCGTACGAGCCGCTGCCTGGGATGCACGTCAAGGGCGCGCTGACGCTCGGCGAAAATTCCGCCGATCTCGCCGGGCTGTCGGTGGCATACGATGCCTATAAGAAATCGCTCAATGGCAAGCTCGCGCCGGTGATCGACGGGTTCACCGGCGACCAGCGCTTCTATCTCGGCTGGGCGCAGGTGTGGCGGCGCAATTATCGCGAGGCCAATCTCAAGCAGCGGCTGCTGACCGATCCGCACAGCCCGTCGCAGCAGCGCACCTGGGTCGTCCGCAACCTCGATCCCTGGTATGCGGCGTTCAAGCCCAAGGCGGACGGCAAGCTGGTCCTGGCACCCGCTCAGCGCGTTCGGATCTGGTAGGGTAGGGGTCGCCCTCACCCTTCCCCCTGCCTTCGGCAGCGGGCCCCTTCTCTCGCCCGGCAGCAGAGGGAGGGAGCAGCGCAGCTGCAGAAGGGTGAGGGCAATCACCAGCGGGTCATCATGACCGCTTGACGCCCCCCGTTCCGTGGCGTGAAGACACGCCATGGCCTCGCACCCCTTACCATCGTCGCTCACCCCGACCCGCGTCGCGGCGCTGGCCGCTGGCGGGGCGAGCCTCGTCGCCGCGCTGCTCGTGCTGCTGGTCGCCAGGAACCTGGTGTTCGCCACCAGCTTTCTCGCCGCGGGACTCGTAATCGGCGGGGTGATCATCGCGTGGCGGACGCTCGCGCCGCAACCCAAGCCCGTGGACCGCGAGATCGACTGGGATTTTACCCGCGCGATCGCGGAGGCCAGCGCGGATGCGGTCGCGGTGACCGACCGCGCGGGCCGGCTGGTCTGCGCCAACGACGCCTATGAGGCGATGTTCGCGGGGTTTCCGACGCCCCCCGGGCTGCCGCTGTCGGACGCGGGCATCGGCGCGCTCGGCCAGGCGGGGCGGACCGCGTGGCGCGACGGGTCCGCGAGCGTGACCGGCCTTTCCACCGGCACCGCGCGGTTGATTGCCGAGGTCGCGCGCGCGGGCGAGGATGCCGACATGCTGGTGTGGCGCTTCGCCGCGGTCGCGGAGCAGGATCTCGCCGAGACCACCGCCGAGCTGATCGCGGGTGAGGCGGGCGATCGGCTGGGCAGCGCCGGCGTCATGGCCGCGCTGGTCGAGAGCGACGGGCGGATTCGCGCGGGCAACCGCGTGCTCGCGGCGCGCGCGCTGGTCGGCGATGAACCGATCGCGGGCCATGATTTCGCGCGGCTGCTCATCACCGACAGCCGCGGGCTGGTGCGGTTCGAGCGCGAAGGGCTCGATGGCTCGCCGCTCCGCGTCGTCCAGATGCCGTTGGTGCAGGGGGATCGTTCGCCGGTGCTGGTCGCGCTGCTCGACGATACCGACACCGCCCCCGCGATCGGCGCGAGCGCATCGGCGCATGTCCGCAGCCTGGTCAGCCTGATGCCGTTCGGGATGGCGTTGGTCGATCGCGAAGGGCGGTTCCTGCAGATGAACGATTCGTTCGTTCGCGCCGCCTCGGTCGATCCCGCGAATCCGCCGCTGTATCCGGGCGACCTCGTCGTGCGCGAGGACAAGGCCGCGGTCGGCGATGCGATCCGGCGGTTCGCAGGCGGTGCGACGCATTCGACCGACATGGCGGTGCGGCTAAAGGGCCATCCCGAAGAGCCCGTCGCGTTGACGATCGCGGGCGCGCGGGGTCTGGGCGACGCATCGGTCCTGCTCAGCCTCAAGGACAATTCGGAGGAAAGTCGCCTCAAGCGCGAGGTGGCGCAGGCGACCAAGATGCAGGCGGTCGGCCAGCTCGCGGGCGGCGTCGCGCATGATTTCAATAACATCCTGACCGCGATCATGGGGCATTGCGACCTGATGATGATGCGCCACTCGCCCGGCGACAGCGATTACGACGATATCCAGCAGATCCGGATCAATTCGAATCGCGCCGCCAGCCTGACCCGCCAGCTGCTCGCGTTTAGCCGCCAGCAGACGCTGCGCCCGCAAATCCTCCAGCTCCCCGATGTCGTCGCCGAGGTATCGAACTTGCTGAAGCGGCTGATGGGCGAGACGGTGAAGCTCGACGTCAACCACGGTCGCGCGCTCGGCGCGATCCGCGCCGACCCGGGGCAGTTGGAACAGGTCGTCGTCAACCTCGCGGTCAATGCGCGCGACGCGATGCTGTCGGCGCACCCGACCCGCGGCGGTATCCTGACGATCCAGACCAAGTCGGTCAGCGCCGCCGAGGTGCGCGCGATGAAATCCGACATCCTGCCGATCGCGGACTATACCGCACTGGTCGTCAGCGACACCGGCACCGGCATCCCCGCCGACATTTTGCCCAAAATCTTCGAACCCTTCTTCACCACCAAGGAGGTCGGGAAGGGTACGGGCCTCGGTTTGTCGACGGTCTATGGCATCGTCAAGCAATCGGGCGGCTGGATCTTCGCCGACAGCAAGCCCGGGCCTGGGCCGGACCAGGGCGCTACGTTCTCGATCTATTTCCCGGTCCACGCCTCGGGCGCGGCGGTACGAATCGCCGCGCCGCCTCGCCACGCTGCCAAGCCCGCGGACATGTGGGGGACCGGCACGATCCTGCTGGTCGAGGACGAGGACATGGTCCGCGCGGTGGCCGAACGCGCGCTGACGCGGCAGGGCTATACCGTTCTGACCGCCGAAAACGGCGAGGCCGCGCTCGAACTACTCGAAACCAGCGGGCGGCCCGACTTGCTGATCAGCGACGTCGTCATGCCGATGATGGACGGCCCGACGATGGTGCGCCAGGTGCGCAAGGCCTATCCCGACCTGCCGGTGATCTTCATGTCGGGCTATGCCGAAGAACAGTTGCGCAAATCGATCGACATCGACGCGGTCGCGTTCCTGCCGAAACCCTTTTCGGTCGCGCAGCTCGCCGCCGCGGCGAGGGACATGCTCGCCCCATCATAAGTTGTTGGCAACGCGCAACGATCCCGGCTAGGGCGCACGGCATGACCTCTCTCCAGCGTGTCCTAGTCGTCGAGGACGAACCGTTGATCGCGATGATGCTCGAGGATTTCCTCGACGTGCTCGGCAAGCTCGCCGTCGCGACCGTCGACAGCGTCGCGACCGCGCTGGCGGCGCTCGACGTCGAGCAGGTCGATGCCGCGATCCTCGACGTCCATCTGCGCGGCGGCGAGAAGAGCACCGCGGTCGCCGAGGCGCTGGCGGCGCGGAACATCCCCTTCGTGTTCGCGAGCGGGGGCAATGGCGACGGCATCGATGACCGCTTTCACGACCGCCCGCGGTTGCAGAAGCCGTTCACGATGGACGGGGTGGAGAAAGCGCTCGCCGAACTCTGATTTTCGCGGGAAGCGGTAATCGGCTGCTTCACATCGATCCGTTCGTGCCGAGCTTGTGTCGAAGCACGGTGAGACTCAGGCCCCCTTCGGCGAAGCTCAGGACAGGCTTCGACAAGCTTAGGGCGAACGGTTCAGGGGGTGGTCGCTCTAGCGACGCTTCAGCCTGACCAGCGCGGTGTCGAGTGCGGACAGGAAGCGCGACCGGTCGGTCTTGGCGAAGGGCGCGGGGCCGCCGATGATGTCGCCGCCCGCGCGCAGATCCGCCATGATCGCGCGGGTCGCGATCGCGCCGCCGATCGAGGCGGTCGTGAACGCCTTGCCGGTCGGCGAGAGTACGGTCGCCCCTGCCTTCAACGCGCGGTCGGCGAGCAGGATATCGGCGGTGATCACGATTGCGGTGGCGTCGGCGGCTGCGGCGATCCAGTCGTCGGCGGCGTCGAAGCCGTCATCGACGACGACGCGCGACACCAGCGGGTGGATGGGGACGCGAAAGTGGCTGTTGGCGACGATCGTCACCGCGACCCCGTGGCGCCAGGCCACCTGGTAGATTTCATCCTTTACGGGACAGGCATCCGCATCGACGAGGATGCGGATGCCGTCGGATACGGGACCGGTCACGCCGACCGGTTAGGTTTGCCCCGGTACGGCGGCCGGGCGCCGTGCTTGACCGGCGGCGGACCGCCGCGGGGACGCGCGGCGTTATCGCGCGGCGGACGGGGACCACGCGGCGGACCCTGATCGTTCGGCGGGCTCGCCATCGGTTCGAAGGCGACGCCGCTTTCCTCTTCATTGCCCTGTGCGGTGCGCTGAATCGCTGCGGCGAAGCGGCTGGCGACGCTGCGCGGCACCTGGAACGCGGTTTCGTTGGGGCCGATCCGGATCGCGCCGATTTCCGATTTGGTGACGTGGCCGCGGCGACAGATCAGCGGCAACACCCAGCGCGGGTCGGCATTCTGGCGGCGTCCGATGTTCATCCGGAACCACACCACGTCGTCGAAGCCTGGGCGGTGGCCCTGGGTTCGGTCCGACGGCGGCGCCGAATCGCCATCGAGCATGTCCTCCGCCTGTGGCATCTTGGCGCGGTGCGCGTGGACCAGCGCGGCGGCGATGTCTTCGGGGCTTTTTTCGGCCATCAGGCGGGTCGCGAGCGCGCGATCCTCGTCATCGACCTCGATCGGCGCCATCAGCGTCTCGATCAGCCGTTCGCGGTCCTGCGCGCGGATGTCGTCGGCGCTGGGCGCCTTGATCCATTCGCACGCGATCTTCGCCTGCTTGAGCATCATGTCGACACGGCGGCGGCGCGGATAGGGCACGATCAGGACCGCGGTCCCCTTCTTGCCCGCGCGCCCGGTGCGGCCCGAACGATGCTGGAGTGTTTCGGCATCGCGCGGTATTTCGACGTGGACGACGAGACTGAGCGTCGGCAGATCGATGCCGCGCGCCGCAACGTCGGTCGCGACGCAGACGCGGGCGCGGCGATCGCGCAAGGCCTGGAGCGCGGCGTTGCGTTCGTTCTGGCTATGCTCGCCCGACAGCGCGACCGCGTCGAAGCCACGCTCGACGAGGCTGGCGTGAAGGTGGCGGACGTTGTCGCGGGTCGCGCAGAACAGCATCGCGGTTTCCGCCTCGTGGAAGCGGAGCAGGTTGATGACCGCATTCTCGATGTCAGCGGGGGCGACGGTGACCGCCAGATAGGTGATGTCGCCATGGCCACGATCTTCGCCGACGGTCGAGATACGCAGCGCATCGCGTTGATAACGCTTGGCGAGCGCGACGATCGGCTTGGGCATCGTCGCCGAAAACATCAGCGTGCGGCGGCCTTCGGGGGCGGCGTCGAGAATCTGTTCGAGATCCTCGCGGAAGCCCATGTCGAGCATCTCGTCGGCCTCGTCGAGCACCGCGACCTTGAGCGCGGACAGGTCGAGCGCACCGCGTTCGAGGTGATCACGCAACCGCCCGGGGGTACCGACGACGATATGGGTGCCGTGGCTGAGGCTGCGGCGTTCCTTGCTGGCGTCCATACCCCCGACGCAGGTCGAGATGCGTGCGTTGGCGGCCCTGTAAAGCCACGCGAGTTCGCGGCTGACCTGAAGCGCGAGTTCGCGGGTCGGCGCGATGATCAGCGCGAGCGGTTTGCCGGGGGGCGGCGTGCCGTGCTCGCCGAGCAGTTCGGACGCCATCGCGAGCCCGAACGCAACGGTCTTGCCCGAGCCGGTCTGCGCCGAGACGACGAGATCGCGCCCGGCAGCCTCGGGCTCGATGACCTGCGCCTGGACGGGGGTGGGGGAGGTATAGCCGCGCGCGGTGAGCGCCTCGGCGAGAAGCGGGGGGAGATGGGAAAAGGGCATGAAGTGAACCTAGATGGTGTCGGGGTCCCCTAGGCGCAACCGCGCCGCATGGGAAGGCTGGCGCGGGCGACAGGGGTTTCGCTCATGGTCGGTGAGGCGTCCGAACACGCGCAGAGCTTAGAGCTGCAAGCCGAAGCGGGGGCCCAGCCATGTCATCGCGGCATAGAGCGCGACGGTCAGCGCGCAGCCGGCGATCAGGGCTGTCCAAAAGCCGATGCCGTGACGAAGCAACGCCGGAATGAGCAGGAACATCGGCAGGGAGGGCAAGACGTACCAGAAGGTCGCGGCCGAATGCGCGGCCATGTTCTCGGGGTCGGGTTTGGCGTTCCATAGCCAGATCATTCCGAGCACCGACACCAACGGCAACGACGCAACCAGAGCACCGAAGCCCGGATAGCGCTTCGCCAGCGTCGACGCGACAGCGATGAGCACGCCCGATAGCGCGGCCTTCAGAGCGAGATAGAACATGACGCGGTATCCCGTTGGGCTAACACGCGGTAGCGCGCAGGGAATGGCAACCTGCCAGACCGCAAACCGTTCGCCAGCGCGATCATTTCTTCGTCTTCTCCAGCCAGGGTTTGACCAAGCCGGTGGGTTTGGCCTTGCCGTCGAGGCGGACCGCGTGGACGATCCGGATCGGGTGGAGGATGGTCTGGCCACCCATCCGGCCGCCGATCGGCTGGGCGAGGATCTTCTTCACCGTCGCCATCCCGCCGACGACGTGGCCGAACGCGGCGTAGCCGGGCGCGCCGGGACGGGCATCCATGCTGGGAATCGCGCCGATCGTGATGAAGAAATTGCCGCCCGCCGAGTTGGGGTCGCTGCGCCTCGCCATCGAGATCGTGCCGTCGGTGTGCCTGATCCCGGTCATCGCGGTGGTTTCGAGCGGGTAGGGGGGCAGGATGCGGCGCGGGTCGGTGCCGATCCCGCCCTGGACGAAGCCGTAGGTCGGCGCGCTGGCGCGGCGCGCGGCGCGGTAGAAATCGATGCCGTCGAAGCGCCGGTCGTCGACATAGGCCATGAAGTTTGCGACCGTCTTGGGCGCGTGGCGCGCGTCGAGCGCGAGCGTGATCGGGCCGAGCGTGGTGTCGAGCCGGACGTGGACGATGCCACCGCGCGCCGATGCGGGCGCGGCCAGGGTCAGCGCGAGGAGGGTGAGGGCGAGACGCATAATGGGGCGCCTATAACGGGGGGTGGGGGCGTGCAACCTGAACGGGGATTTTGTCGAAGGGAATTCGCGCGGAGAGAAGAAGGAAAAGAGTGGTCTTCGCGCAGAGGCGCGGAGGACGCGGAGGTGTCGGTCGCTAGGTGATGGCGTGGTCACTCATCGAGCTGGACGATGGGCAACCCTCAATTCGGCAGCGGCTGCGCCGCGGCGCCACGCCTCTGCGTCCTCTGCGCGACCCCATTATTCTTCTCGCCGACGGTTACACATCCTGCGCCGCGGCCCAGCCGCTGGCCCAGGCCCATTGGAAATTATAGCCGCCGAGCCAGCCGGTGACGTCGACCGCCTCGCCGATCGCGTAGAGCCCGGGGACGCGGCGTGCGGCCATGGTTTGCGACGACAAGTCGGCGGTGCTGATCCCGCCGACGGTGACTTCCGCCTTAGCATAACCTTCGCTGCCATTGGGGTGGAAGCGCCAGTCGGCGAGTGTGCGGGCGGCGTCGGTGAGGCGGCGGTCGGTGGTGGCGGCGAGTTCGCCGATCGCGAGCCGGTCCGACAGCGCTTCGGCGAGGCGATCGGGGATCGTAGCGGCGAGCGCGCGGCGCAGCGTGGTGCGCGGCTGGGTGCGCTTTAGCGCGAGCAGCCAGTCTGGGGTCGCGGCGGGGAGGAAATCGATCCCCACCGCGTCGCCATGACGCCAGTAGGACGAGGCCTGGAGGATCGCGGGGCCGGAGAGGCCGCGGTGGGTGAAGAGCGCGGCTTCGTGGAAGCTTGCCTTGCCGGCGCGCGCGACGACGGGGGTGGCGACCCCGGCGAGATCGCGGAACAAGAGATCGTCGCCCGCGAGGGTGAGGGGGACGAGCGCGGGGCGCGGCTCGACGATCTTGAGGCCGAAACGGCGCGCGACGTCGTACGCGAAGCCGGTCGCGCCGAGCTTGGGGATCGAGGGGCCGCCGGTGGCGAGGACGAGGCTGGGGGCAGTGACGGTGCGCGCCCCGATCGTGACGCGATAGTCGGTTACGTGGGCGATGTCGGTCACCGACTGGCCGAGCGCGAGGTCGACCTGGCCGCGCGCGCATTCGTCGAGCAGCAGCGCGACGATCTGCTTCGCCGAGCCATCGCAAAACAATTGCCCCAACGTCTTTTCGTGCCAGGCGATGCGGTGGGAATCGACGAGCGCGATGAAGTCCGCAGCGGTGTAGCGACTGAGCGCGGACTTGGCGAAATGCGGGTTGGCCGAGAGGTAGCGATCGGGCGCGGTGTGGAGGTTGGTGAAGTTGCACCGTCCGCCGCCCGAGATCAGGATTTTCTTGCCGACCTCGTCGGCGTGGTCGACGAGCAGGATGCGGCGCCCGCGCTGGCCAGCGATCGCGGCGCACAGGAGGCCCGCGGCACCGGCGCCGAGGATGATGGCGTCGTATTGGTCGCGCGGCATGCGCGGGGCTGTAGGGGGTGCGCGGGTGGGGGGCAATGTTGTGGCGCTCTGCCTCGACCCGTTCCCCGGCCTTCGCCGGGGTGGCAATTGGGGCGGCGTTCCCTCGATCCCACGACCATGCTAGCTCCCCCGGCAGGAGGCGTGATGGCTGGACGATATTATGACGCGTGGCAGGTCGGCGACCGGATCGAGCATGAGATCCGGCGAACCGTGACCGAGACCGACAATCTGCTGTTCACGACGATGACCCACAACCCGCAGCCGCTCCATCTCGATGCCGAGGCGGCGAAGGCGTCGGAGTTCGGGCGAATCCTCGTCAACGGCACCTTCACCTTCGCGCTGATGGTCGGGCTGACGGTGGGAGACACGACGCTGGGCACGCTCGTCGCGAACCTCGGCTATGACAAGCTGGTGATGCCGCACCCGGTGTTCATCGGCGACACGATGCGCGCCGCGACCGAGGTGGTGGAATTGCGTGCCAGCAAGTCGCGGCCCAACGCGGGGCTGGTGACGTTTCGCCACGTGCTGACCAACCAGCGCGACGAGATCGTGTGCCAGTGCCTGCGGACCGCGCTGTTGCAGCGGACGCCGAAATGAGGTTGCGGTCGCTGTTGTTCGTGCCGGGGGATCGGCCCGAGCGGTTCGCCAAGGCGGCGACGAGCGGGGCGGATGCGATCATCCTCGACCTGGAGGATTCGGTGGTCGCGGCGCAGAAGCGCGCGGCGCGGGACGCGATCGCGGCGTTCCTGGCGACGCCCGCGGATGGCGTGGCGCGCTGGGTGCGGGTCAATCCGCTCGACAGCGATTTTGTCGCGGACGATCTGGCGGTGGCGGCACGTGCCGATGGTGTAGTGCTGCCCAAATCGGTGTCGGGGGCGTCGGTGACCGAGCTGGTAAAGCGGATCGGGGCGGAGTGCCCCCCGATCCTGCCGGTCGCGAGCGAGACGCCGGCGGCGGTGTTCGGGCTCGGCGATTATGCGGGGGTGCGCGATCGGCTCGGCGGGCTGACCTGGGGCGCGGAAGATCTGCCCGCGGCGATCGGCGCGACGACGTCGCGTGAGGCGGACGGGTCGTATACCCCGCCGTATGAGGTGGTGCGCGCGCTGACGCTGTTCGGGGCACACGCGGCGGGGGTGGCGGCGATCGAGACCGTCTATCCCGATTTCCGTGATCTCGACGGGCAGGCGGCTTATGCCGCGCGGGGCGCGCGCGATGGATTCACCGGGATGATGGCGATCCATCCGGCGCAGGTCGCTGCGATAAACGCCGCGTTCACGCCGTCGGACGCGGCGATCGCGGCGGCGCGGCGGGTGGTCGATGCGTTCGCGGCGAATCCCGGGGCGGGGGCGCTCCAGCTCGACGGGCGGATGATCGATGCGCCGCACCTGAAACAGGCGATGGCGTTGCTGGCGCGGGCATCGTGAGCGGTCGGTTCGTCGCGGAGGCGGAACGACTTGCCGCCTGACGCGTAAGAGTCTGGCACGGCGCACTGGGGCGTCGGCGCTGCCGGAGGCCTCATGGCGACTACTTTCCCCCGACCGTTGCCGAGCGCGACGCATCCGCTCCACGTGTTGCTCGGCGCGTATCCGATCGCGTGCTTCAGCGGCGCGTTCCTGACCGATATCGTCTATATGAACACCGCGGTGATGATGTGGGCGAATTTTTCGGTATGGCTGATCACCGCGGGGCTGGTGATGGGCGGCGCGGCGGCGGTCGTCGGGATCGTCGAGGCACTGGTGTCGAAGAACGGCCGCACGCTGCGCCCCGGCTGGGTCCATTCGATCGGCAACGCGCTGGTGCTGGGGTTGTCGCTGTGGAACGCGTTCGTCCACAGCCGCGATGCGTGGACGTCGGTGGTGCCGACCGGGATCATCCTGTCGGGGATCGTGACGGTGCTGGTGATCGTGATCAACTGGTTGGGAACAACGCACACGATGCGTCAATTGGCGGGAGACGCATGATGCGCGCATCCTCAATGGGCGTTTCCGCGCTGGCGCTGGCCGCAACCGCCTTGCTCGCAGGCTGCGGCGGCGACCCGGCTGCCCCCGCGGCGACTCAAATCGGTGCGAACCCGCCGCTACCTGCACAAAAGCGGTATCTGATCCCGCCGATCAAGGTCGCGCCGCCGGCGGGGTGGCATCAGGGTGAAACGCCGACGGTCGCAGCAGGACTAAAGATCGAAGCGCTGGCGACCGGGTTCGAACACCCGCGCCAACCTTATGTGCTGCCCAATGGCGACATCCTGGTCGTCGAATCGAACGGCCCCGGCTACGAACCCGTCACCCGTCCCAAGGAACTGATCATGGGGTGGGTCATGAAATATGCGGGGGCAGGTGCTAAAGGCGGCAACCGGATTACGCTTATCCGCGACGCCAATGGCGACGGCAAGCCCGAATTGCGAAGTGTGCTGATCGACCATCTGGTCTCGCCGTTCGGCATCGTGCTGGTCGGCGGCGACCTGTATGTCGCGAATACCGATGCGATCGTACGCTATCCCTACCAGACCGGCCAGACCACGATCACCGCACCGGGCACCTTGGTGACAGAGTTGCCCGGTGGGCCGATCGATCACCATTGGACCAAAAGCCTGACCGCGAGCCCCGACGGATCGAAACTCTATGTCGGGGTGGGATCGAACAGCAACATCACCGAAAACGGAATCGAAGCCGAGAAAAACCGGGCTGCGGTGTGGGAAGTCGATCGGGCGACGGGCGCGCACCGCGTCTTCGCGAGCGGACTGCGCAACCCCAACGGGTTGACGGTCGAGCCCACGACACAGCAATTGTGGGTGGTCGTCAACGAACGCGACGAGATCGGACAGAACCTGGTTCCCGATTACCTGACATCGGTCAAGGACGGCGCCTTCTACGGCTGGCCGTACAGCTATTACGGCCAGCACGTCGACCCACGCGTGATGCCGCAGCGACCCGATCTCGTCGCCAAGGCGATCGCCCCCGATTATTCGCTGAGCAGCCATGTCGCACCGCTCGGGCTGACCTTCTACACCGCGGGTGCATTGCCGGGGTACCAGGGCGGCGCGTTCATCGGCGAGCACGGCAGCTGGGACCGCAATGTCTTCAACGGGTATCGGGTTGTCTATGTCCCGTTCGCAAACGGCCGACCGTCGGGCAAGGCGCAGGACGTCGTCACCGCGTTCCTCGACAAGGACGGCCATGCGCGCGGACGCCCGGTGGGGCTCGCGGTCGACCGGACCGGCGGGCTGCTGATCGCGGATGATCTGGGCAATACAGTGTGGCGGGTGACTGCGGCGACGCCGCGACAGGTTGCCGCGCGTTAGGCGACGCCGAAGGTCCAGCCTTCGGTGCGGGCTACCGGTGGCGTCATGCCGCCGGGGCTCCATAGATCGGCGCGCGCAACGTTGGCGCGGAGCCACGCGGCGGTGAGGATCGCATCGGTCGCGTGGTCGTCGTAGCGCGCGAGCGACAGGTGGGGGGCGCTGCCGACCGCGGCGAGCGCGGTGTCTAGCGCGGCGGCGTCGCGGATCTTGCTGCGGCCCCGGACAATCCCCGCGGCGCGCGCGGCGATCGCGGTGTAGATTTCGACGATGACCAGGCCCGATGCGGGCAGCGGATCGAACGGCCAGACCGGGATGCGGCTATCGAGCGCGTGGAGCAGCCGCATCCCCGCGAAGCTCGCCTTGGCGACCTGTGCCGCGCCGATCGCGTCATAGACGGTCGAGGGTTTGACGTGTCCGCCGAGCGCTTCGCATTGCCGGTAGAACAGGAAATCGCGCTTGGTGCCGTCGGCGGCGCCGAGATAGAAATGCCGCCCGCGGCGTGCTTCGAGGAAGCTGGCCGCGCCCAGATCCGCATCGTCGCATTGGTCATCGACGTAGCGCCACAGCGCCTTGGCATCGGTGGTGGTGGTTTCACCGGGCAGGTGCGCGCCGCGTTCGACGAAGGGCGGGGCGAAGCTGAAATCGAAGCCGACCAGCATCGGTTCGCCGCGGTGGGCAAGTAGCCAGTCGAGGATCGCGGCGCGCGACCAGTGGCGCGTCGGCGGTGCTACCAGGGTTGGGGCGGCGGTGCCCGCGGCGCAGGTGGCGAGCGCGATGCCGGGATGCTGACGGCCCTTCGCACCCGACCAGTCGATCGCGGCGAAGCGCTGGATATGATCGGGAACGATTTGGTTAGGGACGATCGCCGAACGCCTCGCGCTGCGCGGGCGACGCGCGATCCCACCACGCGCGGGTGATGACCGCGGCGACGCGCGCCGGATCGCTGCTGGCGTAGCGCACCAACAGGCTCGACCAGCCGTCGTAATGCGGGGTCTGCCAGAAGGTGGCAGGATCGGTGTCGAGCAGCACCTGTTTTTCGTCGTTGGTGCTCATTGCGACGAAGCTGCCCGGCTCGCTGCCGCGCGCGACGAACGCCTTCTTGTTCACCTTGGGGGTCGGCTTGCCGTAGAAGCTTTCGATATAGGTGTCGGGCAGCGACAGCGCGAACGCGACGACCTGGTCCCAATCGTCGAAGGTCATGATCGGCGCTCCTGGCGTAAACTGGCCCAATGCGACAGGCGTTCGGCGAGCCGAGCCTCGAAACCGCGGGCGGTGGGGGTGTAGAAGGTCTGTGCAGTCATCTCGTCGGGCCAATAGTTCGCGCCCGAGAACCCTTCTTCGGCGTCGTGATCATAGGCGTAGCCTTTCCCGTAGCCGATGTCGCGCATCAGCTTGGTCGGCGCGTTGCGAATGTGTGCAGGGGGCATCAGTGACCCGGTTTCCTTCGCCGCGCGCCACGCCGATTTTTGCGCGGTGTAGGCCGCGTTCGATTTGGGGGCGGTGGCGAGATAGAGACAGGCTTGTGCGATCGCGAGCTCGCCCTCGGGGCTGCCGAGGAAATCATAGGTGTCCTTGGCGGCGATGCACTGGACCAACGCCTGTGGATCGGCGAGCCCGATGTCCTCGACCGCGGCACGGGTCAGACGGCGCAGGAGATAGAGCGGCTCCTCGCCCGCGGTCAGCATCCGCGCGAGATAATAGAGCGCGGCGTCGGGATCGGAGCCGCGGATCGATTTGTGGAGCGCGCTGATGAGGTTGTAATGCCCCTCGCGGTCCTTGTCGTACACCGCGACGCGGCGCTGGAGAAATCCCGACAAGCCAGCGGAATCGAGCGGTTCCTTCAGATCGACCGAGAACAATGTCTCCGCTTGGTTGAGCAGGAAGCGGCCATCACCGTCAGCGCTCGCGATCAGTGCGTCGCGCGCGGCGGGGTCGAGCGGGATCGGGCGACCCATCTCCGCTTCGGCGCGATCGAGCAGTTGTTCGAGCGCGGCGCGGCCGAGGCGTTCGAGGATGAGCACCTGCGCGCGGCTGAGCAACGCGGCGTTGAGCTCGAACGACGGATTTTCGGTGGTCGCGCCGACGAGCGTGACGGTGCCGTCCTCGACATAGGGGAGGAACCCGTCCTGTTGCGCGCGATTGAAGCGGTGGATTTCGTCGACGAACAGGAGCGTGCGTTTACCGATTCGGGCATGCTCGCGCGCCTCGGTGAAAGCTTTCTTGAGGTCGGTGACGCCCGAGAATACCGCGCTGATCGCGACGAAGCGCAGGTCGACCGCATCGGCGAGGAGCCGCGCGATCGTGGTCTTGCCGGTGCCAGGTGGTCCCCACAGGATGATCGACGACAGCCGCCCTGCCGCGACCATCCGCCCGATCGGCCCCTCCGCACCGGTGATGTGATCCTGCCCGACGACCTCGTCGAGCACGCGTGGGCGCAGGCGATCGGCGAGCGGTGCGTTCTCGGGCGGCGTGGCGGGAAGGGGGTCGGGTTCTAGTCCCGCGAGCAGGTCGGCCATCGGCACCATGTAATCATTCCACCCTGAAACGGGGAGGGGCACCGGCGCCGCCAGTGAAGCCGAGTTTCTCCACCGACGCGGCGCGCCCGGCGCGCCCCGCCTTCGTTCCGTACCGGGATATAGCGAGAATATATCTTGGGCGAATCTTGACACGCTGCCGTTGCGATATATCTTCGTGCTATCTTCACGCGAAGGAGTCGACGATGTTCAGCATGCATGTCCGCGGATGCGGACCCAAAGGGCGGTTTGATTTCGATTCGGAGTCGATGAGGCGCGACATCCACGATGCGATGCGCGCGATGCACGGCTTTCCTGGCGGCGGCGGCGGCGGCCGGCGCGGGCGGATGTTCGATGGCGACGAACTGCGGCTGGTGATGCTCAAACTGATCGCCGACGAACCGCGCCACGGATATGATCTGATCCGCGAGATCGAGACGATGACCGGGGGTGGCTATGCGCCGAGCCCGGGGGTGATCTATCCGTCGCTGACGATGCTCGGCGAGATGGGGATGATCGACGAGGAAGCGTCGGCGGGGGTGAAGAAGCGTTTTGCCGCTACCGCGGAAGGGCGCGCGCACCTTGCGGAAAACGCGGACCAGGTCGCGGGGTTGATCGCGAAGCTGTCGGGAATGGGCGACCGCGCCAAGCGCGGCGACCGCGCGCCGGTGCGACGCGCGCTGGGGAATCTGCGTCACGTGGTGCAGGATCGGCTGATGTACGGCGACCTGTCCGACGAGCAGGTTCATGACGTCGCCGCGATGATCGACGAGCTGGTCCAGCGGATCGAGCGGCTGAAATAGGCTAGTCCCGCCGCGCCATGAGCGCGAGATAGGTGTCGAGCACCGCCTGGTTCGCGCTGTCCCACCGGTAATGCGCTGCCGCTGCGTGGCCCGCGGCACCCAGTGCGTCGCGGAGCGCGGGGTTGGCGACGATCCGCGCGATGGCGTCGGCATAGCCCGCGATGTCGGTCGGCTCGACCAGGAAGCCGGTGACGCCTTCCTCGACGAGGTCGATCGCGCCGGTCGCGCGGGCGGCGACGACGGGGACGCCCGCGGCCATCGCCTCGGTGGTGACGTTGCCGAAGGTTTCGGTGATCGAGGGGTTGAAGAACACGTCCATCGACGCGACCGCGCGGCCGAGGTCGTCGCCGGTCTGGAACCCCGCGAAGATCGCGTCGGGGACCTGTTCGGCGAACCAGTCGCGCGCGGGTCCCTTGCCGATCACCAGCGCCTTGTGACGGACCCCGCGGCGGCGCAGTTCCTTGAGCACGTCGGCGAAGACATCTAGCCCCTTTTCCTTCACCAGCCGCCCGAGGAAGCCGACCGCGATCTCGTCGTCGGCGATCCCCAGGCCGCGTCGCCATGCCAGGCTGCGGCGATCGGGGCGGAACCGGTCGTGGTCGATCCCGCGGCTCCAGATCCCGATCGGGGTGGTGACGCCCCATTCGCGCAGCAACGCGCGCATGCTGGGGGAGGGGACGACGACCTCGTCGACGCGGTTGTAGAAACGCGTGAGAATCCACCGGATCACCGGTTCGATGAAGCCGACGCCGTAATAGCGGAAATAGGTTTCGAACCGGGTGTGGAGCGAGGCGACCGACGCGACGCGGTGGCGGCGCGCCCAGGTCACCGCGGCGTGGCCGAGGAATTCGGGGGCGGAGACGTGGACGAGGTTGGGCGCGAATGCCTCGAGGTCATCGCGCGTCGCCCGAGGAAGATAGCGCCCGAGCCGATATTCGTCGCGGCCCCCGGGAACGGGGATCGCGGGTACGCTGACCAGATCGCCGGTCGGCGGGAAGGCGGGTTTGGGCAGCGTGGGGGAATAGACCCGGACCGTCACGCCCTTCGCCAGCAGATGCGCGACCAGCGAGTTCAACGCCTGGTTCGCGCCGTCGCGGGTGTAATTGTAATTGCCGCTGAAGAGCGCGACACGGAGATCGGAAGGTTGCATGGCTGCGCGCGGCATAGCGATGCGATTGCGGCGTGACTATGTCGCCTGGTCGGCCGGCTCCCTCGCCATGCTCGCGATCTGCGCGGTGATGATCGCGGCGATTTCCTGCGCGAAGCCGGTCAGCGTCCCGACCACGTCCGAGGCGCTGAGCGTGCGTTCATGCGGATCGATCGCGCACAGCGTGCCGAAGAAGCTGCCGTCCGCCAGCACGATGGGCATCGCGGCGTAGCTTTCGAAACCGTACATGACCGGGGTGTGATGCGTCCGCCACGCGGGGTCGGCGGCGACATGATCGATGACGACGCCCTGGCCACTCTGCCGGATTTCGTCGCAGATCGTCGTCTTGAGATCGAGTTCCTCCCCGGGTTTGAGGCCGAATTCGATCCGGTCGACGACCTGGCACGCGATCCAGCGCCGGTCGGTGACGCGCGCGACCGCAGCGAATCCCATGCCGGTCAGCGCGCATACCTCGCTGAGGATCGCGCGAATCCGGTCGTGATCGGCAAGCGCAACCTGTTCGCGCGCGAAGTCGTCCTGAATTTCCCCCATCCGTGGGATTGTGCCAACATTAGCGTTGCGGCGCAATAGGTTGTGGCGGCTGGCGTCCCGACGGCGCGCCCGGATAGCTTCGGCGACGGAATCCCGCGGTAAAATCGTCTGTTCCCCTATCGTTCCGATTTTGATATGCGGTCGGCTATGGCGAAACCCCAGAAGCGATATGTGTGCCAGGCGTGCGGATCGGTCGCGCATCGCTGGGCGGGGCAGTGTGGCGATTGCGCGGAGTGGAACACGCTGGTCGAGGAAGCGGGCGCGGTCGTCACGCCGTTTGCGGCGAAGCATCATCTGCAGAGCGGTGGGCGGGCAATGACGCTGGTGTCGCTCGACAGCGAGGTCGCGCTGCCCGCGCGGCTGGCGAGCGGAATCGCGGAACTCGATCGGGCGATGGGCGGCGGATTCGTCGAAGGCAGCGCGACGCTGATCGGCGGCGATCCGGGGATCGGGAAATCGACGCTGCTGCTCCAGGCGGCCGCGAAGATGGCGTTGGCCGGGCTATCGGTCGCCTATGTCTCGGGTGAGGAGGCGGCGGACCAGGTGCGGTTGCGTGCGCGGCGGCTGGGGTTGGGGAATGCGCCGGTGCAACTGGCGGCGGCGACCTCGACCCGCGATATCCTGACGACACTGTCGCAGGGTGCGCCGCCCGCGCTACTCGTGATCGATTCGATCCAGACGATGCATAGCGACCTGATCGAGGGCGCGCCCGGCACCGTAAGCCAGGTCCGCGCGTCGGCGCAGGAACTGATCCGCTTCGCCAAGGGGCGCGGGACTGCGGTGGTGCTGGTCGGGCACGTGACCAAGGACGGCAGCATCGCGGGACCGCGGGTGCTCGAACATATGGTCGACACCGTGCTGAGCTTCGAGGGCGAGCGCAGCCACCAGTATCGCATCCTGCGTGCGATCAAGAACCGGTTCGGCGGGACCGACGAGATCGGCGTGTTCGCGATGGTCGCCGAGGGGCTGGCCGAGGTGTCGAACCCGTCCGCGTTGTTTCTGACCCAGCGCGACGAGGGGGTGACGGGGACGGTGGTGTTCCCCGCGCTGGAGGGGACGCGCCCGGTGTTGGTCGAGATCCAGGCGCTGGTCGTCCGGCTGGCGAGCGGAGCGACGCCGCGCCGCGCGGTGGTCGGTTGGGATGCGGGAAGGCTGGCGATGATCCTGGCGGTGCTCGAGGCGCGGTGCGGCCTCAGCTTCTCGACGTGCGAGGTCTATCTCAACATCGCGGGCGGGTATCGGGTGCAGGACCCGGCGGCGGATATGGCGGTGGCGGCGGCGCTGATCTCGGCGCTGTCGGAAAAGCCGGTCGCGGCGGATGCGGTGGCGTTCGGCGAGGTCGCACTGTCGGGCGAGATTCGCCCGGTGGCGCATGGCGCGCTGCGGTTGAAGGAGGCGGGCAAGCTGGGGTTCGAACGCGCGCTGGTGCCCGCGGCGATGGCGGCGGATAAATCCGCGATGCGGCTTGCCGGGTTCAAGACGCTAGGGCAGTTCGTCGATCATATGCTCGGGCGGGGGTAGGATCATCTTCTGCCGTTCGCCCTGAGCGAAGTCGACGGGCATTGGCGCGCGGTGAGGCAGGTGCTTCGACTTCGCTCAACACGAACGGAGGTGGTTGCAGGGCTAGCGATATGCCCCCCGCGTCCCTATTCCGTATCGCATGGGTTTGACTGCACTCGATATGATCGTTCTGGTTCTCGTCGCGGGGGCGGCGGCGCTGGGATTGAAGCGCGGCTTCGTCACCGAAGTGCTGTCGCTGTTCGCGTGGGTCGCGATCGTCGCGATGCTCAAGTTGTTCCACGTTCCACTCGCCGCGACGCTGGCGACGGTAATCGGGACCGCGTCGGGCGCGGCGGTGGCGGCGTTCGCGATCATCGCGGGCGCGACCTATGTCGGCGGGCGGTTCGTCGCCAATGCGATCGGCAAGCGGACGCGAACCAGCATCTTGGGGCCGGTCGACCGTGCGCTGGGATTCGGGTTCGGTTCGCTCAAGGGGTTGATCCTCGCGAGCCTGGGGTTTTTGTTGATGACGTTGGTGCTCGACACCGCGCACGGCGGGCCTTCGCAGCGCCCCGGATGGATGGTGACGTCGCGGACCTATCCGCTGCTCAACGCGACGAGCGCGAGCATCGCCGATTTCGTCGATCGACGGCGGCGGGGGTTGCCGGTGTTCAGCGCCCGGGCGCGCGATAGCGATGCCGTCGACGGGAATGCGGACGCCGGGCGATGAGCGCGCCGCTGTATAACGAACAAATCCTGCGGCTGGCGGCGTCGATCCCGCATCACGAACGGCTCGGCACCGCGATGGCGACCGCGGAGAAGCGATCGCCGGTGTGCGGCAGCCGCGTCACCGTCGACGTCAGCGTCGATCGCGGGGGGCGCGTGAGCGAGGTGGGGATGATGGTGCGCGCGTGCGCGCTGGGGCAGGCGTCGGCATCGCTGCTGGCGACGAGCATTCTCGGCAAGACCCCCGAGGAACTCGCCGCCGCGCGTGATGCGCTGACCGCGTGGCTGGCGCGCGACGGCGACGCGCCCGACTGGCCGGGGATCGACGTGTTCACCCCCGCGCTTGACTACACCGCACGGCATCCCTCGATCCGGCTGGCGTTCGAAGCGGCCGCCGAGGCCGCCGCCGCAGCGCGCGAGGCGACCGCCGATGCATGACGCCACCGCGACGGGATCGCTGCTGCGCGAGGGCGTGCTGCTGTTCGGATTTGGCCTCGCGTTCGTGCTGCTGTTCCGGCGGCTCGGGCTTGGCGCGACGCTGGGGTTTCTGGTCGCGGGCGCGGTCGTCGGCCCGCAGGTGCTGGGGCTGGTCGGCGATGCCCAGAGCAAGATCGGGGTCGCCGAACTCGGGATCACCTTGCTGCTGTTCATTGTCGGGTTGGAGCTGAACCCGTCGCGATTGTGGCGGATGAAGCAGGAGATATTCGGGCTCGGGCTGATCCAGGTCGTGGCGTGCGGGCTGGCGCTGTCAGGGGTGATCTGTCTAACCACAGGCTTTTCGGTTCAGGCCGCGTTCGCGCTGGGGTTGCCGCTGGCGCTGTCGTCGACCGCGCAGGTGCTGCCGATGCTCCAATCGTCGGGACGGATGCGGACGCCGTTCGGCGAGCGCGCGTTTTCGATCCTGTTGTTCCAGGACCTGTCGATCGTCCCGCTGATCACGATCGTCGCCGCGATGAGCCGCAACCCCGCCGATGCCAACGGCCCGCCGGGGTGGCAATTGGGGCTGTACACGGTCGCGGCGGTGGTCGGGCTGATCCTGGCGGGACGGTTCCTGCTACGCCCGTTGTTCCGGTTGATCGGCAACCTCGGCGAGCGCGAGATGTTCGTGTTCGCCGCGCTGTTCACGGTGATCGGCGCGGCGGCGATCATGGAGGCGCTGGGGCTGTCGACCGCGCTCGGCGCGTTCGTCGCGGGGGTGATGCTGGCGGACAGCCCGTACCGCCACGAGCTGGAGGCGGATGTCGAGCCGTTCCGGTCGATCCTGCTCGGGCTGTTTTTCCTGGCGATCGGGATGACGCTCAATCTCCACGCGATCGCCGAGCGACCGGTGTTCGTGGCGTCGATGGCGGTGGCACTGATCGCGACCAAGACGCTGGTGATCTTCCTGATCGGGCTGGGGTTCCGGATGAACTGGCGTGGTGCGCTGGCGCTCGGGCTGTTGCTGAGCCAGGGCGGCGAGTTCGGCTTCGTGCTCTTCGCGGCGGCGCAATCGGGGTATCTGATCGATCCCGAGGCGGCGAGCCTGTTCGGCGCGGTTGTGACGCTGTCGATGGCGACGACACCGTTCCTGATGACGGTTACGCGGCGGTTCCGCGCGGCACCGATCGATTCCAAGGGCGATCGCGACGGCCCCAGGGCGGACGGCGCGAATGCGCTGATCGTGGGCTATGGGCGGTTCGGGCAGACCGTGGGGCAGATGCTGCTCGCGAGCGATATCCCGGTGACGCTGATCGACACCGATATCGAGATGATCGACATCGCGGGCGAGTTCGGCGCGAAGGTCTATTACGGCGATGGCACCCGGCTCGACCTGCTCCGCCAGGCGGGCGCGGCGGAGGCGGAGCTGATCATGTTCTGCATCGACGGCGACCAGATCACCGCCGACATCCTCGAAGGCGTCAAGGAGGCGTTCCCCCATGCCGCGATCTATGTCCGCGCCTATGACCGCCGCGCGCTCGTGAAGCTCAAGAACGGCCCGGCCAATTTCATCGTCCGCGAAGTGCTCGAATCGGCGGTCAAGATGGCGCGGCTGGCGATGGAACAACTCGGCCTCGACGGCACCGCGATCGACCGGGCGGAGGACATGTACCGATCGAAGGACAAGGAACGGCTGCGTATCCAGGTCGAGGCGGGCGACATCCGCGCGGCGCGCGCCGACACCGCCGAACAGGTGCCGTGGGGGACCGACCGATGAACTGGCTGGCGGTGATCGCGGCGCTGTCGGGCGCGCTGGCGGTGGGCGCGGGCGCGTTTGGCGCGCATGGCGCGAGCGGCGCGGCGGCGGAGTGGCTCAAGACGGGGGGACAATATCAGCTGATCCACGCGGTCGCGGCGCTGGTCGCGATCCGGATGGAGGCGCGCGCGCCGGCGTGGCTATTCGTCGGGGGCGGAGCGATCTTCGCCGGCACGCTGTATCTGATGGCGATAGGCGCGCCGCGCTGGTTGGGCGCGGTCACGCCGGTTGGCGGCGCGGTGCTGATCGCGGGGTGGTTGTGGCTCGCTTGGTCGTTGCGCGGGTAAACGCGATGACGTTAGATTGATCCTCTCTAAAACGTTCGCCCTGAGCTTGTCGAAGGGCGTGAGCCTCACCGTGCTTCGACAGGCTCAGCACGAACGGGTCTGGATCGCGTCTTGCGTTCTGAGCAAAATTTATTCCTCAACGCTTCTTTCGGCAGGCGCCCGAGCAATAAACCACCTGTTCCCAATCGCGCGCCCATTTTTTGCGCCAAGCGAAGGGGCGGTGGCAGGCGGGGCAGGTTTTCGACGGCAGATTGGCCTTGTCGACCCCGTTGGGCATCAGCGTTGATCGTCGAGGAAGGCTTCGACGTCGGCGAGATCGACGGTCTTGTCGAGGAAGGTGCGCCCGATCCCGCGCGCCAGCAGAAAGGGGAGCGTGCCCGCCGCCATTTTCTTGTCGTGGCGCATATGGTCGACGAGTCGCGCGCCGCTCGCGGCGATTCCCGACGCGGCGAGGCTGTCGGGCAGCCCAGTCGCGCGCCAGTGGGCGGCGACGCGGTCGGCATCCGCCTGCGTGCATAGTCCGACCCGCGCAGAATAAGCGAACGCGAGCGCGCAGCCCGCGGCGACCGCCTCGCCGTGGATCAGGCGGCCCGAATAATGCGCCTCCGCTTCAAGCGCGTGGCCGAAGGTGTGGCCGAGGTTGAGGAGCGCGCGTTGCCCGGTGGTTTCGTGCTCGTCGGCGGCGACGATCCGCGCCTTGGCGGCGACCGCGTGGCCGATCGCAACGGTGCGCGCGGCAAGTTCGCCCGCGAGCAGCGCCGCGCCGTTGGCCTCGCACCAGACGAAGAACTCGGGGTCGTCGATCAGCCCGTATTTGACGACCTCCGCATAGCCTGCGCGCAGTTCGCGGGCGGGCAGGGTATCGAGCACGGTCGGGTCGATCAACACCAGCACCGGCTGGTGGAACGCGCCGATCAGGTTCTTGCCCGCGCGAGTGTTGATCGCGGTCTTGCCGCCGACCGAACTGTCGACCTGCGCGAGCAATGTCGTGGGGATCTGGATGAAGCGGCACCCGCGCTTCAGGATCGCGGCGCCGAACCCGACGAGATCGCCGATCACCCCGCCGCCAAGCGCGATGACGTGGTCGGTGCGCTCGATCCCGAGGTCGAGCAGGAAATCGCAGACCGCCTGGAGTTGAGACCAGCTCTTCGTAGCTTCGCCCGGGGGGAGGACCAACACCTCGCTCGCGACCCCCGCGGCGTCGAGCGACGCGCGTAGCGTCGTCAGGTGCGCGGCGACGTTCTCGTCGCACACGATCGCGACGCGGCGCCCACGGGCGAGCGGCGCGATCGCGTCGCCCGCACGCGCCAGCAGCCCCGGCTCGATCAGGATCGGATAGGCGCGCGCGCCCAGTTCCACGATCATCGTCGTCATCGGGATCGTCGTCATCGGGATTGTTGTCATCGGGATTGTTGTCATCGGCCGAGCGCCTTCAGAATCGCGGTGACGGTTGCCTCGTGCGGCGCCTGCTGGCTCGCGACGTGGATCGGGGCGAGCGCGTAGATCGGATTGCGGATTTTGGCGAGATCGATCAGCACGTCGTGCGCGTCCTTGCCGCGGAGCAGCGGGCGGGTGTCGCGGCGGCGCACGCGTTCGGCCAGCACCCTCGTCGGCGCATCGAGCCAGATCGCGGTCGCCTCGGCGAGGATCAGCGCGCGGGTCGCGTCGTTGATGAACGCGCCGCCGCCGGTCGCGATTACCTTGGGCCGACCATCCATGAGCCGCGCGATCACGCGGCGTTCGCCGTCGCGAAACTGCGCTTCGCCATAACGTTCGAAGATGTCGGCGATCGTCATCCCTGCCGCCTCCTCGATCGCCTGGTCGGCATCGACGAAGGGCAGCCGCAGCCGCGCGGCGAGGCGGCGCCCGACGGTGGACTTGCCGACGCCCATCAGCCCGACGAGCACGATCGGCCGGTCGATCGTCGATGATTGGGGGTTGGCGCTTTGCAACATGGGTGGGCGCGCTATACAGCCCGGGCGCACCGCGGGCAAAAGCCCGCACCGGTTGATTGTACAAGGGTTGCCATGTCCCGCTTTGCCGTTTCGGTCGTTATCGTTCTCGTCATCCTGATCGGGGGGCTGTTCTTCTTGGCGGGCCGCGATTCGGAACGGCCCCAGACCCAAGTCGAAAAGGCCGTCTCGCTTGAAAATCTCAGCTAGGCTGCGCGTCGGGGCAGCCGCGGCGGCGATCGTCGTCGCGGCGCTGCCAGCGCTGGCCCCGGCGATCGGCCAGGACAAGCCCGAATCGATCCTGCCCCCCGGGTTCGGCGAGCCCGCACCGCCGCCGCCCCAGCCGCGCCCTACCAGCACCGCGCGGCCCGGGACTGCCGCACCGGGGGGCGCGCCTGCACCAGCAGCGCCGCCAACGACGCCAATGGTCCAGCCGCTGCCGTCGACGCGCGGCGACGCGGCTCCCGCGCCGACGCCAGCCCCCAGCGATTCGCCGACTCCGGCGCCGATCGACCCCGCGGTACTCGCGCAATATGAAATGCCGGTCGCGGCGCGCCGGTCGCTCGCAATCGTCGGTCCCGCGGGGCCGCGCGAAGGCGCGATGCGCACCGATGCGTTCGGCAACGCCGATGGCCGCTTTCTCGAGGCGCTGATGCACCGCACCGCGGCACCGCTGCCGTCGCGCTGGCTGTCGATCCTGTTGCGGCGCGCGCTGACGTCGTCACTGGCGACGCCGCCGAACGTCGATGGGGCCGATTTCGCCGCCGAACGCGCGTGGTTGTTGCTGCGGATGGGCGAATCGGTCGCGGCGCGCGCGGTCGTCCAGGGCGTCGATACCGCCAACTACACCCCCAAGCTGTTCCAGGTCGCGATGAACAGCGCTCTCGCGACCGGCGATCCCGCCGAGCTATGCCCGCTGCTGCCCAATGGGATCGCCGCGACGCACGAACGCGGCTGGGCGCTGGCACAGCCGATGTGCGCGGCACTGGCGGGCAACCCCAGCGAGGCCAAGGCGGGGATCACCCAGGCGCGGCGACGCGGGCTGGCGACGGGGATCGACCTCCAATTGGCGCAGAAGGTCGTGGGCGCGGGTCCCGATGGTGGGCAGGCGGTGACGATCGAATGGGCGGGGGTCGATGCGCTCACCGTCTGGCGGTTCGGGCTGGCGATCGCGACCGGGGTGACGATCCCCGAATCGCTGCTGTCCTCGACGGGCAAGCAGGCGACCTATTGGTACGCGCTGGCACCCAGCATCGCCCCCGCGGCGAAGGTCGCGGCGGTCGACGCAGCGGCGGGGCAGGGTGTGCTCTCGTCCGCCGCGCTGATCGATTTCTACAGTGCGCTCGATGAGGATGACGATTCGCCGCGCGACGCCAGCGCGACCGCGCAGGACCTGCGCGAGGCTTATACCGCGACAACCGGCGATGCGCGCTATGCCGCGCTGCGCCAGATCTGGGGGCCGGTGGCGACGCCAGTGCCATACGCCAGGCTTGTGCTCACCGCGCGCGCGGCGGCGCGTCTGCCCCGCGGCACCAAGGTCGACGATTACCGCGCGCTGATCGGGTCGATGCTGACCGCGGGGCTCGATCGGAGCGCGGCGCGGTGGCGCGATATCGTTCCCCAAGGGAGCGACGCGTGGGCGATGATCGTGTTGGTCGATCCCGATGTGCGCGCGCCGCTGAGCTATGGCGACCTGTCGTCCTATTCGGGCGGGGGCGATGCGCAGCTGAAGCAGCGGCTGTTGTTCGCGGGGCTGGCGGGTCTTGGGCGGCTGTCGCAGTCGGATGTCGAGCGCGCGGCCAAGTCGCTCGATGTCCGGATCGGCATGGAAAACAGCTGGACCCGCGCACTCGATCGCGCGGTGGCGGCAAACCAGCCCGGCACCGTCGCGCTGCTCGCCGCGATCGGGATGCAGACCCCGACCTGGCAGGGCGTGCCGCCCGCGATGCTGTACCGGATCGTCACCGCGCTGCGGGTCGTCGGACTGGAGGGCGACGCGCGGATGATCGCCGCCGAGGCGATTGCTCGGGCATGAGTGGTGCCGGGGCGTGATCCGCACCCGGTCCGTCGGCGGGGATACCGCACTGATCGACCGGTTCTGCGAGATGCTGACTGCCGAAGCCGGGGCGGCGGCGAACACGGTGTCGGCGTATCGCAGCGACCTGCTGCTGGCATCGGTCGATCGCGGTGGCGACCTCGCGGTCGCGGATGCCGACGCGCTCGCCGCGGTCGCGCATGGCTGGCGCGCGCTGGCGCGATCGACGGTCGCGCGCAAATCGGCGGCGTTGCGGCGCTTCTTCGCGTTTTTGGCCGATGAGGGCCTGCGCGCCGACGATCCGGGCAAGGCGCTGCCCCGGCCTGGCACGGGACGATCGCTCCCCAAGATCTTGAGCCACGCCGATGTCGAGCGGCTGTTCGCGGCGCTGGCAGTGCGGCTGGCGCGCGTGCCGCGCGACCCGCGCGACCTGCGGCTCGCGGCGCTGGTCGAATTGCTCTACGGATCGGGGCTGCGCGCGAGCGAATTGGTATCGCTGCCGCGCAACGCGATCGCGCCCGATCGCCCGTTCCTGATCCTGAAGGGCAAGGGCGGGCGCGAACGGATGGTGCCGATCGGCGACCCCGCGCGCGCCGCGGTGGCGCGGTGGCGCGACCATGTCGCGACCGACCGCGCCTGGCTGTTTCCGTCGGGCCAGAAGCATCTGTCCCGGGTCCGGCTGCACCAGCTCGTCAAGGCGCTCGCGGCGGAGGCGGGGATCCCGCCCGATCGGGTGAGCCCGCACGTCCTGCGCCATGCCTTCGCGACGCACCTACTCGAAGGCGGCGCTGACCTGCGCGCGCTGCAATCGATGCTGGGGCACGCCGATATCGCAACGACCGAAATCTATACGCATGTCGACGCGGCGCGGCTCGTCGAGCTCGTCAATACGCGCCACCCGCTCGCCGATCCCGAACGGCGGCGGCGCGCGTTGACCTGACGCGCGCGCACGACTAACCGCCGCCGATGCCTAGCTTCCTCGATTTCGAAAAGCCGATCGCCGAGCTGCAGGGACGGATCGACGAACTGCGCGAGACCGCGGCCGACGGCACGGTCAACATCGATGCCGACGTCGCGCGGCTCCAAGCGAAATCGGACAAGCTGTTGCGCGATACATTCGCCAAGCTGACACCGTGGCAGAAGACGCAGATCGCGCGCCACCCCGAACGCCCTCATTTCAAGGATTATGTCGCCGGGCTGTTCGAGGAATTCGTGCCGCTGGCCGGGGATCGCGCGTTCGCCGACGACCAGGCGATCCTGGGCGGCTTCGCGACTTTCCGCGGCGCCAAGCTGATGGTGATCGGGCACGAAAAGGGTGAGGATACCGCAAGTCGGCTCCGCCACAATTTCGGCATGGGCAAGCCCGAGGGCTATCGCAAGGTCGTCCGACTGGTCGAACTTGCCGACCGGTTCGCGCTGCCGATCGTGACGCTGGTCGACACCTCGGGCGCGTTTCCCGGAATCCAGGCCGAAGAGCGCGGGCAGGCCGAGGCGATCGCGCGGTCGACCGCGGCGTGCCTCGATGCGGGCGTGCCGGTCGTCGCGGCGATCGTCGGCGAAGGCGGATCGGGTGGCGCGGTGGCGCTCGCCGCGGGCAACCGCGTGCTGATGTTCGAACATGCGGTCTATTCGGTGATCAGCCCCGAAGGATGCGCCTCGATCCTGTGGCGCACCGCGGACAAGGCCCCCGACGCCGCCGAAGCGATGAAGGTCACCGCGCAGGATTTGAAGGGGCTGGGGGTGATCGACACGATCGTCCCCGAGCCGCTGGGGGGCGCGCACCGCGATCCCGAGGCCGCGATCCAGTCGCTGGGCGATGCGATCGGCGCGGCGCTGGGTGAGTTGGGTGGCGCCGATTCGGACACGCTGCGTCGCGGACGCCGCGAAAAATTCCTCGCGATGGGGCGATCCTGAGCCACCCGTGCCCACCAAGCGCACGCGAAAAGGGCGGCGAAGACCAAGCCCCGCCGCCCCATCGCGTTGTCGTCGAGACGCCAGTCTTAGGTGGCGGTCATGTTCGACGAGACGTTGTTGAAGGTGGTCTTGAGCTTGGTGCCCAGGCCCTGCATCGCGGCGATCGCGGCGACGGCAATCAGTGCGGCGATCAGGCCGTACTCGATTGCGGTTGCGGCCTTGTTGTTCCTGACGAACTTGCGAATGTTCTGCATTCCGGTCTCCATGGTTCGATAGCTTCAGTCACCCGGCTGAACCGGAAGTCCGGAGCAGCAGTTCGCAAATTAAGCGGGGTAGGTTTAAGAAAGGTTTACGCCGCACGGGGTTTTGCCGTGGCATCAATTCGCGTTTGCGACCTTGGTGCTGACGCCGTTCCACATTTCGGTGGTGACGTCGGCCAGCCCGTGGAGCGACACGACCATGATGATGACGATACACGCCACGATGAGGCCGTATTCGACCGCGGTCGCGCCGCGCTGATCGCGCAGCAGGCGGAACATCACGACCAGCGGTCGACGAGCGAAGGGCGTCCACATGATGCCTGCGATAACGCGGGAGGGTTAACGATTGGTCGATGAACCATTCGGATCGGCCACGTTGCTGCTGGTGGTGGCGATCGCACTGGTCGCGGCGGACGGGCGCGTCCTGCTGGCGCAACGCCCGCGCGGGTCGCGTCATGGCGGGTTGTGGGAGTTCCCCGGAGGCAAGGTGGAATCCGGCGAACGACCGGAGGCGGCATTGGTCCGCGAAGTGCGCGAGGAACTGGGGATCGAGATCGACCCGCGCGACCTGGCGCCGGTCGGCTTCGCGAGCGAGGCGGAGGCGAAACGGCATTTGTTGCTGTTATTGTATCGCGCCGATCGCTGGGTTGGCGAGCCGACCGCGTTGGTGGCGGATCGGCTGGCCTGGGTCGCGGTGGAGGCGATGCCCGCGCTAGCGATGCCGCCCGCGGATCGACCGCTAGTGGAGGCCCTCGCCCGCCCGCTGGACCGGCCCTGACATGATGAAAGCGTCCGGACCTCGCGGTCCGGACGCCCCTCGGACGCCTGGAAAAGGGAGCTACAGGCGCCGAACCGGTTACGCGGCCGTCGCCTGATCGGGGGCGGTGGCGTCGTTATCGCTGTCGACGGTCGCGGCGCGTTTGCCGGAGCCGATCGCGATCGTCTTGGGTTTCATCGTCTCAGGGATTTCGCGGACGAGGTCGATGACGAGCAGGCCATCGTTGAGCCGCGCGTCCTCGACGAAGACGAAATCGGCAAGCTCGAACCGTCGTTCGAAGCTGCGGTTGGCGATGCCCAGATGCAGATAGCTGCCGCTATCCTCCGGCGCGTCTTTCTTGCCCGCGACGAGCAGCAGATTCTGCTGCGCGGTGATGTCGATCTCGTCGCGACCGAATCCAGCCACTGCCAGCGTGATGCGGTAGCGATCGTCGGCGACGCGTTCGAGGTTGAAGGGGGGGTAGTTTTCTGCGGTCTGGGCGCGGGTGTTGGTTTCGAGCATGTCGAACAACCGGTCGAAGCCGATCGTCGAGCGCCGATAGGGGGTGAGATCGAGTCGCATATCAAATCCTCCTAGGAGCAAGTTGACCATGGATGGCGGCATCCGCAGGGACGCAACGCCGCGTGAAGCCCGCATCGCGGCGCCTCGCGACTCGTAATCTAGGAAAGTCCCGATCCGGTTCAAGTCCCGGCACGAACCAGATGAATCATCCGGTCCACGGAGGTCATGACACCATGTCCACATTGGGTTCAGGATCGTCCGGCTATGGGCGATGGTGGCCGGGCAGGGAGCGTGATCCGGAAGCTCCCGCTCTCTGCCCGGTCGATGTGGTGCGGTGGCGGTGCAGGCCTTCTGAAACGGCAAACGCCCGGACCGTTGCCGATCCGGGCGCCTGCGTGACGATGGCGAAATCGTCAGCCCCCTTGTCGCCGTTGGTCCGCGCGTGGTCGCTGCGTCACCGTCGGCAATTTCCCTGAACCATGGCCTTGCTGCCTAAGCTCCAGTAGGTTGGTGCTAGGGAAGCCACCCGCGATTGTCACCAGCGATGTGGCCGGGAAGGGACGATTGCGGGCGCGGTGTGTCGATTCCGCCACATCGTTGCGGAGCCACTTTGCGATGCGGAACGATTGCCTGTCGCCCGGTCGCGCTCTAGATGCGCAGCGATGATCCTCTCCCGCTACGAACGGATGATAGCCCGCCGCTATCTGCTCCCCGGCAAAGGCGAGGCGTTTATCTTCCTCGTCGCCTCGATCAGTTTGGTCGCGGTGATGCTGGGGGTCGCCGCGCTCGTCATCGTGATGAGCGTAATGAACGGCTTTCGCGCCGAATTGTTCGACAAGATCGTCGGGCTCAATGGCCATGCAGTGATCCAGGGGGTCGGCGGGCGACTGCCCGACTGGCGCGAGATCGTTGCGGAGGCGCGCGCGACCCCCGGGGTTACGAGCGCGGTGCCGCTGATCGAACAGCCGCTCGCGGCGACCTTCAACGGCCGCGCCGAGGCGGTGCTGGTCCGGGGCATGCGCGTCGCCGACATCCGCACCAACAGCGCGATCCGATCCAAGGTCCTGATGGGCGGTCTCGACAGCATCACCGCCGGCAGCAAGCGGATCGCGATCGGCAGTCGCCTGGCCGAGGCGCTCGGCGCGCAGGTCGGCAGCGAGATTGCGCTGTTCAGCCCGCAGGGGCAGTCGACGCCGTTCGGCACGGTGCCGCGGATCATCAGTTATACCGTCGGCGCGATCTTCGAGATCGGGGTCTATGATTACGACAAATCCTATATCGTGATGCCGATCGAGGATGCGCAGACGCTGCTGCTGATGGGCGATGCCGCGGGGATGGTCGAAATCCAGACCGTCGATCCCGATCGGGTCGGCGAGATCCTCGGGCCGCTCGGGGACAAGATCGGCGGCGGCGCGGTGATCCAGGATTGGCGAACGATGAACGCGCAATTGTTCGAAGCGCTCGCGGTCGAGCGGGTCGCGATGTTCACGGTGCTGTCGATCATCATCCTGGTCGCGGTGTTCAACATCCTGTCGAGCCTGATCATGCTGGTCCGCGCCAAGACCCGCGACATCGCGATCCTGCGGACGATGGGGGCGAGCCGGAGCGGGTTGATGCGGATTTTCATGCTGGTCGGCACAATCATCGGCGCGCTCGGCACGCTGGCGGGGCTGGCGCTCGGGTTCGCGTTCCTGTTCTACCGCCAGGGCGTGGTGCACTTCGTCGAACTGGTGACCGGGCAGAGTCTGTGGGATCCGTCGATCCGCTATCTCACCGAACTGCCCTCGAAGCCCGATCCGGTCGAGATCGTCGTGATCGCGGCGATGGCGCTGATCTTCAGCTTTCTCGCCACGCTCTACCCTGCGTGGAAGGCGGCGAGTACCGACCCCGTCCAGGTGCTGCGTTATGAATGAAGCGGTCCTGCAAGTCACCGGGCTGACCCGCAGCTTCACCCAGGGCGACGAGACCATCGAGGTGCTGCGCGGGGTCGACCTGACCGTGGCGCCGGGCGAGATCGTCGCGCTGCTCGGCCCGTCGGGATCGGGCAAGTCGACCTTGCTCCAGGCGGTCGGGCTGCTCGAGGGCGGGTTCGAGGGATCGATCCGGATCGCGGGCGCAGAGGCGGCGAAGCTCGACGCGCATGGTCGCACCGCGGTGCGCCGCGATCAGCTCGGCTTCGTCTATCAGTTCCACCACCTGCTCCCCGATTTCAACGCGACCGAGAATGTCGTGCTGCCGCAGCTGATCCACGGCGCCGAGCGCGCTGCGGCGGACGCGCGCGCCGCCGCGCTGTTGACCGCACTGGGACTCGGCCACCGGCTAACGCACCGCCCCAGCCAGTTGTCAGGCGGCGAACAGCAGCGTGTCGCGGTGGCGCGCGCGCTCGCCAACCAGCCCGCGCTGGTGCTGGCGGACGAACCGACCGGCAACCTCGACGAGCATACCGCCGATATCGTCCTCGGCGAATTCCTCCGACTGGTCCGCGGTGAAGGATCGGCGGCGCTGGTCGCAACGCACAACGAGCGGATGGCCGCCAAGATGGACCGGGTCGTGAGGCTGCACGAGGGGCGGCTGGCGTGAATGCGTGGCGTGAGGCGCCGACGCTTATCGGCCGCCACGTTGCGCTGCGCGCGCTCAATCGTAGTGACCGCGACGCCATCGTTGCCGCATTCGCGACGGGCCTAGAAGGCGTCTTCGCGACGATGGTGCCCAATAGGGTGACGATCGACGGCTGGTACGACCGGATCGAGGCCGAATACACGGCGGGGCGGGCGATGCCGTTTACGGTGCTCGATGCGGCGGGCGCGGTCGCGGGGGTGACGCGGTTCATGCGGATGAGCGAGGCCAACCGCAGGATCGAAATCGGCGGGACCGTCTATGCCAAGTGCGTCCAGCGCACCGGGCTGAATACCGAGGCGAAGCGGCTGTTGCTCGCGCATGCGTTCGATACGCTCGGCTGCCAGTGCGTCCAGTTGCGGACCAGCTGGTTCAACCGCCCGTCGCGCGCGGCGATCGAGCGGCTCGGCGCGCGGCTCGACGGCGTGCTGCGCGGGCATATGGTGACCGCGGACGGATCGATCCGCGATACCGTCGTCTATTCGATCCTGGCGCACGAATGGCCCGGCGTGCGGCTCAACCTCGATACCCAATTGGCGCGCCACGAAGGAGCATCGTCATGACCGCGATCACCGACCTCTCCGTGACGGCCGCGGACGGGACGCCGGCGCCGCTCGATACCTATCGCGGCAAGGTGCTGCTGGTCGTCAACACTGCGTCGAAATGCGGGTTTACGCCGCAATATGAGGGGCTCGAGGCGCTGCACCGCGATTATCGCGACCGCGGGTTCGAGGTGCTCGGCTTCCCGTGCAATCAATTCGGGCATCAGGAGCCGGGCGATGCCGCGGAGATCGCGCAATTCTGCACGCTGACCTACAATGTCACCTTCCCGATGTTCGCCAAGATCGACGTCAACGGCAGCGACGCCGATCCTTTGTTCGAGCGGCTGAAGCGCGATGCGCCCGGGCTGATGGGGTCGAAGGCGATCAAGTGGAACTTCACCAAGTTCCTGGTCGATCGTAACGGCACCACCGTCCGCCGCTACGCGCCGACGACCAAGCCCGCCGAGATCAAGGCCGATATCGAAGCGCTGCTCTAGCGCGCCCTGTCGCGACGCGTGACGCACGGGTGCGGTTAGGGTAGGGGGCCGCGATGTCCCGCCTTCCCACCGTCGCGATCGTCGGCCGCCCCAACGTCGGCAAGTCGACGCTGTTCAACCGTCTCGTCGGCAAGAAGCTCGCGCTGGTCGATGATCGGCCGGGCGTGACGCGCGATCGGCGCGAGGGCGATGCGAGCCTGATCGGGCTCGATTTCCGCGTGATCGATACCGCGGGCTATGAGGATCACGACGCGCAGTCGCTGCCCGGGCGGATGCGGATGCAGACCGAGGCGGCGGTGGCGCAGGCCGATGTCGCGCTGTTTCTGGTCGATTCGCGCGCGGGCATCGTGCCGCTCGACGAGGAGATCGCGCGATGGTTGCGCGCGTCGACGACGCCGGTCGTGCTGGTCGCGAACAAGGCCGAAGGACGATCGGGGGATCAGGGGATTCTCGAATCATTGAGCTTGGGGTTCGGCGATCCGGTGCAGATGTCCGCCGAACATGGCGAGGGCGTCGGCGACCTGTTCGAGGCGCTGCTGCCGCTGCTCGACAAGATCGAGGCCGAGAATGTCGACGACGACGAGGACGACGACCGGCTCGACGGACCGTTGAAGCTCGCGATCGTCGGGCGGCCTAACGCGGGGAAATCGACGCTGGTCAACCGGATGCTCGGCGAGGATCGGATGATCACCGGGCCAGAGGCGGGGATTACCCGCGATTCGATCGCGATCGACTGGCTGTGGGAACCCGCGGGCGGCGAACCCCGGCAAGTGCGGTTGATCGACACCGCGGGGATGCGCAAGCGCGCCAAGGTGCAGGACAAGCTGGAAAAGCTGTCGGTCGCCGACGCGCTGCACGCAGTCGATTTCGCCGAGGTTGTGGTGCTGCTGCTCGATGCGACGCTGGGGCTGGAGGCGCAGGACCTGCGAATCGCGGATCGCGTGCTCGAGGAAGGCCGTGCGATCGTGATCGCACTGAACAAATGGGACGTCGCGGAGAATGCCTCGTCGCTGTTCAACGGCGTTAAGCGCGCGCTCGAGGATGGTTTGAGCCAGGTCAAGGGCGTCACCGTCATGACCGTGTCGGGGGCGACAGGCAAGGGGATCGATCAGCTGATCCAGGCCGCATTCGATACCCGCGAGGCGTGGTCGAAGCGGGTCGGAACGGGCGAACTCAACCGCTGGTTCGAACGCGCGATCAAGGCCAATCCGCCCCCTGCGCCGGGCGGCAAGCGGATCAAGATGCGCTATGTCACCCAAGTCAAGACGCGCCCGCCGAGCTTCGTGATCTTCGGGACCCGGGTCGATCAACTGCCCGCGAGCTACGAGCGTTACTTGGTCAATTCGATGCGCAAGGAGTTGGGATTTGGCGCGGTGCCGGTTCGATTGAGCCTGCGCGCGCCGAAAAATCCGTTCGACCCCTGACGTCTGGCGCGATCAGCAACCTGTTCTTTACCGTTTGGCGCCTACGAATAGCGCCGAAGTCGTCGTCGCTGACATAGCGCGATATCGGGGAGACCACAGTGTCGTTCGAAGGCAGCACGTTGGTAGATTGGTCCGCCTACGCGAAGTCGCGTAGCGAATTGGGCGCGGGGTTCGTGCGAATCCTGGGATATTTCCGCGAGGATGGCGTCAAGTCGGTGGCCGCGATCGAGGCCGCGATGCGCAGCCACAGCGCCGCGGGGATGGTGATTCCGGCGCACACGCTGAAGGGCGAAGCGCGTCAATTCGGTGCGGGGCCGCTCGGCGATCTGGCCGAGGCGATCGAGATGAGTGCGCGCGATGCGGTGGAACTGCACGACAGTTGCGACGATGCGCTGGTCCATGTCGCCAAATTGCGCCCGCTGTTCGACGAGACGTTGCAGCTGCTCGAGCGCGAGGCGAGCCCGCTCGTCGCGCGCAAGCCCGTGATGGGGTTCGGTCGCCGGAGCGATTAAGCCGTTGCCAATCGCATCGGCTGGAGTCGGCCGCGGGACAGCGAGCGCCATGCCCATTCGAACGGACCGTAGCGATACCGACGCAGCCACCATGGCGACCAGACCAGCATGATGCCCCACGCCAACGGCGCGAGCCAATACAGGTCGGCGCGGGTCCAGCGTGCGAACTGGCCGAGCCCCCAGCCCGAAAACACGAATGTCATCATCAGCGTCGTGCCGAGATAATTGGTGAACGCCACCCGCCCGACCGCGGCGATCCGGGCACCGAATGCACCGAGCGGGCGGATCGCGAGCATCAGCAGCGCGGCATAACCGACGACGGTTAGCGGGCGGATCGGGTCGCTCGCGACGATCGAGCCGAGATAGACCCAGCGCTGGTCGAAGCCATGCGCGATCGTGGCGAGCGCCAGCGCGACATACGCCGGCACGGTGAGCCCGAGGCAGATCGCCGCGATGAGCGCGTAGCGTCGCGGGCTCCACGCGCCGGTCAGGAACCCCGATCGGTATCCCGCCATGCCGAACACCATCGACCCCAGCGTCTGGCCGCCGATCAGCCGCAGCACCGTCAGCGGCGATGCTTCATGTGTCCAGCGATACGCGATGCCCTCGCCGAAACCGCCACGCACCCCGGCGATGGTCGCGTGGAGGATGGGGGCGGGGGGCAGGCCGAATCCTTCGGAAAACGCGTTCCAGGTCGCGATGTGCGCCGGGGTGTCGCGCGCCGCGCTGTGCAGCAGCGCGAGCCCGAGCACCGCCTCATCGAGGAACTGCAACGCGATCAGCGCGACCCCCACCGCGACCATCGCGGGCACGCGAATCCGCGCGAACAGGAACGCTGCCGCGCCGACCAGCGCATAATGGCTGAGGATATCGCCCCACCAGAACAGGTAGAGGTGGAGGCAGCCGATCAGGAACAGCGTCGCCATGCGGCGGAAATGCACCGCCGCACCGCTCTGCCCCCGCGCCTCCGCGGCATCGATGACGACCAGCATCGACGCGCCGAACAGGAAGGTGAACAGCCCACGCATCTTGCCTTCGACGAGCACGAAATTGGCGAACCAGACGGCGCGGTTCCAGCCGGTCGATCCGCCCCAGGCGAGCGGCGAGAAATAGGCCGCTTCGGGCAGTCCGAACGCGGGAAGATTGGCGACCAGGATGCCCATCACCGCGACGCCGCGGATCACGTCGAGGCTGACGATTCGGGATGCGGGGCTGTGGGTCATCGCGGTCGGGGCGTGCCAGATCGCGCGGCGATGACAAGGGGCGGAACGTCGCAGTGACCGATCGGTTGTGATGAGGTCCACCCCGAGGAATTGCCATGCCCGCCTTCGACCCTGCCACGACTGCGCTCGTCCTGATCGACCTCCAGCGTGGCATCATCGCGGGGAACAAGGGGCCACGCAGCGGCGATGCGGTCGTCGCCGCCGCGAAGGATTTGGCCGCTCGGTTCCGCGAACGCGGCGCGCCGGTCGTGCTGGTCCATGTCGGCTGGCGCAATGACGCCGAACGCCCGAGCGGCGCGGTCGATCGACCGATGCCGATTCCGTCGGGCGGCACCCCGCCTCCGTTCATGGAATTGGTCGAGGGGCTGCAGCAGGAGGGCGATGTCGTGGTGCTGAAACATCACTGGGGTGCGTTCACGGGCACCGACCTAGATCTGCAATTGCGGCGGCGCGGGGTGAGTACGATCGTGATCGCCGGGATCGCTACCAATTTCGGCGTCGAATCGACCGCGCGGGCGGGGTGGGAGCTGAGCTACGACGTCGTGGTGGTCGAGGACGCGTGCACCTCACGGTCGAGCGACCTCCATGCGTTCGCGATCGAGCACATCCTGCCACAGATCGCGCGGGTCGTCCCGTCGGGCGAGGTGTCGCTGGCCTGATTACGCCAGTGCCGCATCTTCACCCATCAGTTGGGGGAAAAATCCCTCGTGCGCGGCGCGCAGGGCGTCGAGGCTGACCGCATAATCGGCCTTGGGCAGTTCGAAGATCAGCCGTTTACCGCCGGTTCGGCCCATCGGTTCGGCTTCGACCCCGGCATCGCTGGCAGCGTGGAGGAAATCGAGCAGCGCGTGGTCGTGGACGGTGACGATATAAATGCCTTGGTCCTCGGCGAAGAACGCGGCGGCGCCCTCGTGCGGCTGCTTGCGGTCGATCATAGCACCGAGATTGCCCGCGAGCGCCATTTCCGCGAGCGTGACCGCGACGCCGCCGTCCGAAACGTCGTGAACCGCGGTGAGCTGCCCTGCGGCGATGCCGCCGCGGATGAGATCACCAGCCTTGCGTTCGAGTGCCAAGTCGACCCGCGGGGGTGGTCCTTCTTCGCGACCGTGGCACTCGCGCAACCATAGCGATTGACCAAGATCGCCGCGACGGGTGCCGACGACGAGGATGATGTCGCCCGCATCCTTGAACGCGATCGTCGCATTTTTACGCCAATCCGCGAGCAGCCCGATCGCGCCGATCGCAGGGGTAGGGAGGATCGCCGAGCCGCCGCCGGCGGCCTTCGATTCGTTGTAGAGGCTGACGTTGCCGCTCACGATCGGGAAGTCGAGCGCGATGCAGGCTTCGCTCATCCCTTCGAGGCAGCCGACGATCTGGCCCATGATCTCGGGGCGCTGCGGGTTGGCGAAGTTGAGGCAGTTGGTCACCGCGAGCGGGGTCGATCCGACCGCGGTCAGGTTACGCCAGGCCTCAGCGACCGCCTGCTTGCCGCCCTCGACCGGGTCGGCAAAGCAATAGCGAGGGGTGCAATCGGTGGTGATCGCGATGGCTTTTTCGGTGCCGTGGACACGCACCACCGCGGCGTCGCCGCCCGGGCGCTGGACGGTGTCGGCGCCGACCATCGAATCATATTGCTCCCAGATCCAACGCCGCGACGCGATGTCGGGACTGGCCATCAGCGTCAGCAGGTCGGCGGCGATGTCGTTGCTCTCGGGCACATTCACCAGCGCCTTGGCGGGCGGGGTGGGGGTGTGCGGCCGATCGTAGAGCGGGGCGTCGTCGGCGAGCGGGCCGAGTGGGATGTCCGCGACGGTATCGCCCTTGAAGCTCAGCACCATCCGCCCGGTGTCGGTGACGCGGCCGATGATCGCGAAGTCGAGCTCCCATTTGCGGAAAATCGCTTCCGCCTCGGCCTCGCGACCGGGCTTCAGGACCATCAACATCCGCTCCTGACTCTCGCTGAGCATCATCTCGTACGGCGTCATGCCGGTTTCGCGCTGGGGCACATCGTCCATGACGAGTTCGATGCCGACGCCGCCCTTGCTCGCCATCTCGACGCTCGACGAGGTGAGCCCTGCGGCGCCCATGTCCTGGATCGCGACGATCATGTCGGTTGCCATCAGTTCGAGGCAGGCCTCGATCAGCAGCTTCTCGGTGAACGGATCGCCGACCTGGACGGTGGGGCGCTTGGCATCGGCGTCGTCACCGAAATCCGCGCTTGCCATCGTCGCACCGTGGATGCCGTCGCGCCCGGTCTTGCTGCCGACATAGACGATCGAATTGCCGATGCCGCTGGCGGCGGAATAGAAGATCTTGTCCTGATCCGCGATGCCGACGGTCATCGCGTTGACGAGGATGTTGCCGTCATAGGCGCTGTGGAAATTCACCTCGCCACCTACCGTCGGCACCCCGACGCAATTGCCATAGCCGCCGATGCCGTGGACGACGCCTGCGACGAGGTGGCGAGTCTTGGGGTGATCGGGCGATCCGAAGCGCAGCGCGTTCATGTTCGCGATCGGCCGCGCGCCCATCGTGAAGACATCGCGCAGGATGCCGCCGACACCCGTCGCCGCGCCCTGATAGGGTTCGATGTACGAGGGGTGATTGTGGCTCTCCATCTTGAAGATTGCCGCCTGGCCGTCGCCGATATCGACGACACCCGCATTCTCGCCGGGACCGCAGATCACCTGCGGACCGGTGGTGGGGAGTTTCTTGAGGTGGATGCGCGAGGATTTGTAGCTGCAATGCTCCGACCACATCACTGAAAAGATGCCGAGTTCGAGCAGATTGGGTGCACGGCCCAGCGCGTGGACGACGCGGTCGTATTCGTCATGGCTAAGGCCGTGATCGGCGACGATCTGGGGGGTGATCTCGGTCATGCCGAGGGCTTTAGCGAGCCGCGCCGATCGAGGCCAGCTTCTCGATCAGCGCCCGGGCCGTAAGCCCGGGCGCTGTGAGCACGGCATCAGCGGTTGTCGGTGATCGTAATTCCCAGCGCGGCCCAATCGTTGCTCGTCTTGCATTCTTCCGGAACCAGTCGACTGCCGGTGATCGGCGCGGCACTGCGATCGCGGAGGCAATAGCGCCCGCGCTTTTCGTCATAGCGAACCCGATAGGATGAGGGGGCGGGCTTGGCGGCAGGCAGAACGGCGTCCGGGGCGGGCGCACTCAGGGCGAGCAGCGCGATGGTGATGATCATGGTATCCTCCTGGGTCGAATACAGGCTCTTGCCTGCGTCCGATCCAATGCAGGATGTGTGCCAGTGAGCTAAGTCACTGATACACCTAGATCGGTATTTCTTTCGCTGAGCTTCGTGCGCCGAAAGCTGATGAATTTCACCACTTCATAGGCGGTTATTCGTAAGGCGGCTGGGTGTATCCCACTGGGCTCGCGGTGAAGATCTCGCAACCGTCGGCGGTGATCCCGATCGAATGTTCGAATTGCGCCGATAGCGAGCGGTCGCGCGTCACCGCGGTCCAACCGTCGTCGAGCAGCTTCACGTCGGGACGGCCGATGTTGATCATCGGTTCGATCGTGAAGATCATTCCGGGCTTGAGTTCGGGGCCGGTGCCGGGTTTGCCGACGTGGACGACTTCGGGCGCGTCGTGGAACAGGCGACCGAGGCCGTGGCCACAGAAATCGCGGACCACGCCGTAGCGGTGCTTTTCGGCATAATGCTGGATCGCGTGCGCGACGTCGCCCATCGTGTTGCCCGGTTTGGCCTGCTCGATCCCGAGCATCAGGCATTCGTAGGTCACCTCGACCAGCCGCCGGGCCTTCAGCGGAACGTCGCCGATCAGGTACATCCGGCTGGTGTCACCGTGCCAGCCGTCGAGGATCGGGGTGACGTCGACGTTGACGATGTCGCCCGATTTGAGCGTCTTTTCGCTCGGGATGCCGTGGCAGACGACGTGGTTGATCGAGATGCAGGTCGAATGGGTATAGCCGCGATAACCCAGCGTTGCTGGGACCCCGCCTGCTGCGGTGATGAAGTCGTAGATCAGCCGGTCGATCTCCGCAGTCGTCACGCCGGGCACCATGTGCGGGACCAGCATGTCGAGCGTTTCGGCGGCGAGCTTGCCCGCCTTGTGCATGCCGGCGAACGCAATCGGGCCGTGGAGCTTGATCGCGCCGGTCCTGCCCTCGGGCGTGTCGGCGGAGACGGTTACGTAATCGGTCATGCCCCGCGATATAGCGTGACGCGCGCGGTTTTGCGAGGCTATGGCAAGGCATGACCGATGCACAGACTGGGGAGCGTATCTGGACCGCCGCGCTGGTCGTGATCGGCGATGAAATCCTGTCGGGGCGGACGCAGGACAAGAATGTCGCGCAGGTCGCCGCCTGGCTCAACGTTCAGGGCATCCGGCTGGCCGAGGTACGGGTGGTGGCGGATGTCGAGGCCGCGATCGTCGAGGCGGTGAACTCGCTGCGCGCGCGCAACGACTATCTGTTCACGACCGGCGGGATCGGCCCGACCCACGACGATATCACGGTCGACGCGATCGCGGTGGCACTGGGGGTTGGGGTGACGCATCATCCGAAAGCGATGGCGACGCTGGAGAGCTATTACGCGACGCGTGGCGGACTGACCGAGGCGCGGGCGCGGATGGCGCGCGTGCCCGAGGGCGCTGATCTCATCGAGAATCGCGTGTCGGGGGCGCCGGGTATTCGGGTCGCGAACATCTTCATCATGGCAGGGGTGCCGCACATCACCGCCGGGATGCTCGACGCGCTGACCGGCACACTGGAGGGAGGACGCCCGGTGGTGTCGAAGCAGATCGGCGGCTGGATTGCGGAGAGCGAGATCGCGGACATCCTGCGCGCGGCGGAGCAGGCGTTCGAGGGGGTGGCGATCGGGAGTTATCCCTTCTTCCGCGAGGGGCGGGTCGGCGCGAATTTCGTCGTCCGCAGTCCCGACGAGGCGCAGGTCGATGCGTGTCTCACGAAACTGACCGCGGATCTGGAGGCGGACGGGCGAGCGGTGTTCGCGGGCGGGATTTAGCCGCGGAAGAGCTTGCCGCGCGCGCCCCGACCCGCAAGGATGGCGATCGATAGGGGATCGCCACATGGACCGCCGCACCTTCATCGCCGCTATTCCTGCGGCCACGCTCATCCCCACCGCAGCGCGTGCGCAGGCGAGACCCACTCCGGGGCCGGGGCAGGGAGGCGCACCCGCGCCGGACGTACCATCGCCATTCTGGCCGAAGGACGACGAGGTCTTTTTGCGCCCCGACGTTCACGCGGGAGATCGCCCGGTCGGCGCGAGTTTCGCGTCGCGCACCGCGGTCTATGGCATCAATGGCGCCGCGGGGACCGCGCACCCGCTCGCGACGCAGGCGGGGATCGCGATCCTCAAGGCGGGCGGGTCGGCGGTCGATGCCGCGATCGCCATCAACGCGTGCCTGGGGTTCCTCGAGCCGACGTCGAGCGGCGTCGGCGGCGATTGCTATGCGATGGTGTGGGATCCGAAGACGAAAAAGGTCGTCGGGCTTGCCGGATCGGGCGCATCGCCGCGCGGGCTGAGCCTGGCGACCGTGCGGGCGCACGCGAAGAACGGTGCGCTGCCGCCGCTGGGCGCGATCACGGTGTCGGTGCCGGGCGCGGTCGACGCGTGGTGGACGCTCCACCAGCGTTACGGCAAGCTCCCGTGGGCCGACGTGTTCGCCCCCGCGATCGCGCTGGCCGAGCAAGGCGCGCCGGTGCCCGACATCATCGCCTATTATATCCGCCGATCAATGGCGGTCTTCGGACGGCGCGGCAACGGCATCGAGGAAACCGCCAACGCGCTCAAGACCTATGGGCTCGCGCACGGCAAGGGGCCGCAGGCAGGGCAGGTGTTCCGCAACCCCGGTCTCGCGCGCACCTATCGCGCGATTGCGAGCGGTGGACGCGACGCGTTTTACACAGGCGACATCGCCACGGCGATCGACCGCTATTTCAAGCGGATCGGCGGATGGCTCCGCTACGAAGACCTTGCGGCGCATCACAGCGAATGGATCGAGCCGAGCCGCACCGATTATCGCGGCACCACGGTCCACGCGCTCGGCGCGAACACGCAAGGGATCGCGACGCTGCAGATGCTCAACATCATCGAGCGGTTCGACATGCGCGGTTTCGGTTTTCAGTCGCCGCGCGCGATCCATGTGATGGCGGAGGCGAAACGGCTGGCCTACGAGGATCGCGCGCGCTTCTATGCCGATCCGCACTTTTCGAAGGTGCCGGTCGAATGGCTGATCTCGAAGGACTATGCCGCGCAGCGCGCGACCTTGATCAAGCTCGATTCGATCCTGACCCCGGTCTATTCCGGCACCGCGCCGAACCATGGCGACACCACCTATTTCAGCTGCGCCGACCGCGACGGTATGATGGTATCGATGATCCAATCGAATTTCCGCGGGATGGGATCGGGGTTGGTCGCCGATGCGCCTGATGGAAAAACATTGGGCTTCATGTTCCAGGACCGCGGGCAGTTGTTCAGCCTGAAAGATGGCCATCCCAATATCTATGCGCCCGGCAAACGCCCGTTTCAGACGATCATTCCCGGCTTCGCAACGCGTGGGGGCGAGCCATGGCTGAGCTTCGGGGTGATGGGTGGCGACATGCAGCCGCAGGGGCAGGCGCAGATCATCGTCAACCGCGTCGATTACGGCCTTGAGGTCCAGTCGGCCGGCGACGCGCCGCGCTTCCACCATGAAGGCTCGTCGCAGTCGATGGGGGAGGATGCGCCGGGGATGGGGGCGACCGGGCTGCTGCGGCTGGAAACCGGCGTGCCCGCCGCGACCCGGCGTCGCCTTGCCGAGATCGGCTGGACGATCGGTGCGCCCGACGGGGGCTTCGGCCGCTACGAATGCGTCGAGCGGCGGATGGACGGTGCCACCCGCGTCTGGGCGGCGGCGAGCGAAATGCGCGCCGATGGCTGCGCGCTGGCTTATTAGGAAGGAGTATGATGCGGTACCTGATCCTTGCGGCGGTTGCAGCCGCTGCACCCGCGAGCGCCAAGACCTGGGACTTGCCCGCCACCCCGACGACGGTCGCGTGGGGGCATTACGACGCGACCGACAAACCGGTGCTGACGATCAAGTCGGGGGATACGGTGGTGATGCACACGCTGCTCACCAACAGCCCGACCGGACTCGAGAAGGCGGGCGTCGCCCCCGGCGATGTCGAGCCCGCGCTGCGTGCGGCGTTCGATGGCGTTCCCGCGTCGGCGCGCGGCCCCGGCGGGCACATCCTGACCGGTCCGATCGCGATCGAGGGCGCCGAGCCAGGCGACACGCTGGAGGTACGGATCCGCAAGATCGATCTCGCGATCCCCTATGCGTATAACGCGTTCCGCTATGGCGCGGGGTTTCTGACCGACGATTTCCCCTATGCGCGGATGAAGATCGTGCCCCTCGATCGCCAGCGGATGGTCGGCAAGTTCGGTCCTGGGGTCGAGGTGCCGCTCGCGCCGTTCTTCGGCAGCATGGGGGTCGCACCGCCGCGCTCGTTCGGGCGGTATGATTCGGCACCGCCGACGATCAACGGGGGCAACATGGACGACAAGGCGCTGGTCGCGGGGACGACGCTGTTCCTGCCCGTCCACGCCGCGGGCGCGCTGTTCCAGGCGGGCGACGGCCACGCCGCGCAAGGCAATGGCGAAGTCGACATCACCGCCCTCGAAACCTCGCTGACGGGCACGTTCGAATTCGTGCTGCACAAGGGCGTGGCGACGCCGTACCCGCGGGCGGAGACCCCCGACGCCTATATCGCGATGGGGTTCGATGACGATCTGAGCAATGCGACGCGCAAGGCGCTGCGCAACATGATCGATTTCCTGGTCGCGGAAAAGCACATGACGCGCGACGATGCGTATATGCTGATCAGCGTCGCCGGCGACGTCGAGATCACCGAGCTCGTCGATCGCAACAAGGGTGTCCACGTGAAATTGCCCAAGCGATTGTTCGTGAAGGGGTGAGTGCGCTGGTCGCGACGGACGACCGTCCGCCTAGCGATAGGTGAGCACGGTATCGAGGGGCAGTTTGGTCAACGCGTGTTCGGGGACCGTCGCGTCGTCGGCGGGATGGCCGACGACCAGCAGGATATAGGGCTTTTCCTGCGCCGGGCGCTCCAGCGCTTCATTGAGGAGGCCCATCGGGCTGGGGGTGCGGGTCAGCGCCGCCAGCCCGCATTCGTGAAGCGCGGCGACGAGGAATCCGGTCGCGATCCCGATCGATTCGGGAACGTAGCAATGCTTGACCTGTGCGCCCTCGGTCGTGACGCCATAGCGTTCGCCGAAGATCGCGATCAGCCAGGGTGCGTCGTCGAGGAAGGTTTTGCTGGGATCGGTCCCGAGCGGGACGAGCGCGTCGAGCCAATCGGGGCTGGCGCGGGTCGCGTAGAAGTCGCGCTCCTCCTCCTCGGCCAGTTCGCGCAACCGTTGCCGGAGCGGCCCGGGCCGATCAGCACGAACCGCCAGGGTTGCTGGTTCGCGCCGCTGGGCGCGGTCGCTGCGGCGGCGATACAGCATTCGACGATATCGCGCGGGACGGCGCGATCGCTGAACTGGCGGATGGTGTGGTGTCGGCTCATCCGGTCGAGCACCGCCTGCGACCGGGCGGGTATCGTCGCGTCGTCGAGATCGGCGCGGTGGGGCAGCGGAACGGGGCGATAAGCACGCATCGGCCGCTCGTTGGGGTGGTCGCAGGGGCCGATTCGACGCAAGCGCCTGGGAAAAGGAAGCGTCGCGACCGAGCAAGAACTTGGTGCGTGAACGGAGGCGTCGATACATCGACTGGCGATGCCGACGCCCCCGATCGTCGGCGACGTAGTTTACGCCTTTAGATGCTGAGCGATGTACTTGTTCATTTCGAACATGGTGCACTTGTCCCTGCCGAAGACCTTTTTCAGTTTTTCGTCGGCGAGAATTTCGCGCTTGTTTTCCGGGTTTTGAAGGTTGTTTGACTTGATATAGTCCCACACCTTGCTGATCACCTGGCTGCGCGGGAGTTTGTCGTTGCCGACGATCGCGCCGAGCTCCGGGGAGGGCTGAACGGGGGCGTGGATGCCGCCGGTTTTAGGTGCTGTAGCCATCGCATTCCTTCCTATTGCGCCCGGTCCATCGCCGGGCGTTGCGAGTCACGCCTTCTTGAGCGCTGACGCCTTGTGCGCTGCCTTGCCGCCGTTGTCACTCTCTACGAGATATTGCGGGTCGTCGGGCGATGCGCGAACCTGATGCGACTTGATCTTGGTATCGCCGGTCAGCTTTTTCTTCACCTCGCCATGCGCGGTGCCGCTGTGGCTCCTCCAGGTGACCTCGTCGCCCTTTTTCGGATCCTTCATCGCGTCTCTCCTGCTATCGAAAGGGCATAGCGTTCGGCGCGCAGAGCGGTTGCATCGCACGCTGCGGGCGTTGCCCCGCCGCGCGCGAGACCGCTATGGGCAGCCTTGAGGAGATTGACCGATGAAGACCCGCGCCGCCGTCGCGTTCGAAGCCAAGCAACCGCTCGAGATCGTCGAACTCGACCTGGAAGGTCCCAAGGCGGGCGAGGTGCTGGTCGAGATCATGGCGACCGGGATCTGCCACACCGATGCCTATACGCTCGACGGGCTCGACAGCGAGGGGCTGTTCCCGAGCGTGCTGGGGCATGAGGGGGCGGGGATCGTCCGCGAGGTGGGGGCGGGCGTCACATCGGTGACGCCGGGCGACCACGTCATCCCGCTCTACACCCCCGAATGCCGCCAGTGTAAATCGTGCCTCAGCCAGAAGACGAATCTGTGCACCGCGATCCGCGCGACGCAGGGCAAGGGGCTGATGCCCGACGGGACGACGCGGTTCAGCTACAAGGGCCAGCCGATCTTCCATTACATGGGCTGCTCGACCTTCTCGAACTTCACCGTGCTGCCCGAGATCGCGGTGGCGAAAATCCGCGAGGACGCGCCGTTCGATACCAGCTGCTACATCGGCTGTGGGGTGACGACCGGGGTCGGCGCGGTGGTCAACACCGCTAAGGTCCAGCCGGGGGAGGCCGTCGTCGTGTTCGGGCTCGGCGGGATCGGGCTCAACGTGATCCAGGGCGCGAAGCTTGCGGGGGCGGGGATGATCGTCGGGGTCGATATCAACCCCGATCGAGAGGAGTGGGGCCGCCGGTTCGGGATGACCCACTTTGCCAATCCCAAGCAGGTCGGCGATATCGTCGCGCATATCGTCGCGCTGACCGATGGCGGCGCGGATTATAGTTTCGATGCGACCGGCGATACCGAGGTGATGCGCCAGGCGCTCGAATGCTGCCACCGCGGCTGGGGCACCTCGATCGTCATCGGCGTGGCGGAAGCGGGCAAGGAGATCAGCACGCGACCGTTCCAGCTCGTTACCGGGCGTAACTGGCGCGGGACCGCGTTCGGCGGCGCGCGCGGGCGAACCGATGTTCCCAAGATCGTCGACTGGTATATGGACGGGATGATCCAGATCGATCCGATGATCACCCACCGATTGTCGCTCGACGAGATCAACCGGGGGTTCGACCTCATGCACGCCGGCGAGAGCATCCGCTCCGTCGTGATTTACTAAAGGAGAAACATGCGATGTTCAGCCATATGATGGTCGGATCGAACGACATCGATCGGTCGAAGAAATTCTACGACGCGCTGTTGGGCTCGATCGGCGGCAAGCCCGGGTTCATGGATCCCAAGGGTCGCCTGATCTATGCCAAGGACGGATCGATGTTTCTCGTGACGCCGCCGATCGACGGCAAGCCCGCGACCAACGGCAACGGCATGACGATCGGCTTCGCGGTGACCGGACCGGAGCAGGCCAATGCCTGGCACAAGGCGGGCGTTGAGGCGGGTGGTACCGCGATCGAGGACGATCCCGGGGTGCGTTCGGGCGGCGCCATGAACCTTTACCTCGCGTATCTGCGCGACCCGGACGGCAACAAGCTGTGTGCGCTGCACCGTATGCCCGACTGATGAGTGAGGTCGTTTCGACCACCAAGAGCCATGGCGGTACACAGGGTGTGTACCGCCACCGGTCGACCGCCACCGGGACGGCAATGACCTATTCGGTCTTCGTTCCCGCGCATGAGCCGGGCACGTCGCTGCCGGTGCTGTGGTTCCTGTCGGGACTGACGTGCACCCACGCCAATGTCACCGACAAGGGCGAATATCGCGCGGCCTGTGCCGAGCACGGGATCGCCTTCGTCGCGCCTGACACCAGCCCGCGCGGCGAGGGCGTTGCCGACGACGAGGCGTGGGACATGGGGCAGGGCGCTGGCTTCTATCTCGATGCCACCGAGGCGCCATGGGCTGAGCACTTCCGGATGCGGCGCTACATCGAGGACGAACTGCCGGCACTGATTGCGCGCGAGTTCCCGATGCTCGATCCGACCCGACAGGGGATCACGGGACATTCGATGGGCGGGCACGGCGCGCTGACCGTCGCGCTCCGCCACCCCGACCGGTTCCGCAGCGTGTCCGCGTTCGCACCTATCTGCGCGCCTTCGCAGGGGCCGTGGGGCGAGAAGGCGCTGGGCGGGTATCTGGGCGAGGATCGCGCAGCGTGGCGGTCGTACGATGCGTGCGCGTTGATCGACGATGGCGCGCGCGTCGCTGAACTGCTGGTCGACCAGGGCGATGCCGATCCGTTCCTGGCCGAGCAACTCCGGCCCGAACTGCTGACGGCGGCGTGCGGGCGCGCGGGCATCCCGATCGAGCTACGCATGCAGCCGGATTACGACCATAGCTATACGTTCATATCGACCTTCCTGGCCGACCATGTCGGCTGGCACGCCGGGCGGCTGAAGCGCTGATACGGCAGGGGCTCCCGGCGCAAACCGGAAGCCCCCCTTCTATTCGATCAAGGCTGGCCGCAGCACCGACCCTGCCCGTCGTCAAACCTCAGAACTTGAACCCGACCGCGGCGCCGTAGCGACGTGGGTCCAACGTGAAGATGTTGGTGAAGTTGCCCGACGACTGATCGGTCACATACTGGCCAGTCACCGCGTTGCTGTTCGAGATATTCTGGATATAGCCGCGAACATACCAGCGGTGGTCAGGGCTATCGAGCTGTATCTGCGCGTTGAGCTGGGTGTAGCTGGGGATACGATTGGCGACGCCGTTGAAGACGCTGCCGTACGACGTGCCGGTGAGGATCGCGTCGAAGCGCGGCGTGAGCGAATAATCACCCCCCATCCCGATTTCATACTGGACGCCCGCCGACGCTTTGAAATTGGGCGCGCCGGGCAGCGTATTGCCGCGAACGTTCACCGGAATTCCGGACGTGTAGATCGTCAGGCCAGCCGGATCGAACGCCTTGCCGCCCGCTGCGGCTACCCCCTGCAGCGCCGCGCAGATGCTGTACGCACCCGTCGATGCGATGTTGCTGTTGGTGGGGAAAGCCGTCGTGCCACGTAAGCCAGCGCCGGGCTTCAGGCCCGGAATGCCACCTGCGTTGATAACGGTGTTGGTGTAATTCACGAACGCATTCGCGCCCGCCGCATTGCCGGCGGTGTTAGGTGCGACCGCACAATTGGCCCCGTTGGTGATATCCTTGATGATTACCGCATCCGACCGTCCGCCACCGAAGTCGCGGGGATTGGCGAGCAACTTGTCGTTCGACACGGTGGCATGGAGATAGCTGAAATTGGCGTTGACCGTCATGGCCCGTACCGGCCGCATGATCGCTTCGAGTTCGACGCCGTAGATGTTGGCGTTAACGTTGTCGTTGACCGAGGTCCGCGCCACGATCCGCGACAGCTGCAGATCCTTATACTTGTAGTAAAAGGCGGTGGCATTCAACGTCAGTCCACCGAACTGATTCTTCGAGCCGATTTCAAAGGCGTCGATCGTTTCCGGGTTGAACGCGGTAGGAACGGAAAAAATCGGTGAAAGCGGGGGATTGATGCCGCCCGATTTGTAGCCGCGCGAATAGGACAGGTACAGCAGGTTGTTGTTCGTCACCTGAAAGTCGAGCACCGCGCGGCCGGTGACGCGACCGAACGACACGGTATTCGTCTGCAACGCCTCGCACCCGGGGACCGACCCAATCGCACCGGGGACGGCCGACCCCGTTACCGCACATGGCGTGCTGGGATCGGCATCGAAACCCGCTCCGAGCGGGGTGCCGAAGGCATCGGCCACTCCGAACGGCACGATAAAGTTGAGCAGCGTCGTGCGCGCGCTGACCGTTTTCTTGTCGTGGTTATAGCGCAAGCCCAGCGTCAGCTTGATTTGATCGTTGAACTTGAAATAGGTTTCGCCGAATATCCCATAGGAATTGAGCCGGTAATCGGTGGTGTTGTTCCGATAGTTCGGCGTACCGAGATACCCCGCCCCGCCCGCCGACAACGCGCCGATCAAACCCGAAAAATAGTCGAGCCCGAAGGAATCGACATAATAGCTGTTTTCGGTGTTGCGGAAGTGCGCATAGATGCCGCCGAGCAGGAAGTTGAACGCGCCGTCGAACTTCGACGACAGGATCGCCTCGCCGGAATAGCTGGTATCGAAATTGTCCGATCGGTCGAACGACAGGGGAACCGCTGAACAGACGGAGTGTCCGCCATAGATGCCGGTGCCGCTAGGATCAGGCGCCGAGGTGCAGATGGGGCCGGCCGCGCCCTGCGGCGCGATCGCGCTGTAGAATTTGGTGAACGCCGCCGCTGGCAGCGCCGCACCGAAGGCACCACCCGCCGCCGCCGCAACCGCATTCAGCGCCGGTTGGAAGACCGACCGGTTTTGGAGCGCGTTGTTGTAATCCTGCGACGAATCGACCGCGACATTTTGATAGGTGCCCCCAATATTGATGCTGAGGGAGTCGCCCAATTGTTGGTCGATCGACCCCTGAAGGATCGTTTCCCGCGTAAAATATCGCGGGTTGTAGGCCGAATATACCTGGCGCGGATCGCGCGGATTGAGCGCCCCCGAGAACGCGTCGGGACCGTATAGGCTACCCAACGCGAAAAAGGCAGGAATGCCCTGCGTTGCGAGGAATTCCTTCGAGGTCAGGACCGAGGCAACGGTCGAATTGCCGTTCGTCACGCCATTGCCCTGGACGCCGTTGAGACAGCCGAGCACCCCGGTCGGATCGGTGGTGCACAGCTGCTTCTGGATCCGCATGCGATTGTCGCGCTCGTGGAAATATTGCGCCAAGAGGTCGACCGTCGTGCCCGACGTCGGTTGCCAGCGGATCGACCCGCGAACGCCATATTCGTCGCGATTGTCGATTTTCGAATTGTCGTAGAGATTCCTCGTATAGCCGTCGCGCTTCAGGTAGAATCCGGCGGCGCGCACCGCGAGCGTGCTCCCGAGCGGGATGTTGAGCATGGCCTTGACCTTGCGGGAATTATAATTCCCGTAGTCGGCTTCCCCGGCGGCCTCGATTGCGTCGAAGGTAGGCTTGGCGGTCTCGAAATCGACCACGCCCGAGGTGGCATTGCGACCGAACAACGTCCCTTGCGGACCGCGCAGCACCTGAATCTGCGACAGGTCGTAGAATTCACCTTCGAACAGGCGCGTCGCGAACAACGGCTGGTCGTTCATCGCGATCGCGGTTGCGCTGTCGCAGGTCACGCCGGTGCAGAGATCGCCGACGCCGCGGATGGTGAAGCTGGCGGACGTGAAGTTGGTTTTGGTGAAGCTGACGTTGGGCAGCGTCAGCTGAAGATCGCTGGTCGTCTTGATTTGCTGCTTTTCAAGCTCGGCACTGCTGAAGGCCGACACCGCGATCGGCACCTCCTGCAGCCGTTGCGACTGGCGCTGGGCGGTGATGATGATGTCGGTCGTTGCCGCCGAGTTGACGTCGGACTGGGATTGCGCGGCGGTGTCCTGAGCGGGAGGAAGGGCACCGGTCTGAGCGGCGGCAGGCAACGCGGGCAACGCCACGAGTGCGGTGGCGACGAGCAGCTCGAATTTCTTCATGGGGTCCATCCTCTCCTGATCGCGCCCGACTATGTTGCCGGTTCACGAATTTTCTAATGTCCGGTACGGATGCTAGCGGGCAATTTTCCACCGCGTCAACGCGTTTTCCTGTATTAATCCTGCTCCGACGATCGCTGTGGCTACCATGCTACAGTTGCAATCACGAACCTATCGCCCCTTATGGAGCTTTGCCGTAACGTCGGGCGCGGCGATGTTCATGCGATAGGTGGAGAAAATGATGTGACCGAGGATACCCCCGACGATGGCGACCTCGTCGCGGCACCCCCGGCGGATGCGGTTCCCCGCGACGTCGCCGACGCGATCCGGACGCTGATCCGCTGGGCGGGTGACGATCCGACTCGCGAGGGGCTGATCGAGACGCCGCGGCGCGTCGCCAAGGCGTGGAAGGAATATTGCGCGGGGTATGCAGACGATCCCGCGCACCATCTCGAACGCGTGTTCGAGGAAGTCGGCGGCTATGACGAGATCGTGCTGCTGAAGGACATTCCGTTCCAGTCGCATTGCGAACACCATCTGGCTCCGATCATCGGCAAGGCGCATATCGCGTACCTGCCCCAGAACCACGTCGTCGGAATCTCGAAGCTTGCGCGCGTGCTCCATGCTTTTGCGCGTCGCTTGCAGGTGCAGGAGCGGCTGACCGCGGAGGTGGCGGATTGCATCTGGGAGAATCTGAAACCCCAGGGGGTCGCGGTGGTGATCGAGGCGAGCCACGCATGTATGACCGCGCGCGGGGTGCGCACGCCGGGGGTATCGATGGTGACGAGCCGGATGATGGGGGTGTTCCGCGACGACGACCGCAGCCGCAAGGAAGTGCTGGCGTTGATGGGCTGTTGAGCATGGCCACGACCGTCCTCGTCACCGGTGGTGCCAAGCGACTCGGCGCGATCATCGTGCGGCGGCTGGCAGCGGAGGGGCACCGCGTGGTGATCCACTATCGGTCGTCGGGGGACGCCGCGCGCGATCTTGCCACCGCGATCGGCGCGGCCGGCGTCGTCGAGGGCGACCTGGCCGACACGCACGGGCTCGACGACCTGTTCGCTCGCGCGCGCGCCGCGGCGGGGGGGGCGATCGATGCGCTCGTCAACAGCGCCTCGGCGTTCGAATATGATACGCCGCCCGCGCTCGATCCCGATCTACTCGACCGGCTCCATGCGATCGGCCATGCCGCGCCCGCCTTGCTGGCGAGCGCGCTGGCGCGGCAGGACGAGGTGCGCGAGGGTGCGGTGGTGAACATCCTCGACCAGAAAATCGCCAATTTGAACCCCGATTTCTATGCGTATACCGCAGGCAAGCTGGCGCTGGCGGGGGCGACGACGATGCTCGCGCAGGCGCTGGGGCCGCGGATCCGGGTCAACGCGGTCGCGCCGGGGCTGTCGCTGCCGAGCGGCGACCAGACCGAGGAGGAATTTCGCAGCGTGGCAGCGATGAACCTGCTCGAACGCCCGGTCGATCCGGCGGACATCGCCGACGCGGTGGCGTTCCTGATCGGCGCGCGCGGGATCACCGGGCAGACGATCTTCGTCGATGGGGGGCAGCGGTTCTGCGCGCGGGATCGCGACGTGATGTTCGAGCGTGCGCGTGGCTGAATACACCATCCTGCTCGACGCGCTGACGGTGATGATCCGGCTCGGCATCCACGCGCATGAGGCCGAGCCGCAGCGGGTCGCGGTGTCGGTCGAGATGACCGTGCGCTATCCCGCGCCGATCGACGAGGACGCGATCGAGGCGGTGCTCGATTACGACTTCGTCCGCACGGGCATCCTGGCGCTGGCCGACACGCGCCGGTTCGCGCTCCAGGAAACATTGTGCGAGACGATCGCGGCGCTGTGCCTCGGCGACGAGCGCGTCGCGCGTGTGCGGGTGCGGACGATGAAGCGCGACGTCTATCCCGATGCGGGGATCGGGTGCGAGATCGTGCGCGAGCGTTAGGGCGTCGGCTTGGGCCGATAGCGCGCGAACCACGCCAGGATCGCCTGGTTCTCCGCCACCAGTTGCGAGGGCCGATCCGCGAGGCTGCCGTGGCTCGCGCTCGGCACCCGGATCAGCACGGTCGGGACCGAGCGGATCTGAAGCGCGGCGTAATATTGCTCGGCCTCGCTGGGCGGGGTGCGATGGTCGTCCTCGCCGACCATCACCGCGGTCGGCGTCTTGACGTTGCCGACCAGGCTCAAGGGCGAACGCCGCCAATATTGCTCGGGGTCCTCCCACGGCATCTTGCCGAACCAGTATCTGGCCATCGAGGTATAGCCGTCGGTGGTCAGCACCTCGCTGGTCCAGTTGATCACCGGCTTCTGGGTCACCGCGGCCTTGAACCGGTCGGTCTTGCCGACGATCCACGCGGTGAGCAGCCCGCCGCCCGATCCGCCGGTGACGAACAATGCTTGCGGATCGACGCTGCCGGTCTGAATCGCGGCGTCGACGACGCTCATCAGGTCGTCATAATCCTGGCTGGGGTAATTATGGTGGATGCGGTTGGCGAAGTCCTCGCCGTAGGAGGTCGATCCGCGCGGGTTGGCGTAGACGACGACATAGCCCGCGGCGGCGTAAAGCTGGTCGTCGGTCGACCAGACCGGGCCATAGCTCGCGAACGGGCCGCCGTGGATTTCGAGGATCAGCGGGTATTTGCGTGCCGGGTCATACCCCGGGGGCGTGACCATCCACGCATCGATCGGCAGCCCGCCCGCCGACGAGGTGACGGCGAGCGGCTTGACCGCGGCGAGCGTCTTGCCCGCGAACAGCTGGTGGTTGAGGTCGGTCAGCGTCCGCAGCTTGCCGCCGCGCACCACCGCGACATCGGCGGGGTGAGCGGCATCGCCGACTCCGAACGCGATCGTGCCGTCGCGCGATACCGTGAAGCCGCCGCCCGAATAGGGCCGGTCGAGTTCGCCGCCCGCCAACCCGCTCGCGACCGGCGTCACCTTGCCGTCGAAGTCGACGCGCGCGACCTTGGTGACGCCGTGATCGGCATAGTCGACGTAGATCGCGCGCCCGTCGCCGCTCCAGATCGGATTGCCGAGATCGCGATCGAACGCGGTGGTGAGGACGCGAACGTTCGAGCCGTCGGCATTCATTACCGACAACTGGTGGTTCTGATAGCCGAGCAGCTTGTCGTCGAACCCGACGAACGCGATCAGCTTGCCGTCGGGGGAGGCGACCGGTTGCTGGTCCGGCCCCTGGCGCGTCGTCAGCTGGCGGAGCGCGCCGGTGTCGACGTCGACCGAAAAGATGTCGGAATTGAGCGGATCGCGATCGGGATCCTTGCCGTGGTTGGTCGCGATCAGCAGGTGGCGGCCGTCGCTGGTCCAGTCAACGCTGCCGCCGTCGTCGTAAGGACCGAAGGTAAGCTGGCGTGCCGCGCCGCCATCGGCGGAGACGACGAAGACATGGTTGTAGCCGGGGCGCAGATAGCCCGCGCCGTCGGCGCGGTAATTGACCTGGCCGATGATCTTGAGCGGTTCGGCCCATGTCGCACCCTCGGGCTTGTCGACCGGGCCGCCGAGCTTGGTGCCGTCGCCGGGGACGAACATCGTGAAGCCGATCAGCCGGCCATCGGGCGACCAGGCGATGTCCGACGGGCTTTCAGGCAGCGCGGTGACCGCGGCACTCGCGCCGCTCGCGAGCCAGCGGACGAAGATTTGCGGGCGGTTGCCGTCGCCCTTGGCGGCGTAGGCGAGGCGCGTGCCGTCGGGCGACCAGCGCGGACGCGAACTGCCGGGGACACCGAGCGGAACCTGACGCCCGCTGGCGACATCGACGAGCCAGATCTGGCGGCGATCGGCATCGATCATGATGTCGCCAGTCGCGCGCGTGTAGGCGATGCGCTTGCCGTCGGGGCTGATCTGGACGTCGCCCGCCTGCGCCAGCGAGAACACGTCGCGCGACGTGAAGGTGCGCGACGGCATGACCGTATCGGGGCTGGGCGTCTGGGCAAACGCGCTACCGCTGAGCAGAAGGGCGAGGGGAAGCAGGCGACGGACCATCGGGCAATTCTCCGGCAAGGAATGGCGCGCCCGGAGGGAGTCGAACCCCCGACCGACGGAGTAGAAATCCGATGCTCTATCCAACTGAGCTACGGGCGCGCACCGCGGTACGATTAGCGCGGATTGCGGGGGACGGGAATGGCGATCATAACGGCGGGCATGGACCAGGGGGCAGAACGACGCGTCGCCGCGCGCGACATCGCGGGCGGGCAGTTCCGCTATTATGATTTCGTGATGGCGGCGTTCGTCGCGATCCTGCTGCTGTCGAACGTCATCGGCGCGGGCAAGGTCGCGGTGGTTCACCTGCCGGTCATCGGCGGCTGGCCGTTCGGCGCGGGGATCCTGTTTTTCCCGGTGAGCTATGTCATCGGCGACGTGCTGACCGAGGTCTATGGCTATGCGCGCGCCCGCCGCGTGATCTGGGCGGGGTTCGGCGCGACCGTCTTCATGGCGTTCATGGCGTGGGTCGTCGTCGCGCTGCCGCCCGCGCCGTCGTGGACCAACCAGGCGGCGTACGCGACCGTCTTCGGCCAGGTGCCGCGGATCGTGTTCGCGAGCGTCTGCGCGTTCTGGGCGGGGGAATTCGTCAACTCCTACGTCATGGCGCGGATGAAATTATGGACCGCGGGGCGGCATCTGTGGACGCGGACGATCGGGTCGACGGTGCTGGGCGAGGGCGTCGACAGTATGATTTTCTATCCGCTTGCGTTCTGGGGCGCGGCGGGGTGGACGACGCATCTGGTCGTCGTAGTCCTGTTCACCCAATGGGCGCTCAAGGTCGGGTGGGAGGTGGTGCTGACCCCGGTGACCTATGCGGTGGTCGGCTGGCTCAAGCGCGCGGAGGGGGTGGACGTGTTCGACGAGGGGACCGATTTCTCGCCGTTTCGGGCGCGGGTCTAGGCGCCCACCAGCTCCAGCAGCCCTTCGAACAGGCGCCGCCCGTCGTCGCCGCCGTGCGCCGCCTCGATTCGGCGTTCGGGGTGGGGCATCATGCCCAGCACGTTGCCGCGGTTGTTGAGCAGCCCGGCGATGGCGCGCGCGCTGCCGTTGACGGGTTCGGCGTAGCGGAAGGCGACGCGGCCTTCGCCTTCGACGCGGTCGAGCGTGTCATCGTCGGCGACGTAGTTGCCATCGTGGTGTGCGACCGGGAAGCTGACCGTTTCACCCGCGTCATAACCTGAGGTGAAAGCGGATTGCGCGTTCTCCACGGTCAGCGCGACGTCGCGGCAGACGAAGTTGAGCCCCGCGTTGCGCATCAGCGCGCCGGGGAGGAGGCCGGCTTCGGTCAGCACCTGAAAGCCGTTGCAGACCCCGAGCACGCGCATGCCCTTGCCCGCCGCCTCGACGACCGCGCGCATGATCGGCGAGCGCGCCGCGATCGCGCCCGAGCGGAGGTAATCGCCGTAGGAGAAGCCGCCGGGAACTGCGATCATGCCGAGGCCGTCGGGCAGCGTGGTATCGGCGTGCCAGATCATCGCGGGGCGGGTGCCGGTTACCGCTTCTAGCGCGACGGCGAGGTCGCGGTCGCAATTCGAGCCGGGGAAGACGATGACCGCAGTCTTCACGCGGCAGATTCTTGGTTGGGCGCGTCGCCGGACGGAAAACCGGTTCCCACTTTTCCTGGCGACGCTTTCTCGACCCGATAATTCTCGATCACGGTATTGGCGAGGAGCTTGCGGCACATCGCATCGATGGCGGCGTCGTCGGTCGAGTCGGCGACATCGAGCTCGATCAGCTTGCCCTGGCGGACATCCTGTACGCCGTCGAAACCGAGGCTGCCGAGCGCGTGATGGATCGCGCGGCCCTGGGGATCGAGCACGCCGGGCTTCAACGTCACGAACACCTTGATCTTCATATCACTTGCCCCGGCTCTTTCGATGCTTTTCGAGGTCGAGGACGGCACTGTCGCCACCTTCGGGCAGCAGGCCAAGGCGACGCGCAACTTCTTGATACGCCTCGACTTCGCCGCCGAGATCGCGGCGGAAGCGATCCTTGTCCATCTTCTCGTTGGTTTCCATGTCCCACAGGCGACAGCCATCGGGGCTGATCTCGTCGGCGAGGATGATCCGGCCGTAGTCGTTGTCCCAGACCCGCCCGAATTCGAGCTTGAAATCGACCAGCTTGATCCGCGCGCCCGCGAACAGCCCCGACAAGAAGTCGTTGATCCGGATCGCGAGGTCGGCGATGTCGTGCATCTCCTCCTGGCTCGCCCAACCGAACGCGGCGATATGTTCGTCGCTAATCATCGGATCGCGGAGCGCATCGTCCTTGTAATAATATTCGATGATCGTGCGCGGGAGCTTGGTGCCTTCCTCGATTCCCAGCCGGGTCGAGAGCGAGCCTGCGGCGATGTTGCGGACGACGACCTCGATCGGGACGATCTCTACCTGACGAATGAGTTGTTCGCGCATGTTGAGACGGCGGATGAAGTGCGTCGGCACGCCGATATGGTCGAGCAGCGTGAAGATGTGCTCGCTGATCCGGTTGTTGAGGACGCCCTTGCCGCTGATCGTGCCCTTCTTCTGCGCGTTGAAGGCGGTGGCGTCGTCCTTGAAATACTGGATCAGCGTGCCGGGCTCCGGACCCTCGTAGAGGATCTTGGCCTTGCCTTCGTAGATCTGGCGGCGGCGAGGCATGCGCTTCCCCTTGAACGTAAAAGATGAGCCCCGGCGGCGCTGATGAGCGTGCCGGGGCCGGAATGGGCGCGGCTATAGAGGATGGGGCGGCGCTGCGCAATCAAGTGACGCAGGCCGAATTATGGCGGAATCAAGGCAACATTGACGAGGTTTACACGGAACGAAGAGTAATTGTGGCTTCAATGTGGCGGCAGACGCTGCGGGATCGACGAAGGTGAGGAGCATGGCCATGCTGGGATCATGACAGCACCGACGGCTGTAGGACAGCGGACGTACGCAACCCGGTCGACGGTCAGGTGACGACCGAGCGCTCAGCATAAGCTGGGTCGCGCCAGGCTTCATCACGCATGACGTCGGCGAGGATAGCGCCCGCGCGCCAAACGTCGTCGTGGCTGAGATAGAGCGGGGTGAGGCCGAGGCGGAGGATATCGGGATCGCGGAAATCGCCGATGACGCCGCGCGCGATCAGCGCCTGGGTGATCGCGTAGGCGTGGGGATGGCGGAAGCTGATGTGGCTGCCGCGATGGGCAGGATCGCGCGGGGAGACGCACGCGAGGCCGAGCGCATCGCCCGCGGCGGCGAGGATGTCGAACAGCGCGGCGCTCTTGGTGGCGACCTGCGCCTGGTCGATATCGACCCAGACGCCGAGCGCCGCCTCGAGCGCGGCCGTCGACAGGATCGGGGGGGTGCCGACGAGCCAACGCGTCATGCCGTCGGCGGGACGATAGGCGTCGGCGAACTCGAACGGCGCGGCGTGGCCCATCCAGCCCGAGATCGGGTTGGCGAACGCGGCCTGGTGCCGATCGGCGACGAAGAGGAAGGCGGGGGCGCCGGGGCCGCCGTTGAGATATTTATAGGTGCAGCCCACCGCCATATCCGCATTCGCGGCGGTAAGGTCGAGCGGGACGGCGCCGACGCTGTGGCTGAGGTCCCACAGCATGAGCGCGCCCGCGGCGTGCGCGCGGGCGGTCCACGCGGGCATGTCGAAACGGTCGGCGGTCTTGTAGTGGACGTGGGTGAGCATCAGCAGCGCGGTGTCGGCGTCGATCGCGTCGGCGAGGTCATCGCGATCGACCGTGCGCAGGCGTGCGCCGGGGACGCAGGCGACCGCACCCTCGGCGATATGGAGGTCGGTCGGGAAATTGCCGCGTTCGCTGACGACGGTGTTTCGGCCGGGATTGTTGCGAAGCGCGGCGACGATCAGCTTGAACAGATGGGTGGAGGTTGAATCGCCGACGATCACCTCGTCGGGCGCAGCGCCGATCAATGGCGCGACTTGCGCGCCGAGCCGCTGGGGGGCGTCGATCCAGCCTTCGTTCCAGCTGCGGATGAGGCGGTCGCCCCATTGGCGGGTCGTCGCGTCGGCGATCGCCGCGGGCACGGCTTTGGGCAGTGCGCCGAGCGAGTTGCCGTCGAGGTAGATGACGCCGTCGGGCAGGTCGAACAGGTCGCGGTAGCGCGCGAGCGGATCGGCGGCGTCGAGCGCGCGGGCGTCGTCGCGGGTCATGTCATTCTTCCCCCTGCGGGGAAGGAATGAGGAGCGCGGCGTGGATGAGGCGCCTGGTTTCCGCCCATGCCGTCGATTCGGGGGTGATGAGTTCGACATGGCCGGTGTTCGGCACGGTATGGAGGACGGCGGTGTCGCCTGCTGTTGTCGCCGTGGCGACGTAGCCGGTCGCGAGGCGATAGGGGATGATGTGGTCTTCGCGGCCGTTGACCAAGTCCTGAGACACGCCGAGGGGGAGCAGCCGCGTGACCGAGGTATCGGCATAAGGATCGGGACGGGTGTTGTTGTCTAGTGGGCCGACGAGCCGCGCGACGACCGCCGTGCCGCAGCCATTGTCGGGGCTGGCGGCGGTCGCCTCGAGATCGGGCAGGCCGCCGAGGCTGATGACGTGGTTGATCCGCAACGGGTGTGCGACCCGCAGTGGGCTCGATGCGGGAAGCCGGGCGCGGCCCGCCGCCCAGAGCGCGAGATGGCCCCCGGCGCTGTGGCCGATCGCGACGACGCGGCGCGCGTCGAGGTGGTATTTCTTTGCAATCGCATGCAGTTGGTCGACTGCCTTACCGGTGTCTGTGAAGGTACCGGGATAGCCGCCGCCGGGACGATCGACCCCGCGATAATCGATGTTCCAGACCGCGATGCCGTCATGCCGCAGATCGTCGGCGATCCAATCCATCAGCGTGCGGTCGGCGATGTCGGTTTGCCAGCAGCCGCCGTGGATCATGATGATCACGGGCGGGCGTGCGTTGCCGTTGGGCTTGCGCTGCGGGATCCACAGGTCACCCTTTTGAAGCGGATCGGTGCCATAGGCGACCGTCGCGTCAGGCGTGGGGCGTGGACGGCGGGTGAGATCGGACCATGTAAGCAAGCGGGCCTCCGTCGGCGCAGGGGCGGAACAGGCGAACGCCGCGATCGGCAGCAGGAGCAGGGCGAGGAAGCGCATCGGCGGCATCTAGCCCACGCGCCCGCGTCGCGCCAAGCTGAACGGTGACGAGACCGTAACCCGATCATGCTATCGGGCGGGCGCAATGAAGATTCTCCTCCTTTCCGGGCTCTATCCCAGCGATGCGCAGCCGCGCCACGGCATCTTCATCGAGCATCGCGTCGCGCACATCGCGCAACCCGGCGACGAAGTTCGCGTCGTCGCGCCGGTGCCGTGGTTTCCCAGCCGTAACCCGGTGTTCGGGCGCTACGCGGAGTTTGCGCGGGCGCCGCGCACCGCGATGCGGCGGGGGATCGCGATCGACCATCCGCGGATTCCGGTAATTCCGGGCCTCGCGCGGCTGACGCCGGGGTTGATGGCGGCGGCGCTGTATCGCCCGATCACGGCGCTGCGGCGGACGTTCGATTTCGACGTGATCGATGCCTATTATCTCTATCCCGATGGGGTCGCGGCGAGCCGATTGGCGGCGCAGTTCGATGTGCCGGTGGTGCTGACCGCGCTGGGCAGCGACGTGACGCTGATCGCGCAGCGCCGCGCCGAGCGCGCGATGATCGTCGCCGCCTGCGCGGGGGCCGCCGCGGTGACTGCGGTGTGCGGGGCGCTGCGCGACGAACTGGTCGGAATCGGGGTCGATGCCGCGAAGACGCTTGTCGTCGAGCATGGCGTCGACCTCGACCTGTTCCGCCCGCCTGCCGACCGCGCGGCGTTGCGGACGCGGCTCGGAATTGCGCGGCCGACGGTGCTGATCGCGGGGCATCTGATCGACCTCAAAGGGCAGGATCTCGCGATTCGCGCGATCGCGAGGCTGCCGGGGGTGCGGCTGATGATCGCGGGGCATGGGCCGAATGACGCGGCGTATCGCGCGCTGGCGGTGGCGGAAGGTGTCGCGGAGAGGGTCGATTTCCTGGGTCACGTCGATCAGGCGCGGCTCGTCGACCTGTATGGCGCGGTCGACGTGGTTGCCAATTGCTCCGAGCGCGAAGGGATTTCGAACGTGTTGCTCGAGGCGCTGGCGTGCGGGACGCCGCTGGTCGCGACCCCGGTGTGGGGGTCGCCCGAGGTGGTGAAGGTGCCCGAGGCGGGCGTGTTGACGTCGGATCGTTCGGTCGACGCGATCGCACGGGGAATGGCGGCGGTGCTCGCCGATCCACCCGATCGCGGCGCGACGCGGCGCTATGCCGAGCGGTACGACTGGAATGAGACCGGGCGGCTGCATCGCGTGATCCTGGCGCAAGCGGTGGCGGCGCATCGCCGCGCCGGTTAGCGCGGCGTTTGACCGCAGGGCACGCGCTGCTAAGCCGTTCCCGATATGGCCACCGATTTCCAGGAGCCGCCGATCGGTGTGCTCGACGCTCCGTTCGATAGCGCGCTCAGCGAACGCTACCTCGTCTATGCGCTCTCGACGATCACCGCGCGCTCGCTGCCCGATGTTCGCGATGGACTGAAACCCGTCCACAGGCGTCTCCTGTGGGCGATGCGGCTGCTGCGGCTCGATCCGAGCCAGGGCTATAAGAAATGCGCGCGCGTGGTCGGCGACGTCATCGGCAAATATCACCCGCATGGCGACCAGTCGGTGTATGACGCGATGGTGCGGCTCGCGCAGACGTTTTCGCTGCGCTATCCGCTGGTCGACGGCCAGGGTAATTTCGGCAATATCGACGGCGATAACGCCGCCGCCTATCGCTATACCGAGGCGCGGCTGACGCAGGTCGCGATCGACCTGATGGACGGGCTGGACGAGGATGCGGTCGGGTATCGTGCGACCTATAATGGCGAGGACCAGGAGCCCGAGCTGTTTCCGGGCTTGTTTCCCAACCTGCTCGCCAATGGCGCGAGCGGGATCGCGGTGGGGATGGCGACCAACATCCCGCCGCATAACGCCGCAGAATTGTTGAATGCCGCGATCATGCTGGTCGACCGGCCCGATGCCGACGACGCCGCGATCCTGACGCATGTCAGCGGTCCCGATTTTCCGACCGGGGGGATCGTGGTCGATTCGCCCGCGGCGATCGCGGAGAATTACGCGACCGGGCGCGGCGGTTTCCGCGTTCGCGCGCGGTGGGAGATCGAGCGCGAAAAGGGCGGCGCGTGGACCGCGGTGATCACCGAAATCCCCTATGGGGTCCAGAAGGGCAAGCTGATCGAGGCGATCGCGAACCTGATCAACGACAAGAAGCTGCCGATCCTGGCCGACGTCCGCGACGAATCGGACGAGGCAATCCGGATCGTGCTCGAACCGCGCAGCCGGACGGTCGATTCGGGGGTGTTGATGGACGGGTTGTTCCGTTTCACCGATCTGGAATCGCGGTTCAGCCTGAACCTCAACGTGCTCGACAAGGATCGCACGCCGCGCGTCATGAGCCTGCGCGAGGCGTTGGCCGCGTGGGTCGAGCATCAGTTCGTGGTGCTGCGGCGGCGGACCGAGCACCGCCTCGCCAAGATCGCGGACCGGGTCGAGCTGCTCGACGGGTATCTGATCGCGTTCCTCAACCTCGATCGGGTGATCGCGATCATCCGCACCGAGGACGAGCCCAAGCAGGTGATGATCGCGGAGTTCGCGCTGACCGATCGCCAAGCCGAGGCGATCCTGAACATGCGGCTGCGGTCGTTGCGGCGGCTCGAGGAATTCGAGATCCGCACCGAGCGCGACAAGCTCGACAAGGAACAGGCCGAACTGACGCTGCTGCTGTCGTCGGACGCGCGGCAGCGGACGCGGATGAAGCGCGACCTCGGCAAGATCCGCGACCGTTACGGTCCCGAGACGCTGCTCGGCAAGCGCCGCACGACGGTAGCGGAAGCCGCCCCGACGCGCGACATCCCGCTCGAGGCGATGATCGAGCGCGAGCCGATCTCGGTGATCCTGTCCGAACGCGGCTGGATCCGCGCGATGAAGGGGCATGTTGAGCTGTCCAGCGCGGACATGATGAAGTTCAAGGAGGGCGATGGCCCCGCCTTCGCGTTCCATGCGCAGACCACCGACAAGCTGCTGCTCGCAGGCGAGAACGGGCGATTCTATACGCTAGGTGCCGACAAGCTGCCCGGCGGGCGCGGGTTCGGCGAACCGGTACGCGCGATGATCGATCTCGACGGCAGTGTCGGGATCGTCGCGCTGTTGCCGGCGCGCGGCAACGACAAGCTGCTGGTCGCGGCGAGCGACGGGCGCGGCTTCATCGTGCCGACCGCGGACGTGATTGGCGAGACACGCAAGGGCAAGACCGTCGTCACCCCGCGGATCGGCGCGAAGCTGGTCGTGGTGCGCCCGGTCGACGCGGCCGCGGATTACGTCGCGGCGGTGGGGGACAACCGCAAGATGCTGGTGTTCCCGCTGAGCGAGCTTCCCGAGATGACCCGCGGGCAGGGCGTCCAGCTCCAGCGGTTCCGCGAGGGCGCGCTGTCGGACGCGACCACCTTCGTCTTCGCCGAGGGGCTGAGCTGGGCGATGGGGGGCGACAGCGGGCGGACCCGAACCGAGCCCGACCTGTCGCTGTGGCGCGCGGCGCGCGGCGCGGCGGGGCGGACCCCGCCGACCGGCTTCCCCCGCGACAATCGCTTTGGCGGTTGATGTAAAGCAAGCTTTCAGAGCGTCTTAACGAAGTGCACCGTACAGCGTGGCCATGGCTTGCGACCTGCCCGAACCGACTGCGCCGCTGGTGGTCTCGCAAGAGCTGCTCGAGCGAGGTTGCGAGCTCATTCCACTCCCCGCGGCGCACTTGATTCGCGATGGTGCGGGATTCCGGTTCGAGGCGTTCAACGTCGCCTATCGACTGGCGGGACTGGGGATCGTGGCCGACCGGTCGCCGATGCTCGCAGCGCTGGGCGAGAAGGTCGATGCGTTCCTGCGATCCGACCAGCGCCGGATCGATCTCGACTGGCAGTTGGGGAGCGATATCGACTGCCGCTATTATCGCGTCACGATGGCGCGCACGACGCGCCTGACGCTTGATCGGTGCGCGATCAGTTTTCTCGATTTGACCCCGCAAATCCTGACCGAACGCTCGCTCCGGCGGGAAATGACGACCGACAGCCTGACCGGGCTGCCCAATCGCGAAGGGTTCGGCGAGTTGATCGAGGCCGCGATAACCGAGGGTGGCACGCATGCAGTGATGGTGCTCGATCTCGATCGGTTCGATCGATTCAACGCGTGCCTCGGCAGCCTGGCGGGCGACGAGCTGCTGATCACGGTCGCGCGGCGCATCAAGGGAGCGCTGCGCGCGCGCGATTCGATGGCGCGGATCGGCGGCGACGAATTCGGCATCCTGATGGCGATCGACGACAGCGAACAGGAAGCACACTGCCTCGCCGAACGAATCCGCGCGGCGTTCGGGTCACCGTTCCGGCTGACCGATTATCGTCTGAGCGTCGAATGTTCGATCGGGATCGCGCACGGATCGGCCGAGGTCGGCGATGCGCAGGAGCTGATCCGCCACGCCCAGTTCGCGGCCAAGCGCGCCAAAGACACCGGGCTCGTCGAGGAATATCAGAACCAGGCGCTCGCCGTCGCGCGCGAACGATTCACGATGGAAACCGCGTTGCGCGCGGCGATCGAGAACCGCGAACTGCGGCTTCACTACCAGCCGATCTGCGACCTGACCTCGGGCAAGATCGTGTCGTTCGAGGCGCTGGCGCGGTGGACCGATCGCGAGGGGCGCGAACATTCGCCGACCGACTTCATTCCCGTCGCCGAAGAATCGGGGCTGATCGTGCCGCTCGGGCGCTGGGCGCTCGACGAGGCGGCGCGGACGCTGGCGGGTTGGGATCATGACGCGGGGGGCAATTGCCGCGTCCGGGTCGCGGTCAACCTGTCCGCGATCCAGCTGCAGCGCGACGCGATCACCACGCTGCTCGACACCGCCTTCTCGCGCTATGGCGTCGCGGCGAACCGGTTCACGCTCGAACTGACCGAAAGCGCGATCGTCAGCGATCCCGATCGGATGGCCGCGATCATGAACGAGCTAAAAGAGCTCGGCGCGACGCTGGCGATGGACGATTTCGGGACGGGCTATTCGAACCTCGCCTATCTCCAGCGGCTGCCGATCGACGTGCTCAAGATCGATCGCAGCTTTGTGACCGGGATGCTGGCGGATCGCGACAAGATTTCGATCGTGCGCGCGATCCTGAGCCTGTCGCAGGCGCTGGGGATGCGGACCACCGCGGAAGGCATCGAGACCAACGAACTCGCGCAGACGCTGGCGGGGCTGGGCTGCACCTATGGACAGGGTTATCTGTACGCCAAGCCGCTCGATGCCGCGTCGGCCTATGCGTTGCTGATGCCGAGTACCGCCGACACCGCTTCTTCGGTGAGCTGATCGACCCGGCGGGCGTCGGGGAAATCCTCGGCGATCCAGCGGGTTTCGATGCGGCGCAGGACCGCGGCGACGTCGGGGCCTTTGGTCAGACCACGTTCGACCAGCGCGCCGCCGCCGATTGGTAGCCTGGGGGGTGACCAGTCCTTCACGTCCGCGATCGGCTCGCCCGCGACCAACAGGCGGTCGATCGCGGCGATTTCACCGATCCGGTAGGCGAGGCCCCGCGGGCCTTCGTCACCGGCGCCCTGGCTGGAGCCGACCAGGCGCTTGCGGTCGGCAGTGGAGAGCTTCAGTCGCGCGCCGACGGTATCGGCGGCAGCGGGTGGCAGCAGCGTCGCGAGCCGGCGGATCGCATTGGGTACGACGCCCGCCGTCGTTTCGCGCGCCGCCAGCGCGGCCAGCCGTGCGGTGTCGGTAATCTCGGGCAGGACCGCGCGCAGAATACCGCGCTCGACCATCAGTGCCAGCACGGGGATCGCGCGGGGGGCGACGAGGAGTTTGAGCAACTCGCTGGCGATGCGTTCACGCGACAGCGCCATCAGATCGTTGGCGCGCGCGGTGCAGGCGTCGAGCCCGGCGTGGTCGATCTCGTCGCCGAACCGCGCGTGGAAGCGGAAGAAGCGCAGGATGCGCAGATGATCCTCGGCGATCCGGCGATAGGCATCGCCGATGAAGCGGACACGGCGCGCGGCGAGATCGTCGAGCCCGCCGAAATAGTCGAACACCGCGCCCGTCGCGGTATCGGCATAGAGCGCGTTCATCGTGAAATCGCGGCGCGCGGCATCCTCGCGCCAGTCGTCGGTGAACGCGACGACGGCGTGGCGACCGTCGGTCGAGATGTCGTGGCGCAACGTCGTGACCTCGACCGGACCCGACGCCAGCACTGCGGTGACGGTGCCGTGCGCGATGCCGGTCGGGACGGTCTTGATCCCCGCGGCGCGGAGCCGGTCGACCACCTCGTCGGGCTGGTGGCGGGTGGCGATATCGACATCGGCGGCGTCGATCCCGAGCAACGTGTCGCGGACGATCCCGCCGACATAACGCGCGTCGTCGGCCCCGAGCGCGGCGATCAGTCGATCGAGCCCCTCGCGATGGCGAAAGGGCGCATCGGGCAGCGTCACGCCCATCGCAGCCGCCGCGACAGGTTGACGATCATCGCCGCGGTCGCGCCCCAGATCCGGCGATCCTGCCACAGGATTTCGTAGAAATGCCGTTCACGCCCCTGCCACATCGCGCTGGCGCGGCGCTGGTTGGCGGGATCGAGGAGGAACGCGAGCGGCACCTCGAACACGCTGGCGACCTCGATTTCATGGGGAACGAGCGACAGACCGGGGGGAATGACCCCGACGACAGGCGTGATCGCGAAGCCGGTGCCGGTGCGATAGCGATCCGCGGTCCCCGCGATCGCGACCTGCGCGCGGGGCAGTGCGATCTCCTCCTCGGCCTCGCGCAGCGCGGCGTCGATCGCGTCGGCGTCGGTCGAATCGATCCGCCCGCCCGGAAACGCGACCTGGCCCGCATGCTGGCGCATCGTGTCGGTGCGCTGGGTCAGGATGACGCCGGGTTTGGCACGATCGGTCACCGCGACGAGCACCGCGGCCTCCGCAGGCGAATCGAGCTCGGCGAGGTCGGGGCTGTCGCCGGTGAGATAGCCGGTGGCGGGATCGGCATTGATCAGCGCGGCCGCGAGCCGTTCGGCCAGCGTCACGCGGCAGGCTCGAGCGGAAAGAAGGCGCCGTCGCTCCAGAGGCCCGGGACTTCGTCGGCCGAGGTGTCGTCACGCGCGAGCGCGCGGTCGGCCAAGTCGTAATAGACCGCGCGCGATACCAGCGCTTCCAGCCCGCCGCGGACGTGGAGATAGGGGCGGGGGCCGTCGGCGGTCGCCGCGAACCGCAGCGCGTGGTCGGGACCCGCGGTCACGAGGTCGCCGGTGTTGAGCCGGAACGCGAGCCGCGCGTCGCGGCCCTCGCCCTCGGCCTTGAGCTCGACCGCGATGAAGGGCGCGTCGTCGACCACGATGTCGAGTTTCTCCGCGGGGGTGACGAGGACATAACCGCCATCGGGCTCGCGGCGCAGGATTGTCGAAAACAACGCCACCATCGCCGGGCGCCCGATCGGCGAGCCCTGGTGAAACCAGGTTCCATCGCGCGCGATCCGCATCTCGCTGTCGCCGCAATGATCGGGATGCCATTGGTCGACCGGGGGTAACCGCTGCTCGGCGGCCAGCCGCGCGACCTCGGCCAGCGACAGCGTCGAAAAATCAGGGGGCGGCGCGATCGGCATGGCCGCGAGGTAGGACGCCGAGACGCGAGCGTAAAGCACGCGTGCCCGGATGGCTCAATCGCCGGCGGCGAATCGGGCCGCCAGAGGCGCGCGCGCCGGACCGAGCGTACCCGCGACCGCAGGCACCGCGTTGCCCTTCGCCAACAGGCGGTGGCGTTCGATCGGTCCCGGGAGCCGCCAGCCGCCGGTGCGCGACGAATCGAATCCGAAGAAACGGCCATAATAGTCGGGATCGCCGATCAGCATCATCGCCTGATCGAGCGCATCGCGATGCGCGGCGTGCAGCGCGTGGGTCATCAGCAGGCGTCCGATCCCGTCGCGCTGGCGCGCCGGTTCGACCGCGACGGGGCCGATCATCACCAGCGGGAGGGCCTCGCCGTCGTCGGTGCTGAGCGTGACGGGCCAGCATTGGATCGTCGCGACCAGCGCGCCGCGCTCGATCGCCGCGACGCTGAGGCGTGCGATCGGGTTGCCATCGCCGCGCACTTTATAGGCCGTGCGCGCATGGCGATCGACGCCGAACGCGCGATCGAGCAGCGCTTCGACGGCGTCGGCGGCGACGGTGGAAAGCGGCACGAACGCGATCACGGCAGGTCCAGTCGGTTGATCGGGCATATGGACGCCCGGGGCGCCGCGCATTAGCGGTGACGGGGCGTAACGCAAGCCGAATGCCGCGAGGGAGGCCGGGCGATGAAGCTCTACGACGCCGAATGGGCTCCGAGCCCGCGCCGGGTGCGCGTCTATCTCGCCGAAAAGGGGATCGAGGTGGAGCGGGTGCCGGTCGACCTGCGCCGCGACGAACAACTCGGCGATGCGTATCTGACGATCAATCCGCGCGGCGCGGTGCCCGCGCTCCAGCTCGACGACAGCGAGGTTCCCGGCGGCGCGGTGATCTGCGAATCGGCGGCGATCTGTCGCTATTTCGAGGCGGTGCAGCCCGAACCGTCGCTGTTCGGGCGAACCCCGATCGAGATCGCGCGAATCGAATCATGGACGCGGCGGATCGAATCGGATGGTTATGCCGCGGCGGTCTATGCGTTGCGCAATGCCGCGCCCGCGTTTGCAGACCGTGCGGTGACCGGGAAATGGCCCGCGGTGCCGCAGATTCCCGAACTGTCGGCGCGCGCGCTGATCATGTGGGGCGCGTTTACCGAGGCGATGGACCAGCGGCTGGCGACGAGCGAATGGATCGCGGGCGACGTCTTTAGTTTTGCGGACATCACCGGGCTGATCACGATCGATTTCGCCGCGCGCGCCGGATTGGCGATGCCCGATGGCGCTGCGAACCTGCGCCGTTGGCACGACGCGGTGAGCGCGCGTCCGAGCGCCACGGCCTGACGGGCGGTGCTTCCGGTTCGCGGCGCTTCTGCTACAGCCGCGGTGATGAACGCCCGGAACGACAGCCTCCAGCTCGAAGTGCACGATATCGAGGTGTTGGTGCTGACCGGCATCTATTCCGAAGAAACCCATCTGCCCCAACCGCTGCGGATATCGTTGACGGTCGATCTGGTCTGTCCCGATCGGTTCGATCCCGACACGCCGCTGGCGGCGTCGAAGAATTATCTCGACCTGAAGGCGGCAGCGACGAGCGCGCTGCCCCCCGGGGTCCACTTCACGCTGATCGAGGCGGTGGCGGATCACATCTGCGAGACATTGTTCCTAGGCGACCAGCGGGTGAAGCGGGTGATGGTGAAGATCGTCAAGCTCGCGATCGCGGAGGCGGATGAATCGATCGGGATCACGCTGGTGCGGCATCGCCGCTGATGCGCTGCGATCTGGCTGCCGATGACGATGTGATCGCGTTGGTGCGCGCGACGGTGGGCGATTCGCTCGTCGTCGTGATCCAGCCCGGGCGCTCTGCGCTCGCGCTGGCGCAAACCTGTGCCGCGATCGGGCCGCTGGCGGTGGAGCAAGCGCCGGGGCGCCGAATCAACGCGGTGCTGGTCGGTGCCGACAGCGATCCTACGGCGGTGGCGGCGACAGCGCGTTTTCTAGAATCGGCAGCCTCGACAACTGGGCAAATCGTGGCGATCAGCTGATCGGTTCGGCGCGGGTGCGCCCACATGGACCCAGTTGCGCGAGCACGAAGGCATAATCGGCCTGGGCTTTGGCAGCGTCGTCGGGCGCGAGCGCGGTGGTGCTCGTCGCGGGCAGCGCCGCGGGCAAGCCGCACGCGAGCCGGTACCAGAGCAGGCTGCGCGGGGGCGGGGGAGCCGCCGCCTCGTCGACGATGTCGGATAGCGCGACCGCCCAGCGCGGACGCTCGCCGGGGCGGCGCAGCACCGACAGCGACACCGGCGCGCCGTTCGCGGTGGTCAGGAACACCTGGGTTTCGCCTTCGCCGGGCAGCGCGCCGGGAACGTGGAAGGCGTTGCCGATCCCGGTGATCCGCGGCGGCGCGTCCTGCGCCAGCGACGCCCGCGCGATCCGGCGCACCTCCGCATCGAGCTCGGGGGTCCAGTCGCGCTGCGCATCGGGGGCGACGAGTTGGAGCTGGCCCGCGCCGGTCGGCGCATGGCGCCCGAACACGAGCACGCGCCGCTTCTTGAACTTGGGCAGCCTGCCCGACGAATCGGGGGCGACATCGATCAGATAGCCGACCTGTGCGGGAATGCCGTCGGCGCCGCGGACCAATGTTCCGACATCGGCCTCGACATAATAACGCGTAAGGCCGGGACGCAGTCCCGGTGCCTCCGCGGGCTTGATCTTGGCGGTCGAGCGGATCGTCGCATCGACGATCACCGGCGCGGCGATGACCAGATCGGCAAGGTCGGCATAACCGATCCCGCTGTCGCCAAGCGGGGCGCCGGGCGCGTTCGCCTGTGCCACCGGTAGGCGTTGGGAAGGGGCCTCAGGATATTGGGCGACGACGGGAGCGGCCATGAGGAGCGCGGCGGACGGGGCGAAACGGATGAGGCTGAACATGCCGACATCGATAACGATCCCAAGCTGAACCCGACAGGAATAATTCCGCAAGCGGGGCGATTGTACGAATGGTGCGCGCGACAAAGCGTTTGCACCGGACGGGAAGGGCATTTAGGACTCGCGCTCTGCCTCGGCTGGCGTTAGCCGTCGCAGTGGCCGTGTCCGCTGCCTTTCGGGGCGGGGCAAGGAGCCGACGAGATTTAGGGAGTGTCGTAGCTGAATGGCCTATGCTGACCAGAAGATGTCCAGTGGCAAGATCGTCGCGATCGTTATCGTCGCGCTGATCCATGCCGCGTTGGGCTATGCCTTCGTCACCGGGCTCGCGTATCAATACGTGAAGAAGGCCCAAGATAAACTTAACACGTTCGACGTGCAGGAGCCGCCGCCGCCGCCGCCAGACATTCCGCCGCCGCCGCCGCCGCCAGATCAGCCGTTGCAGCCGCCGCCAGTGGTGTCGCCGCCGCCGATCGTCAGCGTACCCCATCCAGCGCCGCAGATCGTGTCGGTGCCGAATCCGCCGCCGGTGTACATTCCAACGCCTATCGCGGCACCGCCGGCTCCTCCCGCGCCCCCGCCAGCGCCGCCCGCGCCGCCGCGGGTTGCGGTGAAGGTCTCGCCGCGTGGCAATCCGGGATCGTGGTTCTCGAACGACGATTATCCTCCCGCGGCGCGCCGCGCCGAGGCGCAGGGTCGCGTGTCGGTCGCGCTGACGATTGGATCCAGCGGTCGTGTGACCGATTGCCGCGTGACCTCGTCGAGCGGCAATTCGGACCTGGACGATGCGACCTGTCGGTTGGCGCGGTCGCGCGGCCGGTTCAGCCCCGCCAAGGATCCGAGCGGGAATGCGATCGAATCGACGTATGTGCTGCCGGGCGTCCGGTGGCAGCTCGAAGGCAATTGATGACGACACCGGCAGTCGGGCGATCGCCCGACTGCCGGTGTCGGTTTACCGATAATCGAACCAGAGGGATTTACTGACCATGCTCACCACCATTCTTGCCGCGGCAGGCTCCGGCGCTGCGAAGGGCGACAACCCCTACGGCCTGACCCAGTCGCTTCGCGAAGGCGGGCTCATTTCGCAGTCCGTGTTCACGATCCTCGTCATCATGTCGATCGTGTCGTTCTACATCCTGTTCACCAAGCTGTTCGAACAGCAGAAGATCATGAATCAGGCCAAGCGCGTCCGCAGTTCGTTCTGGCAGTCGTCGTCGCTGCGCGAAGGATCGGCCAAGCTCGAGAAGAATTCGGCGTATAAGCAGATCGTCGACGACGGCCTGGCCGCGCAGGACCAGCATGCCAAGCTGACCGATCCGGTCGAGGCGCACGACTGGCTCCACGGTTCGCTCGCGCGCTCGGAAGCGGCGATCAATTCGAAGCTGGGTGGCGGTCTCGCCTTCCTCGCGACGGTCGGTTCGGTCGCCCCGTTCATCGGGCTGTTCGGCACGGTCATCGGCATCTACCGCGCACTGATCAAGATCGGTTCGGCCGGCCAGGCATCGATCGACGCGGTCGCAGGACCGGTCGGCGAGGCGCTGATCATGACCGCGCTCGGCCTGGTCGTCGCGGTTCCCGCGGTGCTCGCGTACAACTGGTTGCAGCGTCGCAACAAGTCGATCGCGGAAGACCTGTCGGCCTTCTCGAACGATGTGCTGGGCTTCCTGGCCTCGGGCGGGGCGGTGCGACCGGTCATGGCCAACGCCAAGGCTGCGCCGGTGAAGGCGGCGGCGACGACTAACCCCGGCGCGACCACGACCGCCGGCCAGACCGGTGGCGTGCCGACCCGCAAGTAAGACGATCAATCGGGGGCTGCCTCAAGGGCGGCCCCTTGGCCGTCGGTTCGCAACGGGTCCGAGGCACATGAATGAATAGGATGGCTCGCACATGGCGATGAGTACTGGTGGGGATACCACCGATAAACCGATGTCGGACATCAATACGACGCCGCTGGTCGACGTCATGCTGGTGCTGCTCATCATCTTTCTGATCGCCGTTCCGGTCGTAATTCAGTCGGTGAAGCTCAAGCTGCCCGACGTGCGGTTCGATCCGACCACGACGAAGCCGGAAAACGTGTCGCTGTCGGTCACGACCGCACCGGATGGCACCTGTGCGGTGTATTGGAACACGACCCGCGTGACGCACGAGGAACTGCTGACCCGCGCGGTCGACAAGCTGAAGGCCGAGGTCGCGCGCGCGGGCGGGATTGATGCGATCAAGAGCAATCCCGACTTCGAACTGCCCGAAGCGCATATCCGCGGCGACGTAGCGGTGCCGTACCAATGTGTCGGGGCCACCATCTACACGCTACAGATGGCGGGCTTTGCCAAGGTCGGCTTTATTTCCGAACCGCCACCGGGACAGAACGTCACCCGAATGTAACGTGGTCCGCGCAGAATTCAGGAGTAATTTGTTATGGCAATGAGTGGCGGATCCGAAGACGGTGAGCCGATGATGGAAATGAACATGACGCCGTTGATCGACGTCCTGCTCGTGCTCCTCATCATGTTCATCATCACCATCCCGATCCAGACCCACGCGGTGAAGGTCGACCTGCCGGTCAACGATCCAAGCCAGAAGCAGCCGATCGTCGACCCCGAGAAGAACAAGGTGTCGATCGATCAGGGCGGCGTGATCTTCTGGAACGGCGCGCCGGTCGACGAGGTGACGTTGCGGCAGTATCTCGATACGACCGCAGCGATGAACCCGGAACCGGAGCTTCACTTCCAGCCCGACCCCCAGGCGCGGTACGAAGTGGTCGACCGGACGCTGTCGGTCATCAAGCGGTCGAATATCTCGAAACTGGGTTTCATCGGTAACGAGCAATATCGCAACGATTTCTGATCGTTACAGCGACGTACAAGCGAAAGGGCGGTCCTGCGGGGCCGCCCTTTTCGTGTCTGACGCCTGACGATCGGAGACGGTTCTTGCATCGATGACACTAAAGTGACATACCAGTGTCACAAAAGTGCAACCTGGTGCTGACGAATGCCGGGGACGATAGGAGACGGGTGATGCGGTACGCACAAATGATGCTGGCAGGCGTGGTGATGGCGCTATCCATGCCCGCGGTCGCGCAGGAGCATACGAGCTATCAATTGCTCGCCAGGGGCCATTATTCGATGGTCATCGACCGGCTCGAGCAGCAGCGCAAGGCCGACCCGGCGCGCCCGGAGATGGCGCTCAACCTCGCGGCAGCCTATGCGCAAACCGGGCGGATTGCCGAGGCGCGGGCGTTGTATACGGAGGTGCTGGCCGAGCCCGCGGTCGATTTGGACATGCTGGCGGGGACGACCGCGACCTCGCACCAGGTCGCGCAGCGCGGGCTGTCGATGCTCGGGCGAACGATCGCCACGCGCTGATCGACACGGCTGGCCGCGGGGCGAAGAACGGCCCGAGCGAGCTTGACCTCGGTGCGGTCCCTTGAAACGGAGTGAAACCGGGCTGCGCCTGAGGGATCAGCCCTTGTCGGGAATCGTGCCCTCGTCCGCGATTCCGGCGGCAAACGACTTCGACGAATCGGTTCCGTCGGCCTGATGCGCGCCGTCGGATGGCGGCGTGCGCTTGTCGGGCTTGGCCCCGCCGCGGGGTGACGCGCTACTGCCGCGCAGCGCGAGCAGTGCCGCCGCGGCTGCCCCCGCCGCGGCCACGCCGCCCGCGATCGCGGCCATTCCCCATTTGTTGCCCGCCTTGGTCGGCTGCGACGCAGCCTTGGGCGAGCCCGTCGCCCGGGGGGGTGCCTTGGGCGCGGCGCGGACGGCGCCGCGGGTGGTGGAGCGGGGTTTGGCGGCGCGCTTGGGTTTCACGTCCGCCGCTGGTGCCGCGGGGGCGGACAAGCGAGTCGCAGGGGCTTTCGCGGTCGATTTCGTGGCGGTCGATTTGGCGGCACCCGGAGCCGTTCCGGCGGCCTGGCGCGGCGCGCGGCGACGCGGCGTGACCGGCTTGTCGGGTGAGGAAGGCGGCGTCTCGGGTTTGTCGGTCATCGTCGGTCCTCCCAATCGGTTCGATAGCGTAACGCACGATCCGGAGATCGTTTCCCTAGTGATACGATCAGCGGAACGGCGGTTCGTCGAATGCGCGCAGTTTCCGGCTGTGGAGCTTTTCGCCCTCCATCCGGAGCTGTTCGCAGGCTTCGATCCCGATCCGCATATGTTCGCTGATCGCGCGTTCGTAGAAGCGATTGGCCTGGCCGGGCAGCTTCAACTCGCCGTGAAGCGGTTTGTCGGAGACGCAGAGCAGCGTGCCATAGGGGACGCGGAATCGATAGCCCTGCGCCGCGATCGTCGCCGATTCCATGTCGATCCCGACCGCGCGGCTGAGCGAGAAGCGCAGCGCCGATTTCGAATAGCGCAATTCCCAGTTGCGATCGTCGGTGGTGACGATCGTGCCGGTGCGGAGGCGGCGTTTCAGCTCCTCGCCCGATTGACCCGAGATGATCTCCGATGCCTTCGCGAGCGCGACCTGGACCTCGGCGATTGCGGGGACCGGGATTTCGGGCGGCAGGACATCGTCGAGGACGTGATCGTCGCGCAGATAGGCGTGAGCGAGGACATAGTCGCCGATCCGCTGGCTGGGGCGGAGGCCGCCGCAATGGCCGATCATCAGCCATGCTTCGGGGCGAAGCACCGCGAGGTGATCGCAGATCGTCTTCGCGTTCGACGGGCCGACGCCGATGTTGACCAGCGTGATCCCCGAGCGATCGTCCGCCATCAGGTGATAGGCGGGCATCTGGTGCCGCCGCCACGCGCTGTCGCTGACCAGCCGGTCGATGTCCTCGGGCGAATCGATGACGATGTTGCCCGCGCCCGACAAGCCGGTGAACCGGCTGTCGTTGCCGAGTTGCGCGGCGCCCCAGCGGACGAATTCGTCGACGTAGCGGTGATAGTTGGTGAACAGCACGAAGCGCTGGGTGTGCTCTGACGGCGTGCCCATGTAATGGCGCAGCCGCGCGAGGCTGAAATCGGTCCGCAGGCCATCGAACAGCGCGAGCGGGCGGGCATCCTCGTTGCTGATCCACAGCCCGTCGGCGATCTCGTCGCCGATATGCGCCAGTTCGGTGGCGGGAAACCAGCGCGCGAGTTCGGAGGCGGAAACCTGGTCGAGGCTCATCGCGTGACCGGGATCGAGCACATAGGGGAAGGGGATTTCCTGGCGGCCCGGGCGCGCCTCGACGGTGACGTCGTAATCCTCGATCAGCAGCGTCAGCTGTTCGGTGAGATAGCCGGCGAACAATGCGGGCTTGGTAACGCTGATCCGGTAATTGCCGGGGGTAACGAGCCGACCGAACGAGCGCCGCGGGGTGGGACGATCGTCGCCGCCGCGATAGCTCAGGTGGATTTCGGGATAGGCGAACGATCCGTCGGTGCGCATCGCGGGGTCGGGGCGGGTGCCGTCGGTGAGATAGGCGGTCAGCGCGGCCTGCAAGCGATCGACCGACGCGGTGTAGAGCCGGTCGAGTTCGTCGACGATAACGGATGCGGTTGTCATCCGGGATCGTTACGCGGCGAGGGTGACGGTGGCAAGACGGGCTATGCCGGGCCTTGCTTTGACTACGTCGGACGCAGCGTCCGTTCGTGCTGAGCTTGTCGCAGCACATGTCATGGGCGCTGGCCATGAGCGCTGATTGTGGGCGCTGATTGTGGGAACCTGTCCTTCGACAGGCTCAGGACGAACGGGAGGGGTAAGATCGCCCCTCCCGCACCGATCACATCTCGCCGAGCAGATGCTCCGCGCTCGAGACCTTGAATTCGCCGGGGGCCTCGACGTTGAGCTGCTTCACGACGCCGTCCTCGACCAGCATCGAATAGCGCTGGCTGCGCTGGCCCATGCCGAACTTGCTGCCGTCCATCGTCAAGCCGACCGCTTTCGCGAAATCGCCGTTGCCGTCGGCGAGCATCGTGACGTTGGCGGCGTCGTTCGCCTTGGCCCAGGCACCCATGACGAAGGCGTCGTTGACCGACACGCACGCGATCTCGTCGATGCCCTTGGCCTTCAGCGCATCGTTCTTGTCGATATAGCCGGGCAAATGCTTGGCCGAGCAGGTCGGCGTGAAGGCGCCGGGCACCGCAAACAGCGCGACGGTGCGGCCCGCGAAGAAATCGTCGGTGCTGACATTGTCGGGACCATCGGCGGTCACTTTCGCCAGGGTCGCCGAAGGAAGTTTGTCGCCAACGTTGATCGTCATCGTGATGTCTCCTGGGCCGCGGAGGTGCGGCGTTCCCGCGATAGGTCGGCCACCGGGGGGGTGATTTCAACCATGGCCGCACACCGCGGCGGCGGTTATGCTGCAAGCCATGGACGATCCTCATTATTTGACCGGGCAATTCCTGCTCGCGATGCCCGGGATGAGTGACCCGCGGTTCGACCGCGCGGTGATCGCGATGTGTTCGCACGACGCCGATGGCGCGGTCGGGATCGGGCTGGGTGCGGTGATCGCAGGGCTGGGGCTGCATGACCTGCTCGATCAGCTGGAGATCGCGCACGGCGCCGCGCCGAACGCGCCGATCCATTTCGGCGGGCCGGTCGAACCGCGCCGGGGGTTCGTCGTCCATTCCGCGGACTGGGGTGGGCAGGACAGCATCGCGGTCGCGGGACGCTGGGCGCTGTCGGGCACCGTCGACGTGCTGCGCGCGATCGCAAAAGGCGCCGGGCCGACGCGCTGGGTGGTGGCGCTGGGCTATGCCGGGTGGGACCAGGGGCAACTCGACGCGGAACTCGCCACGCCGGGATGGCTCAACGTCGTCGGCGACGACGTGCTGCTCTACGACACCGACGCCGCATCGCGCTGGGCGGCGGCGATGACGGGCGCGGGGGTCGATCCCCAACTGTTGGTCGCGGGTGCGGGGAACGCCTGACCGTCATATAAAGATATCTTTATATTTGATCTGGAGCGTACGACGCTCTATGTGGCGGCGCATGTCGATCGGTGCACCCGCGCCTTGGTCGGCCCCATCGACCTGGAGAATTCCCCGTGGCCACCGTGCTCGACCGCCCTATTGATTATGTCATCAAGGATATTTCGCTTGCCGCCTTCGGCCGCAAGGAAATCGAGATCGCCGAAACCGAAATGCCCGGCCTGATGGCGCTGCGCGACGAATTCGGCGCGTCGAAGCCGCTGAACGGCGCGCGGATCACGGGCTCGCTTCACATGACGATCCAGACCGCGGTGCTGATCGAGACGCTGACCGCGCTCGGTGCCGACGTGCGCTGGGCCACCTGCAACATCTTCTCGACGCAGGACCACGCCGCCGCCGCGATCGCCGCGACCGGCGTTCCGGTGTTCGCGGTGAAGGGCGAGAGCCTGGCCGATTACTGGAACTATGTCGGCGATATCTTCTCGTGGGATGGGGACATTGACGGCCAGACCGCCAACATCATTCTCGACGATGGTGGCGACGCGACGATGTTCGCGCTGTGGGGCGCGAAGCTCGAGGCGGGGCACACGATGCCCGAGCCCGAGAATGAGGAAGAAGTCGAGATGCAGCGCGCGCTCAAGGCGTTCGTCGCGAAGAAGCCGGGCTACCTGACCGAGACGGTCAAGAACCTCAAGGGCGTGTCGGAAGAAACCACGACGGGTGTGCATCGCTTGTACGAGATCGCCAAGAAGGGCGAGCTGCCATTCCCCGCGATCAACGTCAACGACAGCGTCACCAAGTCGAAGTTCGACAACCTCTACGGCTGCAAGGAATCGCTGGTCGACGCGATCCGTCGCGCGACCGATGTCATGCTCGCGGGCAAGGTCGCCTGCGTCGCGGGCTTCGGCGACGTCGGCAAGGGTTCGGCGCAGTCGCTCCGCAACGGCGGCGCGCGCGTGATGGTGACCGAAGTCGATCCGATCTGCGCGCTGCAGGCGGCGATGGAGGGCTTCGAGGTCGTGACCATGGAAGAGGCGGTCGAGCGCGCCGACATCTTCTGCACCGCGACCGGCAATGCCGACGTCATCACCGCCGATCACATGAAGGCGATGAAGCCGATGGCGATCGTGTGCAACATCGGCCACTTCGATAGCGAGATCCAGATCGCGGCGCTGTCGAATTACGAGTGGGACGAAGTGAAGCCGGGTACCGACCTGGTGAAGTTCCCCGACGGCAAGCAGATCATCATCCTCGCCAAGGGCCGCCTCGTGAACCTCGGCTGCGCAACGGGGCATCCCAGCTTCGTGATGTCGGCATCATTCACCAACCAGACGCTCGCGCAGATCGAGCTGTGGACCAAGGGCGAGAACTATAAGAACGAAGTGTACGTCCTGCCCAAGCATCTCGACGAGAAAGTCGCGGCGCTGCACCTCGACAAGCTCGGCGTGAAGCTGTCGCAACTCACCGCGAAGCAGGCGGGCTACATCGGCGTGCCGGTCGAAGGGCCGTTCAAGCCCGATCATTATCGCTACTGATCGGCGCGGTTCGCTCGCGAAGGCGGGGCCCCAGAGTCATAAACGCTGCGGTTGCGGCTCCTGGACCCCCGCCTTCGCGGGGGAACAGACAAAAGAGGGCTCGGCATAGCGCCGGGCCCTTTTTTCATGGCTGACCGCTTCCCTGCATCCGCCGCCTTGCCTACACGACGGGGCATGAGGGGCAGCATGGCCACGAATCCACGATGATCGAGCTTGGCAACGGGATGACAGTCCTGCTGGGCGCGATGCTGTTCGCGTTGGTGTCGGCAGCGGGATGGGCGCTGTATGTCGGGCTGCGCGCGCGCGGCGACGCGGCGCGGCTGGTCGAGGCGGCGGCGGAGGCCGAGCAGATCCGCCAGTCCGCGCCCGCGCTGGCGATGCTGGTCCGCGCCGATGGCGGGGTGGAAATGCCGACCCGGATGGCGGACTGGCTGGGGCTGGCGACCCCGCCACGGTTCCTCGCCGACCTGTCGGCCGACGATCGCGGGATCACCGCGGCCGACGCCGCAGCGCTGGCGGCGGACATCGTCGCGGCGCAGCGATCGGGGCGAAGCTTTCGGCGGGCGCTGCGGCCGATCGGATCGGACCGCGCGATCACGCTGCGCGGTCACCGCGCGCCCGGTGATCTCGGCGCGACCGGCGCGGTGCTGGTCTGGGCGTTCGATGCCACCGAAAGCGAGGCCGAGATCGCACGGCTGGCGCGCGACAAGAACCGGCTCGCGGGCGCCTATGAATCGCTCACCGCGCTGATCGAGGCGGCGCCGCTGCCGATGTGGTATCGCGGCAGCGACCTGAAGCTGGCGATGGTCAATTCGGCCTATGTCGCCGCGGTCGAGGGCCGCGATGCCGCCGATGTCGTCGCGCGCGGCGTCGAGTTGATCGAGGGATCGGGGAGCGGCGGGCCGCTCGCCGGGGCGGTCGCGGCGCGCGACGCCAAGCATCCGCAACGCCGCATCCTCCCCGCGACGATCGACGGCGAACGCCGATCGCTCGATGTCCACGATGTGCCGCTGGCGACCGGCGGGGTCGCGGGGTTCGCGGTCGATGTCGAGGATCTCGAACAGTCGCGCGCGGGCGCCAAACGCTTTGCCGACGCGCAACGCGCGATGCTCGACCGGCTGTCGGCGGGGGTGGCGCAATTCGGCGCCGACCGCAGCCTGGTGTTCTGCAACCAGCCGTTTCGGCGGATGTTCGCGATGCGCAGCGAATGGCTGTCCGACCGCCCCGAATTCGATCGCGTGCTGGAGCGGATGCGCGAGGCGAACCGGCTGCCCGAGGTGCGGGATTTTCCGGGCTGGAAGGCCGAACGGCGCGACTGGTTCCTGCCCGGGGACGCCTCCGATGAGAAGAACTGGGCCATCGAAGAGAATTGGCACCTGACCGGCGGCACGCATCTGCGCGTCGTCGCGCAGCCGTTGCCCGATGGCGGCCTGCTGCTGATCTTCGAGGACCGGACCGAGGAAGTACAACTCGCCAGCGCGCGTGACACGCTGCTCCGGGTGCGGACCGCGACGTTCGACAATCTGTTCGAGGCGCTCGCGGTGTTCGCGACCGACGGCAAGCTGCAGCTGTGGAACAACCGGATGCGCGCGGTGTGGGGATTCGAGGAGGAATTCCTTGCCGCGCATCCGCGGGTCGAGACCTTTGCGGAGGCCGCCGCGCCCAAGCTGGCGACCCCGACGCGCGCGGCGCTGATCCCCGAACTGGTCCGGTCGGCGACGCTCGACCGCCAGCAGCGCGGCGGGCGGGTCGCGTTCGCCGACGGGCGGCATTTCGAATTCGCCGCGGTGCCGCTGCCCGACGGCAACGCGCTGTTCACGATGCTCGACATCACCGACAACCGCCGGGTCGAACAGGCGCTGCGCGACCGCGCCGACGCGCTGGAGACCGCGGACAAGGTCAAAACCCAGTTCGTCGCCAACATGAGCTACGAATTGCGCACGCCGTTGACCTCGATCAGCGGGTTCGCCGAGATGCTCCATGGCGGCTATGCGGGCAAGCTTCCCAAGGATGCCGACACCTATGTCGAGGCGATCCTCGAATCGGTCGAGCGATTGGGGCTGCTGGTCGACGACGTGCTCGACCTGACCCGCGGCGATGGCGCCGATGCCGAACTGGTCCGCGAGAATGTCGATCTGGCCGCGGTCGCGCGCGCAGCGGCGGAGACCGTCCAGCCCGCGGCGCGGCGGCGCAAGCTCGATTTCGCGATCGAACTCGCACGGTCGACCGGGCGGGTGAGTGGCGACACGAAGCGGTTGCAGGAAACGATCGAGCATCTGCTGCGTCACGCGGTGGCGGCGACCCCCGAAGGCGGGCGCATCCTGCTCCACACCGACGGGAGCGCGAATCTCGCGCGGATCGTGGTCAGCGACGATGGCCCGGGCATGGACGCGGCGAGCGTTGCGACCGCGTTCGATCGCTTCGCCGAACCGGGGATGCAACCGACCGGCGAGCGAGCGCTGGGGCTGGGGCTGCCGCTCGCGAAGCAATTCGTCGAGGCGCATGGCGGGACGATCGAGCTGCTGTCCGAACCGGGCGCGGGGACGCTGGTGACGGTCGAATTGCCGCGACGGTGAGGGTGGCTCCAGAAAGATTTACCACCCCGGCGAACGCCGGGGCCCAGTTGGTGAGCAGATATTGGTTGGCGCTGCGCTTCGTTATTGCGACCTTCCCAACTGGGCCCTGGCGTTCGCCGGGGTGGATGTAATGAGCATATACCTTCCCGATCCCGCTGCGACCGAGGCGGTCGGTGCGTCGCTTGCGCCGCTGTTACGCGCGGGCGATGTCGTGACGCTGCAAGGCGAGCTTGGCGCGGGCAAGACGAGCCTCGCGCGCGGGTGCCTGGCGGCGCTCGGTCTCGCGGGTGAGGCGCCGAGCCCGAGTTTCGCGATCGTCCAGCCCTACGCCCCGCCCGAGGTGTCGTTGCCGGTGCTGCATGTCGATCTCTATCGGATCAACGATCCGCGCGAGATCGAGGAACTGGGGCTCGACGACGCGCTGGCCGATTCGGCGCTGCTGGTCGAATGGCCCGAACGCGCGCCGGGCTGGTGGCCCGGGGCGCTGGCGCTGCGCCTGACGATCGAGCCCGACGGTGCGCGGCGCTTGACAGCGACCCTGCCCCCCGCTTGGGAGCGCCGATGGCCGACATGACCCCGCCCGCCGGCGCCGCCGCCTTCATCGCCGATCTGGGGTGGGCGGGCGACATCGTTCCGTTGGCGGGGGATGCGTCGTTCCGGCGGTATTTCCGGATCCTTGCGGGGGATCGCCGCGCGGTATTGATGGACGCGCCGCCGCCGCACGAGGACCCGCGCCCGTTCATCGGCGTGGCGACGTGGTTGACGACGCATGGCTTTCCCGCGCCGGTGATCATCGGCGCCGATCTCGATCGCGGGCTCGTCCTGCTCGAGGATTTCGGCGACGCGCGGATGCGCGAAGCGATCGACGAGGATCCCGGACAGACGGTGGCACTGTACGAACGCGCGGTCGATCTGCTTATCGAACTGCGCCGCCATCCGGCGGGGCCGCTCGAGCCCTATGACCGCGCGATGCTGCATCGCGAAGCGGCGTTGTTGGTCGAATGGTATTGCCCCGCGGTCGGTATTGACGCCGATGTCGCGGGTTATCGCGCCGCCTGGGACGCGGTGTTCGACCATGCGCTGGCCGCCGAGCCGGTGACGGTGCTGCGCGATTATCACGCCGAGAATCTGATGCTGCTGGGCGAGGATCGCACGCTGGGGCTGCTCGATTTCCAGGACGCGCTGGCGGGGCATCCTGCCTATGATCTCGTCTCGTTGCTCCAGGACGCGCGGCGCGATGTCGAGCCCGCGATCGAGGCGGCGATGCTCGCACGGTATCGCGCCGCAACCGGGGTCGGCGACGAGTTCCACGATGCATACCATGTCCTCGGCGCACAGCGGAACGCGAAGATTGTCGGGATCTTCACCCGGCTGTGGCAGCGCGATGGCAAGCCGCGCTATCCGGCGCTGTGCCCGCGGGTGTGGGCGTATCTGGAGCAGGACTTGGCGGCGCCGGTGCTGGCGCCGGTCGCCGCGTGGTTCGACGCGAACATTCCGCGCGACCGGCGCGGCGATCCGCTGGCCCTGTCGGCATGACCCGCCAGCGCACGATCCGCCCCGTCCCGCGGGGCGAGGTGCCGACCACCGCGATGGTGATGGCGGCGGGGCTGGGCAAGCGGATGCGCCCGCTGACCGCGACACGCCCCAAGCCGCTGGTCGAGATCGCGGGTAAACCGCTGATCGATCACGTGATCGAGCGGCTTCAGGCCGCGGGGATCAAACGCGCGGTGGTCAACGTCCATTACCTCGCCGACACAATGGAGGCGCACCTGGCGCACCGGTTCGCGGGGATCGACATCGCGATTTCCGACGAACGGGCGGAGTTGATGGAAACCGGTGGCGGGCTGGTAAAGGCGCGCGGGCTGTTCGGCGACGAACCGATCCTGGTCGTCAACAGCGACAATCTGTGGGTCGACGGGCCGGTCGATACGCTGAAATTGCTCGCGTCGCGCTGGGACGACGCGATCATGGACGCGCTACTGCTCGTCGTGCCGCTGGCGCGCGCACACAATCATGGCGGGCAGGGCGATTTCGTCGTCGCCGCCGATGGCCGGATCACGGCGCGGCGCGGGCGCGGGCGGGTCGCGCCGTTCGTCTATACCGGGATCCAGATCATCCACCCGCGGATCATCGCGGACTGGCCCGAGGGTCCGTTCTCGACGAATGTGTTTTGGAACCGCGCGATCGAGGCGGGGCGCGCCTATGCGCAGGTTCACCAGGGGCTGTGGTTCGACATCGGCACCCCCGGCGCGATTCCCAAGTCCGAGGCGATCCTGGCCGATGGCTAACCCCCGTGGCTGAGGCGCGCGCCGGATCGGTAGCGCCGCGCGTGTTCACCATTCCGGCGCACCGAGCGTTCGCCGATACCTTGGCCCGAGGGCTGATGCGGCAGGCGGGGGACGACCCGCTGGCGCTGGCGCGTGGGCTGATCCTGTTGCCGAACAACCGCGCGGTGCGCGCGATGACCGACGCGTTCGTGCGCGCGAGCGGCGGCGGGTTGCTGCTGCCTCGGCTGGTGCCGCTGGGCAGTCCCGATCTGGGCGAGGCGATCGGCGCGGCGCTCGATCCGGTCGATGCCGACGACCCGCCGCCCCCGGCGATCGCGCCGATGCAGCGGCGGATGATCCTCGCGCGGCTGGTCGGCGAGGAACGCCGCGCGGCGGGGGCACCGGTCGACGCGGCCGAGGCGGTGCGGCTGGCGGGCGAACTGTGCCGCACGCTCGACCAGTTGCTGGTCGAGGAGGTTGCGCCCGCCGCGTTGCGCACGCTCGATCTCGCCCCCGAACTCACCGAACATTGGCAGCGCGCGCTCGCGACCTTTGCGGTGGTGCTCGATCGCTGGCCCGGCGAGTTGGCGCGGCTCGGGCGGATCGATGCCGCGACGCGGCGGATATTGCTGCTCGATCGGCTGGCCGCGCGCTGGCGGGACGCGCCCCCGACCGGGTTCGTCGTCGCGGCGGGCATCACCGATAGCGCCCCTGCGGTCGCGCGGCTGTTGCGGTGCGTCGCCGATTTGTCGACCGGCCAGACGGTGTTCGCGGGGCTCGACCTGGCGCTGGCGGACGAGGAATGGGACGCGCTCGGCCCGCACGATGCCGATCCGACGACGGGGTTCGTCACGCGATCGATCGAGACGCACCCGCAATTCCACCTGAAGCTGTTGCTCGACCGGATGGGCGCCGCGCGCGGCGAGGTACTGGCGTGGCGCGGCGGGTCGGGTCCCGACGCGGGGAGCGCGCGGGGGCGGGCGATCGCCAACGCGCTCGCGCCCGCCGCGTTTACGGGCAAATGGACCGCGCTGAAGGCCGAGGATCGCCGCCTGTCGGAAGTCGAGGCCGCCGAGTTCGCGAGCCCTGCCGAGGAAGCGCAGGGGATTGCGCTGGCGCTGCGCGAGGCATTGGAGACCGAGGGGCGTACCGCCGCGCTCGTCACTCCCGATCGCGGGCTGGCGCGGCGGGTCGCGGCGCATTGCACGCGCTGGGGGATCGCGATCGATGACAGCGCGGGGCGACCGCTGTCGATCCTGCCGCCGGGCACGTTGCTGCTGGCGCTCGCCGAGGCGGCGGCGCAGCGGTTCGCGCCGCTCGCGCTGCTGGCGTTGCTCAAGCATCCGCTGGTGCAGAGCGGCGAGCGACGGCTGGCCTGGCTCGATCAGGTCCGCCGCCTCGATCGCGCGCTGCGCGGGCCGCGCCCCGCGGCGGGGCTTGGCGGGCTCGCCGAGCATCTCGGCAAGGCGGACACCGCGGCGTGGTGGCGCGAGAGCAGCGCAATGTTGGCCCCATTGGAAGCCGCGTTCGGACGGGGCGACCAGCCGCTCGCCGCGATGATCGCGGTGCTGCGCGAGACCGCGGCGGTACTGTGCGGCGACGAGCTATGGGCGGGGCCGGCGGGTCGCGCGGCGTCGGATTTCCTCGCCGATCTCGAGGCGGAAGCGGATCGCGGGCCGCCGCGGATCGACCCCGACGGGGTTGCGCCGCTGCTCCAGACGCTGCTCGCCGAGATCGCGGTGCGCCCGCAGCAGGGCGGGCACCCGCGCCTTGCGATCTACGGGTTGATCGAGGCACGGCTCCAGAGCGCGGATGTGATCATCCTCGGCGGGCTGAACGAGGGGGTGTGGCCGGGAAGGCCTGCGCCCGATCCGTGGCTGGCACCGCGGATTCGCGTCGAACTCGGATTGCCCGGGCTCGACCGCGCGATCGGGGTTGCGGCGCATGATTTCGGCCAGGCGCTTGGTGCACCCGCGGTGCTGATCACGCGTGCGCGCCGCGATGCGTCGTCGCCGACGCTGGCGTCGCGGCTGTGGCTGCGGTTGCAGGCGATGGCGGGCGACCGGTTCGAGCGGGCGCGCGAGATCGAGGCGTGGACGCGCGCGCTCGACGATCCGGGCGAGCATCTCCCAGCCGAGCGCCCCGCGCCGATGCCCGATCACCGCCCGACGCGGATTTCGGTGACCGAGATCGATCGGCTAAAGGCAGACCCCTACGCCTTTTACGCACGGCGCATCCTGGGGCTGATGCCGCTCGACCCGGTCGATGCCGATCCGAGCGCGGCGTGGCGCGGCAATGCGGTCCACGACATCCTCGAACGATGGTGGACCGATCATGCCTGCGCGATCGATGCGCTGCGGCCGCTGGCGCTCGCGATGCTCGGCGACGCCGCGACGCACCCGATGCTGCGCGCGCTGTGGCGGCCGCGGCTGATGGAGGCGATCGACTGGATCGCGACCCGCGTCGCCGACGATGCAGCGGTGGGACGCGTTGTCCTCAGCGCGGAGGGGAAGGGCGAGATCGGAATCGCGGGGGTGACGCTGAGCGGGCGCTATGACCGGGTCGACCGGCTCGCCGACGGCACGCTGGGTATCGTCGATTACAAGACCGGCAAGCCGCCCTCGACCAAGGCGGTGCGCGAGGGGTTCAGCCTGCAGCTCGGGATGCTCGGGTGGATCGCGGAGCAGGGCGGGTTCGACGGGCTGCGCGGCAAGGTCGACGCGTTCGAATATTGGTCGCTGGGACGCAGCAAGGACGGCTTTGGCTATGTCGCGACCCCGGTCGACGCGGACGGCAAGAAGGATCGGATTGTGACCGCCGATTTCACCCGCATCGCGCACGATCGCTTCGTCGAGGCGGCGGCGCGGTGGCTGACCGGCGACGAGCCCTTCACCGCCAAGCTGGTCCCCGAATACGCGCCCTATGCCGAATACGACCAGCTGATGCGCCGCGACGAATGGTATGGCCGTGACTGAGGTTCGTCCGCTTCCCCCGCTGAAGGGCGCGCAACAGGCCGCGAGCGACCCCAATGCGCATGTCTGGCTGTCGGCATCGGCGGGCACCGGCAAGACGCAGGTGCTCGCCGCGCGCGTATTCCGGTTGTTGCTACGCGGGGTCGATCCGTCGGCGATCCTGGCGCTGACCTTCACCAAGGCAGGCGCGGCGGAGATGGCGCAGCGGATCAACGCGCGGCTGGCCGCGTGGGTGCGGATGCCGGGTCCGCAGCTCGCGCGCGATCTCCACGCGCTGGGCGAGCCGGGGCGACCCCAACAGATCAGCGCCGCACGCACTCTGTTCGCCAAGGTGCTCGACGCGCCCGGCGGGGGGCTGCGCATCCAGACGATCCACGGCTTTTGCCAAAGCTTGCTCGCCGCGTTCCCGGTCGAAGCGGGGCTGACCCCGGGATTCCGCCCGCTCGAACCGCGCGAGGAGGCGGTGCTGGCGCGCGAGACGCTGGCGGCGATGCTGAGCGAGGCGGAGGTGACAGGGCGCGAGCGGCCGATCGAGGTGATCGGGGCGCTGAGCTTGAGGATGGGGGAGGGCGGCGCCGAGAGTTTTCTGCGTCAATGCGCGCGATCGCTCACCGCGCTCGAAGAACTGCCGTCGGGAATCCAGCCGTGGTTACGGCGCGCGCTCGATCTGCCGCAGGGCGATGTCGCCGAGGCGGTCGCGGCGGGGTGTGACGCGCTCGATTCCGACGCGATCCGGCGGATCGGCGACGCCAATCGGGTTTGGGCGACCGCAACCGGGGTCGGCCATGCGACGACGATCGACGGGTGGCTCGCGGCGGCCCCCGCGGCGCGCGCGCTGTCGCTCGACGACCTCAAGGGAATCGTCTTCACCGCTAAGAACGAACCGCGCAAGGCGTCGAAGAAGCTGATCGACGCCGATCCCGATTACGAGGCGATGGCGGCGGAAATCGGCGCGGAATGCACCGCGCTGCTCAGCCTCGAACTCCGCGCCGCTTATGCCGACCTGCTCGCGGCGGGGCTCGAGGTCGGGCGCGAATACGCCCGCGCCTATGCCGCGGCGAAGCGGCGCACGGGCGCGGTCGATTTCGACGATCTGATCCAGACCGTCGTCGCGCTGCTCGACCAGCCGGGGATCGGCGAGTGGGTCCGCTACAAGCTCGATTCGGTGACCGAGCATGTGCTGATCGACGAGGCGCAGGATACCAATGCCGCGCAGTGGCGGATCGTGCGCGCGTTGGCGGATGAATTCTTCGTCGGGCGCGGCATCTATGCACCCTCGACGCGGACACTGTTCACCGTCGGCGACTACAAGCAGGCGATCTTTGGATTTCAGGGCACCGACCCGATCAATTTCCAGGCGGCGGAACAGCATTTTGCGGGCCGTGCCGCCGAGATCGAACGCCCCGAGGATTGGCCCGATCACGAGCGCGGGCTGCCGTTCGATCGGCTGTCGTTGACGCAGTCGTTTCGATCGACACGCCCGGTGCTCGAATTCGTCGATGCCGCGGTGGCGGCGGCGGGCGAGCCGGGGCTGGGCGCGGTGGGTGCGATCGAGACGCACGCGTCGGAGGTGCCGGGTCCCGGAATCGTCGAACTCTGGCCGCCCGCGGTCGTCGGCGGCAACGACGAGGACGAAGAGGCGTGGGTCGACGACGCGGTGCGCGAACAGGCGTCGCGCGTCGCGAAAGCGGTGAAGGCGTGGCTCGACGAGGGGCTGATGCTCGGCAGCAAGGGGCGCGCGTTGCGCCCCGAGGATGTGATGATCCTGGTCAAGCGGCGCGGCGATCTCGCGTCGCTGCTCGTGGCGCGGCTCTATGCCGAGGGCGTGCCGGTCGCGGGGGTTGATCGGCTGCGGCTCAATGCGCCGCTGGCGGTGCAGGACCTGCTTGCCGCGATCCGCTTCGTGCTCCAGCCCGACGACGATCTCAGCCTCGCATCGCTGCTGGTGTCGCCGCTGATCGGCTGGACGCAGGACGAACTGATGCACGCCGCGCGGCGCGACCATGGCAGCCTGTGGCGGCATCTGGGGCGGACGCAGGCGGAAGACCGTCTCGCGCCGTTGCGCAGGATGCTGGCGCGCGCGGATTTCGCGACCGCTTATCAGTTCCTCGAAGAGCTGCTGACCGGCGCGATGGACGGGCGACGCAAGCTGATCCGCCGCTTGGGGGCGGAGGCACGCGATCCGATCGAAGAATTGCTCAACGCCGCGCTCGCGTTCGAGACGACCTCGACGCCGTCGCTCCAGCGGTTCCTCGACTGGTTCGACCGCGGCGATGTCGACATCGTCCGCGACGCGTCGGCACCGCTCGACGCGGTGCGGGTGATGACCGCGCATGGCGCGAAGGGCCTGCAGGCGCCGCTGGTCATCCTGGCCGACGCGACCGCCGACCCCAATGCTGCGCCGCGCGCGCTCGTCCAGTGGAGCCCCGAACCCGGCGCGCCGCCGATCCCGATTTTCCGCCCGCGCAGCGCCGAGCGTGGCGGGCCGCTCGACGCCGCGATCGTGGCGATCGAGACTCGCGAATTGGAGGAGCACTGGCGGTTGTTCTACGTCGCCGCGACCCGCGCGGAAGAACGGCTGGTGATCGCAGGGGCGCTGGGGGTTCGCGCGCGGGGGGCCCCGCCGGAAGCCAGCTGGTACGCCGCCGCGTCGCGCGCGTTCGCCGCGCTAGGTGTCGCCGATGCCGATGGCGTGCGCCGCTTCACCGGTGTCGCGCCGACCGATCCGGTGGAACGCGCGCCGCCGCCGCGCCGCGCCGACGAACCGGTCGCGCCCGTCCCGGCGTGGGCGCGCGAGCCCGCGCCGATCGAGGCGCGTCCGTCGCGACCGCTCTCGCCGTCGTCGCTCGGCGAGGATGCGGTGAGCGAGCCGCCGCCGGGGCCTGCCGCGGAGGCCGCGGCGATTCGTGGGCGGTTGATCCACGCGCTGTTCGAAAGATTGCCCCCGGTTGCCTCCGCTGCGCGCGCCAGCGCCGCGGTGCGGTGGCTGGAACAGGCGGGCGGGGTCGACGATCCCGCGGTGCGCGACGCGATCGTGGCGGATGTCCTGGCGGTCATCGACGATCCGCGGTTTGCCGATCTGTTCGGCGACGGCGCGCTGGCCGAAGCCCCGATCGCGGCGACGCTCGGCGATGGCCTGGTCGTATCGGGGACGGTGGACCGGCTGCTCGTCACCGCCGATGTGGTGCGCGTAATCGACTTCAAGACCGGGCGGCGGGTGCCCGCGACGATCGACGACATCCCGCGCTATCACCGGCGCCAGATGGCGGCCTATGCCGCCGCCTTGGGCGTGATCTTTCCCGACCGGCGGATCGAGGCGGCGCTGCTCTACACCGCGGGGCCGCGGCTCCATGTCCTGCCCGCCGCGATGCTGGCCACCGACAAGCCCGGCTTCGCGGCGACGGAGCAAAGCTAGCCGCTCGCCGGTTGAGCCATCGCACCCCCGATCCTAGATAGGATCCGACAAGGAGAAATTTCATGGCGACCAAGCAGATCACCGACGCGAGCTTCGAAACCGACGTTCTCAACGCCGACGGCCCCGTGCTCGTCGATTTCTGGGCGGAATGGTGCGGGCCGTGCAAGATGATCGGGCCGAGCCTCGAAGAGATTTCGAACGAACTCGGCGAACAAGTGACGATCGCCAAGCTCAACATCGACGAAAACCCCGACGCGCCCGGTAAATACGGCGTCCGCGGCATCCCGACGATGATCCTGTTCAAGGACGGTGCGCCCGCGGCAACCAAGGTCGGCGCCGAGCCCAAGGGGCGGATCAAGGCGTGGCTGGAGGGCGAACTCGCCTGACTTCAGGCGATCGTCTCGCTGAACCGCAGTAAATACCCGTCCGGGTCCGCAATCACGAATTGCCGGACCCGGACGGAATCCGCGTCTCGCTGGTACGCATGACGCTCGATCGGCAGCACGATAGTCGTACCTGCGGGGATGGCTTTCCACAGACCGTCGATGGACGTCACAGCGATCTGAAAGCTGACACCGCTACCGCGTGGATGTGAAAGCGGGTGGATTAGGAACGTGCGACCGATGGGCTCCTCGATCATTATCTGCGCGCCGTCACGCTCCAGCATCGCGAAACGCTCGGTCGCGCGGGCGTACAGAATGCTAAATCCAAGCTGGACATAAAAGCTGACGCTGCGGTCGATGTCGTCGACGTATAGCTCCGGGATCAGCGCCGCGGTCACCTCAACTTCGATAATCGGCGTTGATCGAGATGTAGCCATGGGTGAGATCGCACGCCCACACGGTCGCGCGGCCATCGCCTAGGCCCAGGTCGACCCCGATCTCGACCTCATGGCCTGCCAGATGCGCGGCGACGGGGGCTTCGTCGTACTCCTCGACCGCGAGCCCGCCGCGCGCGACCTGGGTTTCGCCGAAGCGGATCGCGAGCCGGTCGCGCTCGGCGGGTTCGCCCGCCTTGCCTACTGCCATCACGACGCGGCCCCAGTTGGCGTCACCGCCCGCGATCGCGGTCTTCACGAGCGGGGAGTTGGCGATGCTCATCGCAACGCGGTGTGCGCTGCGGTCGCTCTCGGCTCCCGTCACCGCGATTTCGATCAGCTTGGTCGCGCCCTCGCCGTCGCGGACGACGAGCATCGCGAGCTGGTGGCACAGATCGGCGAGCGCTGCGCGAAACGCGTCGGCGCCCGGGCTGTCGTCATCGACCAGCGGTGCATTGCCCGCCGCGCCGGTCGCGAAGGCGAGGACGGTGTCGCTCGTCGAGGTGTCGCCGTCGACGGTGATGCACGAAAAGCTGGGGGCGTTGGCGGCGGCGAGCGCTGCTTGGAGGAACCCTGCCTCGACTGCGGCGTCGGTGAAGACGAAGCCGAGCATCGTCGCCATGTCGGGCGCGATCATCCCCGATCCCTTGATGATCCCGACCAAGGTCACGCGGCGACCATCGACGATCGCGCTGGTCGTCGCGCCCTTGGGGTAGGTGTCGGTCGTCCCGATCGTCTCGGCGGCGGCGCGCCAGTCGCATAATTGTGCGGTGAAGGCGGCATCGAGCCCGGCCTCCGCCTTGTCGATCGGCAGCGGCACGCCGATGACCCCGGTCGAGGCAACGAAGACGTTCGATGGCTGGCAGCCGAGCTGCCCCGCGGTGCGCGCCGCGATCGCTTCCACCGCGGCGCGCCCCCGCTGGCCGGTGAAGGCGTTCGAATTGCCCGCATTGACGATGAGCGCGCGAGCCTGGCCAAGCGTCAGCGCCTTGCGGCACCATTCGACCTCGGGGGAGGGACATTTGCTTTGCGTTAGCACGCCGGCGACGGTCGTGCCCTCGGCCAGCGTCGCGAAGGTGAGGTCGCACCGGTTCCAGTCCTTGTAACGCGCGCGGGCGACCCGGAGTTCGACACCCCCGACCGCGGGCAGATCGGGGAACGCGGGGGGCGCGAGCGGGGAGCGGCTGGTGTCGGTCATGCCCCGCGCTATAGGGGGTTGGGGTAGCGGGGGAAATATCGGTGACGGTGGGCAGTGACGGATAACCGGTGCCGGTCCTGTCGCTGCGTGCCGTCTAGTGAACCGTCACTGCCGCTGCCTTCCTGCGACGCTGGGTGCTTTGGCGTGGACGAACCGCGTAGCAGTGCCTATGTCGGCGGGATCGTGAACCTGCTGCTCCTCCTTTCCGCGCTGCTGTCGGCGCTGACCGGCGTCTCGTCGGGGGCGCGCGTCGCCGCGGAGCCTGCGGCGATCAGTCATCGGCTGGCGGATCCCGCCCCGGCGTCGGTCGCGGTGGCGCGGGCGGCGGCGCGGCCCGATCACGCGGTCGCCACGATGGTCGATGTCGCGGCGATGGCGCTGGGGCTTCCTCGTTTCGCGCTCGTGCCCGCCGCAACGCTGTTGACCAACCGCCGCCGCGAATAGCGCTTCGGTCGCGGGGCTATCGCCCCGCTGCTCCACCTTTTTCACGTTCGCTGCGCCCGCGTCGGCGCGCGCCGTCATATAAATATAGGAATTCGCCCATGTTCGGTGGCCTCGCCAAATCCTTGTTCGGTTCGTCGAACGATCGCTACGTCAAATCGCTCAACCCCCTGGTGGCGAAAGTCGCGACCTTCGAGCCTGCGCTGCAGGCGATGGACGATGCGACGCTGGCCAACCAGACCGTGGTGTTTCGCGAGCGGATCGCCAATGGCAGCACGCTCGACGATCTGCTGCCCGAAGCCTTCGCGACGGTGCGGGAAGCCGCGAGCCGCGTGCTTGGCCAGCGACATTACGATGTCCAGATGGTCGGCGGGATCGTCCTCCACCGCGGTGAGATCGCGGAGATGCGGACCGGCGAGGGCAAGACGCTGGTCGCGACGCTCGCGACCTATCTCAACGCGCTGCCGGGCGACGGCGTCCACGTCATCACCGTCAACGATTACCTCGCCGCGCGCGATGCCGACTGGATGGGGCAGGTCTACAAGTTCCTGGGGCTGACCGTCGGGGTCATCATCCCCAACCTGACCGACGAACAGCGCCGCGATGCCTATGCCGCCGACATCACCTACGGCACCAACAATGAATTCGGCTTCGATTATCTGCGCGACAACATGAAGTACGAGCGCGCGTCGATGGTCCAGCGGCCGTTTGCGATGGCGATCGTCGACGAGGTCGATTCGGTGCTGATCGATGAGGCTCGCACCCCGCTGATCATCTCCGGCCCGACCGACGACAAGTCCGAACTCTATCTCCAGGTCGATGCGGTCGTGAAACAGCTCGACGAGATCGATTACGAGAAGGACGAGAAGCAGAAGTCGATCATCCTGACCGAGGACGGCACCGAGAAGGTCGAGCGGATGCTCGAGGCAGCCGGGCATCTGGAGGGGCAGAATCTCTACGATTTCGAGAACACTCAGGTCGTCCACCATCTCAACCAGGCGCTGCGCGCGAACATGATGTTCAAGGCGGACACCGATTATATCGTCAAGGACGGCAAGGTCATCATCATCGACGAATTCACCGGGCGGATGATGGACGGGCGGCGCTGGTCCGACGGGCTCCACCAGGCGGTCGAAGCGAAGGAGGGCGTCGAGATCGAGCCCGAGAACCAGACGATGGCGTCGATCACCTTCCAGAATTATTTCCGGATGTACCCCAAGCTGTCGGGGATGACCGGCACCGCGGCGACCGAGGCGGCGGAATTCTACGACATCTACAAGATGAACGTCGTGTCGATCCCGACCAACGTCCCCGTCAAGCGGGTCGACGAGGAGGATGAATTCTACAAGGACAAGCACGACAAGTTCCGCGCGATCGCCAAGAAGATCCGCGAGCATGCGCTGAAGGGACAGCCCGTGCTGGTCGGGACGGTCTCGATCGAGAAATCGGAGCTGCTGTCGCAATTCCTCGTCCAGGAGGATGTCGACCACAAGGTGCTCAACGCGCGCTACCACGAGATGGAAGCGCACATCGTCGCGCAGGCGGGGCGCAAGTCCGCGGTGACGATCGCGACCAACATGGCGGGACGCGGCACCGATATTCAGCTGGGCGGCAACCCCGAATTCCGGATGCTCGACGAGTTCCCCGAATTCGTCCCCGGCACCCCCGACTATGCCGCGCAAATCGAGCAGGTACGCGCCGAGATCGTCGTCGAAAAGGCCGAGGTGCTCGCCGCTGGCGGGCTGTTCGTGCTCGGCACCGAACGCCATGAGAGCCGCCGGATCGACAACCAGCTGCGCGGGCGGTCGGGGCGCCAAGGCGATCCCGGGCTGTCGCGCTTCTACCTCAGCCTCGACGACGATCTGCTGCGTATCTTCGGCCCCGACACCCTGTTTGCCAAGATGATGCGCAACAACATCGAGGACGGCGAGGCGATCGGGTCGAAGTGGCTGACCAAGGCGATCGAGACCGCGCAGAAGAAGGTTGAGGCGCGCAACTACGACATCCGCAAGCAGGTCGTCGAATATGATGATGTGATGAACGATCAGCGCAAGGTGATCTATGAACAGCGCGCCGACATCATGGACGCCGATGCGGTGAGCGATTTCGTCGAGGACATGCGCGCCGAGACGGTGAACGTCATCGTCGGCGAGGCATGCCCGGTAGGCAGTTATCCCGAACAATGGAACGTTGCGGGGATGAAGGAGCAGCTGGTCGAGGTGCTCAACCTCGATTGCCCGGTCGACGCGTGGCTGGAGGAAGAGGCGATCGATCCCGAGCTGGTCGAGCAGCGCGTCCGCGAAGCCGCCGATGCGATGGTCGGCGAGAAGGCCGCCAGTCTCGAGCCCGACACCTGGATCCAGGTCGAAAAGTCGATCCTGCTGCAGAATCTCGACCATCACTGGAAGGAGCATCTGGCGACGCTCGATGCGCTACGCCAGGTCGTCCATCTGCGCGCCTATGCGCAGAAGACGCCGATCAACGAATATAAGCAGGAGGCGTTCAGCCTGTTCCAGCGGATGCTCGATTCGATCCGGCTCGACGTGACCAAGACGATCGCGCACGCGCAATTCCAGCTGCAGATGCCGACCGAGCTTCCCGAGCTGCCCGATTTCATCACCACCCATTTCGACCCGTTCACCGGCGAGGACAATTCGGCGGATATCGATGCGGGGTCGCTGGGACTGATTTCGAGCCAGTTGCCGCCGCTGCAGATGCCGCGCCCCGACGCGGTCGACATGGGCGAGGACCCCGCCGACTGGGAAGGCCGGGTCAACCGCAATGCGCCGTGTCCGTGCGGATCGGGACGCAAGTACAAACATTGTCACGGCGCGGTCACCGCCTGACATCGGCATGCGAAAAGGCCGGGCTACCTCGCGGTAACCCGGCCTTTCTTTTTCGTCGACGTCGGCCTGCGGCGTTACTTCGGCAGGATGATGCTCGGCCCGATGCTGTCGACGACCTTGCGGGCGTCGAAGGCGCGCAGGTTGTCGCGCGGGATCGGCCCCTTGCGCATCACGATTTCGGCCGTCGCATCGTAGCGATCGATGGTGCGGACATCGAAGTCGTCGAATCCGCCAAAACCGCCATACCCGCCATAGCCGAAGCCACCGCCGAATCGGCGCCAGCCATAACCGCGACCGTAGAAGTTCCACGACGGACCCCAATAGCCGCCAAACCCGCCATAGCCCCAACCGGGGCCGCCGATACCGGTCGAATAGGTGCGCGATTGCAAATCGGTGTTGCGATCCGCCATCACGAAATAATCATAGCCGTTTTGCAGGGTCAGCTCGGCTGCGTGGAAGAACAGATAGCGTTCGACGGTATCGCGCGAGGTAACGCTGTTGCCCGCAAAGCTGACCAGGAAATGCCCGGGCTCGATCTGACGCTCGCTATAACCGGTGCGCGAAAAGCCTTGTCCGGTGGCGGGACGATAGGTGGTTTCGGTCGCGCAGCCCGCGACCATCAACGTGCTCGCAGCCAGCGCCGCGACGATAGCCTTGCGGCCTAGATGCATCATGCTCGTCTCCATTTCGCGGTTCAGCCCGCGCTTATGCTCGGTATAACCCATGATGATGGAACGAGCGATGAACGAGATGGCTCCGTAATGATATTATGGCCGTATTTTAATGATTTGGCCGATAAACTTTTCGCTCATCCGATAAGCCGACGCACGATGGCGCGCCGATGCGGTTGGCCGTGACTGTCCGAGAGGTAGACAGCCCGCCACCGACCGATCGCCATGGACGTGACGCGGCGGCGCCGGTTCTTATTCCGCCGTCGCGCCGATCGACGCGCGACGGTCTCCCCCCCCCCCCGCGAGCGGGCAGGATCAGCGCGTCTCGATCCGGCGTCGCGCTTCGGCGGCGATCGCCTTGCGGCCGTCGAACGTGGCAGGATCGAAGGGTTCGCAGAAATGGAGGATCGTGGGGAACGAGCCGGAGCGTCGCAGGACGCGGGTGGCGTTGACCTGGCCGGGTTCGTCGCCGAGCCACGCGAGGTCGCTCATCGCATCGCCGTAATCGATCCGGATCGGCTGGACCATGACGCCGGTCGGGGGGGTGTCGAGCACCTCGAACAGCGAGGCCTTGAACGGCAGCAGCGTGGTGCCATCGCCCGTCGTGCCTTCGGGAAACAACGTGACCGGCCAGGCCTGCGCGAGCGCGGCGCGGAGTTGGTCGATCTGCGCGGCGATGCCGAGCCGATCCTCGCGGGAGACGAAAATGGTATGGTTGAGCGTACACAGCCAGCCGACCAGCGGAACGCTGCGCAAATCGGATTTGGCGACGAAGGCGCTGCCGGTGGTGCCGGCGATCACGAGGATGTCGACCCAGCTCTGGTGGTTCGATACAAACACAACGTCGCGGCGCAGCGGCGTACCGATCACTCGGGCGCGCGCGCCGACGATTCGCGCGACGAGGCCCAGGAACAAGCGCGGCCACGGACTGGTGAGGCGGAACAGCCGCCACACCCCGTGGAGCACGAGCGCCGCGACCAGGGTGGCGACCAGCGCCGCGATTCGGAAGGTGAAGCGGACGGCGCCGATCGCGTCAGTCCTTGCGGCTGAGCGCGACGCCGTAGAGTTCCATGCGGTGATCGACGAGGCGGAAGCCGAGTTTCTCGGCGATCGCCTTTTGCAATTGTTCGAGTTCGGGATCGACGAATTCGGTTACCTTGCCGGTCTCGACATCGATCAGGTGATCGTGGTGCGATTCAGGCGAGGGTTCGTAGCGCGAGCGCCCGTCGCCGAAATCGTGGCGATCGAGAATCCCCGCCTCTTCGAACAGCCGGACGGTGCGATACACCGTCGCGATCGAGATGCCGGGATCGATCGCGGAGGCGCGCTCATAGACCTTTTCGACATCGGGGTGGTCTTCGGCTTCGGACAGGACGCGCGCGATGACGCGGCGCTGTTCGGTGATGCGCAGCCCCTTTTCATTGCACAGCGCTTCGAGATCGATCTTGCGGGCCATGCCCCCATGTAGGCGCGATCGCTTGTTGCGAAAAGTGCTATCGATTCGCAGGAAGCTCAGAGCGGCTTGCGAAAGGTGTGCGCGTCGTAAGCCTGCCCTTGCGCGCCGCGATAATAGCCGCGCCGTTCGCCGACCTTGGTGAAGCCGTGCGCGGTGTAGAGGGCAATCGCGTCATTGCCCGCGCGCACCTCGAGATGAAAATCCTTGACCCCGTTCGCGGCACATTCGCCCGAAACCGCGCGCAGCAACGCGGTGCCGACCCCGCGACGGCGAAAGCCGGGCGCAACCGCGAGGAGCAGCAGTTCCGCCTCGTCCGCCACGCTGCGGATCAGCGCGAAGCCCGCGGCCGCGTCGTCGACCGTCGCGAGCGTGAGGCGGACGCCGGGCATCGCGATCACCCCCATGCATTGCCCGCGGGTCCAGGCCTCGCCGTAGCGCGGTTCGAACGCGGCGGTCATCAGCGTCTCGACGATTGCGATGTCGCGCGCGTCGCCGGTGCGCAGCGTGATCGTGCGCGTCGCCATCACGGCACCACGCCGCCAGGCAGCTTCGCATCGGGCGCGCGGCCGTAGATCGGGGTGGGGGGCAAGGGTTCGTCGGCGAGCAGGATCGCATCGGCAGCGTCGGGGAGTACCTCCTCGGCATCGATCGCCGGATCGAGCGCGAGCAGGCGGTGGACGCCGTTGCCGACCGCGGGCCGCGGGCCGAGCAGCGCGAGCGCCGCCGCGGGTTGGCGCGAGGCGAGGGGCGTGATCGCACGGGCCCCGGGGGTATCAGCGTTGGGCGCGAACAGTTGCATGAAGACCTCGCCATGCCCGCCCTCCAGCACGACCGCAAGTTCGGACAGATCGCGCCGTGCGAACCCGGCGGCCGCAATCAGCGTGACGCTGGAATAACCGGTTGCGGCCACTCCCCAGCCCAGCGCCAATCCGCGCGCCGCGGCGATCCCGACGCGGACCCCGGTAAAGCTGCCCGGCCCGACATCGACGAGGATGCGCGCCGCGCGACCGCCGTCGGGCAGCTCGGCGATCATTGGAATGAGCCGTTCGGCATGCCCGCGCCCGACGATGTCATGCGCGCGAGCGAGCACCCGGCCCGAATCGATGAGTGCGACCGAACAGGCGGCGGTGGCGGTGTCGATGACGAGCGTCCTCATCGCGCGGGCGACGTCAGGCGATCGAATTGAACTTGGCGAAGGCGGGGCGTGGCGACCGGTCGAAGATCGTCGCGGGGTCGCCGTGGCCGAGCGTCGAGATGAAGTTGACCCGGACCCGTGGCGTGTCGGCGAAGAACGCGGCGTTGATCTTGTCGGCATCGAACCCCGACATCGGCCCGGTGTCGAGCCCGAGCGCGCGCGCCGCCATGATCAGATACGCACCCTGGAGGGAGGAATTGCGGAACGCCGATTCCTTGCGGAGATCCTCATTGCCCTCGAACCAGGATTTGGCATCGGCGTGGGGGAAGAGTTCGGGCAAATGTTCGTGGAAGTCGATGTCCATTCCGATCACGACCGACACTGGCGCCTTCAGCACCTTGGGCGCGTTCTGCGCCGAGCAGCAGTCAGCGAGTCGCTGCTTGGCGTCGTCGCTGACGCACCACATCAGCCGCGCGGGCAGCTGGTTGGCGCTGGTCGGCCCCATCTTCATCAGATCCCAGATCGCGTGGAGATCGGCTTCGGAAACGGGATCGGCGGTGTAGCCATTATAGGTTCGCGCCTGGCGAAAGAGCGTGTCGAGCGCAGCGTCGTCAATCGGCGCCATCAAACCGCCCGCACTTCGGTGACTTCGGGGACATAGTGGCGGAGCAATTGTTCGATCCCGTTCTTCAACGTCGCGGTCGACGATGGGCAGCCCGCGCAGGCGCCGTGCATCGCGAGGAACACCTTGCCCTTGTCGAAGCCGCGATAGACGATGTCGCCGCCGTCGTTGGCGACCGCGGGGCGGACGCGGGTGTCGATCAGTTCGCGGATCTGCGCGATGATTTCCGCATCGGCGGGATCGTCGGTCGACAGCGGCCCGTCGCTTGGCACCGAGAAGCTGGCCGCACCCGGGCGGAACAATGGCATGTTGGCGCTGAAATGATCGAGCAGGATCGCGAGCACGTCGGGTTTCAGCCCCGGCCACGACACGCCGGGCGCGGCGGTGACCGAGATGAAGTCGCTGCCGAAGAATACGCCGGTCACGTCGCCCAAGTTAAAGATCGCCTCCGCCAGCGGGCTCGCCTCCGCCTCTTCGGGGGTGGCGAAGTCGCGCGTGCCGCTGGTCATGACCGGGCGACCGGGCAAGAACTTCAGCGTGGCGGGGTTGGGCGTGGGCTCGGTTTCGATCAGCATGGACGACATGTGGCGTGCCGCTGGGCGGGGATCAAGCGGTGCGGTGAAGAGCGCAGCCCGAACAGCATTTCTCTCTCGCAAACGGGGAGGATTTGGGGTGTCAGGCGTCGAGTTGCTTCACTGCGGCGTTCCAGCTCGAGATGTTGTCGCGTGCTTCTTGGACGAACGCCGATTTGCGGACGACGTGGAGGAACTTGTCCGCGATCCAACGGCCGGGATTGCGCAAGGGGCGTTCGAACTGGATCAACAGGACGACGCGGGTGCCCGCGGTGTCGTTCCACACTTCGTGTTGATAGGTGTCGTCGAACACCAAAGTCTCGCCTTCGGCCCAGCGCACGATCCGATCGTGGACGCGCATCCGGACATCGCCGTCGCGCGGCACGATCAGCCCGAGGTGGCAGGTGATCAGCCCCTTGGTGACGCCGCGATGCGCGGGGATGTGGGTGCCGGGCGCCAGGATCGAGAAAAACGCGCTGTTAAGCCCGGGAATCGCCTCGACGATTTTCTGCGTCTTGGGGCAGCGCGCGAGGTTTTCGTCGATCGGATAGCCATAGCCCCACAGGAAGAACGACCGCCATTTGTTGACCTCCGCGATCGAGCGGTGGTCGGGGCTGATCGTCGCGAGGCTCGGCGATGCCTCGCCCCGGAGAGCGACCGCGGTCGCCTCGTCGCGGATCGTTTCCCAGTTCGCGCGCAGCGCCTGGGTCCAGGCGAAATCGCGGACGTCGAGGACGGGATCGTTCGACACCAGCGACGACGACGCGATCATCCGGTCGAACGCCCCGCGCAGATGCTTGCCGAAGCGGATGATGAACGGGCGGTTCTTGTCGGCTGCCATTTTCGCGCCGGGTTGCGGTGCGCCTGAGATCACGTTGAGATCGGGGACCATCAGCGGTCCGGGGTTGGCTTGGTCGACGGGAGCCGCTGCACCGTCTCTGCCGGAATTCCGCCACATTGTCTGACTGTTCGTCATCGTCATCTCAACCGTCATTGCTATCGTCCATGTCGCCGACTCGGCCCGGATGGCGTGCTGCGCCGCAGCGTCACGATTCCAGGGTCCAGTTCGGTAACAACCCCGCTACCCGCATTCTGGGTCCAAATAATGGCCGTGCGTGGCGGACATCGGCACGCTAGAGGGAGCAGCTATGTCTTTTCGTTCCCGTGCGTTCGCACCCTTCATCTTCCTGGCGCTGGCATCCCCGATTGCTGGCCAGTCCCTCCGCCAGGCAGTCCCCACCGCGACCGCCGCGGCGCGGGTTCCGGTCGATACCTCGGCGTGGCTCTACAAGGGCAGCGACCTGCCGCACGATCCGGCGTGGCAGTTCGGCACGCTTCCCAACGGCCTGCGCTATGCGGTGCGCAAGAACGGGGTCCCGCCGGGGCAGGTGTCGATTCGGGTGCGGATCGACGCGGGTTCGCTCGAGGAGACCGAAAGCCAGCGCGGGTTCGCGCATTTCATCGAGCATCTGTCGTTCCGGGGCAGCGAATATGTCCCCGACGGCGAAGCGAAGCGCGTCTGGCAGCGGTTCGGCGCGGCGTTCGGGTCGGACACCAACGCGCAGACCAGCCCGACCCAGACGGTGTACAAGCTTGACCTGCCATCGGCGACCCAAGCGACGCTGGATGAGAGCATCAAGATCCTGTCGGGGATGATGGAACAGCCGGTCATCAGCGATGCCTCGGTCGCCGCCGAGCGCCCCGTGGTGCTTGCCGAACAGCGCGAACAGCCCGGGCCGCAGGTGCGGTTCGGCAACGCGCTCAACCAGTTGTTCTTCGCGGGGCAGCCGCTCGCCGACCGCTCGCCGATCGGCAATATCACGACGCTGGAGGCCGCGACCGGCGACAGCGTGCGGGCGTTCCACGATCGCTGGTACCGCCCGTCGCGCGCGGTCGTGATCATTTCGGGCGACATGGACCCGGCGCTGTTGTCGAGCCTGATCGTCAAGCATTTCGCGGGCTGGCAGGGCAAGGGCGCCGAACCCCCGGTCGACCCCGATTTCGGTACCCCCGACGCGACCAAGCCGGTCGCCGCGTCGATCGTCGAGCCCGGGCTGCCGCCGCTCGTCCTGATGGGGGTGCTCAGGCCCTGGCATTTCAACAACGACACCGCGATCTTCAACCAGACGCGGATGATCGACGTGATCGCGACCAAGGTGATCAGCCGACGGCTCGAACGCCGCGCGCGCGCGGGCGCAAGCTATGTTCAGGCGGGGGTTGATATCGACGACCGGTCGCGATCGGCGAACATCACCAGCGTCACGATTCTGCCGGTCGGCGATCAATGGGAACAGGCGCTGAAGGATGTGCGCGCGGTGATCGCCGATGCCAAGGCGGCACCGCCGACGCAGGTGGAGATCGACCGCGAATATGCGGATTACGACGCCGCGCTGAAGGCCGCGGTGCAGACCGCCACGATCGAGGCGAGCGCCAAACAGGCCGACGACATGGCGGGCGCGCTCGACATCCGCGAGACCGTGACCGCGCCACAGTTCCAGTACGACATCCTGACCCAGGCCAAGAACAAACATATGTTCACCCCCGCGACGGTGTTCGCGGCGACCAAGAAGATCTTCGACGGCGTCGCGACCCGCGCGATCGTCAACACCCGGACGCTCGAACCGCGGACGACCGAGCGGCTGACCGCGGCGCTCAATGCGGACGTCACCGGGCTGGCGGGCAAGCGCAACGCGCAAGGCGCGGTCGACATGTCGAAACTGCCCGCGCTCGGCACCCCCGGCACGGTCGTGTCGCGCGCGCCGGTCGACGGGCTGCCTGCCGAACAGGTGGTGTTTTCGAACGGGGTTCGCCTGCTGCTGTTTTCCAGTCCCGAGGAGGCGGGGCGGGTGTTCGTCAAGGTCCGGTTCGGCGGCGGCTACAACGCGCTGCCCGCCGACCGGCGCAGCGCCGCCTGGGCGGGCGACCTCGCGCTGATGGAAGGCGGGATCGGCAATTTGGGGCAGAACGACATCGACCAGCTGACCGCGGGGCGTCGGCTCGCGCTCGATTTCGGGATGGACGACGATGCGTTCTCGATGGCGGCACTGTCGTCGCCGCAGGATTATGCCGACGAGCTGACGCTAATGGCCGCGAAGCTGGCGCACCCGCGCTGGGACGCCGCGCCGATCGCGCGCGCCAAGGCGGCGGCGTCGGCGGCGATCGCGGGCTATGACGCCTCCGCCGACGGGGTGTTGAGTCGCGACCTCGAAGGATTGCTCCACGCCGGCGATCCGCGCTGGACGACACCGGACCAGGAGGCGATCGACGCGCTGACCCCGGCGAGTTTTCGCGCACTATGGGAGCCGCTGCTCGCGTCGGGGCCGATCGAGGTCGACGTGTTCGGCGACGTCAAGCCCGACGCGGTGATCGCCGCGGTCGCCAAGAGCTTCGGCGCGATCCCGCCGCGCATCGCCGCAACCGGCCCGGTCCCGCCGGTCCGCTTCCCTGCGCACGCTGCGACGCCGGTCACGCGGTATCACAGCGGTGCGGCGAACCAGGCCGAAGCGCTGATCGCGTGGCCGACCGGCGCGGGGATGGCGGATTATGCCGAAAGCCGACGCCTCGATATCCTGGCGCTCGTGTTCAGCGACCGGCTGTTCGAAAAGATGCGCCAGGCCGCGGGCGCGAGCTACAGCCCGGGCGTGTCGAGCCAGTGGCCCAAGGGGCTGCCCGGCGGAGGGCGGCTGGTGGCCATGAGCCAGGTCGCGCCCGCCAACGTGCCGCTGTTCTTCAGGATGGCGCGCGACATCGCGGCGGACCTCGCCAAGAACCCGGTCACCGAGGATGAGCTCAACCGCGTCAAGGGCCCGCTGATCCAGCAGATTCAGCGCGCGGCGTCGAGCAGCGCGTTCTGGCTGCAGCAGATGTCGGGCGGCACCTATGATCCGAGCCGGATCGCGGTGACGCGTGCGATCGGCACCGATTATAACGGGGTGACACCCGCGGTGCTCCAGCAGACCGCGGCGACATATCTGGTGCCCGGCAAGGACTGGACGATGGTGGTGCTGCCCAAGGCGAAATAGGCGCGAAAGATGCGCGGGCGACGCTCCTCCCTCGCCCGCTACCCTTTGTAGAGCGCGTCGAGTCGTTCGCCGTACACCTGTTTCAGCACGTGGCGGCGGATCTTGAGGCTCGGCGTCAGTTGTTCGTTTTCGATCGTGAACGGCGCGTCGGCGAGGATGAAGCGGCGGATGCGTTCGGTGACGGTGAGATCCTTGTTCACCGCCTCGATCGCGTGGCCGATCGCGGTGCGATAGCCGCTATTCTGCGCGAGCTTCGCGAAATCGCAACGGTCGCCGTTCGCCGCGCACCATTCCTGGGTCCATTCGGGATCGGGGACGACCAGCGCCACCATATGCGGACGGCGATCGCCCGCGATCATCGCCTGCGCGATTTCGGGGCGTAGCGTCAGCATCCCTTCGACCTTCTGCGGCGCGACGTTGTCGCCCTTGTCGTTGATGATCAGATCCTTCTTGCGATCGGTGATCTTGATCCGACCCTTCTGGTCGATGATCCCGATGTCGCCGGTGTGAAGCCAGCCGTCCTTCAGCACGCGCGCGGTTTCGGCGTCGTTGCGCCAATAACCGTGCATCACGAGCTCGCCGCGGACGAGGATTTCGCCATCGTCGGCGATGCGGACCTCGGTCTCGACCAATGGCGGGCCGACGGTGTCCATCCGGATGCCCGCCGACGGGCGGTTGCACGAGATGACGGGGGCGGCCTCGGTCTGGCCATAGCCCTGGAGCAAGGTCAGTCCGATCGAATGGAAGAAGTTGCCGATGTCGGGGTTGAGCGGCGCACCGCCCGACACCATCGCCTTCAGCCGGCCGCCGAATTTGGTCGCGATCTTCGGCTTGAACAGCCGATCGACCACGAGCTTCATCGGGCGATCGACCAGCCGCAGCGTGCCGTCGTCCTCGCGGATGCCGATGGCGAGCGCACGGCCGAGCAGTTTCTGGCCGAGCCCGCCCTGTTTCTCGATCCCCTTGGTGATCCGCGTCCGCAGCACCTCGAACAGGCGGGGGACGACGACCATGATCGTCGGGCGGGTTTCCTCGATATTGGCGGCGAGCTTGTCGAGCCCCTCGGCATAATAGATCTCGGCGCCGAGCCCGATCGGGAAATGCTGCCCGCCGGTATGTTCGTAAGCGTGGCTCAAGGGCAGGAACGACAGAAAAACCTCATCGCCCCAGCCGAAATCCTCCGAAATGACGGTGCAGCAACCGTTGACGTTGTGGAGGATCGCGCCGTGATGCTGCATCACCCCGCGCGGCGCGCCGCCGGTGCCGCTGGTGTAGATGATGCAGGCGAGATCATCGCGCGCGAAGGTCGCCGCGGCGGCGGTGTCGGCGACACTGGCGGGATGCTGGTCGATCAGCGCGTGCCAGCGGTGGAACGGCATCCCCGCGGGGGCGCGCATGTCGTCGATCGCGATGACCTGCGGCGACTGGCTCGAGCGCAGGATTGCTTTCATCACGGTGGCGCCGAGCTTGGCGCTCGACACGATCACCGCACACGCGCCCGAATTTTCGATGATGTGGACGTGATCGCGTTCGGTGTTGGTGATGTAGGTCGGCACCGTGATGCAGCCTGCGGCCATGATCGCAAGATCGCTGATGCACCATTCGGGGCGGTTCTCCGCGACCAGCATCACGCGGTCGCCGGGGTCGAGGCCGATCGCCTTCAGCGCGGCGGCGAGGCTCGCGACCTGTTGCGCGGCATCGGACCAGCTGGTCGAGATCCACGCGCCGTCGCGCTTCGTCCAGAGGAATGGGGCGTCGCCCTTGGCGGCGGCGCGCGCGAAGAACATCGCGACGAGGTTCGGGAAATGTTCGAGGCTACGCGGCATGTTATCCTCTCATGGCCGCCCGTTGCGGGCGCGCCGTTCACGATGCGACACCATGCCACCCTTCCGGCGGGAGAGGGAAGGGGCCCGCTGCCGCAGGCAGGGGGAAGGGCGGGGATGGCACTGCTTGCTTATTACTCCGGCGGGCGAGCGCCCGGCTTGCCGACGCGCTCGATCTGGGTGACGCTGCCGTCCTGGCCGATCGCGACGCCTTCGCTGCGCGGGTCCGCGGCACCGATCCAGTGGCTGTCCTTCCATTCGATCGCGTTGGCCTTGAGGCCGAGCGGCACGACCTGCACTTTCTCGCCGAGCCCGCGCAGCGCCGGCACCATCGCCTCGAGCGTCGTGCCCTGTTCGACCGCGGCGGTCGGGCCGGGGGCATAGATCAGCCCCATCGCGATCGCATCCTGTGCGCTCAGGTTCCAGTCGAGCACGCCGACCAGCGCTTTCGCGATTTGCGCGATGATCGTCGGCCCGCCCGCCGCGCCGAGCGCCAGGCGGACATGACCGTCGGGACCATAGACGATCGTCGGCGACATCGAACTGCGCGGGCGCTTGCCGCCCTCGACCCGGTTGGCGACGAGATCGCCGTTCTTGACGGGGACGATATCGAAATCGGTGAGCTGGTTGTTGAGCATCGCGCCATCGACCGACAGACCCGAGCCGAACACCCCCTCGATCGTCGTCGTCACCTCGACGACGTTACCCGCGGAGTCCGCGACGACCAGATCGGTGGTGCCGGGGACTTCACCCGCGGGCGCCTTGGTGCGCGGCGGCGCGCCGGGGGGCGTGCCCGCCTCGACATCGGCGATCGTCGTGGTCGGGCTCATCAGCGCCGAGCGGCTGGCGATATACGCCGGGTCGAGCATGCCCTGCTGCGGCACCTGCACGTAATCGGGATCGCCGATGTACAGGTTGCGATCGGCGAAGGCGAGGCGGGTCGATTCGGCGAACAGATGCCAGGCAACGGGCGAATCCTTGCCCAATTTGGCCATGTCGAACCGTTGGAGTTGGTCGAGGATCATCAGCACGGTGATCCCCCCCGACGACGGCGGCCCCATGCTGCAGATCCGATAGACGCGGTATTTGGCGCACACTGCATCGCGCGGCTTGGCCTCGTACGCGGCGAGGTCACCGGTGGTCATCTTCGACGGATTGCGCGCCGCGCCGTTGACCGTCTCGACGATCTTTTGCGCGGTCGGGCCGACATAGAAGCTGTCGGGGCCTTGGGTCGCGATCCGGGTCAGCAGCGCGGCCTGATCGGGGTTCTTGAAGATCGTGCCGACCGGGAGCGCCTTGCCGTCCGCACCGAAGAACGCCTGTTTCGCCCAGCCGGTGACGTGGCCGCCATAGCTCTGGATCGAATTGTTGAGGCGTTCGCTGACGACGAAGCCGTCGCGCGCCAGCCGGATCGCGGGTTGGAACAGCCGCGCCCAGGGGAGCTTGCCCGATTCCCGATGCGCCAGCGCCATCGCGCGCAGCGCGCCGGGGACGCCGACGCTGCGCCCGCCGGGGACCGCGTCGGCGTGGCTGAGCGGCTGGCCGTCGGCGTAGAACCAGGTGTCGGTCGCTGCCATCGGTGCCTTCTCGCGCCCGTCGATCGTCGAGACCTGGCCGGTCGTGGCATCATGGCTGACCCAGAAACTGCCGCCGCCGACGCCCGAACTCTGCGGCTCGACGACGTTGAGCGCGAGCTGGGTCGCGATCGCGGCGTCGGTCGCGCTGCCGCCCGCGTTGAGGATTTCGACGCCGGCTGCGGCGGCGCGCGGATCGGCGGCGCTGACGATTCCGGTCGCTGGGCCGGTGCCTGGCCTTGCGGTCTTGGCGGGCGGCGCGGTCGCTACCGTGGTGCAGGCGGGGGCGAGGGTGAACGCGGCGAGCGCGAGGAGTTTCGTCTTCATCGGGACCAGACCGTAACGGCGCATGCGGCGCGCGCAAGCCGTAGCGTCGGGCTAGGCGCTCACGGCGTCCGCCACGGTCGCGAACCCGTCGCGCTCGAGCAGGGCGTCGAGGTCGCGCGCAATCCGGCGCGCGAGGCCGGGGCCTTCGTATACCAGTGCGGTGTAGAGTTGGATGAGGCTCGCGCCGCTACGGATGCGCGCATAGGCCTCCGCGCCGCTGTCGATCCCGCCGACCGCGATCAACGGGATCGTGCCGCCGGTCGCGGTCCTAAAATCGGCGAGTCGCTGACGCGCGAGCGCGGCGAGCGGGGCCCCCGACAGCCCGCCGGCCTGGTCGCGGTTGGCGGAGGCGAGCGCGGGTCGGCTGATCGTGGTGTTGCCGACGATCAGCGCGTCGATGTGGTGATCGATCGCGGCGCGCGCGATGTCGTCGATCGCGGCGGGGTCGAGATCGGGGGCGACCTTGAGGAACAGCGGCGTCGTCCCGCGCGCTGCGATGCAGGCGGCGAGCAGGTCGCGCAGCGCCGCGCCGTGCTGGAGATCGCGCAGGCCCGGGGTGTTGGGGGAGCTGATGTTGATCGTGATGTAATCGGCGTGGGCCGCGGCGGCGGTGACGCCGTGGACGTAATCGGCGGTGCGATCGGCGGTGTCTCTGTTCGCCCCTACGTTAATGCCGAGGATGCCTTTGTATCCCCGCGAAGGCGGGGATCCAGCCTGGGCACCCGCCTTCGCGGGTGAACATAGTTGGTTGAGCGCGGCGGCGAGTCCGCCGTTGTTGAACCCCATCCGGTTGATGACCGCGCGATCCTCGACCAGCCGGAACAGCCGCGGCTGCAGGTTACCGGACTGGGGCAGCGGGGTGAGCGTGCCGACCTCGACGCTGCCGAAGCCGAGCCCGAACCAGCCGGGGATCGCGCGCGCATCCTTGTCCACCCCCGCGGCGAGGCCGACCGGGTTGGCGAAGGCGAGCCCAGCCACCGTCGTCGCGAGCCTGGGCGAGGTTTCGATGCTGCCGAGCGGGGCGCCGACACGCGCCCAGGCGCCGAGCGCGGCGACGGTCATCCGGTGCGCGCGTTCGGCGTCGAGGCGGAAAAGGAGGGGGTGGTAGAACGCCATCCTTGCGCCTTTCGCATCGCATGGCGGGGGCGTCCACCCGCCAGCCAATGCTACCACCCCGGCGGAGGCCGGGGTCCAGTTGGCAAGTGGATATTGGTTTGCGTCGCGTGTCATTACACCAACCTCTCCAACGGGGCCCCGGCTTTCGCCGGGGTTGGGGTCAAGGGTGTAGCCCTGCGAATCGCTCGCAAAGATAGCGGTTGATCCGGTCGCGGTGCGCGCCCATCTCCAATAGGAATGATTTGGTCCGATTAACCCATGAAGCTGTCTTCTCTCGCCGATTACGCGGTCGTCATGATGGCCGCCGCCGCGCGCCATTGCGGCGGAGTGGCGCGCGTCAACGCGACGCTGCTGGCCGACGAGACCGGGGTGCCCCTGCCCACCGCGCAGAAGCTGGTGAGCCGGCTCAGCGCCGCGGGGCTGCTCGAAAGCGCGCGCGGCACTGGTGGGGGTTTCCGACTCGCGCGCCCCGCTGCCGCGATCACGCTCGCCGATATCGTCGAGGCCGTCGAAGGCCCGATCGCGCTGACCGCGTGCGTCGAACGCGGCGCGCACGATTGCGCGATCGAGGACGGCTGCCGCGTCAAGCCGCACTGGAACGCGGTCAACGGCGCGGTGCGCGGCGCGCTCGCGAGTGTATCGTTGGCATCACTTTCATCCGTTCGCCCTGAGCCTGTCGAAGGGCGTGAATCACACCGTGCTTCGACAAGCTCAGCACGAACGGTTTCTGAGGTTTTACTATAATGGCCACCAAGAACGCCGAAGCCTATGCCGCGGTCGCAAAGACCTATGAGTGGGGCTTTTCCTCGGACATCGAGCAGGAATTCGCGCCCAAGGGGCTGAGCGAGGATACGGTGCGCTTCATCTCGGCCAAGAAGGGCGAGCCGCAGTGGATGCTCGACTGGCGGCTGAAGGCATTCGCGCTGTGGCAAACGATGGAGGCGCCCGATTGGGCGAAGCTCGACATCGCGCCAATCGATTATCAGGACGCCTATTATTATGCCGAGCCCAAGGCGAAGCCCAAGCTGGGCTCGCTCGACGAGGTCGATCCCGAGATCCTGCGCGTCTATGAAAAGCTGGGCATCCCGATCGGCGAGCAGAAACTGCTCGCGGGCGTAGTTGAGACCGAAGCCGACGGCAGCCCCAAGCGCCGCGTCGCGGTCGACGCGGTGTTCGACAGCGTCTCGGTTGCGACCACCTTCCGCAAGGAACTGGAATCGGCGGGGGTCATCTTCCGGTCGATCAGCGAGGCGATCAAGGAATATCCCGATCTGGTCCGCAAATGGCTCGGCAAGGTCGTGCCGCAGCGCGACAATTATTTCGCGACGCTCAACAGCGCGGTCTTCAGCGACGGCACGTTTGTCTACATCCCCGAGGGCGTGCGCTGCCCTATGGAGTTGTCGACCTATTTCCGGATCAACGCCGAGAATACGGGGCAGTTCGAACGCACGCTGATCGTCGCGGACAAGGGCTCGTACGTCAGTTATCTTGAAGGCTGCACCGCGCCGATGCGCGATGAAAACCAGCTCCACGCCGCGGTCGTCGAACTCGTCATTCTCGACGATGCCGAGATCAAATATTCGACCGTGCAGAACTGGTATCCCGGCGACGAGAACGGCGTCGGCGGCATCTATAATTTCGTCACCAAGCGCGCGCTGTGCCAGGGCAAGAACAGCAAAGTGAGCTGGACACAGGTCGAGACGGGCAGCGCGGTGACGTGGAAATATCCGTCCTGCGTGCTCGCGGGCGACGGGTCGGTGGGCGAATTCTACTCGGTCGCGGTGACCAACAACCGCCAGCAGGCCGACACCGGCACCAAGATGATCCACCTCGGCAAGAACACGCGATCGACGATCGTGTCGAAGGGCATTTCCGCGGGGCGCAGCGACAACACCTATCGTGGGCTGGTGCGCGTCGCGCCGACCGCGGAGGGGGTGCGCAACTTCACCCAATGCGACAGCCTGCTGCTCGGCGACCAGTGCGGCGCGCACACCGTGCCCTATATCGAGGTGCGCAACCCGTCGGCGCAGATCGAGCATGAGGCGACGACGTCGAAGATCAGCGACGACCAGATGTTCTACGCGATGAGCCGCGGGCTCGACAGCGAGGCGGCGGTGGCGCTGATCGTCAACGGCTTTGCGAAAGAGGTGCTGCAGCAACTGCCGATGGAGTTTGCGGTCGAGGCGCAGAAGCTGCTGGGGATCTCGCTTGAAGGTTCGGTTGGATGATCGCCATCGTTCCCCCACCTTCCGTCATTGCCGCGCGGGCGGGAATCTATCTCTCTGCCAGCGCATGTCGAACGATGGATCCCCGCCCGCGCGGGTGTGACGGCGTGGGTAAGGCTGTAAGGGGGCAGAAGCTGCTGAGCATCGGCATGGTGGACAGTGTGAAATGATTGCAACCGCTTATCTTATCGCCGCAATTTTGCAGCAGGCGGCCGCCGCACCTGCGCCCAAAGAATCAGGGGAAATCGTCGTTGTGGGCGAGCGCCTAAAAAACTGGCGGGGCAGATTCGCCGTCCGGGGTGGCAAGTCGACGTGTAAGACGATCGTCTCCACCGGCGATGCCGAGATCGACGCCATCGGATGTCAGGCGATGGCGACTTGTCTGCCGCCGATGCAGGCACGGATCATTGCTAGTGATGCTAAAGGCATCCAGCGCGACGCGCGTAAGGATTTGAAGGCAGCGCTTGGACTAGAGTTGGCGCAATGCTGTCAGAACCGCCGTGACGCGCTCGTCGTCGAGTTGGTCGACCGCCGTTTTGAGGCGCGTCAGGAAAGAAACAATGCTAAAAATTGAAAACCTTCACGCCGAGATCGACGGCAAGGAAATCCTCAAGGGATTGTCGCTCACCGTTGACGCGGGCGAGATGCATGCGATCATGGGGCCGAACGGCGCGGGCAAGTCGACGCTGGGCTATGTGCTCGGCGGGCGGCCCGGGTATGAGGTGACCGCGGGATCGGTGATGTTCCGGGCCGCCCCCCATCCCGTTCGTGCTGAGCCTGTCGAAGCACGGGGGGAGGGCGGCACGCTCGACCAACGCCCTTCGACAGGCTCAGGGCGAACGGGGGAGGGGGCTACCCCGTCGGAAGACGGGTGGATCGACCTCCTCGCGCTCGATCCGCACGAGCGGGCGGCGGCGGGCGTGTTCCTCGGCTTCCAATATCCGGTCGAAATCCCCGGCGTGTCGAACGTCCAGTTTCTGCGCGAGGCGCTCAATGCGCAGCGGGGGACGCGCGACGAAAAGCCGTTGTCGGGCGCGGAATTCCTCAAGCTGGCGCGCGAGGAAGCGAAGCTGCTCGACATGGATGCCGAGATGCTCAAGCGTCCGGTCAACGTCGGCTTTTCGGGCGGCGAGAAGAAGCGCAACGAGATGGTGCAGATGGGCGTCATCGCGCCGCGCTTCGCGATCCTCGACGAGACCGACAGCGGTCTCGACATCGACGCGCTGCGGATCGTCGGCGACGGCATCAACCGCATCATGCGCGCGCCCGACAAGGCGGTGCTGCTGATCACGCACTACCAGCGGCTGCTCGATTACGTGAAGCCCGACTTCGTCCATGTGCTGGACGACGGCGTCATCACTCGCACTGGCGGCGCTGAGTTGGCGCATGAGCTGGAGCGTGAGGGTTACGGCGGGGTGGCGGCGTGAGGAGGATGATTCACGCGGAGACGCGGAGACGCGGAGAAGATTTTTGCGCGCAGAGGCGCAGAGAGCGCGGAGGTGTTGCGCCCGACCGCGCTAGCGGTCGTTCAATCACGAGCTTGGCTAAAACGGTTTGCGCTGACGCCCGGGCGACCGCCTCTGCGTCCTCTGCGCCTCTGCGCGAACCATTTCTTCTCCGCGTCTCCCCGTCTCCGCGTGAACCCAATCTGGGGCTCACGGCGTGAGCGTCATGGAACTCCCCTCGACCCGCGCCGAAGCGTGGCGGTGGGCCGATCTTGGTGGGCTGGCGGCGGCGGCGGCGCTGGGGCCGGTGGTCGATGACGGCGACTATTTCCTAGATTTGCCCGGCGCGCGGTTGCTGTTCGTCGGCGGAGTGCTCGACGAGGCGCGGAGCGATCTTGGGCGTGTCACCATCGAGGCGATCGATGCGGGCGAGCATGCGCTCGGCAAACGCGCGAAGGGCGCGGGCTGGGAGTTGCGGCTCGGCAGGCACGCGGTGGCCGATCCGGTCCAGATCGTCCATGTCGCGACCGGGGGTGAGAACCATATGCCCGCGACGATCGTGCTCGCCGACGATGCCGTGGCGCAGGTCGTCGAGACTTATGTCGGGGCGGGGTGGAGCAATCGTTTCCTGCGCGTCGAACTCGGCAAGGCGGCGCGGCTGATGCGGAGCGTCCGGCTGCTCCAGCAGGGCGGGTTCGTGTCGCTGCGCGAAGAGGCGACGCTGGGCGAGGGCGCGAGCCTCGTCACCTCGTTCCTCGGCGCGGGGACCGCGGGATCGCGGATCGATGCGCAGATCACGATCAATGGCGATGCCGCATTCGCCGAATATGGCGGCGCGCTGCTGACCGCGGGCGACCGCCAGCAGGAATGCGCGGTGCGGGTGCGGCACGATGCGGTCGGCGGACAGTCGCACCAATTGTGGCGCGCGGTGGCGGCGGATACGTCGACCGCGAGCCTCGCCGCTGCGGTCGAGGTCGCGCGGCACGCGCAGAAGACCGATGGCGAGCAGTCGCTGCGCGGGCTGCTGCTCAAGCGCACCGCGACGATCAACCTGAAGCCCGAACTCGAGATTTTCGCGGACGACGTGAAGTGCGCGCATGGCGCGACGGTCGGCGAACTCGATGCGCGCGCGCTGTTCTATATGCAGAGCCGCGGCATCCCGACCCCGCGCGCGGTCGCGCTGCTGACGCATGCGTTCGTCGCCGATGCACTCGGGCGGATCGGCAATGACGTCGTCCGCGCGGCGTTCGAGGCGGATGCGGATGCGTGGCTGGAGCAGGCGTTGTGAGTGAATCTGTAACTGCGTCCCTCCCTGTAAGGGAGGGGGCGGGGGTGGGTGCGAGCGAAGCGAGCTCCACCGGCGGAGCCACCCCCAACCCCTCCCTTGTCCAGGGAGGGGAGCCGTTGGACCGCGTCGCCGACTTTCCCGCCATCCCCTCCGGCTGGGCCTATCTCGATACCGCCGCGACCTCGCAGAAGCCGCAGGTCGTCGTCGATGCGATCACCCGCGGCTATGGCGAAACCTACGCCACGGTGCATCGCGGGGTGTACCAGCGCTCCGCCGACATGACGCTGGCCTATGAAGCCGCGCGCCATCGGGTTGCGGGGTTCATCGGGGGCAAGGCGGACGAGATCGTGTTCGTCCGTGGTGCGACCGAAGGGATCAACCTGGTCGCGCACTGCTGGGCCGCCGCGAACCTGAAATCCGGCGACCGGATCATGCTATCGATGCTCGAGCATCACAGCAACATCGTGCCGTGGCAGATGGCCGCCGAACGCATCGGCGCGGCGATCGACGTGATTCCGTTGACCACCGATCAGCGGATCGACCTCGATGCGATGGCGGCGATGATCACGCCCGCACATAAGCTGGTCGCGCTCGCGCATGTGTCGAACGTGCTCGGCTCGGTGCTCGACGCCAAGCGCGCGACCGAGATCGCGCATTCGGTCGGTGCAAAAATCCTGATCGACGGGTGCCAGTCGGTGCCACGGATGAGCGTCGACGTCGCCGGGATCGGGTGCGATTTCTACGTGTTCTCGGGACACAAGCTATACGGTCCGACCGGTATCGGCGTGTTGTGGGGCAGGGCCGAATTGCTCGATACGATGCCGCCGTATCAGGGCGGCGGGTCGATGATCGATCGGGTGTCGTTCGAGAAGACGACCTACGCGCCGCCGCCGGGGCGGTTCGAGGCGGGGACGCCGCATATCGTCGGCGCGCTCGGGCTCCACGCCGCGATCGATTATGTCGAGAGCATCGGCCTCGACGCGATCCACGCGCACGAAACCGCGCTGGTTCGCGATACGCGCGCGGCGCTGTCGCAGCTCAATTCGGTGCGGTTGTTCGGGCCGGAGGATTCGGCCGGAATCGTCAGTTTCGCGATCGAGGGGGTGCATCCGCACGATGTCGCCACCATCTTGGACGAAGAGCGGGTCGCGATCCGTGCGGGCCACCACTGCGCGCAGCCGTTGATGGCGGCACTCGGGGTCGAGGCCACCGCGCGCGCGAGCTTCGGGGTCTATAACGTCCCGCAGGATGTCGCCGCGCTGGTGCGCGGGATCGAGAGAGTGACGCGAATTTTTGGGTAGGGATTTTCGGATGAGCAGTTTCGAAACCGAGGAAGTCGACAGCGTCGCAGCGCCGCCCAAGGCGCGCGTCGATGGCGCAGGCGAAACCGCGAGCGAGACATTCGAGCGCAAGCGCGATTATCTCGAAGGCTTCCTGGCGCAAAAGCCCGAAGCGGAAGCGCCCGGCGAACCCGGCGGCGACCTATACGAGGCGATCATCGAGGCGCTCAAGAGCATTTACGACCCCGAAATCCCGGTCAACATCTACGATCTCGGGCTGATCTACGGCGTCGAGGTGACCGAGGGGGGGCAGGCGGTCGTGTCGATGACGCTGACGACGCCGAATTGCCCGGTCGCCGAATCGATGCCCGCCGAGGTCGAGATGCGCGTCGCCTCGGTCCCGGGCGTCGCCTTCGCCGACGTCAATCTGGTCTGGGATCCACCCTGGGACCCGCAGAAGATGTCTGACGACGCGAAATTAGAATTGGGGATGTTGTGATGGCGACGACACTTCGTGAACGCCCTGCCGCGTTGAACCTAACACCGTCGGCGCATGCGCGGATCGCGGATCTGATGGCCAAGGCACCCGCCGACGCGATCGGGGTGAAGCTGTCGACCCCGAAGCGTGGGTGTTCGGGGCTCGCCTATTCGGTCGACTACGTCACCGAGGCAAAAGCGTTCGACGAGAAGATCGAGACGCCCGGCGGCACATTGTACGTCGACGGCGGGTCGATCCTGTATCTGATCGGATCGACGATGGATTGGGCGGAGGATGATTTCACCGCGGGGTTCGTGTTCAACAATCCCAACGCCAAGGGTGCGTGCGGTTGTGGTGAGAGTTTCACGGTCTGATGGCGTGATGTTGCCCGCGCGTACCTTCAGCGTCTCGATCCCGCGCGACTGGCGCGAACTGTATGCCGAGATCTGGCAGCCCGACTGCTTCGCGCGCTGGGCGTCGGGACTGACCGATTCGGGGCTGCGCTGCGTCGGCGACGAATGGCTCGCGGACGGTCTCGACGGCCCGATCCGCATCCGCTTCACCGCGCACAACGCGTTCGGGGTGATGGACCATTGGGTCGATACCGGCAGCGGGAAGCCGCTCCACATCCCGCTGCGCGTCGTCGCCAACGGCGAGGGCGCCGAGGTGATCTTGACGCTCTATCGCCAGCCCGACATGACCGACGAGCGCTTCGCGGCCGACATAAAGTGGATCAACCGCGACCTCCAGGCGCTGAAAGCGCTGACGACCGGCAAGACGCGCGACGACGGCGCGCGCGATCAAAGATCCTTGCCGTAGACCTGATAGACCTTGTTGATCCGGCTATCGATCGTCTCCGCGATCGAGCGCATCCCCTGGTTGTCGTCGAGGATCCAGCCGATCTCGCCACGGCTCGCGCCGTATTTTTCGACCGATGCGCGCTTGATATATTCGATCATCATGAAGGCGAGCTGCCCCGCCATCCGCGACGATTGTAGCTCCTTGACCACCCCCATCAGCGGCACGCGCATCGTCCGTGCCTTGGGCTTGCGGAGCCAAAGCAGCAGCTTCGCCCAGCCGAACGGCAACAGGCTGCCGTTCAACGGGGCGATCGCTTCGTTGAGGTCGGGCAGCGTGATCATGAACGCGACTGGACGCCCGTCGAGTTCGGCGATCCGGATCAGATCGTTGAACACGATTGGCTTCAGCTTCACCCCGACATCCTTGATCTCGGGCGGCGTCAGCGGGACGAAGCCCCAATTGTCCGACCACGCATCGTTGAGGATCGCGAGGATGATCGCCGCCTCCTCCTCGAACTTCTTTTTGCTCACCTCGCGCACCACGATTCGCGGGTTGTTCTCGCCGGATTTGATGATCCGCTTCACCAGCGGCGGGAATTCCTGGGTGATGTCGAGTTCGTAGGTCATCAACTGCTTGATCGGTGCGTAGCCCGCCGCCTCGATCCAGCCGCGATATTCGGGCTTGTGGTGCCCCATCATGATCGTCGGCGCATGATCATGGCCTTCGATCAGCAGCCCCGGTTCTTCCCAGATCGACATGCTGATCGGACCGAGCGCGCGGGTCATGCCCTCAGCGCGTAGCCATTCCTCGGCACGGGCGAGCAGCGCCTGGAAAATGTCTTCGCGCTCGGCGTCCATCAGCCCCCATTGGCCGACCCCGGGACCGAAACCCTGGACGGCGGGCATCGTCAGCGCCAGCGTGTCGATATGCGCGGAGATCCGCCCGACGACGCATCCGTCCTCATCGGCGAGGAACAATTGCGCCTTCGCATGGCTGAACCAGCCGTTCTTTTCGGGCGTGATGAGTCCGAGCGCTTCGCCCTTGAGCGGAGGCACCCAGTGCGGATCGTCTCGATAGAGCCGGAAGGGTAGATCGACGAAGGTCTTGCGATCCTTCTTGGTCGTCACGGGGCGGATCGTCAGGGTGGTCGACACACGTACCTCTTGTGATAGCCGGCGTGGCTTAGCCAGCAACGATGGCGAAGGCGAGGCGGGATCGGGCGGCTTGCAGGGAAGGGCGGCGGCGGGCGGCGGCGGGCGGCGGCGCGCGGCGGCGCGCGGGCACCCTCGAAATGCCATGCTGTCGCCATTATATACCGGCAATGGACATCCCCATGAATACCAGTCTTTCACTTGCGCGCGGCGCGGCCTTGCCGGTTGCGGACATTCCCGTGGTCCCGCGTCACCGGGCTGCCGACGACAAGGCGATGCTGCGCACCGCGGCCGATCTGACGCGCGAGCTCAACCCGCCGCGCCCGGCGATCTATTGGGCCGACCTGATCGCGTCGGTCATGATCGGCTATGGCGCGCTGGCGATCGCGGTCTCTGCGGCGGCGACCTGGCTGGTGGTGATCGCGGGGGTCGCCTCGATGCTCGCGCTGTATCGCGCGATCAGCTTCATCCACGAACTCAGCCACATCAAGCACGCCGCAGTGCCGGGGTTCCGGTTCGGCTGGAACGCGCTGGTCGGCGTGCCGATGCTGACCCCGTCGTTCATGTACGAGGGCGTCCACAACCTTCACCACGCCAAGACGCGCTACGGCACGTCGGAGGATCCCGAATATCTCCCGCTGGCGCTGATGAAGCCGTGGACGCTGCCGGTGTTCATCGTCGTTTCGGCGCTCGCGCCGCTGGCGCTGCTGTTCCGTTATGCGGTGCTGTCGCCGGTGTCGGTGATCGTGCCGCCGCTCCGCAAGCTCGTCGTCGAGCGCTATTCGGCGCTCGCGATCAACCCGTCGTTTCGCCGCCGCGCGCCCGACGGCGAGGCGAAGGCGCTGTGGAACCGGATCGAGGCTGCCGCCAGCCTGTGGGCGATCGCGATCGTCGTGATGACCGCGACCGGGGTCATTCCGCTGCGGGCGTTCGGGATCGCGTTCGCGATCGTGTCGGCGGTGGCGGTGACCAACCAGGTCCGCACGCTCGTCGCGCATCTTTGGGAGAATGAGGGCGAGCCGATGACGGTAACCGCGCAATATCTCGATTCGGTCAACGTGCCGCCGCCGGTGTTGCTGCCCGCGCTGTGGGCACCGGTGGGCTTGCGCTATCACGCGCTGCATCACCTGTTGCCAGGGCTGCCGTACCATGCGCTCGGCGAGGCGTATCGGCGGTTGAGTGCGGCGCTGGAGGAGGACTCGCCCTTCCACCAATCGAATTATCGCGGGCTGCCTGGCCTCGTCGGCAAAATCGCGCGGAGCACGATGACGCTGCGCTAGGGAGTCGGACCCAGAGCTTGACGATACCGCGAGAAACCGTTCGCCTTGAGCCTGTTGAAGCACGGTAAGACTCGCCGCCCTTCGATCCCCGCCCCATGAAAGTAATAGTTTCATGGGAACCCGGTGGGCTCAGGGCGAACGGATCAAATACCGGCAGGTGTAACGTCGTCACGGCACAGAGTGCCCGGACCCATGACCGCCCGCGTTATTCCTCGGTTCGGATCAGCACCGCTTCGCCGATCAGGAAGAACAGCAGGAACGGCGCCCATGCCGCGAGGAACGGGGGATAGGCGCCCAGATTGCCCATCGCGAGCGCGAAATTGTCGGCGACGAAATAGGCGAAGCCCAGCCCCATCCCGATCACCGCGCGCACGAACAGCTTGCCCGACCGCGCGATCCCGAACGCCGCGACCGCGCCCAACAGCGGCATCAGGATCGCCGAGAGCGGACCCGACAGCTTGTGCCACAACGTGCCCTCGAGCGATTTGGTCGGTCGCCCCGCGTCGTGGAGATCGCTGATCGCACGGCGCAGATCCCAGAACGCGAGGCCGTCGGCGTTGACGCTGCCGAGCGTAAACTGATCGGGGCGGACATCCTTGGCGACCGTGATCGTGCCCATCGGGATCAGATCACCGCTCGCGACGTCGAACCGGCTCGCAGGCCCGATCCGCCACGCGCCATCGACCCGGTGGCCGCTCGGCGCGCGGATGATCGAGACGAGGTTGCCCCCGGCGCGATCATAGATCGTGATCCCGCCGAGCCGCGTCTGTTCACGGCGGCCCTTGACCTGCGCGACCTCGATCAGGTCATCGCCGTCACGGACCCATACGTTGCTGCGATCGCCGCGGTCGATCGGCAGCGGACCGTAATCGACCGCCTTCCATTGATCGAGCGTCGCGGTGGCGCGGGTCGCGACACGTTCGTTGAACGCGAAGCTGACGATCGCGACCCCCAGGCTGGCGAGCAGCAGCGGCGCGAGCACCTGATGCGCCGACAGCCCCGCCGCCTTCAGCGCGATGATCTCGCTATTCTGGTTCATCGTGATCAGCGTCAGGATCGTGCCGAGCAACACCGAAAACGGCAGCACGAACGCGACGATCTGCGGCATCCGCAGCCCGACATAGGTGAGGATCTGCGCCTGGCCATTGCCCGATACCGCGAGGATATTGCCCGATTCGCTGAGCAGGTCGAGCGCCTGGAGGACGAGCACGATCGACGCGAGGATCGACAGCGTCCGCACCAGGAACAGCCGCGACATGTACCAGGCGACGGTCCGCGACGGAAAGAATTCGAGCAGGTGCCTCACGCGCCCTGTTCCGCTGCGCGCTTGCGACGGCGACCGGGGAGGCGGTTCGTGACCGCGCTCGCCGCCTTCGAAAACGCGCGTTCGATCGCGCCAATCGGCTGCCCGCCGGGGACGTAGGCGATCGTATAATACATCCACAATACCAGCCCCGCGAACACGCCGAACGGCACCCACAGCGCGATCAGCGGGTCGATCCGCCCGAGTTCGCCGATCGCGGCGGCATATTCGTTGACCTTGTGATAGGTCACCAGCATCACGATCCCGAAAAAGACGCCGAACCCCGAATTCGATCGTTTCGGTGGCACCCCCAGCGCCAGCCCGAGCATCGGCAGCAGGAACATCGTCGCGACTTCGGCGAGGCGGAAATGGAATTCCGCGCGGCTCGAATCGCGTTCTTTTTCGGTCGCGCCGGTCTGGCCGGTCTTGGCGAGTTCGGGCAGCGTGTATTCGAGGTTGCGCCCGCCACGGGTGCGGAAATTCTCATACTTGGGCAGCGGGATCGGGAGATCATGGTTGCTGAAGGTCAGCACCCGCGGCGTCTTGAATTCGGGACGGTCGTGGATCAGCGTGCCGTTGGTCAGGCGGAAGATGATCGTGTTGGGATCGTCGGTCGCGAGGAATTCGCCATGTTCGGCGGTAACCCCGATCGAATCGCCCTTCGCGGTCTTGGCCTGGACGAAGATGCCGCTGAGGTCGCGCCCCTTGTCGCGGCTTTGTTCGATCCGGATCGTCATCTTGTCACCGAGATGCGTAAATTCGCCGACCTTGATCGACGCGCCGAGCGCGCCGGTCCTGAGTTCGAAGCGCAGCCCTTCGTAATAATAGCGCGCGATCGGCTGGACATAACCGACGATCGCGAGGTTGAGCGCGGCGAGCACGATCGCGTACATCATCGGCACGCGGAGCAGCCGGTTGTAGCTCATGCCCACGCCGCGGAGCACGTCGAGCTCCGAATTGGCGGCCAGGCGCCGGAACGCGAGCAGGACGCCGAGCATCAGCCCGATCGGGATGCCGAGCCCGAGATATTCGGGGAGCAGGTTGGCGAGCATCCGCCACACCACGCTGACCGGGCCACCCTCGGTCGCGACGAAATCGAACAGCCGCCGGATGCGATCGAGGATCAGCAGCATCGCCGAGATGATCAGCGTCGAGAACAACGGCACCGCGATCAGTCGCGCCATGTAGCGGTCGATGGATTTCATGAAGTCGTGTGCTCGGGCAGCGGGGTCGCGAGGATATAGGCCAGGGCGCGGAGGGCGTCACCTGTTTAAGCGGGAGCCGCCGAGCAGTGGCCGCCCTATTCGGCGGCGATCTGTTCGGACGGGGCGGGGCGATCCGCCGCCATTGCCTCGGAGATCGCGTGTTCGAGGCCGGTGAGCGTGAACGGTTTGCGCAGGACCGGGTGCTCGCCAAATTCGCGCGCGTTGGCCTCGCCCGCATAGCCGGTGACGAACACCACCGCGATGTGGGGGAAGCGGGGGCCGATCTCGGCGATGAGTTCGGGGCCGGTTTGTCCCGGCATCAGCACGTCGGACAGGATCAGGTCGATTCCGGTGTGACCGGCCAGAATCGCCGCGGCCTTGTCGGGCGCGTCGCACGCGATCCCGCGATGGCCGAGTTCGTCGAGTGCGCCGATCGTGGCGGCGAGGACGCGGGGGTCGTCCTCGACGACGAGGATGTCCAGCGTGGCCTGCTCGGTCACGACGGCGGAGGGGACATCGGCCACGTCGCTGCGCCTTTCCTCGGCCAGGTCGCGCGGGATATACAGCGTGACGGTCGTCCCCTGATCGACCGCGGTCGCGATCGTGATCTCGCCGTCGAGCTGGCGGACCAGCCCGAAGATCTGGCTGAGCCCCAGTCCGGTGCCCTTGCCCGCCTCCTTGGTCGTGAAGAACGGCTCGTACACGCGCTCGACGACCTCGGGGGCCATCCCGCAACCGTCGTCGATGACCGCGATCGACACATAATCGCCCGCGTTACAGTGATCGATCTCATGCTCGGCCAGCGTCGCGGTGCCGGTCGCGACGGTGATGACGCCGCGCCCCGCCATCGCGTCGCGCGCATTGACCGCGAGATTGAGGATCGCGTTTTCGAGCTGGACGCGGTCGGCGCGGACCCGCCAGCCATCCGATTCGTCGCGGGTAATCAGCGTGATCGCATCGCCCAGCGTCCGGTCGAGCAGTTCGGACATGCCCGCGATCAGCCCACCCGCGCGGATCGGTTCGGGTTTCAGCGCATCCTCGCGGCTGAACGCGAGCAGTCGCCGGGTCAGCGCCGCGGCGCGATTGGCGCCGTCGGTAGCGTTGTCGATATGCCGCGCCGCGGTGAGCGGATCGGTCGCGACACACCGTTTGGCGAGTTCCAACCCCCCCAAAACAACCGCCAACATATTGTTGAAATCATGCGCGATCCCGCCGGTCAGCTGGCCGACCGCTTCCATCTTCTGGACCTGGCGCAGCTTGGCTTCCTGGATGCGCAGTTCGCTGGTCGCGGCGGTGACGGCGGTTTCGAGTTCCTCGACGCGCTCGCGTTCGAGCGTCGCATCGGCCTCGGCGGTGACGCGATCGCCGACCGCGCGCAACGTCAGCCACCCCAGCGCGATCGCGCCGAGCACGATCAGGATGCCGAACGCCCCCAGGATCCCGGCGATCCTGCTCGCGTCGTCGACTGCGGTCATCGCATCCCCGGTCCGCTTTGCGAGCAGCCCGCGTTCCTGCGCGATGATCTGATCGAGCGTGCGGTCGATCTCGGCCAGCGACGCCGCGTTGCGCGCGTCGTAATAGCGCGCGAGCGCCTGGTTGTTCTTGCCATAGCTCGTGCTCAGCGCGGTCAGCGACAGTTCGTCGCCCCGCGTCTGGTACGCGGCGCGCAACCGATCGAGCGTGCGGGTTTGCGACCGATTGTCGGCGGTGAGTTTAGCGAGCCGGTCGATCTCCGATTCCGCCTGCCGCCACTGGTCGAAATAGATCTGCCCCAGCCGTTTGTCGGTGCTGATCACGTAACGGCCGAGCGACGCCTCCGATCGCGCGATCGTTCCCGACAGCGTGCGCGCGACGATCATCACCTGGTAACTGTGGGTCTGCAGTTTCAGCGCGCGCTCGCGCTGGCGATTTGCGCCGGCCAACGTCACGATCAACGCGGCCAGCACCGCGGTGCCGAGCAATCCCATCACGACGAGCATGGCCGTCCGCCATGTCGCGTCGCCACCCAGGGTCCCCCCCGGCGCGGTGTCGGCCTCGTCGCGCATCATGAACGGCTATCTATCCCAAAGCGCGACTCGGGGAAAGACACGGGAACGGTCTTAGCCGATCGCCCCCACGGCCTGCCCCGCGACGCGGAACATCTCGGTGACCCTTACGATCTGATCGGCGGTGTGTTCGGCACACAGAGAGCAGCGCAGCAGGAACGTGCCCGCGGGCGTCGCGGGGGGGCGCGCCATGTTGACGTAAAGTCCGGCGTCGAGCAGCAACTGCCACATCGTCACCGCCTGTTGCTGGTCGTCGAGGATCACCGCGATGATCGCGCTTTCGGGGGTATCGGTGCCGAGCTTGAACCCCATCGCCTTGAGATTACCATGCAACGCCCTCGCGTTTTCCCATAGTTGCGCCCGCTTCTGGTCGGCGTGCATCAGCTTGCGGATCGACGCCGCGGCGGTCGCGACGACGCTCGGGGGCAGGCTGGCGGTGAAGATATACGCGCGGCAGGCGAGGCGGATCGCCTCGAACTTGGGGTGGTTCGACACGCAGAAGCCGCCGACTGTGCCGACCGATTTCGAAAATGTGCCGACGATGAAGTCGACCTGATCGCCGAGCCCCTGATCCTCATAGACCCCGCGGCCGTGCGGGCCGAAAAAGCCCATCGAATGCGCCTCGTCGCTCAGCACCATCGCGCCGTGCTGCTTGGCGACCGCGACCATTTCCTTGAGCGGGGCGACATCGCCGAGCATCGAGTAAACGCCCTCGAGCACGACCAGCTTGGCGGGCTCTTTCGGCAGTCTTCCCAATCGCTTGTCGAGGTCTTCTACCGAATTATGACGAAAACGGACGATCTCGGCATTGCCCTGTTGGCAGCCATCGTAGATCGAAGCGTGGCTGTCGGCGTCGAGGATGACATATTCGCCCTTGCCGGCGAGCGTCGAGATCATCCCGAGGTTCGCCATATAGCCGGTCGAGAACACGATCGCGCCCGATACGGCGTAGAAATCGCGCAGCGCCTGTTCGACCGCGATATGATCGTGGAAGGTGCCGTTGAGCATCCGGCTGCCGTTGGTGCCCGACCCGAAGTCGTCGAGCGCCTGCTTGCCCGCGGCAATGACGTCGGGATCGAAGGTCATGCCCATGTAATTGTAAGTGCCGAGCAGGATCGTGTCGCGCCCCGCGATCACCGCCTCGGTCGGCGACTTGACCTGTTCCATCACGATCGCGAACGGATCGGTGACCCCGGTGTCGATCAGCGCCTGGCGTTCGGCGATCAGCCCGTCGAACTTGCTCATCAGATCGCGTTCTGGCGCGACCGCGGGCGGATCGAAATCGATCGCTTCGTTCTGGAATCCGGTCTCGGTCATATCATGCCTTCAGCTTGGCCACCGCATCGACGAGCTGGCCGACCGTCTCGATTTCGGCCTGCATGTTCATCGTGATGATGATGTCGAATTCGTCTTCGATCGCGGCGACGAAATCCATTACGGTCAGGCTGTCCCATTCGAGATCGCCCTGGAACGTCGTCGCATCGGTGAGCGCGACGCCCTTCTTGTTGAACGGTTCGATCTGCGCGGTGACGGTGTCGAAAATCTGCTGGCGGTCGGTCATGATGCTCCCCCGATGGCAGCCAAATGCGGCAGCGTTGCGGCGCTATAGCAGCCCGTTGGCGCGATACCACCGGGCCGTCTCCGCCAACCCCTCGCGCGTGTCGACTAGTGGTGACCACAAAGCGGCGGGCACGCGCCGGTCGGGACGCGCGGTCCAGTCGGGATGCGCGAGGTAGCCGACGCGGTCGCGGGTCAACTTCGCGCGGTCGCCGCGGAGCAGGCCGTCGATTCGGGCACCCAGCAGCATCAGCGCGCGGGGTAGGTGGAGCGGCATTACCGGTCGGCCCACCGCGGTGCCGATCGCGCACGCGAAATCGGCGTGCGTCCAGCTGGTTCCGTCATCGACCTCGTACATCGCGTGAGGCGCGCCACGCTCCGCCACCGTGACGAGCAACCGCGCCAGATCGTCGACCGCAACCGCGGACATGACGCCGGGCGGGGGGAGCAGGGCGATCCCGAGCTTGGCGGCGCGGAACAGGTCGCGCATCTCCATGTCGCCGGGGCCATAGACCGCGGCCGGACGCAGAATGATCCAGTCGAGGCCGCTGGCTTCGACGAGCTTTTCGGCCTCCGCCTTCGACCAGCCGTAATCGGACAGCTGCGGTTCGCGCGCCGAGAGCGACGAGACGTGGACGAAGCGTCGCACGCCAGCGCCCTGCGCAGCGGCGAGAATCGCGCGTGTGCCTTCGATATTGCCCGCGATGAACCCCGCGCGAGCGGCGTTGACGACGCCTGCGATGTGAATGACCGCGTCGGCCCCGCGAGCCAGGGTGGCGAGCGCCGCCGGATCGTCGAGCGCGCCTGTAACCCAGGTAACGCGATCACGTTGGGCTTGTGGTCGCCGGGCGAGCGCGCGCACCTCGTGTCCCGCCGCGAGCGCACGGTCGATCGTGGCACGACCGACGAATCCGGTGCCGCCAGTGATCGAGAGCACACTCATCGCGTTACCGCCCCGGCCTTCGCCGGGGTGGAGCCACGTTTGGGTCATAACATCGCCATATGACTGCGATGGACCAGCGCGGCGCGGGGGGCGTAGCCGAGCAGCGCCGCCTGCTCGTCGCTGCGGGTCCCCAGCAGCAGTGCGGTATCGGCGGCATCATATTCCGCGAGCCCGCGCGCGATCGGCCCGTCCGGCCCTTCGATGGTGACCAGATCGCCGCGCGCGAAATCGCCCTCGACCGCGGTCGCGCCCGCCGCAAGGAGGCTCTTGCCAGCCGCCAGCGCCGCGACCGCGCCGGCATCGACCGTGACCCGCCCCTGCGCGGTCAGTCCGCCCGCGAGCCAGGCCTTGCGCGCCGACGCGCTCTTTTCCGCGACAAACAGCGTGTGCCGCTCGCCGCCCGACAGCGGCCGATCGACCCGCCCGCTGGCGATGGCGAGATGCGCGCCCGCGGCGTTGGCGATCCGCGCCGCCGCGATCTTCGATACCATGCCGCCGGATCCCATCCCCGAGGCCGAGCCGCGATCCGCCATCGCCTCGATCGCGGCATCGATCCGCTCGACCCGCGCGATATGCGCCGCATCGGGCAGTGCGGGGTTGCGATCGTAGAGTCCGTCGACGTCGGACAGCAGCACGACGCCCTGCGCGCCAGCCGCCTGCGCAACCCGCGCCGCGAGCCGGTCGTTGTCGCCGAACCGGATTTCGGCGGTCGCGACGCTGTCATTTTCGTTGATCACCGGGACGACGCCGAGGCTCAGCAGCCGGTCGAGCGTCGCCGCCGCGTTGAGGTAGCGCCGCCGATCCTCGAGATCGCCGAGCGTCACCAGCATCTGCGCGGCGGTGATGCCCTCGGCGCCCAAGGTCTCGGCCCAGATCTGGCTCAGCGCGATCTGCCCGACTGCGGCGGCCGCCTGCGCATCCTCCAGGCTCGCGCGTCCGCCCTTGGCAAGCGACAGCCGCCGCGCGCCCAGCGCGATCGCGCCCGACGACACGATGACGACCTGCTGGCCGGCGCGCTGGCGTGCGGCGATATCCGCGACGATTCCAACGAGCCATGCGCGCCGCACCCCGCCGTCTCGGTCGACGAGCAGTGCAGAGCCGATCTTGACGACCAGCCGGGGGCAGGAGGGGGGAGCGAACAGCACCATCGTCGGGGCCTAGCCCGCGGTCGCCCCCGCGATCAATCGCGCGCGAAGATTTCGTCGTGCGGCAGTGTCAGGTCGAGCGAGGGCAGGGCCAGGTCGGCCGGCTCACTATGGATGGTCTCGCTCCACCCCGTGCCAGTGCGCTGAACGATACGAAGCCGCTCGGTCGCGATATCGACGAACACGATCGTGGCGATGCTCGCGAGTTCCTTATATTCCTCGAGCTTGACGCGCAGATCGGTGCGCGCGGTGCCCGCCGACAGCACTTCAAAGACAATCCGCGGATCGTCGAACGCCTTTTCATCGTCGTTCGAGGAACCGCCACGCCCGCAATAAACCGTGACGTCGGGATAGCGGATCGACCGATCGCGGGTGCGCGCTGCCATATCGGAATTGTAGGGGGTGCAGCCACTTCCCTGAAGTCGTTGCCTCAGCGAGGCATATATATTGCCTTGGACGTGGGCATGGCGCGCGGTGCCGCCCGCCATCATCCGGATGACGCCGTTGTCGAGCTCTGCCTTGCGCTCGCCGAAATCGATTTCGAGAAATTCCTCGGCGGTCAGCAGCGGATAATCGGGTTGGCTAGCCATGACCAAGATATAACATAGGATGACGGAGGTCGAAACTGGCGATAAGTCCAAGCGAACACACGCGACATTACCAACATGAAGTGACGCGGTTTAGGGCTGAGAATCAGTTCGAGGGAGTTGATGATGCTGTTGGGGATGACGGTCGTGGCCTTGGCGTTGGGGATGTCGCCGGCGATGAGAGCCAATGCTCAGGACATCGCGGTGCCAACCGGCGCTGAACGCTCCACGGTCGCGCCGACGCCGAAGCGGGTGTGCCGCAAGGTCGTGGCGACGGGGTCGATCATGCCCAAGACGATCTGCCTGACGCAGGACGACTGGCACGACATGAATGCGAAGACGCAGGCCAACGCCGACGAGGCGTTGCGGCATCGCGGTACGGGCATGTGCGACATCAATTGCACGCCGGGGAGCTAGCGCGATCGCTGCTACCCCGTAGGATCGTGCCTATCGTCCGCTACACCGGCGACCATTCGATCGGGTCTTCGCCGTCGTCGTCGTCGGGGACGCCGCGGGACGAGGGCTCGATCTTTTCGATCAGCGTGTCGAGCGCCCAGTCGACCCCGGTTCCGCTGACGCCCGAGATCGGAATGACGTCGGCGCCGCTCGCCTCGGCGAGTTCGGCGGAGAGCGCGGCGATCAGTTCGTCGTCGAGCGTGTCGATCTTGTTTAGCGCGACGACGACGGGCTTCTCGGCCAGCCCCGCGCCGTAGTTGACGAGCTCGTCGCGAACGATCCGGTAGCTCGTCGCGACATCGTCGTCATTGGCGTCGACGAGGTGGAGCAGGACGCGGCAGCGTTCGATATGCCCCAGGAAGCGGTCGCCGATGCCCGCGCCCTCGGCGGCACCCTCGATTAGCCCGGGGATGTCGGCGACGACGAATTCGGTGCCCTTGTGGCTGACGACGCCCAATTGCGGTCGCGTCGTGGTGAACGCGTATTCGCCGACCTTCGCCTGCGCGTTGGTCACCTGGTTGATGAAGGTCGATTTGCCCGCGTTGGGGAGCCCGACCAGCCCGGCGTCGGCGAGCAGCTTCAGCCGCAGCCACAGCCACGCCTCGCCGCTCGGCCAGCCGGTGCCGTGCTGGCGCGGCGCGCGGTTGGTCGAGGTCTTGTAGCTCGCATTGCCGCGCCCGCCGTCGCCGCCGCGCAGGAATATCTCGCGCTGGCCGACCTTGGTGAAATCGAACAGTACCTCGTCGCGCTCCTCGTCGAGGATCTGGGTGCCGACCGGGACCTTGATGACCAGATCGTCGCCGCCCGCGCCGGTGCGATTGCTGCCCGATCCGCCCTTGCCGCGCGGCGCGCGGAAATGCTGGGTGTAGCGAAAGTCTATCAGTGTGTTGAGCCCCGCGACCGCTTCGAACACGATATCGCCGCCCTTGCCGCCGTTGCCGCCGTCGGGGCCGCCATATTCGATGAACTTTTCGCGGCGGAAGCTTACCGCGCCGGGGCCACCCGCGCCGGAGCGGACGAAGATCTTGGCCTGATCGAGAAAATGCATCTCAGCTACCCCTGCCATCGCGCATCATCGCGCGCGCCAGCGTGCGCGCGCGATCGCGTGGCAAGCCGAGCGCGCGGGTGAGCGGCCCCCCGAACAATGCGTCGCCCAGCGCCATGAGGACGAGCTGGAGCGTGTCATCCTGGATCGGGCGATCGGGTTTCGAATGATCCGCCGCGAGCTCGTCGACCAGATCGTGGATCGCCTTCAGGATCGGATCGAGCGCGTCCTCATTGCCGCTGAGGATCATCCAGCTCGCCAGCGCCCCCGCGCCACCCTCGCCGAACGCCTCGAACGCGAGGTCGACGACCTCGCCGGGTTCCTGATCGGTATCGCGCTGGCGCAGCACCGCGTCGCGGATCGTCGAGGTGATAAAATTCGCCATCCGCTCGATCAGCGCCTGCTGCAATCCCGCGGCGGAGCCGAAATGGTGGAGCACGTTGGCATGAGTCCGCCCGATCCGCGACGCGACCGCCTTCAGTGTCACCGCCTGCGGCCCGACCTCGACCAGCAGCGCGCGCGCCGCTTCCAGCGCGGCATCGCGCGATTCTTCGGGGGACAGGCGTTTGCGGATGGGAAGGGGGGTAACGGACATCCGGTCGCTGTCGGTGGTTTTGGGGGCGATGGCAAGGCGAGTGACGCTTCATTCCTCCCCGGCACGGGGAGGGGCCAGCCGTAGGCGGGTGGTGGGGCAGCAACGCAGCGCAGCACCTGCGGACCCCTCCACCATTCGCTTCCCGCACAGTCCCTCGTCCCGAAGAGGGTGAATTTCGGTCACGCCGCGATCGACGCCGCCGGTCGGTCTTGGTCGTCGAGGTCGCATTCGACGAGCACCGCTTCGACCGGTTCGCGCCGCGCCAGCGTCCGCATCGAGACCGTCCGTCCGGTCTCCCGGAAGCCGAGCTTGCGCAGTACGCGGCCCGATGCGGGATTGTCGACGAAATAGGATGCGTTGAGCCGCCGGATCGGCAGCGCATGGCGCGCGATGTCGAGCACCGCCCGGCCTGCCTCGGTCGCATAGCCGCGACCCCAAGCCGACGGGGTCAGCCAATAGCCGAACACGCAAGCTTCGCCCTCACGGTGAATCCCGATCGTACCGATCACGCGCGGGGCGCCCGCTTCGTGATCGCAGATGACAAACTGGGCGGTTGCGGCATCGCGCTCCAGCCCCAGAAACCAGGCGGCATCGGCGAGCGTGTAAGGCCAAGGCACCTTTGCCAGCTTCATGACCACGTCTTCATGCGCGATCGCGGCGTGTAGCGCGGGCGCATCCTCGGGCCAGCCTGGCCGCAAGGTCAGTCTCTTCGTCCGGGCGAACATCATTAGGCACTCCTCACCTGCCGACGCCCCAAGCACGTCACCATGACGGGCTCGCGACACCGATGTTGTGGGAGCAAGAAAAAAGGGAGCCGGGGCGACCCGTCTCCCTGATTTGGTTGGCGCCGCCTGAGCGGCGCTACCGGGTCACCCTGGTGGGCAACCCGTCCGGTTACCCGATGTTATTCGGCCGCTTGCGCCAGCATCTCGACCGAGCAGAACTTTCGGCCAAGCTTGCCTTCCTTGAAGGTCACGCGACCATCGACCAGCGCGAACAGCGTATGGTCGGTGCCGATGCCGACATTGGTGCCGGGATAGAATTTGGTGCCGCGCTGACGCACGAGGATGTTCCCCGCGATCGCGATCTCGCCACCGAACTTCTTGACGCCAAGGCGACGACCGGCCGAATCACGACCGTTGCGCGACGAACCGCCTGCTTTCTTATGTGCCATCTCGAACTACTCCTTACGCCTGCGCGGCCGGGGCATCGCCCTCGGCGCTCTTGGCGGCTGCCTTCTTGGGGGCGGCCTTCTTCTTTTCTTCGCTGCCGATCGCGGTGATCTTCAGGATAGTGTGCTGCTGGCGATGGCCGTTCTTGCGGCGATAATTGTGCCGGCGGCGCTTCTTGAACACGATGACCTTGTCGGCCTTCGCCTGCGCGATCACTTCCGCGGTCACGGTCAGGCCTTCGACGCTCTTCAGCTCGGAGCCTTCGCCTGCGAGCAGAATGTCGCCCAAGGTTACCGACGATCCGGCGTCGCCGTCGATCTTTTCGACGACGATCTTGTCTCCGGCGGCGACGCGATACTGCTTGCCGCCGGTGCGCACGATAGCGAACATGGCTTTAGTCACTTCCCAAATTACAAGTACCCGCACGAGCAAGCCCGTCGGGATGAGGGGAGGCAGCTAAGTGAGAGCGCCCCACCTGTCAACCGCGAAGGCGTGGCGAGGGGCATTGTGGCAAAGCGGCCACAACCGCAGCGCAATATCGCTCACTGCATTATTACGGTCTTGTTACGATGGCTACGGCTCATAAAGTGTCGTGGAGAAGCGGGCAGGGGGCTGCTTCGTTACACTGGGGGATCGCGCCATGCGTCGTTCGTTGCTTGGGTTGCTCGTCATCGGCTGCTCGCCGTTCGCTTTGACCGCCGCTGCGCTGGCGCAGGTCGTGACCACGCCGCCGCAGGAAACTGCGTCGGCCGATAGCCAGGCATCCGATGCGGCCGATCCGCAGAAAGACATTCTGATCACCGGCAGCCGGATCGCGGGCCGCACGATCGCCGACAGCCCGGTGCCGATCGATGTCATCGGCGGCGATCAGCTGACCAACGGCGGTTATACCGAGACCAACAAGCTGCTGACCCAGCTCGTCCCGTCGTTCAATTTCCCGCAGCCATCGCTGACTGATGGCACCGATTCGCTGCGCCCCGCGACGCTGCGCGGGCTCGCGCCCGATCAGACGCTGGTGCTCGTCAACGGGAAGCGGCGGCATCAATCCGCGCTGCTCAACCTCAACGGGTCGGTTGGGCGCGGATCGGGCGCGGTCGATCTCAACGAGATTCCGCCGATCGCGATCGACCGGATCGAGGTGCTGCGCGACGGCGCGTCGTCGCTGTACGGATCGGATGCGATCGCGGGCGTCATCAACATCCAACTGTCGAAACGCCCCGGCGTGCGTGGATCGGTGACCTTTGGCCAGTATCGCACGAAGATGGACGGCGTGAACAACGTCACCGGCGTGGCGGTCGGCGCGAACGGACAGCCGGTCGTTGCGGCGGCGGGCGGGGGCAACAACGATCTGCTCCAGCTCAATTACGGCGACGAGCGGGTTCGCCACGATGGCGACACGCTGACGCTCGCCGCCTCGATCGGCCTGCCGATGGCGGAGGGCAGCTATTTCGTCTTCACCAGCCAGTTCCGCGATCGCCAGCCGACCAACCGATCGGGCGCCGATCCGCGCCGCCAATATCCGACGATCGGCGATCCGCGCGAACTGACCTTCAACCGTTTCAGCCACGGCTATGGTGACGGGCTGACCGACGATTACAACCTGTTCCTCAACGCGGGGACCACGCTCGGCAAGTATGAGCTCTACACCTTCGGCAGCTATGGCATCCGCGACGGTATCGGGGCGGGCTTCTATCGCCGCGCCAACGATGCGCGCAACCGCGACTTCGCGGCGTCGACGACGACGTTCGTGCCCTATTACGCCGACGGTTTCCTGCCCAAGATCCAGAGCGAGATCGAAGATGTGTCGATCGCGGGCGGGGTTCGCGGCGATTTTATCGACGGATGGAACGGCGATCTGTCAGTGGTTTATGGCAGCAACAAATTGCTGTATGATACGATCGACAGCTTCAACGTGTCGCTGGGCGGGGTGGACAGCCCCAAACGGTTCAACGCGGGCGGGCTTGCCGCGGGGCAGACCGTCGCCAACCTCGACATCAGCCACAAGTTCGACGTCGGCTTCTTCAAGTCGCTCGGCATCGCGTTCGGCGGCGAATATCGCAACGAGAATTTCCGCATCTTCCGCGGCGAGGTCGCGAGCTACGTTGCTGGACAGTATGCGGCCCGCGGCGCGGCCCCGGGCGCGCAGGTGTTTCCTGGGTTCAAGCCCGCCAACGAGGTCGATGTGTCGCGCGACAGCTTCGCAGGCTATGGCGAGCTCGATGCCGACGTGTCCGATCGCCTGAGCGTTCAGCTGGCCGGACGGTACGAGCATTTCAGCGATTTCGGCAGCACCGTGAACGGCAAGGCAGCGGGCCGGTTCGAGCTGGTCCGCGGCATCGCGATCCGCGGATCGGTGTCGACCGGCTTCCGCGCGCCGAGCCTGGCGCAGCAATATTTCAGCACCACCTCGACCAATTCCACCTTCGTCAACGGCGTCGCGACGCTGCTCGACGTGCTGACGGTGCCGGTGTCGAGCCCGGTCGCGGTGGCGCTGGGGTCGAAGCCGCTCAAGCCCGAAAAGGCGCTCAACTTCGGTGGCGGGATCACCTTCGATCCGATCCCCGGGCTCAGCCTGACTGCCGATTACTACAACATCCGGATTCGCGATCGGGTGTTGCTGACCGAAAATCTGACCGGCACTGCGGTCGTCAACCTGCTCAATGCCAACGGCATCGTCGGGGTCAGTTCGGCGCGGTTCTTCGTCAACGGCGCGGACACCAAGACCGAGGGCGTCGACATCGTCGGCACCTATCGCCTGCCCGACATGGGGATCGGCACGATCCGGCTGACCGCGGGGTATAACTACAATACCCAGTCGATCACCAAGCGCGCGGTGTTGCCATCGCTGCCCAACATCATCCTCTACGGGCGCGCCGAATCGATCCGGCTGACCAACGGCCAGCCTAAGGACAAGCTCAACCTGGGGATCGATTACGACAACGGGCCGGTCGGCTTCACCGCGCGGACCAACCGTTTCGGCAAAGTGGTGTCGGCGGGTGGATCGAGCGACCTCACCATTCCCGCAGGCCAGGCGTCGACCGACTTCACGCTCCAACCCAAATGGGTCACCGATGTCGAGGTGCGCGTGAAGCCGATCCAGGGTATCGAATTCGCGGTCGGCGCGGACAATGTGTTCGACGTTTATCCGACCAAATCGCCCGCGGGCGGCGCGTTCGGCAACAACGCGTATTTCCTGCCCTATTCCAGCCTGTCGCCGTTCGGCTTCAACGGTCGGTTCCTGTACGGCCGGGTCGCGTTCGACTTCTGATCAAGCCATGAAAAAGGGGAGGGGCCGATGGCTCCTCCCCGATGCGGTCACCAAGGCCGACGTCGATGCTGGGGATCAGTGGCGGTGTTCTCGGCGCAGCGCGTAACGGCCATCGGCAAAATCGCCGAACAGCCCGGGGATCGCGGGATGCTCGATCGGCTCGTCGCTGTCGTCGGGGATCAGATTCTGCTGGCTGACATAGGCGACGTAGCTCGATTCCATGTTCTCGGCGAGCAGGTGATAGAAGGGCTGGTCCTTGGTCGGGCGCAGGCCTTCGGGGATCGCGTCGTACCATTCCTCGGTATTGGCGAAGACCGGGTCGACGTCGAAGATCACACCGCGGAAATCGAACATCCGGTGGCGCACCACGTCGCCGATCGAAAACCGCGCGTGCGCGACCGCGGGGGCGGCGATGTCGATCGTGGGGACGCGACGCAGGGAATCGGGGCTGATGGGGTCATGTCGGGGCATGACCCCAATCTAATGGTCTTTCCGCGCTGCACAAGCCGAGCGGCTTGCACGGTTCCGAACCTTGGGTTAGGGCGCGCCGCAGACCGGCCGGTTCCGCCCCGTGCGCGAACCGGCAACGACCTCGCGGAGAGGTGGCAGAGTGGTCGAATGTACCGCACTCGAAATGCGGCGTGCCTTTACGGGTACCGTGGGTTCGAATCCCACCCTCTCCGCCATTTCCTTTGCGGTGCGCGCGAACCGCGCTGCGGGCGGCACCAGCGCTTGCGGATCGATCGCGCGATTGGCTAGGGGCGGAGGATGCCGGTCAAGCTTATCTGCCTCGATGCCGACGATACGCTGTGGCACAATATGCGCCATTTCAACGCGGCGGAGGAGGCGTTCGCCGCGATCCTGGCGCCGTTCGCGGAAGCGAAGGTCACACGCGAGGCGCTGGCGGTGCGCGAAGCGCGCAACTTGCCGCTCTATGGCTATGGCGCGAAGAGCTTCACGCTATCGTTGATCGAGACCGCGGTGGAGTTGGTGCCCGACGCGGTGTCGGCGGCGATGATCGGCGACATCCTGGCGGCGGGGCGGTCGTTGCTCGCGCATCCGGTCGAGCTGTTCGATGATATCGCGGAAACGCTCGGCGCGTTGTCGGCGCGCGGGCGGTTGGTGCTCGTGACCAAGGGCGATCTGCTCCATCAGGAGGCGAAGCTCGCGGCCTCTGGGCTGGGGGAATGGTTCGACGGCGTCGAGATCGTCAGTGACAAGACCCGCGAGACGTTCACGCAATTGTTCTGCCGCCATGCGGTGACGCCATCGGAGGCGGTCATGGCGGGGGATTCGATGCGCTCCGATATCGTCCCGACATTGGCCGCGGGGGCATGGGCGGCCTATATTCCCCAGGAGGGGGCGTGGAGCCATGAGGCCGCCGATGCGCCATCGGGCCACCCCCGCTTGCGCCAATTCGACCGGCTTTCCGAATTACCCGCCTGGATCGACACCATCGCCTGATCGCGACCGATGCTACCCCGCCAGCGCGGACTGCCACGCCTCGGCATGCGCCAGCGCCTTGGCGTCGTCGACGTCGATCCAGTCGCAGTCGCTGCAATCGACGACCCGTGCCGCACGATCCGCGGCGAGCAGCCGGACGCCCTCGGTCAGCGACGGGTTGGCGAGCGTGGCCAGCGCTGCGAAGAACCGCGGCCCCACCGCGAACACCCCGGTGTCGTAGCAGTCATGCGGTTCGAGCCCCTTGCCGATCGCGACGATCGCGTCGCCCTCGGTCGCGACGCAGGTGACGTCCTCGGGGTCGACCCAGCGATGCCCGAGCCGCCGGTCGATCCCGAGCGCCAAGCCGTCGCCGAACCCCGCCGCAGCGAGCCGGTGATAGTGGCGCGGTTCGCACAGATGGTCGCACATCACCATCACCGCGCCGCCGTCGCTCACCGCGGCACGCGCGGCGACCGCGGACACCCCGTTGGGCTGGCGGTAATCGGTCGTCACCGTCTCGACCGCGATCGGCCAGTCGCGGGCGGCGAGATGCGCGGCGATCGCGTCGGCGCCATAGCCGAGCGACACGACGACGCGGGTCATCCCCGCGTCGGCCATGGTGTCGATCGCGCGGTCGATCAACGCGCGCCCGGCGACTGGGCACAGCGGCTTGAACGGTGTGGTATCGCGCAACCGGCTACCCTCACCGGCGGCAAGGACCAGCCCGGTCCCGATCATCTCACGCCGCCTTGATGAACGTCTCAACCGCGATCTGCGCCAGGTCGTCGGTCATCTGGGTGCGCGGATGCTTGCAGAAATAGGCGGACGCGGGGTCGATCACGCCTGCGATGCCGCGATCCTTGGCGATTTTGGCGCAGCGGATCATGTCGATCGCGACGCCCGCCGAATTGGGCGAATCCTCGACCGACAGGCGCAGTTCGAGGTTCATCGGGACGCCGCCGAACAACTGGCCTTCCATCCGCAGGAAACACACCTTGTTGTCGTTCTGCCACGGCACATAGTCCGACGGGCCGATATGGACATTGTCGTCGTCGAGCCGCTCGGCGGCGACCGACTGGACCGCCTCGGTCTTCGAAATCTTCTTCGATTCGAGGCGGCGGTGGTTCGACATGTTGAGGAAGTCGGTGTTGCCGCCGGTGTTGAGCTGGTAGGTCCGGTCGAGCTTGACGCCGCGCTTGGCGAACAGGTCGGTCAGCACGCGGTGGACGATCGTCGCCCCCAATTGCGCCTTGATGTCGTCGCCGATGATCGCGACGCCCGCATCCTCGAACCGCTTCGCCCATTCGGCGTTCGATGCGATGAAGACGGGGATGTTGTTGACGAAGGCGACGCCCGCCTCGATCGCGCATTCGGCGTAGAATTCGGTCGCCTGCTGGCTGCCGACGGGCAGATAGTTCATCAGCACGTCGGCGCCCGACCGCTTGAGTTCGGCGACGACATCGGCCTTGGACGGCTGGGTATCGTTCGCGACGATGAAGGTCCGGTCGTCCTTGTAATCGCTCATATGGTCGGCGACGCCGTCGAGCACCTTGCCCATGCGGACGATCGTGCCGGTCGTGGTGACCGACGATTGGAACACCGCGGTGCAGTTGGGCTTGGCGAAGATCGCCTCGGCGACGTCGTGGCCGACCTTGCGCTTGTCGACATCCCAGGCCGCGACCACCTTGATATCGCTCGGCTTATAGCCGCCGAGTTCATAGTGCATCAGCCCGACATGATCGTTGCTGCCTTCGCGATAATAGTCCAGCCCCTGGACGAGGCTGCTCGCGCAGTTGCCGATGCCGACGATGGCGACCCGGATGTTGCTCATGTATTACCCTGTTCGTTCGAGAGACGGATGGACGGCGATACGCCGCCCGCAAGCTGGCGTTCGATGCGACGGTGGAGTGCGATACCGGTGACGAGGATGATCGTCATGGGTACGATTTCGATCCACCAAAAGATGCGCGGATTGCCCGCAAGACACGCGATGAAGATCGCAAATACACGCATGTTCGCGGTCAGCAAGGACATGAATCGCAACGGTGCCGCGGCGGATTCGCCGTAGCGTCGTCCGAACGCGACGGGATCGGCGGCGCGCGCCATCCGGCGTTCGAACGGCATCGACACCCGATCGAGGCTGCCCGCCACCGAATCGTAGATCCGCACCAGCAGCATGCCCGTCGGCGCGGGCGGCACGGCGAGCGCGACCCCCTTGATACGGCGATGGAAGCGCGCGCGTTCGCCCTCGTACAAGCTCGACTGGATCGCGTGCGCCAGCCCGGCGGTGAGCGCGAGCGCCCACCCCCCCGCGGTCCCGATCGACAGCGCCAGCGAAATATAGATCAGCGCGAACACGCCGTGATCGCACAACCCGTCGAGCGCGCGTCCGAGCGCGCTGGCGGTGTGGGTCGCGCGCGCGATCATCCCGTCGAGCCCGTCCGCGATCAGCCAGCCGATCGAGAAGAGCAACCCGACCAGTGCGAAGACCGGACTGTCCCACTGCGTATAGGCGAAGGCTGCCGCGCCGCCGAGCACCAGTCCCGCGATCGAGACGCTGTTCGCGGATACGCCAAGCGTCAACGCTCGCGGCAGGAGCGCGCGTCCGGCGGGGTGGATGATCCAGAGATTCGATGGGTCCTCGATCCGGCGATCGCGCGATCCATCCGGGGGAGGCGTTGTCATCAGAGCTTCATAATGAGCGTCCGCGCGAATTAACGCAAGTTTCTACGGCGTGTTGCGCCGCAGTTCGTCGATCCAGGGGCCTGCGATGCCATCCGACGGTGCGCGCCAGTCGCCACGCGGTGACAGCGCGCCCCCCGCCGACACCTTCGGCCCGTTCGGCATCGCCGAGCGTTTGAACTGGCTCGTCGCGAAAAAGCGGACCAGGAATTTCTCGAGCCAGGCGACGATCGTCGGCAGGTCGTAGGCGGTGCGCGCCGCGACCGGAAAATCCTCGGGCCAGCGCCCCGCCTCGTCATCGCGCCACGCATGCCAGGCGAGGAACGCGATCGTCGACGGCGCCATGCCGTGGCGGATCACGTAATGCGCGAAGAAGTCGTTGAGCGCGTACGGGCCGATGATCGATTCGGTCGACTGGATCGCGCCGTCGGCGCCCGCGGGCACCAGTTCGGGCGAGATTTCGGTCGCGAGGATGCGCTCCAGGATCGCGTCGGTCGCGGCGTCATATTGGTCGGTGCGAACGCACCAGCGGATCAGGAACTGGATCAGCGTCTTGGGGACGCCGACGTTGACCGCGTAATGGCTCATCTGGTCGCCGACGCCATAGGTGCACCAGCCCAGCGCCATCTCGCTGAGGTCGCCGGTGCCGAGCACGATCCCGCCGCGCTGGTTGGCGAGGCGGAACAGATAATCGGTGCGTAGTCCCGCCTGAACGTTCTCGAACGTCACGTCATAGGTCGGTTCGCCCTCCGCAAACGGGTGCGCGATGTCCTCGAGCATTCGCCGCGCCGCGGGGCGGATGTCGATCTCTTCGCCGGTCACGCCGAGCGCCTTCATCAGCGCCCAGGCATTGGCCTTGGTATCGTCGCCGGTCGCGAACCCCGGCAGCGTGAATGCCAGGATGTCGCTGCGCGACCGATCGAGCCGGTCCATCGCCTTGGCCGCGACGATCAGCGCGTGGGTCGAATCGAGCCCGCCCGATACCCCGATCACGATCCGATCGGCCTTCGCCGCGGTAAGCCGCTTGGCGAGCGCCTCGACCTGGATGTTGAACGCCTCGAAACAATCGGCGTCGCGTTTTTCGGGAGCGTTGGGGACGAACGGGAAGCGGCGGATCGCGCGGCGCAGGCCGACGTCGGCGAAGTCGGGCTGGTGATCGAAGCCGATCCGGCGGAACCGCGTCTCGGGATGTCCGCTCGCGATCGCGGCATCGTTGAACGTCCCCATCCGCAGCCGTTCCTGGATCAGCCGCCCGGTGTCGACATCGGCGATCAGCAGCTCCGCAGCCTCGCCGAACCGCTGCGATTCGGCGAGCTGTTCGCCGAGTTCGTGGATCAGCCCCTGACCGTCCCACGCGACCTCGGTCGTGCTTTCGCCGGGGCCGGACGCCGAATAGACATAAGCGCACACCGCGCGCGCCGATTGCGACGCGGCGAGCATCGCGCGTTCGCGCGCCTTGCCGATGACGATGTTCGAGGCGGAAAGATTGCAGCAGATCAGCGCACCCGCCAGCGCGCCTGCGGTCGAGGGCGGGGTGGGTGCCCAATAATCCTCGCAGATTTCGGCGTGGAAGGTGAAATGCGCCAGGTCGCGCGCCGCGAAGATCAAGTCGGTGCCGAACGGCACCGCTTCGCCGCCGACGTCGATCGAGAGGCCGCTGAGCCCCATCCCGCTCGCGAACCAGCGTTTTTCGTAATATTCGCGGTAATTGGGCAGGAACGTCTTGGGCACGACGCCCAGAATCCGTCCGCGGTGGAGCGCGACCGCGCAATTATACAGTCGCCCGTTCCGGACCAGCGCCGCGCCGACCAGCAACGCCGCGCGCGTCTTCGCGGTCTCCTGCGCGACCCGGAGCAGCGCCGCCTCGCTTGCGCGCTGGTGCGCGGCCTGGAGGTGGAGATCGTCGATCGCGTAGGAGCTGAGGTTGAGTTCGGGGAAGACGACCAGATCGACCGCCTCGCCATCCGCCTGTTTCGCGAGCGCGATCGCGGCACCGGCGTTGGCGACGGTGTCGCCCACGCTGGCAAGCGGGGTCGCGGCGGCGACGCGGATCAGCCCGTGACGATGGATCGAGGCAAACGCGGATGGCTTCATGCTGCGCCTGATACCTCGGTGCGCACGGCATAGCTACTAGGGCGCGCGGGTGGAGGGATCCGTGACCGCAGCGCGAATATCAAGTGCCGACGACCTCCTTCGGGCGGACGTAGACCTTGAGATTGTCCCGGCGAATTTCGAATGCTTCCAATTTCTCGATCAGGGTGACCAATTTGGAACAGCCGTAGGTTCGCGCGTCGAAGTCTGGCATTAGAACGGCGAGACGCGAACCCACCGCGCCGAGAAAATGCCAGCCATTCGTATCATCGAGTTGGGCCATTGCGGTTCGGATATGCGGCTCTGCTGCGTCTGGAGGTTGCTTTAGTGACGCCGAATGGTTCATCGCCGCGTCCGTCGTCCCGGTGATCGGCAGCGAACACGTCCCCGCCAGACAGGTGAGGTTTTCGGTAAAGATGAACCGTTTGCAGGCTTTCCGGAAACCGTCCGGGGTCTTGCGTTCGCCAAATCCGTAGACATCGACGCCTTGCTCGCGGATGCGTGCCGCCAGCCCTGCGAAGTCGCTATCAGATGAAACGAGACAAAAGCCGTCGAAACGGCCGGTGTAAAGCAAATCCATCGCATCGATCACCAATGCAATATCCGAAGCGTTTTTGCCGATCGTACTGGCAAAGTTTTGGCGCGGATTGATCGCGTAGATCGCCAGCACCTCCGACCACCCCTTTAACCGTGAACCTGAAAAATCGCCGTATATTCGGCGCACGCTTGCCTCGCCGATTGCAGCCACCTCTTCAAAAAGTCCCTGCGCGACGCGCGGAGAGGCATTTTCCGCATCGATTAGAATTGCGAGTCTTTGCGGACGCTGATGTTCGCTGGTCATGTGGCGTTATCGCGAATTTGAACTAACGATCGGTTTCACTAAGCCCCATTGTCAAAAGGACCATCGATGACGCCGACGCTCTACGGCATCCGCAACTGCGACACGATGAAGAAAGCGCGCGCTTGGCTCGATGCGCACGGCGTCGCGTACCGGTTCCACGACTACAAGATGCAGGGCGTCGAGCGCGCTCTGGTCGAGGCGTGGGTCGATCGCGCGGGGTGGGAGGCGGTGATCAATCGCGCGGGGACAACGTTTCGCAAGCTGCCCGATGCCGAGAAAACGGGCATCGACCGCGATCGCGCAATCACGCTGATGCTGGCGCAGCCGTCGATGATCAAGCGCCCGGTGCTGGACGCTGGCGGCGAGGTCAGGATCGGGTTCGATCCCGCTACTTATGCCGCGCTGTTCAGCTGATCCGTGGCGTCGGTTGCGCTTGCGTAACGATGCGGGCAGATTGCGGCGATAATCAGGGGGGAGAGGGGCCATGGCCTTCGTTCGTCAGCCGATGCCGACATGGTTCCGGATCTTCGCGGTGGTGCTGCTCGCCTGGGGGGCGGCTGGGTGTTTCGCCTGGTACCAGCAATTCAGGCTCGGCGCGGACGCGATGGGGCCCGCCGACGCGTATCAGCGCGCGCTCTACGCCGCGCTGCCGGTCTGGTACAACGCGGTCTATGCGGTCGCGGTCGGGACCGGGTTCCTCGGCGCGCTGGCGCTGCTCGCACGATCGGTGTTCGCGCGGCCGTTGTTCGTCGTCGCGCTGATCGCGGTGATCGTCCAGTTCGGCTGGCTGTTCGCCACCACCGATATCCTGGCGCATCGCGGCGTCGGCGCGGCGGGGTTTCCGATCGTCATCGTCGTGATCACCGGGTTCGAGATCTGGCTCGCCCGCCATGCGCAGCGGCGAGGGTGGATCGCGTGACGCGACGCGGGTAGAGACGGGGCCATGTCCACGACCTACACGCTCGATACCTCGACCAGCCGCGCCAACCCGACGCCGACGCCGCTCAAACGGCTCACCGTGCCGGCGATCAAGCGGCGCAAGTTCGAAGGCAAGACCGACGAGCCGCTGGTCATGCTGACCGCTTATACCGCGCGCCAGGCGCAGTTGCTCGACATGCATTGCGACCTCCTTTTAGTCGGCGATTCGCTCGGCCAGGTCATCTACGGCCTGCCCTCGACGCTGGCGGTCACGCTCGACATGATGTGCGCGCACGGCGCCGCGGTCGTGCGTGGCAGCTTTCACGCGCTGGTCGTCATCGACATGCCGTTCGGCAGCTATGAAGCCTCGCCCGAGCAGGCGTTCACCTCAGCCAGCCGCATCCTGGCCGAAACCGGCGCGGCGGCGGTCAAGCTCGAAGGCGGCGAGGCGATGGCCGACACGATTCGTTTCCTGACCGCGCGCGGGATCCCGGTGATGGCGCATGTCGGGCTGACGCCGCAGGCGGTCAACGCGCTCGGCGGCTATGCGGCGCGCGGCAAGAGCCAGGAGGAACATGCAAAGATCGTCGCCGACGGCACCGCGGTAGCCGATGCGGGCGCGTTCGCCGTCGTCATCGAAGGCGTGCTCGAACCGATCGCCGTCGCGCTGACGCAGGCGCTCGATATTCCGACGATCGGCATCGGCGCGTCGGCCAAGTGCGATGGGCAAGTGCTGGTGACCGAGGATATGCTCGGGATGTTCGATCGCACGCCGCGCTTCGTGAAGCGGTTCGACGACCTGGCGGGGCGGATTTCCAGCGCGGTCGAGACCTATGCTGCCGAGGTGCGCACGCGGCGTTTCCCGAGCGCGGAACAGACCTACGCCCCCAAGGATTGATCGGCTTCCGTTTCGCGCCGCACGCGGCTAAGGTCCGCGGCGCTTCCCCATCATCATCGTCCGGAGCCATCCTTGGCCGTTACCCCCAACAGCAACGACGCCTTCCTGCGCGAAGTCGACGACGAACTGCGTCGAGACCGAATGGCCGAATTCGGCAAGCGCTGGGGGATCGCGGTGGTCGCCGCGGTCGTCCTGGCGCTGGGCGCGTTCGGCGGTTATCTGTACTGGCAGCACCATCGCGAGGTGGTCGCGGGCCAGCAGGGCGAGACGCTCCAGCAGGCGTATGACGCGCTCGCCGCCGAAGACGTCGCCAAGGCCACGGCACCGCTCGCCGAGCTGGCGACCTCGGGGCGCCCGGGGTATCGTGCGCTCGCGACGCTCTCGCAGGCCGATATCCTGCTCCAGAAGAACGATCTGAAGGGTGCCGCGGCCAAGTTCGCCGAAGTCGTGAATGACAGCACGTTGCCCCAGCCGTTCCGCGACCAGGCGCTCATCCGCCAGACCGCCGCGCAATTCGACACGCTGACGCCGCAGGCAGTGGTCGAGCGGCTGCGCGCGCTCGCGGTGCCGGGCAATCCCTGGTTCGGCAGCGCCGGCGAGATGGTCGCGGTGTCGTACCTGCGGATGAACCGCAGCAATCTGGCAGGCCCGTTGTTCGCCAAGATCGCGGCCGACGAAACCGTGCCCGACACGATCCGTCAACGTGCGGTTCAGATGGCGGGTGCAGTGGGCGTAGACGCGATTCCCCAGAACGAAGGTCAACCAGCGAAATGACAGCCAAGTACCGCGTATCCGTGGGTATCGCCGCGATGATGGCGCTCAGCGCCTGCGGCATCTTCAAGGGCGGTGGCCCCAAGAAGACCCCGACGATCGGCGAACGCGTGCCGATCCTGGTGTCCGAAAACGGCATCCAGACCGATCCCGCGATCGCCGATATCCAGGTGTTGCTGCCTGCGCCCGCGACCAACGCGAGCTGGGCGCAGCCGGGGGGCAGCGCCGCCAAGTCGATGGGTCAGCTGACGCTCGCCGATTCGCCGACCCGCGCCTGGACCGCAACGATCGATGGCGGGTCGAACCGCGAACGGCTCGCGGCGGCTCCCGTCATCGCGGACAACAAGCTGTTCGCGACCGACGTTGCCGCGACGATCCACGCCTATGCCGCCGACACCGGCGCGCCGCTGTGGTCGACCTCGATCGTCAACACCAAGGAAAACCCCAACGCCCGGTTCGGCGGCGGGGTGAGCTATGACGACGGCAAGGTCTATGCGACCGACGGGCTCGGCGATGTCGTCGCGCTCAACGCCGCCGATGGTGCCGAGGTCTGGCGGGTGAAGCCCGGCGGCCCGCTGCGCGGGTCGCCGACGATCGCCAACGGCATCGTCTATGTCCTGAGCCAGGACAACCAGCTGTTCGCGCTGAGCCAGGATACCGGCAAGGTGAACTGGGTCCAATCGGGTACGCTCGAATCGCAGGGGGTGTTCGGCGTCGCTGCCCCCGCCGCGAGCCAGGGCACCGCGGTCGCGGGCTTTTCGAGCGGCGAGCTCAACGCCTATCGCTACGAAAATGGCCGTGTGCTGTGGGGTGACGCGCTGTCGCGCACCTCGATCACCACGTCAGTATCGAGCCTGTCCGACGTCGACGCCGATCCGGTGATCGACGACGGCAAGGTCTATGCGGTCGGCGTGGGCGGACGCATGGTCGCGCTCGAACTCGATACCGGCAAGCGGCTGTGGGAGCAGAATTTCGCGGGAATTTCGACGCCGTGGATCGCGGGCGAATGGTTGTTCGTCGTGACCGATGACGCGCGGCTCATCTGCCTCGCCAAATCGACCGGCAAGGCGCGCTGGATCGCGCAGCTCCAGCGGTTCAAGAACCAGAAGAAGCAAAAGGGCGATCAGGTCACCTGGTTCGGCCCGGTGCTGGCGGGCAACCGGCTGATCCTGACCAATTCGCTCGGCCAGATTGCGTTCGTGTCGCCGAGCGATGGCAGCGTCCAGTCGACAATCGATACCAAGGCATCGTTCTCGCTGCCCCCGGTGCTCGCCAATTCGACGCTGTACACGCTCGATCAAAAGGGCCGGATCGGCGCCTATCGTTAGGTCGTGCGCGCCGTTGGAGACTTAGCAACCTGCGGACGGACGACTGATGGGGGTGGCTCGGATGACGCGATCGTGACGACGTTGTAACGGAACCCTGGCGTGGCCCGTGCGCTCAATGGGAATGACAGCATCCCCCATTGCGATCGTGACCGGCGGCGAATCCGGCATCGGTGCCGCGTGCGTCCGCGCCCTCGCCAAGGGCGGCGCCAAGGTCATTTTCACCTATTATAAGGACGAGGCGGCGGCGAAGGCGGTTCAGGCCGAGGCGGGGGGCCAGGCGTACGCCATCCCGATCCAGTGCGACGTTGCCGACGAAGCCGCGGTCGCCGCCGTGTTCGCCGCGTGCGAACAGGCGTTCGGCACCGCCACCTGGCTGGTCAATTCCGCCGGGCTCAACATGAGTGGCATCAAGATCGTCGACATGGCGCTCGCGCAATTCGACCGTGTCGTCCGCTCCGATCTCTACGGCCCGTTCCTCACCTGCCGCGCCTTCGCCCGCGCGGCCGAGAAAGCGGGCGCAGGCGGCCGCATCGTCAACATCTCCTCGATCCACGAAAAGGCGCCGCGCGCGGGCGGGGTCGATTATGATTCGGCGAAGGGCGGGTTGTCGCAACTGACCGCCACGCTCGCGCTCGAACTCGCGCCCAAGCGGATCGCGGTCAACGGCGTCGCGCCGGGGATGATCCTCACGCCGATGAACGAACGCGCGATGGACGACCAAGCGTATCGCGCCAAGCTCGCGGCCAACATCCCCTGGCAACGCGCGGGCACCCCCGACGAGGTCGCGACGCTGGTCGCGTTCCTGCTGTCGCCGGGCGCGGACTATATTACCGGCACCACCGTGACGATCGACGGCGCGCTGTCGCTTACCGTCGCCCAGGGCGCGTGAGGAGTAGCTGATGCCGACCTATGCCGTCGAGCGCATCGACACCGTCACGATCGCATCTGGATCGCCGCTCGGCGACATGGACCTGATGAGCCCGTTCGTCTGGAAGGAGGGCGAACGCTACCGGATCATGGTCCGCGGTGTCCCCGATCCGCTCGGGCACAACGATCCGACCGGAATCATCGCGAGCGGGTGGAGTGACGACGGCCTCGAATTCTGCCTCGACCCCGTACCCGCGATCGTACCCGGCACCGATCCCGCCGATGTCGACGCTGGCGGGTGCGAGGACCCGACCGTCCTCGTCCTGCCCGACCGCTATGTCGTCTATTACACCGGGGTCGATGCCCGTCGCGAACAGGGCGCGATGGTCGCCGCGGTGGGGCCGACGACCGATGCGCTCGAAAAGCGCAGGGTCGTGCTGAAGGCCCCCGCGGGCGAGGGGAATATCAAAGAGGCGACCTTCGCCCAGACCGCGGCGGGCGACTCGCGACTGTTCTACGAATATGCCGCGCCGTTCGATCATGGCGTCGCTGCGTCGCGGATCGGCATGGCGACCGCCGCTGCGCTCGGCGACCCCTGGCAATCGGTCGACGATCCGTTCGATATCCGCCCCGACAGCTGGGACAATTGGCATTTGTCGACCGGCCCGATCTGTCAGCTGCCCGGTGCCGATCCGGTGATGTTCTACAACGGCGCCACCGCCGATGCGCGCTGGCGGATCGGCTGGGTTAGCTTCTCCAAGGATTATACGCAGGTGACGGGCAGGGGGCTCGAACCCGTGATCCTGCCGCCGCCGCCTGACAACCGCGCCAAGACCGATATCGCGTTCGCCGCCTCGACCGTGATCGAGGACGGCATGATCTCGCTCTATTATTCGCTTGAGGACAGCATCCTGCGGCGCGCGCGCATCCGCTATTACGCGTAAGATACTTGCGCTCCGGCCCTCTCCCGCGACATAGACCGACGTCATGACCGATCGTTTCGATAAATCCCGCCTGCCCAGCCGCCATGTGTCGGTGGGTCCCGAACGTGCCCCGCACCGCAGCTATTATTATGCGATGGGGATCGCCGAGGAGGATATCCAGAAGCCCTTCGTCGGGCTCGCGTCGGCGGGCAACAACTCGGCGCCGTGCAACACCACGCTCGATGCGCAGGCCGATGCCGCGCAAGCGGGCGTGATCCGCAACGGCGGGATGCCGCGCCGCTTCAACACGATCACCGTCACCGACGGGATCGCGATGGGCCATCAGGGAATGAAATCGAGCCTCGTCAGCCGTGAGGTCATCGCCGATTCGGTCGAACTCTCCGTCCGCGGCCACTGTTACGACGCGCTCGTCGGTTTCGCGGGCTGCGACAAGTCGCTGCCCGGCATGATGATGGCGATGCTCCGCCTCAACGTGCCGTCGATTTTCGTCTACGGCGGCTCGATCCTGCCTGGCCGCTATCACGACAAGGACGTCACGGTGGTCGACGTGTTCGAGGCGGTGGGCCAGCATGCCGCGGGCAACTGCCCGCTCGCCGATCTTACCGAACTCGAAAAGGTCGCCTGTCCCGGCCACGGCGCGTGCGGGGGGCAGTTCACCGCCAACACCATGGCCTGCGTCGGCGAAGCGATCGGATTGTCGTTGCCGAACAGCAACATGGTACCAGCTCCTTATTCATCTCGTGAACAGATCGCGGTTGCTGCGGGCTATCAGGTCATGGATCTGGTCGAACGCAACCTGCGGCCGCGCGACATCTGCACCCGCGAGGCGTTCATCAACGCCGCGCGCGTCGTCGCGGCGACCGGCGGCTCGACCAACGGCGCGCTGCATCTGCCCGCGATGGCGCATGAGGCGGGGATCGACTTCGACCTGTTCGATGTCGCCGAGGCTTTTAAATCAACGCCTTATATCGCCGACCTCAAGCCCGGTGGGCAATATGTCGCCAAGGACATGTACGAGGCGGGCGGGGTCTATATGCTGATGAAGACGATGCTGTCTGGCGGATTCCTCGATGGCAATTGCGTCACCGTCACCGGCAAGACATTGGGCGAGAACATCGACGAGGTGACGTGGAACCCCGACCAGAAGGTGATCCACGACGTCAGGACGCCGCTCAGCCCGACCGGCGGCGTCGTCGGCCTGCGTGGCAGCCTCGCCCCCGACGGTGCGATCGTCAAGGTTGCAGGCATGCACCGCCTCCAGTTCACCGGCCCCGCGCGCGTCTTCGATTGCGAGGAGGATTGCTTTGCCGCAGTCGAGGCGCGCTCGATCGCCGAGGGCGAGGTGCTCGTCATCCGCTACGAAGGCCCCAAGGGCGGGCCGGGGATGCGCGAGATGCTGTCGACCACCGCCGCACTCTATGGGCTGGGGCTGGGCGAGACGGTCGCGTTGATCACCGACGGGCGGTTCTCGGGCGGTACTCGCGGTTTCTGCATCGGCCATGTCGGCCCCGAAGCCGCGGACGGTGGCCCGATCGCGCTCGTCGAGGATGGCGACATTATCCGGATCGACGCCGAGGCGGGAACGATCGACCTCGAGGTCCCAGCGGAAACCCTCGCCGCGCGCCAGGCCGCGTGGCAACCGCGCGCCAATGATTATCAATCCGGCGCGCTGTGGCGCTATGCGCACAATGTCGGCCCGGCGTACAAGGGCGCGGTCACCCACCCCGGAGCCGCTGCCGAAACCCATGTCTACGCGGATATCTGACGCACTCGGTCGTACGCGTCCGACAAGAAAACTGTTCGTGCTGAGCCTGTCGAAGCACGTGGAGATTACGCCCTTCGACATGCTCAGGGCGAACGGGAGAAAAGTGGCTGGCTTAGGCGCTCTCCTCCTCGCCGCCTGCGGCACCCCGGCCAGCCAGACCGCCGACCCGACGATCCCCGCCGCCGCCGAAGCGCGACAGCGCGCCGCCGCCGAGGACGATGGCCACATCCTCTGCGCACACCGCAACGCGCCGCTCGCGCGCACCTGCACCGTCGATCTCACCACCGACGATCGCGGCCTGATCCTGACGCTGCGCCACCCCGACGGCAGGTTTCATCGCCTGCTCGTGACGCATGACGGTCGCGGCGTCGTCGCGGCGGATGGCGCGGGCTATGCGCTGGTCAGCATCGTCCGCAGCGACGGGATCGAGGTCACGATGGGTGGCGACCGCTATCACCTGCCCACGACGATCGGCACCTCCGCGTCATGACGCCACTCGACGGCACCCCCGTGCTCACCGCCGCCCAGATGCGCGATGCCGAGGAGGCCACCGGCGTCTCGGTCGAGGATCTGATGCACCGCGCCGGCACCGGGATCGCCACCGCGCTCCGCCGCCTCGCCGCGGGCAGGGAGGTGCTGATCCTCTGCGGCCCCGGCAACAACGGCGGTGACGGCTATGTCGCCGCGAACTTGCTGGCGGCGGCGGGGCTCTCCGTCCGCGTCGCTGCGCTCGCCGAACCCAGGAGTGCCGCCGCGATCAAGGCACGCGACGGCTGGGGCGGCGCGGTCGAGGATGTCGCCGACGCCGCGCCCGCCGCGATCCTCGTCGACGCGTTGTTCGGCACCGGCCTCTCGCGCCCGCTCGACGACGCGATCGCAAACCGGCTCCACGAACTCCAGGCCACCGCGCAGTTCAGCATCGCGGTCGATCTGCCCAGCGGCCTCGCCACCGACGACGGGGCGGTGCTGACCCGCCCCCCGGCGTTCGACGTCACGCTCGCACTCGGTGCCGCCAAGCCGTCGCACCTGCTCCAGCCCGCCGCGCGCTATTGCGGCGCGGTCCGCCTGCTTGATATCGGTCTTGGCGCGGCGGGGCAGGAGCGGGTGCTCGCCGCGCCTGCGCTCCGCGATCCCGGTCCCGATTCGCACAAATACACCCGCGGTCTCGTCGCGATCGTCCCCGGCGCGATGCCCGGTGCCGCCGAGCTCGCGAGCATCGCCGCGCTCCGGAGTGGGGCGGGCTATGTCCTGCTCCTCACCGACGCCCCCGGCAGCCCCCACGCGATCGTCCGCCGCGCGTGGCGCGACGACGCGCTCGACGACGCGCGGATCGGCGCGGTTCTGATCGGCCCCGGTCTCGGCCGCGACGCGCAGGCGCAGCACCGCCTCGACACCGCGCTCGCCACGCCGCATAGGTTCGTGATCGACGGCGACGCGCTCCATCTCGTGACGCCCGATCGCCTCGCCACCCTCAAGGAACTCGCCATTCTCACCCCTCATTCGGGCGAATTCGACGCGCTGTTCGGCACGTCCGATATCAGCAAGATCGACCGCACCCGCCGCGCCGCCGCCCGCGCCAACGCGATCGTCGTCCACAAGGGCGCCGACACCGTCATCGCCGCCCCCGACGGTCGCGTCGCGATCGCAGCCCACGCCAGCGACTGGCTCTCGACCGCGGGCACCGGCGATGTCCTCGCCGGCGCGATCGCGGCGATGCGCGCGGGGCTGCCCGATGCGTTCGAGGCCGCCTGCGCTGGGGTCTGGCTCCACGCCGACGCCGCGCGCCGCTGCGACAAGGCATTCATCGCCGACGACTTGGCCGTCGCGCTTACTGCTGCGCGCGGCGCGCTGTGAGCGACGGCCTCATCGTCCGCGTGGCCGCGCGGGGTGACGGCATGACCGTGGACGGTCGCCACGCTGCGCTGTCCGCGCCGGGCGACACGCTGACCGAAGACGGCAAGGTTATCCCCGGCCCGCACCACCAGACCCCGCCGTGCCGCCATTTCCCGACCTGCGGCGGCTGCCAGCTCCAGCATCTCGACGATGCTGCCTACGCCGATTTCGTCGTTGACCGGATCGCCTCGACGCTCGATTCGCAAGGGCTCACCGCAACGATCCGCGCGCCCCTGATCTCGCCGCCGCGCACCCGCCGCCGCGCGACCCTCCATGCCGAGGGCAAGGGCAGGGTGGCACTGGGCTTTACCGAGGCGAGCAGTCACACGATCGTCGATATCCAGGAATGCCACATCCTCGCGCCCGCGTTGTTCGCGGTCGTTGCCCCGTTGCGTAAATTGCTCGCGCAGCTCGGGCTGAAGCGTCGCGCCGACGTCCACCTGACGCTCGCCGACCAAGGCCCCGACATTCTCGTCACCCGCCTCGCCGCCGAAGGGCTCAAGGCCGCCGACGCGATCGTCGATTTCTGTACCCGCCACGGCGTCGCGCGCTTCGCGGTCGACGATGGCCTCGGTCCCGAAACCCGGTGGGAGCCTGAACCGCTCACGATCACGCTCGGTGGCCTGCCCGTGCCGCTCCCGCACGCTTCGTTCCTCCAGGCGACCGCCGAGGGGGAGGCGGCACTCGTCGCCGCGGTCCTCGACGCGGTCGGCAATCCCGCGACCACCGCCGACCTGTTTTCGGGGCTCGGCACCTTCGCGCTCGCGCTCCCCGGCAAGGTCTATGCCGCCGAGGGCGCGCGCGATGCCGGCGGCGCGCTCAGGGCCGCCGCGCACCGCGTCCAGCGCCCGGTCTTGGTCGACCATCGCGACCTCTACCGCCGCCCGCTCACCGTGGCGGAGCTCGACCGGTTTGCCGCGGTGATCCTCGATCCACCACGCGCGGGCGCGCGCGAACAGACCGAGGCGCTCGCCGCCTGCCACGCCCCCGTCATCGCCTATGTATCTTGTAATCCCAGCAGCTTCGCACGTGATGCGAGGATACTGTGCGAAGCTGGCTGGCGGATCGACTGGATCCAACCGGTAGGCCAGTTCCGCTGGTCGACGCATGTCGAACTCGCGGCTAGGTTCGTAAGATAGTTTTCGCGCGACGACGCTAAGATGCCAAAAAGGGAAGAGATTTCGCGCAGAGGCGCAGAGAGCGCAGAGGCCTTGCGCGTCAGCGCAGCTGTATTCATTATCATCAGGTTGGAAGGGCGCTCGTGCGCTGAATAAACCCTCTGCGTCCTCTGCGCCTCTGCGCGAACAAATTCTTCTCTTCGCGTCTTCGCGGCTTAGCGCGAACATCCCTTCTTCACCCTCACGGATACACCGCCCTCACGAAGAACAACCCGTCAGGCGGCGCATTCAGCCCCAGCCTCGCGCGATCCCGCGCCGCCAGCGCCTCCGCCAGATCGTCGCAAGACCACCGCCCCATCCCGACCATCGCCAGGCACCCGACCATCGATCGCACCTGGTGATGAAGGAACGACCGCGCCGCCGCCTTCACGACGATCCGTTCGCCGTCGCGGGCCACGTCGAGCAGATCGAGCGTCCGTACCGGGCTATCCGCCTGGCAATGCGCCGATCGGAACGTCGTGAAGTCATGCCGCCCGACCAACACTTGCGCCGTGGCGTGCATCGCGTCGGCGTCGAGCGGCTGCGGGACCTGCCACGCCAGCCCCGCCTCCCACGTTAGCGGCGCACGCCGCGTCACGATCCGATATTCATACGCGCGCGCCAGGCAAGAAAACCGCGCATGCCAGTCGTCGGGGACGACCGTGCACGCCAGCACCGCGACCGACCGCGGCCGCACCAGCGCATTCAGCGCCTCCATCAACCGAAACGCCGCGACCGGCTTGGCGATATCGACATGCGCGCGCATCGCCAGCGCGTGGACCCCCGCGTCGGTCCGCCCCGCGGCGTGCACCGCGGTCCGCTCGCCGGTCATCGCGAACACCGCCTCTTCGAGCGCCTGCTGGACGCTCGGCCCGTGGTTCTGCCGCTGCCACCCCATGAAGGGGCGCCCGTCATATTCCAGCGTCAGCGCGAAGCGCGTCACACCAATGTCCTCAACGCGAAGCGCGTCACGCCAGTTCGCTGCCGCTCGGGATCGGAAAGCCGCGGAGCAGCTCGGCCGCGCTCGTCACCCCGCGCCCCGCGCGCTGGACCAGCGTCGGGCGGATCGCGCCGTCCCCGCACGCGATCGTCAGCGCCCCGTCGACGACATCGCCCGGCACCTGGAAGGTGAAGGGCAGCACGTCCGCCGCCAGCACCTTCACGCGCTCGCCGGAAAACTCGAACCAGGCCCCCGGTGCCGGGTTCATCGCGCGCACCAGCCGCTCGACCTCGTCTGCGGACTTCGCGAAATCGATCTGCGCCTCGGCCTTGTCGACCTTGGCGGCATAGGTCAGCCCGTCCGCATCCTGCGCCACCGCCGGATGCGCCGCGAGATCGCCGAGCACCTCGACCATCAGCCGCGCGCCGAGCGTCGCTAGTTCGGCGGTGAGCTCACCCGCGGTCTTGCCGTCGATCGGCGTCCGCCCCTCGATCCGCACCGGCCCGGTATCGAGCTCCGCCTCCATCTGCATGATCCCGACCCCGGTTTCGGTATCCCCGGCGAGGATCGCGCGCTGCACCGGCGCTGCGCCGCGCCAGCGCGGCAACAGCGAGCCATGGACGTTGAGGCAGCCATGCACCGGCGCCTCGAGCACCGCGCGCGGCAGGATCAGCCCATAGGCCGCGACCACCCCGACCTGCGCGCCGAGGGCCGCAAACCCCGCCTGCTCGTCCGCACCTTTCAACGACGTGGGCGCGCGCACCGCGATCCCCAGGTCCTCGGCGCGGCGCTGGACGGGGGAGGGGACCAGCTCGCGCCCGCGCCGTCCGCCGGGCCGCGGCGGCTGGGTATAGACCGCGACCAGGTCGTGCCCCGCCGCGACCAGCGCGTCGAGCGTCGGCACCGCGAAGTCCGGCGTGCCCATGAAGATGATCCGCATGGGGGACGCTTCAACGCGCTGGCGCGGCCCGGCGCAACCCCCTATCTGTTCTCCGATGGCGTCCCCCGAAATCGAAGCGCTGACCCAGGCGCTCGCCCGGCTCCCCGGCCTCGGCCCGCGCTCGGCGCGGCGCGCGGTGCTCCATTTGCTCAAGAAGCGCGAAGGCGCGCTCGGGCCGTTGCGCGCCGCGCTCGAGGCGGTCGACGAACGCCTCGAGACCTGCAGCGTCTGCGGCAACGTCGACACAACTAACCCCTGCGCGGTCTGCGCCGACCCGCGCCGCGACCAGCGCTCGCTCTGCGTCGTCGAGGAGGTCGCGGACCTCTGGGCACTCGATCGCGCGCGGCTCTTTCCCGGTCGTTTCCACGTCCTCGGCGGACGTCTGTCCGCGCTCGAAGGCATCCGCCCCGAAGACCTCGGCATCGATACCCTCGTCCGCCGGATCGAGGCGGGCGGGATCGACGAGGTCGTCCTCGCGATGAATGCCACTCTCGAAGGCCAGACTACCGCGCATTACGTTGCCGAACGGATCGAACGTTTTGCGGTGCGGGTGACGCAACTCGCGCACGGCCTGCCAGTGGGGGGTGAACTCGACTATCTCGACGAAGGCACGCTCGCCCAGGCGCTCAGGGCAAGGCGGCCGGTCGCTTGACCAAATCCTCCCCCGGGCAGGGGAGGAATCAGCGGATTGCGAACCTTGACGCCCACCCCCCATAAAACTAGCGCACCCGGCATGGCCGTCCTCGAAATCGTCGAAATCCCCGATCCCCGCCTCCGCCTCGTGTCCAAGCCGGTCGCGACGGTCGACGACGCCACCCGCGGGCTTGTCGCCGACATGATCGAGACGATGTACGCCGCCAACGGCATCGGCCTCGCCGCGATCCAGGTCGGGGTGGAGTCGCGCGTCCTCGTCATCGATCTCCAAGGCGAGGAGGATGAGGACGGCAAGCCGATCCGTGATCCGCGCGTCTACATCAACCCCGAGATCCTCGCGGTGTCGGACGCGCTGGCCAGCTACAACGAAGGCTGCCTGTCGATCCCCGAACAATATGCCGAGGTCGAACGCCCCGCCACCTGCCGCGTGACCTGGCTCGACGAAACCGGCGCGACGCATGACGAGACGCTCGACGGCCTGCTCGCGACCTGCATGCAGCACGAAATCGATCATCTGAACGGCGTGCTGTTCATCGATCACATCAGCCGCCTCAAGCGCCAGATGCTGCTCAAGAAGCTCGACAAGCAGCGCAAGGCGGCGTGACGCGCGATTAAGGGCTGACGCGCGGCGTCGTTCGTTCTATGTTCCTGCGATGTCCGTACCTCACTCAACCCCGTTCGCCCTGAGCCTGTCGAAGCGCGCGCGCCCCTTGGGAGGCGCAGCATGACCGAACTCGTCCTCGTCGCCGTCCTCGCGCTTGCGATCGGCGCGCTCACCGGCTGGCTCGCCGCCAGCCGCCGCACCAGCAGCCTCGCCAGCGATCTCGCGGTCGCACAGAGCCGCGCCGCCGATGCCGAACTCGTCCGCCAGGCGCGCGACGCGGTCGAGGCCGAACGCAACGAAGCGCAGCGCGATCTCGCCGCCTTCCGTGCGCAGGCCACCGAACGCGACGCCGCCCACGCCCGCGCGATCGAATCGCTCAACACGCAATTCGCCACCGCCGCCGACAAGGCACTCGAAGCTGCACAGACCCGCTTCCTCGAACGCGCCGACGCGCGGTTCAAACAGTCGGAGGAACTCACCGGGCGCAACCTCAAATCGATGCTCCAGCCGGTCAGCGAGCGGCTCCAACGGTACGAGGAAGCGGTCGGCAAGGTCGAGATCGAGCGTCAGGGCGCGTTCGACCAGCTGAAGGGCCAACTCGAAGGCTTGCGCGTCGGCCAGGAAAAGGTCTCGAGCGAGGCCGCCAAGCTCGTCAATTCCCTCCGCAACGCGCCCAAATCGCGCGGCCGCTGGGGCGAGCAGCAATTGAAAAACGTCCTCGAAACCTGCGGCCTGTCCGAACACACCGATTTCCAGACCGAAGTCAGCGTTGCGGGCGACGACGGCGCGCGGCTCCGCCCCGACGCGATCGTTCGCGTGCCCGGCGGGCGCAGCCTCGTCATCGACGCCAAGGTGTCCTTGAACGCCTATCAGGACGCGTTCGGCGCGGTCGATGAGGACGAACGCACCCGCGGGCTCAACGCTCACGCCGCCTCGATGCGCGCCCACGTCAACGGCCTCGGCAACAAGGCCTATTGGAGCCAGTTCAAGGACGCGCCCGATTACGTCATCATGTTCGTCCCCGGCGAACATTTCCTCTCCGCGGCGCTCGAACACGATCCCACCCTCTGGGATTTCGCGTTCGAAAAGCGCGTGTTGCTCGCGACTCCTACCAACCTCATCGCGATCGCGCGCACCGTCGACGCGGTCTGGCGGCAGGAGAAGATGGCCAAACAGGCGCAGGAAATCGGCGCGTTGGGAAAAGAGATGCATGATCGTCTCGCCGTGGCTGCGGAGCATATGCGTGTTGTCGGTGGCGGGCTGAGCACAGCGGTCAAGCGCTACAATGATTTTGTTGGCTCATTCGAGCGCAATGTCTTGAGCACGGGGCGCAAATTCAAAGAGTTGAACATCGAATCTACCGCGAAGGAAATTCCTGAATTACCCCCGGTCGAGGCGCTGGCGCGGTACGGGGAGGGGCCGACGCTGTTGGCGGCGAACCAGGGCGACGCAGCGGAGTAGCGCGATGATCGATCATGTCACTTTTGGCGTGTCGGACTACAAACGATCGGTAAGCTTCTACGATCGCGCGTTTCTGCCACTCGGGGTGACGCGGTTGTTCGAGGTGCCGCCCGAGCATGGCGACGGCGTCCGGATTGCGGGCTATGGCGACACCCGTCCCTGGTTGTGGATCGCGGAACACGACGTCACCCGCGGCAAGCTCCACATCGCACTATCTGCGACAAGCCGGGGCGCGGTCGACGCGTTCCATCGCGAAGCCTTGCTCGCAGGCGGCCGCGACAACGGCGCCCCCGGACTGCGACCGGACTATCATGCCGGTTACTACGGTGCCTTCGTCCTCGATCCCGACGGCAACAACATCGAGGCGGTGCATGGCAATGGCGACGTGTAGTGCGTGAGGACATCACGGTGGCGCGATGCGCCTGCCACGATCGCAAGAAACTCCTCCCCCGGCAGAGGGAGGTGGGCCGCGCTAGCGGGTCGGAGGGGGAGGGAAGCGGCCAAGTATCGCCCTGTGCCCGCCCCCTCCGTCAGCCTGACGACTGCCACCTCCCCCTGGCGGGGGAGGATTTGTCGACACCGACCGATTTCGACATGTCATTCCGCCCTAACGGCGTTGCCCCAGCACCTCATACGCCATCACTGCGGTCGCGACGGCGGCGTTGAGGCTGTCGGCCTTGCCGAGCATCGGCAGCTTGACCAGCACGTCGCACGCCGCGGCCATCTCGGGCGGCATCCCCTGCGCCTCGTTGCCGGTCAGCAGGAAGGTCGGCGCGGCATAGGTGGCGTCGCGATAGCTCGTGTCGGTGTCGAGGCTCAGCCCCGCCAACTGGCCCGGTCCCGCGCGCAGCCACGCATGGAACGCGTCGAATTCGCATCGCACCACCGGCACCGTGAACAGCGCCCCCATGCTCGCGCGCACCGCCTCGACCGAGAAGGGATCGACGCACTCGCCGATCAGGATCAGCGCACCCGCGGCCACCGCATCGCCGGTGCGCAGGATCGTCCCGAGATTGCCCGGATCGCGTAAGCGTTCGGCGACCAGCCAGATGTCGGCGCTGGTTCGGTCGAGATCGGCGAGGCGCACCTCGAATTCGTCGAACACGCCGACCACCGCTTGCGGGTTATCCTTCCCCGACAGCTTCGCCAGGATATCGGGGGTGGTCTGGATACAGTCGCCGCCGGCTTCCTCGACATCCATCGACAGCGCGTGGACCAGCGGGTGATCCGCGCTGGCGGCGGCGTAGAACAGGATCGTCGGCAGCCGCGCGGTCTCGCGCGCCTCGGTCAGGATCCGCAAGCCTTCCGCCAGGAACTGCCGCGCCGCGCGCCGATGCCGCTTGTCGCGCAGGTCGCGCGCATATTTGACGAGCGGGTTGGAAAAGGCGGTGATCTCGCGGGGCATGGTACCGTGGCCGTAGCCCTAGCCGAAGGCTAGGGGAAGGCGGACTAACGGCACCCGGCCGACGGGGCTCAAGCCCCGATCGACGACGCGGCTTTACCGCGGCGTGGCCGTGATCGCTCAATCCTCGCCGAACTTCGCCTCGACCAGATCGACGAGCGTCGTCACCGCCCCCTCCGCGCCATCACCCGCGGCGCTGATCGTGATCTCGTCGCCCATCGCCGCGCCGAGCATCATCAGTCCCATGATCGACGTGCCGGTCACGGTGCCCGCGCCCGCCTTCGTCACCGAAATCTCGACCGGCTGGGTCGCGGCGAGCGTCACGAACTTCGCGCTCGCGCGGGCGTGGAGACCGCGGCGATTGGCAATGGTGACCCGGCGATCGACGCTCACGCCGCGGCCTCGCCCAGGACTTCGGAAGCGACGGTGATATATTTGCGCCCCGCCTCGCGCGCCGCGGCGACCGCTTCGCCGACCTTCATCGCTTTGCGCGCCGAGCCCAGCCGGATCAGCATCGGCAGGTTCATCCCCGCGATCACCTCGACCCGCCCGCGCTCCATCAACGAGATCGCGAGGTTGGACGGCGTTCCCCCGAACAGGTCGGTCAGCACGATCACCCCGCGGCCGACGTCGACCTCGGCAATCGCGGCCGCGATGTCGGCGCGGCGTTCTTCCATATCGTCGTCGGCGCCGATCGCGATCGTCGCGACCGCCTCCTGCGGCCCGACCACGTGGATCATCGCGGTCACGAATTCCTCGGCCAGCCGACCGTGCGTCACCAGTACCAGGCCGATCATGTCAGACGTCGTTCCACTCATTTGGTCGCCGGGGACCCTTCCAGCGAGTCCTGCGGCGCTGCCCCCAGATCGCGATGCACGATGGTGGGCGAAAATCCCTGATCGCGCAACCGCGACCCGATCCGGGTCGCGACATGTACCGACCGGTGTCTCCCTCCGGTACACCCGATCGCGACGGTAACATAGGCCTTCCCTTCGGCGCGATAGCGCGGGATCAGCAGTTCGAGCAGCGCCTCGATCTGGCCGATCGCCGCGTCATACGCGGGGTCCGCGGCGACATAGGCGGCGACGTCGGGGTCAAGCCCGGTGCCGGCGCGCAGCGCGGGCTCCCAATGCGGATTGCGCAGGAAGCGCATGTCGAACACCAGATCGGCGTTGCGCGGCAATCCGCGCGCGAAACCGAACGAAATCACTGACAGCGTCGGGCCTTCGGCGTCGCGTTCGAACGTCGCGCGGATCTGCTGCGCGAGGTCGTTGGCGCGCAAATTGGTGGTGTCGATCAGCCGGTTCGCCCAATCGCGCAGCGGCGCGAGCAATTCGCGCTCGCGCGCGATCCCGTCGCTCGCCAGCCGATCGGGTGCAAGCGGATGGCGCCGCCGCGTTTCCGAATAACGCCGTTCGAGCTCGGTGCCCGCGCAGTCGAGGAACAGCATCCCGACGTCATGGCCGTGGTGATCGCGCAACGCACGGATGCGACGGATCACGCGATCGGGATCGAAGTCGCGCGTCCGCGGGCCAAGCCCGACCGCAAGCGGCAGAGCATCGCTCACCGTTCCTTCTGGGAGCGGTGCATCGAGCAACCGATCGAGCAACCGCAGCGGCAAATTGTCGACGGTTTCCCACCCCAGATCCTCGAGCGTGTTGAGTACGGTCGACTTGCCCGCCCCCGACATGCCGGTGACGATCAGGATGTCTTTGCCGAGGCCGAGCGCCGCGCTCATCCGGGGGTCGCCTCGGGCTGGCGCAGCGCGAGTTCGACCAGGATCGGCGCGGAGGCGGGGCGAGGATCGACCAGAACCTCGCGGGCTTCGACTCCGGCGATCAGCCGAGCGCGGCGTTCGGGCATCCGCGGCACATCATGGTCCAATCGGACGACGAGCGCGAGCGGTACATCGTCGGCGTACGGCACCGCGACGATGCCGACTCCGCGTACCTCCATCCGCGCGCGAACCGCGGCCGGGATCGAATCGGGCGTACGCACCCGCAGCACCCCGCCAACGCGCACAATCAGCGTGATGTCGTCGCTGATCAGCGCCGCGCCGCGGTCGATCAGCCGGAGCGCGAGGTCGGATTTGCCCGATCCGCTCGGCCCCTCGATCACGACCGCCTGCCCGTCGATCGCGACGCTGGTCGCGTGGAGCGATTCGGATGAGATGGTTGTCACACGCGCTCCTGGTGAAGATCCGCCACCGGCAAGCGGACGACGAACCGGGCACCGCCCAACCTGTCCTCGCGCGATTCGACGACGATCGACCCTTGATGCCCCTCGACGATCGTCCGTGCAATGGCGAGGCCCAGTCCCGAATGCTGGCCGAACGCCTCGCTGGCGGGGCGCACCGACTGAAACCGCCGAAAGATCGTGTCGCGTGCGTCCTCTGGCACCCCGGGACCTTCGTCTTCGACCCGGATCACGATCTCGCCCGACTCCGCGCCGGTGCCGCGTGACGCCGACAGCACGATCTCGCCGTCATCGGGCGAGAAGGAGAGCGCGTTGTCGATCAGATTCTCGAACACCCGCTCCAGCCGCGCGCCTTCGCCGAGGGTCACGAGCTCGGGCTGGTCATGGTCGAACCGGATCACGATGCCACGCTCGACCCCGCGCTGGTGGCGCTGCGCGACCAGCCCCGCGATCATCGCGACCAGATCGACGGGCTCGAACTCGGCGCGGCTGAGCTGTGCGTCGAGCCGCGAGGCTTCCGAAATGTCGGTGATCAGCCGATCGAGCCGCAGCACGTCGTCGCGGACGATCGCCAGCAACCGGTCGCGCAAGGCGGGATCGCTGACCTGCCCGAGGCCTTCGACCGCGGAACGCAGCGAGGCGAGCGGGTTCTTCATCTCGTGCGTCACGTCGGCGGCGAACGCCTCGGTCGCGTCGATCCGCGCGCGCAACGCCAGACTCATGTCGGACAGCGCGCGCGCCAGGCTGCCGATTTCGTCGCGGCGCGAGGGCAGGCGAGGGACGACGACTTCGCGCGCGCGCCCCAGCCTGACCCGGACCGCGGCACGCGCCAGCCGCCGCAACGGGCGCACGATCGTCCGCGCCAGGAACAGCGACAACAGGATCGAGATGATCGCGACCGACAACAGCACGAGGCTCAACCGATAGCGTTCGATCCGGACGGTCTGCGTGATGTCGCGCGCGTTGACCGTCGTCATCAGCACCGCGCCGTGCGGCAACGGCGCGGCGGCGGTGATCACGGGGGTGCGATCGGGCGCGCGCCAGATCGTGGTCGAGACGACGCGGTCGCGCCGCGCCCTGGCGACATCGGGCCAGTCGCGGGCATCGCGGCGTTCGCGATACAAGGGCGCGCGCGCGGCGTTGACGACGGTGTCGATCACCGCGTCGAGGAATCGCGCGATGCTCTGGCCGAGCGGCTGCTTGTCGGGATCGAGCAACAGGAAATTGCGCACGCCGAGCGCCCGGCTGTCGATCGCGGTACCGCCGTCGGCGTCGAACACGCGGACGCGCGTGCCGGTGTCGTCGGCGAGCCGCAGGATCAGCGCATCGCGTTGCGCGGGTGCCACCATCGCGAGCGATTCCGCGATCAGCCGCGCCTCGCGGCTCGTCTGCGCGATCCGGCTGTCGACGATCCGGCTGCGGTAGGATTCGAGATAGAAGAACCCACCCGCGAGCAGCAGCAGCGCGAGGATGTTGACCGCCAGGATCCGCCGGGTAAGCGAGATCTGCCCCGACCAGCGAAGCGCCAGGTCGCCGCCGATCCCGGGCGAATCATTCCTCGGAAAAGCGATAACCGGCGCCATAGAGGGTTTCGATCGCATCGAAGTCGGGATCGACCTGGCGGAACTTGCGCCGCAGCCGCTTGATGTGGCTGTCGATCGTGCGATCGTCGACGTAGATATCGTCCTGATACGCCGCGTCCATCAACTGGTTGCGCGTCTTCACGATGCCCGATCGTTGCGCCAGCGTCTCGAGGATCAGGAATTCGGTGACGGTCAGCGTGACCGGCTCGCCGCCCCACAAGGTGCGGTGCCGGGCGGGGTCCATCGTCAGCCGCCCGCGTTCGAGCGGGCCCGCGACCGGCGCATCGCCCTCGGCGCTTTGCTGGACGACCTCGACCCGGCGCAGGATCGCCTTGATCCGCGCGATCAGCAGCCGCTGGCTGAACGGCTTGGCGATATAATCGTCCGCGCCCATCGCCAGGCCCAGCGCCTCGTCGAGCTCGTCGTCCTTGCTGGTCAGGAAGATGACTGGAATGGCACTCTTCTCGCGCAGCCGACGGAGCAGTTCCAGCCCGTCCATCCGCGGCATCTTGATGTCGAAGATCGCCAGATCGGGCGGGTTGTCGATCAACGCCTTTAGCGCGGTGTCGCCATCGGCATAGACGCGGGTCAGGAACCCCTCGGTCTGGAGCGCGATCGAGACCGACGTCAGGATGTTGCGGTCGTCATCGACCAGCGCGATCGTCGCGGTCATTGCTGGCGTCCGCTCGTCATCTGCTGGCCCTAATCGAATGGAGCGGATCGCTCAACTAGATCATGTCCGGTTCCGATACGCAGTCCTGATGGACAGCATTGATCGCGGACGGGGGGGTGCGTATGGCGTCCGCATAGCGACGGCATCAGACCGTCACGCGATGTTGGGGAAAGGACCCTCGTGAACGACCGTATACCGGCCTCGGGCCTCGAGGCGCAGGGAATCGACACCCGCGCCGATCTGCACTGGAATCTGACGACCGCGCGACTCGTCGAAGTCGCGGTCGCCCGCCAGGAGGGCAAGCTCTCCGCCGACGGCCCGCTCGTCGTCGAAACCGGCCCGCACACCGGGCGCAGCGCACAGGACAAGTTCATCGTCCGCGATGCCGAGACCGAAAACACTGTGTGGTGGGGCAAATCGAACCACGCGATGACCCCCGATCATTTCGCGGCATTGAAGGCCGATTTCTACGCCGCGCTGCATGACCGCGAAGACCTGTATGTCCAGGACCTCTTCGGCGGATCGCAGCCCGAACATCGCGTCCGCGTCCGCGTCGTCAACGAACTCGCGTGGCATAATCTGTTCATCCGCACGATGCTGGTGCGGCCTGAGGAACACGAGCTGAAGGGCTTCGAGGCCGAATATACGATCATCGACTTGCCCAGCTTTCGCGCCGATCCCGCGCGCCACGGCACCCGCAGTGAGACCGTGATCGCGGTCAATTTCACCGAGAAGCTGATCCTGATCGGCGGCACGCGCTATGCCGGTGAAATGAAGAAGTCGGTGTTCGGCCTCCTCAACTATCTCCTTCCGCCGTCGGGCGTCATGCCGATGCATTGTTCGGCGAACATGGGGGCCGACGGCTCGACCGCGGTGTTCTTCGGCCTGTCGGGCACCGGCAAGACGACGCTCAGCGCCGACGCCAGCCGTACCTTGATCGGCGACGACGAACATGGCTGGTCCGACACCGCGGTCTTCAATTTCGAAGGCGGCTGCTACGCCAAGATGATCCGGCTGTCGGAAGATGCCGAGCCCGAGATTTTCGCGACCACCAAGCGCTTTGGCACGGTGCTCGAGAATGTCGTGATGGACAATCTCACCCGCCAGCTCGATCTTCACGACAACAGCCTCGCGGAAAACAGCCGCGGCGCCTATCCGCTCGATTTCATCCCGAACACCTCCGATGAGAATATGGGTGGCGTACCCCACAACATAGTGATGCTGACCGCGGATGCCTATGGCGTGCTCCCGCCGATCGCCAAGCTCACCCCCGACCAGGCGATGTATCATTTCCTGTCGGGCTATACCGCGCGCGTCGCGGGGACCGAGATCGGGGTGACCGAACCCGATGCCACTTTCTCGACCTGTTTCGGCGCGCCGTTCATGCCGCGGCATCCGTCGATCTATGGCAATCTGCTCAAGAGCCGCATCGCGAAGGGCGGGGTCGATTGCTGGCTGGTCAACACCGGCTGGACCGGGGGCAAATACGGCACCGGCACGCGGATGCCGATCAAGGCGACCCGCGCGCTCCTCAACGCCGCGCTTGACGGCAGCCTGAACGATGCTGAATTCCGCACCGACCCTAATTTCGGCTTCAAGGTGCCGGTTGCGGTCGATGGCGTCGACCCCGCGATCCTCGATCCGCGTCAGACCTGGGCCGACAAGGCGGCCTATGATGCGACCGCGGCGCGGCTCGTCGACCTGTTCGTCGCGAACTTCGCGCAATTCGAGACGCATGTCGACGAGGGCGTCCGCCAGGCAGCGCCCAAGGTCGCCGAAGCGGCCTGACGCCGGGCGGTCTAACCCTCCGTTCGCCCTGAGCCTGTCGAAGGGCGGTCGCGCCGTGCTTCGACAGGCTCAGCACGAACGGAGGCAAGGGGATCAGGCAGGCGCGTCTTCTACCGCGTCCACCACCACGACCCCGTCGACCACCGAGGTCACCCGCACGCTTTCGCCCACGAGCGCGTCGGGCCCGTGCGCGGGCCATGAACCGTCGCCGATCCGCACCCGCCCTTCGCCATGGTCGATCGCGGTTTCCACGGTCACGATTTGGCCGATCAGCCGCGCGCTGCGGTTGTTGAGCAGCGCATCGCTCGTCTCCAGCGGATAGTCACGGTACCAGCGCTTGCCGATCAGCACCGTCACCGTGCTCCAAATCGCGAACGACGCGATCTGAACAGGGGCGGTGAGATCGGGCAGCGCCAGCACCGCGATCCCCGTGATCGCCGCCGCGATCGCGAGGAAGATCGCGAACACTCCCGGGATCAGGATTTCCGCGATACCCAGCACCAGCGCGGCGATCAGCCACGCCCCCGCCGCGCCCCCAACCCAATCCAGTGACACCGGCGCGCTACTCCTTCTTGGACAGCTCGAACGGCCCGCGCCGCGGCTCGGTCGCGGACGTGGCACCGACCTCGCCCATCGCCTCCTTGGCGAGCTGGCCGATCCCGCCGAGCGTCCCGATCAGCTGGGTCGCCTCGACCGGGAACAGGATGGTCTTGGCATTGGGGCTCGTCGCGAACTTGCCGACCGCCTCGACATATTTCTGCGCGATGAAATAGTTGATCGCCTGCGTGCCGCCCGACTTGATCGCCTCGGATACCGAACGCGTCGCCGACGCTTCCGCCTCGGCCTGTCGCTCGCGCGCCTCGGCGTCGCGGAACGCCGACTCCTTGCGGCCCTCCGCCTCAAGAATCCGTGCCTGCTTCTGCCCCTCGGCGCGCAGGATCTCCGACTGGCGCGATCCTTCGGCATCGAGGATGTTGGCGCGCTTCTCGCGTTCGGCCTTCATCTGGCGGCCCATCGCGTTGACGATGTCGGCGGGGGGGCGGATATCCTTGATCTCGACGCGGGTGATCTTGACCCCCCATGGCGTCGTCGCCTGATCGACCACTGTCAACAACCGCGCGTTGATCTCGTCGCGCTTCGACAAGGTCTCGTCGAGGTCCATCGACCCCATCACGGTGCGCAGGTTGGTCGTGGTGAGCTGAAGCAGCGCGGTGTACAGGTCGCTCACCTCATACGCCGCCTTGGGCGCGTCGAGCACCTGGAAGAACACGACCCCGTCGGTCGAGATCATCGCATTGTCCTTGGTGATGATCTCCTGGCCGGGAATATCGATCACCTGTTCCATCATGTTCACCTTGCGGCCAACACGATAGAAGAACGCGGGATAGAAATTGAACCCCGGTGCCGCGGTGGTGGTGTAGCGGCCGAAATGTTCGATCGTATATTGATAACCCTGACGGACGATCTTGATACTGGTCATCAGGTAGAAGAGCACCAGGACAAGCGCCAGCGCGGCGACAATCAAAACCATCGAACACTCCTGTTGCAGTTGCCGCCAATCTAGCACTTTCCGGGGCCCCGAGAAGCGAAATGCGACACGGTCGCCTGCCGCGCCCCCTAGCATCCGCCCCCCCATGCGGTTACATGGCCCGCCACTTGCCCTCCTGCAGGAAGCGCACCCGCCTGTGAATATCCGCCTCGGCCTGACCTTCGACGACGTCCTCCTGGTCCCGGGCGAATCCGACATCGTGCCGAGCATGGCGGATACCGCCACGCGGATCAGCCGCGACATCGCGCTCACCATCCCGATCGTGTCGTCGGCGATGGATACCGTGACCGAGGCCGACATGGCGATCGTCATGGCGCAATTGGGCGGGATTGGCGTGCTCCACCGCAATCTCGAGATCGAGCAGCAGTGCGACGCGGTGCGCCAGGTCAAGCGCTTCGAAAGCGGGATGGTCGTCAACCCGATCACGATCGCGCCGACCGCGACGCTGGCCGACGCGCAGGCGTTGATGACGCGCCACCGGATCAGCGGCATCCCCGTCGTCGAGGCCGACGGCACGCTGGTCGGCATCCTGACCAACCGCGACGTCCGCTTCGCCGCCAACCCGCGCCAGCCCGTCAGCGAACTCATGACGCACGAGAATCTCGTCACCGTCGGCGTCGGCGTCGGCCAGGACGAGGCGAAGCGGCTGCTCCACGCGCGCCGGATCGAAAAGCTGCTCGTCGTCGACCAGGCGTATCGCTGCGTCGGGCTTGTCACGGTCAAGGACATCGAAAAGGCGGTGACCTATCCCAACGCGACCAAGGATGCCGCGGGGCGGCTGCGCGTCGCCGCCGCGACCACGGTCGGCGACAAGGGCTTCGAACGCACCGAAATGCTGGTCGACGCCGAATGCGATCTGATCGTGATCGACACCGCGCACGGCCACAACCGCGACGTCGCGCGCGCGGTCGAACGCGTCAAGCGGCTGAGCAATGCGGTCCAGGTGATCGCGGGCAACGTCGCCACCGCAGAGGCGACAAAGGCGCTGATCGGCGCGGGGGCGGACGGCGTGAAGGTCGGGATCGGACCCGGATCGATCTGTACCACCCGCGTCGTCGCGGGCGTCGGCGTGCCGCAGCTGACCGCGGTGATGGACTGCGCGGAGGAAGCCGCGAAGGCCAACGTCCCCGTCATCGCCGACGGCGGCCTGCGCACCTCGGGCGATCTCGCCAAGGCGCTCGCGGCGGGCGCGTCGAGCTGCATGGTCGGCTCGCTGCTCGCGGGCACCGAGGAAGCCCCCGGCGAAACATTCCTGTATCAGGGCCGCGCGTACAAATCCTACCGCGGGATGGGCAGCGTCGGCGCGATGGGCCGCGGCTCGGCGGATCGCTATTTCCAGGGCGACATCAAGGACCAGATGAAGCTCGTCCCCGAAGGCATCGAAGGCCAGGTCGCCTTCAAAGGCCCCGCGCGCGACGTGATCCACCAGCTCGTCGGCGGCATCAAGGCCGCGATGGGCTATACCGGATCAGCGACGATCCCCGATCTGCAGGCGCGCGCGCAGTTCGTCCAGATCACCGGCGCGGGGCTGACCGAGAGCCATGTCCACGACGTGACGATCACGCGGGAAGCGCCGAATTATCCGACGCGGTGAGGGGGATGGGGTGAGCTGTGCGCCCTCATCTCGGTCATAACGGTGACCCTGCTGATTTCCTGAAAGCGGACATCATCACTCGAGGGGATCGGAACGGCGGTGATGATGCCTCATGGAATAGTTGGTCGGATCCGAGTAAGCTCCACTCGTGGCCTTCTCTAACCCTCAAGTGTACATGGAGGAACTGGCGGGGCCGCTCTGCCGTCGCCTTGAGGCGGAGCCGACCGCCTACGACCTCGCCATTTCATCCTGCATCATTCTGTACCACTTCGCGGATGTGGTGGCCCACGTGCGGGGCCTTACAGCGCATGAGGTCGCGGAGGAGATCGCGGCGAAGGTCCCAGACTTCCACACGATTCGGGCCATTGCCAACGCAGGCAAGCACGTCGAGCTGACCCGCCATCCGAAGTCCGAACTAGTGGGACTTCGTGCTGAGCACTTGGTCAGGGGGAAGGGGGCAGCGTTCAGCGACGGGTCTTATTTCGAAGGAAATGTCACTTGGTCAGACATGCCTGAGGCCGTGGTAGTGGAAACGCCGGAAGGTCGGCTGCATGATGTGCCACACCTGTGCGCACGCGTCTTCAAAGCCCTTTGCTCTGACACCGAGCTTTTCCAAGTCTGATGCGCGAATCCGCCATTCCAGCAATAGTCTGACCTGCGGCCATTGGTTGCTCGACTCCGCGCACTGGGCAACGACACCGCTGAGCAATCGGTCGCGGGGCTTCGTCTGGTTCTTCTCGTTCCTTGCCTGGTACGAGGATGTGAAGCGCCAAGGCCAGAACGTCATACTGCTGCTGGACGAACCTGGTCTGTCGCTTCACGGTCGGGCTCAGGCCGACTTGCTGCGCACGCAGGGCCGCGAACAGATGGCAGTCATACCTGTCCTACAGTCGCCATTTGCGCCATAGGCTACCGGATGTCCGTACACACGCCCGCTGCGCGCCTTTCCACCACGCCACCCCCACTCGGTTGGTCGCATTTTCCGCGCTTACGCCCCGTTACCTTCGTTACCTTTGCCGCATGACACCCCCCGCCAGAACCCAGGCCGCGATCGAGTTGCTCGACGCCATCATCGCTGCCGCGCGTGAAGGCGGGGCGGCGGCGGATACGCTGATCGCGCGTTATTTCGCAGGCCGGCGCTATGCCGGGTCGAAGGACCGGCGCGCGGTGCGCGAACTCGTCTATGCCGCGATCCGCGCCGCGGGGGAGCCACCCAAGAGCGGGCGCGCGGCGATGCTGCTGGTCGCGGATCGTGATCCCGCGATCGCCGCGACCTTCGATGGCGGCACCCACGCGCCCGCGCCGATCACGAACGACGAACCGCGCGGCAACCGCGGGGTCGCGCCGTCGTGGCTCGCGGGGCTGCTCGTCGCGTCGGGGGTGGCGCGCGACGCGCTGCCCGCGCTGGTCGAGCGCGCCCCGCTCGATTGCCGGATCAACACGCTGATCGCGTCGCGCGATGACGTGCTCGCCGCGCTGCCCGAGGCGCAGCCGACCCCACACGCGCCCGACGGCATCCGCCTGCCATCGGGCACCAACGTCGACCAGCTCCCGCTCTTTCAGGGCGGCGCGATCGAGGTGCAGGACGAAGGCTCGCAGCTTGTGGGCCTCGCGATCGCTGCGCAGCCCGGCCAGCGCATCGTCGATCTGTGCGCGGGGGCAGGGGGCAAGACCCTCGCGATCGCCGCCGCGATGAAGAACGACGGCAAGATATTGGCCTGCGACACCGATCGGATGCGGCTCCAGCGGCTCGCGCCGCGCGCCGAACGCGCGGGCGCGGCGATCATCGAATCGCGGCTGCTCGATCCGGGCGAGGAGGCGACGATGCTTGCCGACTGGCGCGGCACCGCCGATAGCGTGCTGGTCGATGCGCCGTGTTCGGGCACCGGTACGTGGCGGCGCAATCCGGAGGCGCGGTGGCGGCTCAACCAGGCGCGGCTCGATCGGCTCCAGGCGACGCAGGCGCATATCCTCGACCTCGCCGCCGCGCTTGTGAAGCCCGGCGGGAGAATCGTCTACATCGTCTGTTCGCTGCTCGATGCCGAGGGCGCGGATCGGGTCACCGCGTTCCTGAAAAAACACCGCAAATGGCATGCCGAGCCGTTGTCGTTGCCCGCGGGCAGCGTGCGCGGGGAGGGGCTGCGCCTCGATCCTGCCGCCGATGGCACCGACGGATTTTTTGTCGCTAGGCTGCGTGCGCCGTGATAGATCGTCGCCCCGTGCCCTTGCTGGAGACGCTTATGCGTTTATCGTCCGTCGCCATCGCGTCCGCGCTGGCCATCGTCTGCGTGACGACCTCGCTCAGCGGGCAGAAGCCCGACGACCAGATCGCGCCGCAGTCGCTGCAACTGCTCGCCGAGGGCAAGGCGGCGCGCACCGCGGGCAATCTCGATCGCGCGACCGACCTGATCGAGACCGCGCTCGCGGTCGATCCGCGCAACCGCGCCGCGTTCGTGACGCTGGCCGAGGTCGCCGATGCGCGTGACCTGCCCGGCAAGGCGATCCGGTTGTATCGGGAGGCACTGCTGCTCGAACCCAATGACGTCGTCGCGCTGCGCGAACAGGGCGCGGCGATGGTGCAAAAGGGCGCGGTCACCGCGGCGCGCGAAAATCTCGCGAAGATCAAGGCGCTGTGCAAATCGGCGTGTCCCGCGTCGACCGAGCTCGCCGCGGTGATTGCCAAGGGGCCGCCGATCACGACCGCGCAGGCGGATACCAAGCCCGCCTCGCCGACCGCTATCCCGACGACCCAGGAATAGCACGCGCGATCCCGACGAATTCGGCGACCGACAGCGTCTCGGCGCGGCGGGTCGGGTCGATCCCGAGCGTGTCCAGTGCGGCGAGCGCACCCGGCATCGACTTCAGGCTCTGGCGCAGCATCTTGCGGCGCTGGCCGAACGCCGCGGCGGTGACGCGCTCGAGCACCGTGACCTCGACCCCCGCGGGCGGGTCAATCGCGGTGATGTGGACCACCGCCGACATCACCTTGGGCGGTGGGGTGAAGGCCGACCGGTGGACCGGCATCGCGATCCGCGCCACGCTGCGCCACTGGCTGAGCACCGCGAGCCGCCCGTAATGATCGGTCCCCGGCGCGGCGACGATCCGCTCGGCGACCTCCTTCTGGAACATCAGTGTCAGCGACGCCCACCACGGCGGCCACGCGGTCGTCAGCCAGCCGACCAGCAGTGCGGTGCCGATATTATACGGCAGGTTGGCGACGATGTGCGGCTTGGTCGCGAACAGCGCAGGCGCGTCGATCGCCAGCGCATCGCCCTCGATCACCGTCAGGTGGCCGGGATAGGCATCGGCCAGTTCGGCGAGCGCGGGAATGCAGCGCCGATCGCGCTCGATCGCGGTGACCCGCGCCCCCGCCGCGAGCAGCGCGCGGGTCAGCCCGCCGGGACCGGGGCCGATTTCGAGCACCTCAGCGTCCTTCAGATCCCCAGGGATCGCTGCGATGCGGCCGAGCAACTGGCCGTCGAACAGGAAATTCTGCCCCAGCGCCTTGCTGGCGGCCAGGCCGTAGCGCGCGATGACTTCGCGCAGCGGCGGTAGCGCGGGCGTTCCGGAGGGGTCAGCAGCAGGCATCGCGCGCGCGCTGTTCGGCGGCGGCGGCGGCCATCAGCACCGCCGCGATCATCGCGCCGGGCTCTGCCTTATCCTGGCCTGCGATCCCGAACGCGGTGCCGTGGTCGGGCGAGGTGCGCACGATCGGCAGCCCGAGCGTGATGTTGACCCCCTCGTCGAAATACAGCGTCTTGAGCGGTACCAGCGCCTGATCGTGATAGCAGCACAGCGCTGCATCGTACCGCGCCCGCGCGCGCGGGTGGAACAGCGTGTCGGCGGCGAACGGCCCGTCGGCGTCGATCCCGTCGCGGCGCAGCTGCTCGATCGCGGGGATCAGGATGTCGATCTCCTCGCGCCCCAGCGCGCCGCCTTCGCCCGCATGCGGGTTCAGCCCCGCGAACACGATCCGCGGGTTCGCGATCCCGAAATTGCGCAGCAGCCCGCGCGCGGTCGCACGACCCTTGGCGACGACGAGGTCGATCGACAGCGCGGATGGCACCGCCGCGAGCGCGATGTGGGTCGTGATCGGCACCACCCGCAACCCCGGCCCGGCGAGCATCATCACCGCATTCTCGCCCGCGATCCCGCACCGCTCGGCGACGAATTCGGTCTGGCCGGGATAGGTGAACCCGATCCCGTAGAGCTGCGCCTTCGATACTGGCCCGGTCACCAGCGCGCGCGCGGCGCCCGATCGCGCCAGCCCCGCAGCGAGTTCGAGCGAATGGAGCGCGCACCGCGCGCCCTCGGTATCGGGATGGCCGGGAACGATCGATCCGCCGTCCTCGACGCTCATCACCGGCAGCGCGTCGCTGAAGGTGGCGTGGGCGTGCGCCGGATCGTCGATCAGGCGGGTTGGGCCATCCCATACCCGCCGGATCGCGCGCTCGTCACCGACCGCAAAGAACGCCGGGATCGCAGAGGCGGTGCGCGCTGCCCAGGCCTTGGCGATGATCTCCGGCCCGATTCCCGCTGGATCCCCCATCGAGATCGCAATCGGCGCCGTCATCGCGCGATCCTCAGCGATACTCGATGACGGCGTCGCGCCGCAGATCGCGCAGCTTGCCCTGCGCGCGCAGGTTCACCCGCTGCTGTTCGAGCTGGTCTTTGATCTGGTCGGGGCGGGGCGCTTCGCCGCCGCGCGGATCGTCGCGCCCGCACAACACCAGCGCGCGAACGCCTTCCGCGGCGGACCCGAACGGCGGCGTCGCCTGGCCGACCTGCATCTTGAGCAGAATTTCCTGGAGCGGCGGCGGCAGGTCGCGGATCCTGACGGTGTCGTTATCGACGACTTCGGCGTTGATCGTCGCGGCGATCTTTCCGACGCTGCCGCAGCCTTGGATCGTCTGCACGGTCTTGGCGAACTCCGCCGCGCGCGCCGACGCATCGGCTTGCGACGTGCCGGCAGGAAAGCGAATCGTCAGCTGCTTAAGGTTGAGCTTCGCGTCGCGGGCATCGGCGGTCAGCACCTGCCGTTTGTCGGTCAGGTACAGGATCGAAAAGCCGCCCGCGGTTTCGACCGGGCCGACGACTTGCCCGACCTGCATCTGCTGTGCGGCGTCCGCCAGTTGCTGGGGCAGCGTCGCCAGCCTGACCCAGCCAAGGTCACCGCCGACCGACTTGGTCGATGCATCCGAAAATTGCCGCGCGAGTGCTTCGAACGGCTGCTGCCCCTTTTGCAGCTCCTGGATGATCTGGCGCGCGGCGTCGAATTTTGGCTGGCGGTTGGTATCGTTGGCGGCGAGATAGAGTTCGTGGAGGTTGTACTCCTCGGTGCCCTTGGCCTGCTGCAACCGGTCGATGATCGCGTTGACCTCTTCGTCACCGACGTTGACGAACGGATTAACCCGCTTGCGCAGATACCGCTGCCAGGCGAGTTCGCCCTCGATCTGGCGCTTGAGCGATCGATCCGACGATCCACTCGCGCGCAGGTACTTGGCCATTTCGGGAACCGTGCGATTGAATTTGCGCGCCACGCCCGCATAGCTTTGCGTAATCTCGTCGGGGGTGATCGTGATGTCAGCGGCCTTGGCCTCCTGGATCTCAAGCGTCTCATCGATCAGCTGGCGCAGCACCTGGATTTTCAGACGCTGGCGTTCTTCGTCGGTGATGTCGGGGACATTGTTGGCGACCGCGATGAGCGCGACCCGCTGGTCGACATCGGTGCCGGTGATCACGGTACCGTTGACGATCGCGGTCGGCTTGCGGACATTGGGGTCGAACTTGCCGAATATCTGCAGGTTCTGCGGAATGTCGAGGTTGGTGGCAGGGGCATCGGCCTGGTCGGGAACGGTTTGCGCGATCCCGCTGGTCCCCAACGTCGCCAGTGCGGCGCAAGCCAGAATGCGGCCGAGGCCGTTTACCACTCGAATTCGATTCTTCACGATGTTCCGTCACCTCTAACGCGTCGGCGCGCGTACCATGCGGCCTGCCGCAGCCGATGCCCCACCCAAACTGAACGCGGGCTTAGCGACCCAAATTGGTCAAGGCCAGCGTCAACAGGAAGCTGCTGCCCTTACGCGCATCGCCGTTGGTCTGGTAATCCTTGCGCCAGGTAAGCCCCAGCCGGATGCAATCATCCTCATATTGCACCCCCAGCCGATGACGAACCGGGTCGAACCCGTTGGCTTGCGACAGCGGATCCTCATTGCGATCGGTCAGGTCGACCACCGCCGAGCCGAACACCGACCAGAAGCGCTTGAACTGGATGCGGCCCGCGACGCGCGCCTCCTCGCGATCCTGCAGATCCTCGATCGCGGGGAAGATGTTGCGGTTGAGCCGGAGGTAGCCGATCAGCGCATAGGTGCGGCGCGACCCGATCGTCGCATCGATTTCATTGCGGCGGATCGCAAAGCCATCCTTGTCGAGCCGATAACGATGCGTCAGCGATACGAAATCGCGTACCCGCAATTCGGTCCGCCCGACGAAATCGGAGAAGCGATCGCTCAAGCCGGTCCCGTCCGGCAGGATCGTCGGCCGGGTCGACAGGCGATAGCTTTGGCCGAGCACGGTATCGAGGCTGACGCCGGGGAAATCCAGCGCCCATTCGACGCCATAGGTCGCGCGGCTCGAATCCTCAAATCGGTCGTAGCCGGGGAAACGGTTGAGCGCGAAGAGGTTCGAATCCTCAAGGTCGACCGCGCGCGAATCCTCGTTGGGGACCGCGAGATTGGCAATCTTGGGCGACGCGACCAGCTGCACGCGCGGGGTCAGCCGCTGCGATCCTCCTAGAAAATCCCCTACGAACGGCCATTTGACGTCGGCCGCCAGCGCGCCGATCGCGCGGGTCTGGAAGCCCTCGGTCCCGCGATAGCTCGCGACTGGAGTCGCGAGCGTATCCTGGGTGTTGTAGGCATCGCCGCGCGCATAGGCGGTGAACGTCACCTCCTGCCCCCATCGCGTCAGCTTGCGCAGATCCCAGCGCGCGCTGGCGAAGGCCCGCTGGGTATCCTGTCCCGCGCTTCGCGACAGCGCGAGCGAGTTCGCCTGGAGCTGCACCACGCCGCCCAGCACGTCGCCGATCCGGCGGCGATAGTCGATCTCGGGCAGCGCGATCGGCTGGAATCCCTGGCTATCGTTCGCGCGCAGCGTCTGGATGTACCAGCCGGTCACCGCGAAATAGCTGTCGCGATCGATATGTTGCAGGCTGACGGTGCTGCGCAACCGGTCGTCGCGCGAAATATCGTAGCGGCGCAGGAACGTCTTGTCCGATGCCAGCCGCACCGATTCGGACAGGCTCCACGTCGGGCTGAACTGATAGCGCCCGACGCTGTCGATATAGCCGCGGAACGCCTGTTCGGTGGACAAGGGGGTCGCCGACGTCAGGTCGTCGCTGCGCCGACTGCGCGTGCCATAGCCGGTGACCCGAAACGCGCCATGCTGGGTCAACATCGAATATTCGGCCTGCACCATCGGCAGCACGCTCGAAAACAGATGTGGCGTGACGACCAGCCCACGGTTGGGCGCGAGCCGGAAATAATAGGGGGTCGCGACCTCCAGCCCGTTAACCCGGGTGTAGCGGATGTCGGGACTGAGCAGCCCACTCTCCGACCCGCCGCCGACCGGGTGCGAAAACGTCGGCAGCGGAAGTGCGGGCAGCCCGAACAGATGGAATTGCCCGCCATGATAATAGACGCGCTTGCGCTCGGGGCGATAGGTGATCCGCACCGCAGTGATCTTCCACGACGGGTCCTTGGGGCATCCCTCAGGGTTAGTAACCGAACACGGCGTATAGGCGGCGTCGCGCAGTTCGACCGTGCCATCCGCGTCGCGCAGCCCTTCGCGCGCCGCCAGCCGCCCGCCTTGTTCGAGGACGACGAGCATGTTCTCGACCATGCCGTCCTTCAGCGAATCGGTCAGGTCGATCGAATCGCCATAGGCAATGTCGCCCTGAGGGTTGGAGACCGCGATATTGCCGGTCGCGACGACCCGGCCGGTCTTGCGGTTCCAGACCACCTGATCCGCGCGCAGCCGGTTGCCAGTGCGGAACATCCGGACATCGCCCAGCGCGGTAACGACATCGGTGTTGGTGTCGTATTCCAGGCTGCCGGCGCTGAACTTGACCTGGTTTTCGTCGACTGGCGCACCCGCGGACGGCGCGGGGGGCGGGGCGACCGGGCGTGACTGGAGATCCTGCGCGAGCGCCGGCGTTGCGAACAGCGCCAGCGAGAGGCCGCACCCGGCGATGAGGTCGATACGCAACACGATCTTTCGCACTCACCTCGGCTGGCCCCCGGCGTCGTCCCGAACGACCCGGTGGCCCGCCTATCGCATTGTGCACGCGTCGCCGCAATCGCCTGGCTTTGCGCCTCGTCGCGAGGTGGCCTAGAGCGACTGCGTCATCACCATATAGACCCATCCTTGAGGTAACCGCTCCATGAAGATCGACTTCGTCGCCACCGTTCCTGCCGCTCCCGCGATTCTCGCCTTGCCCGTCGGGCAGGGGCCGGGAAACGGCGCGCGCTGGCCGGGGCTGGAGGGCGATGCAGCGGCGCTGGCGACCGTCGCGGCGGGTGCAGCGCGGTTTGAGGGCGAGGCGGGATCGACGCTCGATCTGTTCGTCCCGCGCGACGGCAAGACCGCGCGCGTGATCCTGGTCGGCATCGGCGCGGCGTCGGATGCGGATTGGGAAAAGGCGGGCGGCGCGCTGACCGCGAAGCTGCTGACCTCTGGCGCGACCGAGGTGGTCGTCGATCTCGGCGCGATCGGCGATGCGCCCACCCCGACGGCGGCGGCGCGCTTCGCGGGCGCGGCGGCGCAGCGCGGGTGGCGGTACGACCGGTTCCGGACCAAATTGGCTGACAAGCAGAAGCCGACGCTGGCCACGATCACGATCGCGCGCGCGCCCGCCGACACCGATGCCGCCTGGGCACGGCAGGACGCGGCGACGCAAGGAATGGACCTAACCCGCACACTGGTGTCGGCCCCCGCGAACATTCTCTATCCCGAGAGTTTCGTTGAGTGGGTCAGCAAATCGGTCGAAGGATTGGGGCTCGAGATCACAGTGCTCGACGAAGCGCAGATGGGCGAGCTTGGCATGGGGGCGCTTCTCGGCGTCAGCATGGGATCGGCGAAAGAGGCGCGGCTGCTCGCGCTCAAATGGAACGGCGCGGGCGAGGGCGACCCCGCGCTCGCGCTGGTCGGCAAGGGCGTCACTTTCGACACCGGCGGCATCTCGATTAAGGGCGCCGCGGGCATGGAAGACATGAAGTGGGACATGGGCGGCGCGGGCGCGGTCGCGGGCGCGATGAAGGCGATCGCGACGCGCAACGCGAAGGCCAATGTCATCGGCGTGATGGGCCTCGTCGAGAACATGCCCGACGGCAACGCCATCCGTCCGGGTGACGTGCTCACATCGATGTCGGGGCAGACCATCGAGGTGCTCAACACCGATGCCGAGGGTCGGCTGGTCCTGTGCGACGCAGTCGCCTGGGTTCAGAAGACCCACCGGCCCAAGACGATCGTCGATCTCGCGACGCTGACCGGCGCGATGATCGTGGCGCTGGGGCATGAAAATGGTGGGCTGTTCGCGAACGACGATGCGCTGGCCGATCAGTTGCTCGCGGCGGGGCTCGCAACTGGCGACACCCTGTGGCGCTTCCCGCTTTCGGACGCGTACAACAAGCTGATCGATTCGCCGATCGCGGACATGAAGAACGTAGGGCCGCGCGGCGCGGGATCGATCACCGCCGCGCAGTTCATCCAGCGCTTCGTCGAAGACGGCGTAAAATGGGCGCATCTCGACATCGCGGCGATGGTCTGGTCGGACAAGGCCACCGCCACCCACGACAAGGGCGCGACCGGTTATGGCGTCCGCCTGCTCGATCGCTTCATCGCGGACAATTTCGAGAAGTGATCGGACCTCCCCCTCGCGGGGGAGGAACTGGAGTGACCATGCAGGTCGATTTCTACCACCTGACCGCCACCCCGCTCGCCCGCGCGCTGCCGCGGATCGCGGCGCGTGTGGTGGCGGAGGGTGGTCGCCTGTTGATCGTCACTGGCAATGACGATCAGCGCGCCGAGCTCGATCGGCTGCTCTGGACCTACGCGCCCGACAGCTTTCTGCCGCACGCCGAATGCGGGACGGGGGACGATGCCGCGCAACCGGTTCTGCTTGCGCCCGACGCCGCCGCCGCCAACGGCGCGCGCTTCGTCGTGATCGTCGATGGCGAGTGGCGCGACGCCGCGCTCGGCTTCGACCGCGCCTTCCACTTCTTCGACGATGAGCGCATCCGCGAGGCACGACTGGCGTGGAAGGGCCTGGCCGACCACGCCGAGGTCGAACGGCGCTATTGGAAGCAGAACGACATGGGACGCTGGGAACAGGCGGCGTAGTTGCATTGCGATGCCCCCGCGCCTAGGTGCGCGCCACTTATTCATCCGTTTCATGCAGGGAGCCCGTGACCATCATGGCCGCGAACCGTACCTTTTCGATCATCAAGCCCGATGCCACCCGCCGCAACCTGACCGGCGCGGTCACCAAGATGCTGGAAGATGCGGGGCTGCGCGTCGTCGCCTCGAAGCGCATCCACATGACCCGCGACCAGGCCGAGGGTTTCTATGCGGTCCACAAGGAGCGCCCGTTCTTCGGCGAGCTGGTGTCGTTCATGATCTCCGGCCCGGTCGTCGTGCAGGTGCTCGAGGGCGACAACGCGATGCAACGCAACCGCGACATCATGGGCGCGACCAACCCTGCCAACGCCGAGCCGGGCACGATCCGCAAGGAAATCGCCGAATCGATCGAGGCCAATTCGGTTCACGGGTCGGACTCGGACGAGAACGCCGCGATCGAGATCGCGTATTTCTTCAAGCCCGAAGAAATTGTCGGCTGATCCGATGACGTGGCAGGTGCGGCGCGCGTCCCCGGCGGACGCCGCTGCGCTGTCGCTGATCGCGGGGGCGAGCTTCCTCGAAACCTTCGCGGGCCTGCTCGACGGTGCCGATATCGTCGCGCATTGCGCGGCGCACAGCAGCCCCGCCGTGTTCGCGACGTGGCTCGCCGACCCGCAGAGCGCGGTGCGTATTGCCGAACACGCCGTCGGCTGCGCACCGGTCGGCTATGCGGTGCTGACCGCGCCCGACCTACCGATCGCAACGAGCGCGCGCGATATCGAGCTAAAGCGCATCTATACGCTGAGCCGCACCCAAGGCACTGGCCTGGGTGCAGCGTTGATGCACGCGGCCCTCGACGATGCGCGTGCGCTGGGGCGAACCCGTGTGCTGCTCGGCGTCTATGGCGGCAATGCGCGCGCGCATCGTTTCTATGAGAAGCAGGGCTTTGCCATTGTCGGTACGCGGCAGTTCCTGGTCGGCAAGACGCTCCACGACGACCGCATCTACGCGAGGGCGGCGTGAGGGCGTCGTTCGTCGCTGGAGCGTGACGACATCAGATTCACCAAATCCCGAACCGTTCGCGCTGAGCTTGTCGAAGAGCGTTGGGTCTCACTGTGCTTCGACAAGCTCAGCACGAACGGGGCTAAAGACCCTATCGCGCTTCAGGCTTGAGCCGCGCCCACGCCGCATCGAGCGCCGCCTGCGATCCGCCGCGCCGGCGCAGCTTCATTCCCTCGATGCCGAGCGAGCGACCGCCGAACAGATGGCCTTTGGTCCGCCACACCACGTCGTAGATCGCGCTGGTGGTGCGCGCGTCGTCGCCGACGAAATACCGTACCGTGACCAGCACCGGCAGCCGCCCTGTCTTGTCGTCCGCGCCGCTATCGGTCAGCTTGAGCAGCGGCTGGTCGAACCAGCGCGCCTCGATCGCGGGTTCGCCCGCGGGATGCTGGATCGCGATTCCCAGCGCCTGGGGAAACGCGATCGTCGCCTCGGACAGATCGTGGTGCGCGTCGTTCAACAGCAATTCCTTGCCGTCGTGCTTCACCGTGCCGACCAGTTCGACCCGTGCCTTCTCCTGCGCGGCGCTCGATTGCTCGACCGATCGCTCGGCGGCGGAATCGCGGCGTTCGGCCCAGTTCGAATAGAGGTTGAGCCCCGCGATCCCGACGCCGGTCACCGCGACGATCTCCGCCAGCGTCAGCCAGCGCCGCCGCGACCGCGCGCGATCGGCCTTCTCCTCGGTCGGCGGGTCGGGAATATCGACGTCGCCGTTCATCGTCCGCCCGCCTCGAGCAGGCGGCGTGGCGCAACGAGTTCCCAGCTGATCGCGATCCGATCGCCGACCCGGTCCCAATCCACGTCGTCGCGGTCGAGCCGCATCGCCACCCAACCCGATGGCCCCATATAGGGCGGGCTGTAATAGCAATCGGGGTCCATCTCGATCAGCATCGCCTGTTCGTCGGAACCGGTCGTCTTGACGATCACGATCGTCTCGCCGTCGTCATGATGATTGTGCCAGAAATAGGCGAAGAACTTGCCCTTGGTGATGAAGAAGCCGGGTGAGCCGTGCGACAGTCGTTCGTCGGAATCGGGCATCGCCAGCGCCAGCGCGCGAACCTTGGCAAGGACGGTGTCGGGATCGGGGCTCATCGGCTGAGAAACTCCTTCAGGATGCGCGGGTAGAGCGCATGTTCGGCGACGAGCACGCGCGACGCCAGCGTTTCGGGCGTGTCGCCGGGGACGATTGGTACTTCGGTCTGGCCAAGTACTGCGCCGCCGTCGAGTTCCTCGGTGACGACATGCACCGAACACCCCGCCTGCGCGTCGCCCGCCGCGATCGCGCGCGCGTGGGTGTCGAGCCCCTTGTACTGCGGCAGCAGCGACGGGTGGATGTTGACGATCTTTCCGCGCCATCGCGCCACGAATGCGTCTGAGAGCAGCCGCATGTATCCCGCGAGCGCGATTATCTCGACGCCCGCATTGCGGAGTGCCTCATCAATGGCGGTTTCATACGTAACCTTGCCGATCCCCTTGGGGCTGAGCGCGAAGGTTGAAATGCCACGATCGCGCGCCCAACTGACCCCCGGCGCGTCGGGCCTATCCGACGCGACCAGCGCAACGTCGAGCCCGCTCTCGACCAATGCCATCATGTTCGAGCCGCGACCCGAGATGAGGATGCCGACGCGAGTCAAAGCCGCCGCCTCTTCCTTTCGTCACCCCGGACTTGGTCCGGGGCCCATCGTGCCGCAGGAGCCGCGGACGGTTGGTGTGCGGCGCCATGGACCCCGGACCAAGTCCGGGGTGACGGAGCGCTATTGAACATGCGTTGCGGTCCAGTCCCTGCGCGCGCTCCAGGTTTCGTTCGACCCGCGCACCGTACAACCTCGCTCCCCGGCCTCGACCGCGCCGATCCGGAACACCGCCTCGCCCGCCGCCGTGAGCGCCGCGGTGACGCCGTCAACCGCGTCCGGCGCAACCGCGACAACCATCCCGATCCCGCAGTTGAAGGTCCGCGCCATCTCTTCGGGCTCGATCCCTCCCTGTGCCTGGAGGAACGCCATCAGCGCGGGCTGTGGCCAACGATCGGCGTCGACCACCGCGTGCATGCCGTCGGGCAGCACGCGCGGAATATTTTCGAGCAAGCCCCCCCCGGTGATGTGCGCCAGTCCCTTGATCCGACCTTCGCGCACCAGCGGCAACAGGCTCGCGACGTAGATCCGCGTCGGGGCCATCAGGATATCGATCAGCAACCGGTCCTGGTCGAACAGCGCGGGGCGATCGAGCTTCCAGCGCTTGTCCGCCGCCAGTCGCCGGACCAGCGAGAATCCGTTCGAATGCACCCCCGACGACGCCAGCCCGAGCAGCACGTCGTCCGGTGCGATGTCGCGGCCGGTCAGCAACGCGGCGCGCTCGACCGCGCCGACGCAGAACCCCGCCAGGTCGTAATCGCCCGCCGCGTACATCCCGGGCATCTCGGCGGTCTCGCCCCCGATCAGCGCGCAGCCTGCCTGGCGGCAGCCTTCCGCGATCGACGCGATGACCTGCTCCGCGATCGCGGGGTCGAGCTTGGCGGTGGCGTAGTAATCGAGGAAGAACAGCGGTTCGGCACCCTGGACGATCAGGTCGTTCGCACACATCGCGACCAGGTCGACGCCGACGCCCTCGTGCCGGTCCCATTCGATCGCGAGTTTCAGCTTCGTGCCGACCCCGTCGTTCGCCGCGACCAACAAGGGGTCGACGAACCCCGCCGCCTTCAGGTCGAACACCCCGCCGAAGCCACCGAGGTCGGCTGATGCGCCCGCGCGGCGGGTCGATTTGGCGAGCGGCCCGATCGCGCGGACCAGCGCGTTGCCCGCGGCGATCGAGACGCCGGCATCGGCATAGGTGTAGGGTGCGTCGGGCTGGTCGTCGGTCATATCATGCGCTGCTAGCCACATCGCGCTTGGATTTCCACGCTTGCTTCGCCAAAAGGACGCCCGATGCGCCTACGCCCCCTTGTTACGCCGCTGGCGATCCTGTCGTTGCTCCTCGCGGCGAGCGCGGTCGCGCAGTTCGAGGGTGGCCGCGGGGTCGCGCCGATCGACAGTTCGGGCAGCTACGAAGTCTCCGGAATCGATGTCGACGTCGAGGCCAAGACCGCCGAACAGGCGCGCAATGGCGGCTGGCGGATCGCGCAGCGCAAAGCGTGGGTCCAGCTGTCGAAGCGGTTGGGCGGCGGCGGGGCGATGGTGTCGGACGGGACGCTTGACCAGATCGTGTCGGGGATCGTGATCGATAACGAACAGATCGGGCCGACCCGCTACATCGCGCGGCTCGGGGTGCTGTTCGATCGCAACCGTGCCGGATCGCTGCTCGGGATTTCCGCCTACGCCGATCGGTCGCGACCGATGCTGCTGGTTCCGCTGCAGGTTTCGGGCGGGATCGAGACGGTGTTCGAACGCCGCAATCCCTGGCAGGAGGCGTGGGCGCGCTACCGCACCGGCAACAGCCGGATCGATTACGTCCGCCCCGCCGGGAACGGTGCCGATTCGCTGCTGCTCAATGCGGGTCAGATCGCGAGGCCCGGGCGCGGCTGGTGGCGGACGATCATCGATCAATATGGCGCGCAGGACATCCTGATCCCGGTCGTGAGACTGTATCGATCCTATCCGGGCGGCCCAATCGTTGGTCAGTTCCAGGCGCGCCACGGCCCGGACAACCAGTTGGTCGGCAGTTTTGCGCTGCGCGTCGGCAGTGCCGCGGGGCTGCCCGCGTTGCTCGATGTGGGGGTCAAGCGGCTCGACGACCTGTACCAGAAGGCACTGTCCGAAGGCGCGCTCGGCTATGATCCGACGCTGAGCCCACCGCCAGCGCCGCCGCCCGATATCGTCGATGCGCCCGCCGCGACCGCCGACGCCACGCTGGCGGACATCGTCGGCGACACCGCAGCAACGACCCCGGGGATCCAGGTCACGCTGCAATATGAATCGCCGAGCCCGACCTCGGTCGCGAATTCCGAATCGCTGCTGCGGTCGATCCCGGGGGTCCGGTCGGCATCGACCAGCAGCCTGGCGCTTGGCGGCGAATCGCTGATGCGCGTGGTGTATGACGGCGATCCCGATGCGCTGCGCGCCGCGCTGCAGGTACGCGGGTTCCAGGTCACCGGATCGGGTACGTCGATCCGGATTCGCCGCGCGCCGCAGTTGTTGCCGCCCAACCTACCCGCCGATGCCGAGCCCAGCGGATGAGCCAGATGGCGCTGCCGCTCGGTTGGCCGGCTGCCCCTCGCGATGACGCTTTCATCGTCACCCCGTCGAACGCGCGCGCGGCCCATCTGCTCGAACATTGGGGGGCCTGGCCGGTGCTGTCGGCGGTGCTGACCGGCCCGCGCAAATCGGGCCGCAGCCTGCTCGCCCGCATTTTCGCGGCCAAGAGCGGGGGCATTATCGTTGACGATGCCGAACGGATGCCCGAGGCACAGATTTTTCACGCCTGGAACGCCGCACAGGAAAGCCGACGGCCGCTGGTGATCGTTGCGGATTCGCTCCCGCCCGCCTGGCCGGTCAAGCTGCCCGATCTCCGCTCGCGGCTCGCGGCGAGTACGCACGCGGCAATCGGGGCGCCCGATGACGCGCTGATGCGGCTGCTGTTCGTCGAGCTATTCCATCGCCGGGGGCTCGATGCGCGCCCCGATCTGATTGACTGGCTCGCGACCCGGATCGAGCGCAGCCACATCACGGTCCAGCGGGTCGTGGACGCGCTCGACCAGGAGGCGCTCGAACGCCGCAAGCGGCTGACGATCCCGCTGGCGCGAACGGTGTTGGCCGCCGCGGGGATCGTCACGGCTTCGCCATCGTTGTTCGATAAACCCGCATCATGACCCGACCCGCCCATCTCACCCGCCTGGCCGATGCCGACGACGATGCCTTCGTCCCGGAGGTCAACGACCGCTATTTCAACCGCGAACTGTCGTGGCTCGCGTTCAACCGTCGCGTGCTCGAGGAGGCGTGCAATTCGGCGCATCCCCTGCTCGAACGGTTGCGGTTCCTGTCGATCTCGGGGTCCAACCTCGACGAATTCTTCATGGTTCGAGTCGCGGGGCTCAAGGGGCAGCAACTCAAGGACGTCGATCGCCGTTCCGCCGACGGGCTGACCGCCGGGCAACAGCTCATCCGGATTGTCGAGGAAGCTGACGCGCTGATGAGTAGCCAGCAGGCGGTCTGGGGCGACCTGCGCGAGCAGCTCGACGAAGCGGGGCTTCATGTCCTGCGTCGCGACGAGGTCGACGACGACATCGCCGCGTGGCTCGAAACCCATTTCCGCGAACAGATTTTCCCGATCCTGACGCCCCAGGCGCTCGACCCGTCGCATCCCTTTCCGTTCATCCCCAACAAGGGGCTGGCGGTGATGTTCGACCTCGTCCGCCAATCGGACAAGGAAGCGGTCCGCGAACTCGTGATGGTCCCGGGATCAAGCCCGCGGTTCGTGCGCATCCCCGGCGAACCGATCCGCTACATCTCGATCGAGGCGATGCTGAAGCGGTTCGCGCCGCTGCTCTTTCCGGGCTACGACATCATCGCTGCCGCCGCCTTCCGCGTGCTGCGCGACAGCGATATCGAGATCGACGAGGAGGCGGAAGATCTGGTCCGCTATTTCGCCAACGCGATCAAGCGGCGCAGGCGCGGCAGAGTGATCCGGTTGGAGCTGGAAAGCGGCATCGCGGACACGCTGTCGGCGATCCTCAAGGACGAATTGGGCGGCGCCAATTCGATCATCACCGAAAGCGGCAATCTGCTCGGCATCTGTGACCTCGATGCAGTGATCGACGAGGATCGCCCCGACCTCAAATTCCCGCCCTATGTCCCGCGCTTCCCCGAACGCATCCGCGAATTCGGTGGCGATTGTTTCGCGGCGATCAAGGCCAAGGACATCGTCGTCCACCACCCGTACGAAACGTTCGACGTCGTCCTCGAATTCCTCAAACAGGCCGCCGCCGATCCCGACGTCATCGCGATCAAGCAGACGCTGTATCGCGCGGGCAAGCAGCCCGCGGTCATCAACGCGCTGATCGCCGCGGCGGAGGCGGGCAAATCGGTGACCGCGGTGGTCGAACTGCGCGCGCGGTTCGACGAGGAACAGAATATCTACTGGGCGACCTCGCTCGAACGCGCTGGCGTTCAGGTCGTCTATGGCTTCTTGGAATGGAAGACCCACGCCAAGGTCAGCATGGTGGTCCGCCGCGAAAGCGGGCAGTTCCGCACCTATTGCCACTTCGGCACCGGCAATTATCACCCCGTCACCGCGCGGATCTATACCGATCTCAGCTTCTTCACCGCCGATCCGCGGCTGGGGCGCGACGCGGCGCAGATGTTCAATTACGTTACCGGCTATGTCGAGCCGAGCGACATCGCCAAGATCGCGCTGTCGCCGCGCGACCTGCGCAAGGAATTGATGACGCGGATCGATACCGAGATCGCGAACGTGAAGGCAGGCAAGCCGGGGTCGGTATGGGCGAAGATGAATTCGCTGGTCGACCCAACGATCATCGAAAAGCTGTACGAGGCGAGCCAGGCGGGGGTCGAGATCGAGCTGATCATCCGCGGCATTTGCTGCCTGCGCCCCGGTGTCCCGGGCCTGTCCGAAAACATCCGCGTCAAATCGGTGATCGGGCGTTTCCTCGAACACAGCCGGATCTTCTGTTTCGGCAATGGTAAGGCGCTGCCCAATGACGGCGCGATCGTGTTCATCTCGTCGGCGGACTGGATGCAGCGCAATTTCGATCGCCGCGTCGAATATATGCTCCCGATCGAGAATCCGACCGTCCACGACCAGATCCTCGACCAGGTCATGGTCGCCAATTTGCTCGACAACGAACAGAGTTGGGAGTGCGAGCCCGACGGCAGCTACGTCCGCGAGCAGCCGGGGGACCGTCCGTTCAATCTCCATCGCTATTTCATGAACAACCCCTCGCTGTCCGGACGTGGGGCGGCGATGCGCGCGAACGACACGGTGCCCAAATTGTCGCTGCGACGCCGCCAGTAGATGGCTACCGCGCTTCTCCGCCGCGTGCTGCCCCGCGGCGAGCCGGGGCCTGCGGACACCCGCACTGCGATCATCGACATCGGGTCGAATTCGATCCGCCTCGTCGTCTATCAGGGGCATCCCAGGTTGCCCGCGATCCTGTTCAACGAAAAGGTAATGGCGGGGCTCGGGCGCAAGCTCGCCGAAACCGGTGCGATCGACGCCGCCGCGCTCGCCAGCGCCAAGGTGGCGCTCGCGCGTTTCGCCGCGGTCGCGCGTGAGATGCAGGCGCGTGTTCGGACCGTGGCGACCGCCGCGGTGCGCGATGCCTCGAACGGCCAGTCGCTGATCGACGAGGCGCATCGCCACGGGCTGTCGGTCGAGCTGCTCTCGGGTGAGCAGGAAGCAGTCGCGGCGGGGCAGGGCGTGCTGTCGGCGATCCCCGAGGCGGACGGTATCGTCGGCGACCTGGGCGGGGGGAGCCTCGAACTCGTGCGCGTCGTCGCGGGGACGATCACCGATCGCGTGTCCTTTCCGCTCGGCGTGCTGCGGATCGCGGCGTTGCGCAAGGATCGCGGCCGTGTCTTCGAACGCAAGGTCACCCGCATGATTCGCGAGGCCGGTTGGCAGGGGCGCGGGCGCGGGCTGCCGATGTACCTCGTCGGCGGATCATGGCGTGCGCTAGCGCGGCTCGATATCGGCCTGACCGACTATCCGCTCGCGATCATCCACGGCTATGCGCTCGACGCGCCGACCGTGGCGCGGCTCGGCCGGACGATCGCGCATCTATCGAAACCGCGGCTGCGATCGATCCCCGGGCTGTCCTCGTCACGCGCGGCGACGCTCGGCGACGCGAATGCACTGCTCGGTCTCGTCATGCGCGCGCTCGGCAGCGAGCGCGCGATCGTCTCGTCGTTCGGGCTGCGCGAAGGACTGTTGTATGGCGCGCTCGCCGACGACACGCGGCGGTTGGACCCGCTGATCGTCGGCGCGCGCGAGGAAGGGCGGCTGCTCGGTCGGTTCCCCGAACATGGCGACTTGCTCAATCACTGGATCGCGCCGCTGTTCGCCGACGAATCGCCGGAAGAGGCGCGGGTCCGCCACGCCGCCTGCCTGCTCGCCGATGTCGGCTGGCACGCGAACCCCGAATTCCGCGCCGAACGCGGTGCCGAGATCGCGCTGCACGGCAATTGGGTCGGCATCACCGCCGCCGAGCGCGCGGTAATGGCGCAGGCGCTGTTCACCTCGCTGGGCGGCGGCGCGGCGATCATGGCGTCGGTGTCGCGGCTGGCGGACACCCCGGCGCTCGACCGTGCGGTTCGGTGGGGACTCGCAATCCGGCTCGGCCAGCGGCTGAGCGCTGGGCTGGCGGGACCGCTCCAGCGGAGCCGGATCGCGATCACGGGCAATCGCCTCGTGCTTCATCTCGCTACAGACGATGCCGCACTTTACAGCGAAGCGAGCGAGAAACGTCACGCCGCGCTCGCCAATGCGATGGGGCTGCGCGCCGGGTGCGCTGCCTGATCGCGGCTAGACCGCGTCTTCGGTCCGCGTCATCTTGAGTTTGCCGCCCTTGACCGCGAATGCCAGGCGACCCTCGACGAGGTCGAGCGCGTCGCTGCCGAACTGGTCGAACCGCCAGCCTTCGAGCATCGGCAATCCCTCGCGCACCCCGGCCGCGAGCATTTCGAGCTCGTCGGTGCGGGCGAGCAACTTGGAGGCGACATCGATGTCGCGCGAGCGGATCTTGAGCAAGAGCTTGAGCAGGTCCGCCACCAGCGATCCGTCCTTGCCGAGCCCAGGCTTGCGATCGTCGCGCGCGGGCAGTTCGTCTGCATGCAACGGCGTCGCACCCTCCAGCGCTCCCATCATCCGCGTGCCGATGTCGTTTTGCGCCCATGTTGCCGACAGGCCGCGCACCTTGGCCAGGTCGGCTTGCTTCTTGGGCGGGTGCCCCGCGATATCACCGAGCGTCTCGTCCTTGACGATCCGCCCGCGCGGCAGATCCTTGCCCTGCGCCTCCAACTCGCGCCATCGCGCCAGCGCCTTCAGCCGTCCGAGCACGTCGGGCTTGCGTCCCGATACCCGGACCCGCTTCCACGCGAGATCGGGGTCGTTGGCGTAGTTGGCGGGATCGGCGAGCCGCTCCATCTCCTGGTCGAGCCACAGCCCGCGCCCGGTCTTGCGCAACCGTTCGAGCATCATCGGGAAGATCGCGGCAAGATGGGTCACGTCGCCGATCGCATATTCGATCTGTCGCGCATCGAGCGGGCGGCGCGACCAGTCGGTGAACCGTGCGCCCTTGTCGACGACGATCCCCAGCCAGCTGTCGACCAGGTTCGAATAACCGATCTGTTCGCCTTGCCCCAACGCCATCGCCGCGACCTGCGTATCGAACAGCGGATGGGGGGTCGTGCCAGTGAGATTGTAGATGATCTCGATGTCCTGTCCGCCGGCGTGGAAGACCTTGAGGACATCCTCGTTCTTGGTCAGCAGATCGAGCAGCGGGGTCATGTCGAGCCCGGGCGCCATCGGGTCGATCGCCGCCGCCTCGTTCACATCGGCGATCTGGATCAGGCACAGGACCGGGTAATAGGTACTCTCGCGCATGAACTCGGTATCGACCGTCACGAAGTCGGCCTCGGCGAGGCGGGTACAAAGATTGGCGAGCGTGGCGCTATCGGTGATCAGGGGATGAATATGCATAAGCGGGTGGCCATAGCCTGACGCGTCCGGGTTGACAAAGAGGGTATGTAAGGGGAGGGCGCGGGCCTGTTCCTCCGTCACTCCGGGCCTGACCCGGGGTCCCGCTTCTTCTTTTCGGTTGCGGGCGAAGCGGGACCTCGGAGCAAGTCCGGGATGACGAAGAAAGAAGACATAGATGCACGCCTACCGCTCCCATACCTGCGCCGCGCTCACCGCGGCAAACGTCGGCGAGACCGTCCGCCTGTCGGGCTGGGTCCACCGTCGGCGCGACCATGGCGGCGTGCTTTTCATCGATCTGCGCGATCATTACGGCATCACTCAGGTTGTCGCCGACGCCGATTCACCAGCACTCCCCGTGCTGGAGGCGATCCGCACCGAATCGGTCATCACCATCGATGGCATCGTAAAGGCGCGCGCGGACGGGACGACTAACGCCAATCTCGCGACCGGCGAGATCGAGGTCTTCGCCAAGGCGGTGACGATCCAGTCGACCGCGCAGGAATTGCCGATGCCGGTCGCGGGGGAGGCCGATTATCCGGAGGACATCCGGTTGCGCTATCGTTTCCTCGATCTGCGCCGCGAAAAGCTCCACGCCAACATCATGCTGCGCTCGAGCGTCATTTCCTCGATCCGCCGCCGGATGGTCGATCAGGGCTTCACCGAGTTCCAGACCCCGATCCTGACCGCCTCCTCGCCCGAGGGCGCGCGCGACTATCTGGTCCCGAGCCGCGTCCACCCCGGCAAGTTCTACGCGCTCCCGCAGGCGCCGCAGATGTTCAAGCAGCTCCTGATGGTCGCGGGCTTCGACCGCTATTTCCAGATCGCGCCCTGCTTCCGCGACGAGGACGCGCGTGCCGATCGGTCGCCGGGCGAATTCTACCAGCTCGATTTCGAAATGAGCTATGTCACGCAGGAGGACGTGTTCCAGGCGATCGAGCCCGTGCTGCACGGCGTGTTCGAGGAATTCGCCAACTGGCAGGGCAAGGGCCGCACCGTTTCCGCGCTGCCGTTCCAGCGCATCCCGTACCGCGAATCGATGCTGAAATACGGCAACGACAAGCCCGATTTGCGCAACCCGATCCTGATCAGCGACGTCAGCGATCATTTCACCGGGTCGGGCTTCGGCCGCTTCGCCTCGATCGTCGAGGCGGGCGATGTCGTCCGCGCGATCCCGGCGCCCGGCACCGCGGAGAAGAGCCGCAAGTTCTTCGACGAGATGAACAACTGGGCGCAGTCCGAGGGGTTCGCCGGGCTCGGCTATGCGACCCGCAAGGCTGGCGAATGGGGCGGGCCGATCGCCAAGAACCACGGCGAGGACAAGATGACCGCGATGGCCGATGCGCTCGGCCTCGGTCCCGACGACGGGCTGTTCTTCGCCGCCGGCAAGCCGGCGCAGGCCGCCAAGCTTGCAGGTCTGGCCCGAACCCGCGTCGCCGAGACGCTCGGGCTGATAGACGATACGCGTTTTGAATTCTGCTGGATCGTCGATTTCCCGATGTTCGAATATGACGAGGACAGCAAGAAGCTCGACTTCAGTCACAATCCCTTTTCGATGCCGCAGGGCGAAATGGACGCGCTCGAGACCAAGGATCCGCTCGATATCCTCGCCTATCAGTACGATATCGTCTGCAATGGCATCGAGCTGTCGTCGGGCGCGATCCGGAACCACCGGCCCGAGATCATGTACAAGGCGTTCGAGATCGCGGGCTATTCGCAGGCCGATGTCGACACCAATTTCGCGGGCATGATCAACGCGTTCAAATTCGGCGCACCGCCGCACGGCGGTTCGGCGCCCGGGATCGACCGCATCGTGATGCTGCTCGCAGACGAGCCCAATATCCGCGAGGTCATCGTATTTCCGATGACGCAGAAGGCGGAGGATTTGATGATGGGTGCCCCCAATTTCGCGACGCCGCGACAGTTGAAGGAACTGAACCTGCGCTCGACCGCGGAACGCAAGGATGTCGATCAAGCCGTGTCGCCGAACGCGGGCTGATCGCCCGGAGGCTATCGCCCGCCCAGCGCTTAAACCGTCGCCATTCGCCGCAGCCGCAGCCGCTGCATCATCGTCGTGATATCGGCATCGGTGCGCGCCAGCGCCGCGGCGATGTCGTCCACCGTGTCGCCCGCGCTAAAGCGCGCGCGAAGATCGGTGATGTCGGCCTGAGTCCAGCGTTTGGGCGTATCCATTGAACGGCCATAGCAGGGTCGGCGAAATGAGCCAGCGCTACTGGAGTGTCGCGGTCCTACCGCTGCGCGGCACCGCCTTCGGCGCAGCGGGTGTGTTCGATCGCCCGATCGATCAGCTCGGCGGCGATATCCGGCGGGGTTACCACCGCTAACAGGACGCAATTGGCGGCATGCCGCAGCGCCCGCGCGTGCCGATCGGCGTCCGCATCGGCACGAGTCATCATCGGGCGGGCTGCCGGATCCTCGCGATGGAGGTCGGATTTGGCTGCTGCGTCTGGTCTCGTCATCGCCATTTCCTGCCGCGCGAACCCTAACAGGAGCTTACTGCGAGGGCACGAAGCCACGAAAATATCGAGCTATTTTCGAATGTGCGCCGGTCGATTCGTGCCTTGGCCGCGGGGGGAAGCGTCGGCGTTCGCGGGTGATTGGCGCCGCCAACGGTTAACGCCACGCCGTGAAAGGCCGGTCTCAAACGTTCAACCCTGTAGGAAAGGCGATGGCTCCCTGAGTAGGACTCAAAAAACATCGGTAACCCCTTATATATGCTTGCTATTATGCGTATTTTTGTTTGCCGATGGCACCGGCGATGGCCTTTATTTTTCCGCTAAGCGTGGTTCACGACGCGGCCGCGCGAGGCTTTCCAAGCCTCGATTTCGCTTTCCCACCAGCCGACGGCCTGGGCTCCGATTCGCACTTTCGGCGGGAAGTCGCCCGATCGGTGCATTCGGTTAATCGTCGGCGCGCTGAGGCCGACGGCGGCGGCGACGTCGGGCATCCGCAGGAAGCGGCCCCTGGGTTGCCTGTCTTCGTGCGCGGGCACCGCGCGTGGGGTTGCGTTCATCGATCGATCTCTTGCTTCGCTGCTTTGTATGCGGCGCTAGGCCGGTTGCGCCGTGCGAGACGGATGAGGCGCAGGGCCTCGCCGCGCTGGGCGGCGAGGTAGCGGGCGAGGCGGCGGCCGTTGCGGCTCATGCTTCAACTTCCTTGGCGGCGACCGGCTCGGCACCGGCGGCCGCCATCGCGGCGTCGAAGTCCTCGCGGGTCCCGTAGGTCTCGCCGATGTCCTCGATCTCCGCGCCGTCGATCAGGTAGCGCCAGGCGTACACGTCGGCTTCGTCGTCGGCGGTGCCGTAATGCCCGTGTTCGTCCTGGAACCATGCCTCGCCATCTATGACCACGACCGCGGGAAGCGGATCGAGCGCGAGCAGATCGTCGCGGCGCTTCGTCTCGCCCTCCCGGGCTTCCTCCTCGGCCTTTTCAGCTGCGGCGCGTTCGGCGATCGCCTGGTCGTAACGCTCCTCCGCGGCGGGCATCGCGGCAGCGATGTCGGCGTCGGGGGCGAAGATCTGGACCGTGACGAGCCAACCCGGGACGCCGTCGCGAACTGCCGCCTTCGAGCGATCTTCGAAGATGTCTGGCCAGAAGGCGCGGCCGTCGAATTCGGTGCCGGCGAACTTGGGAACCGCAAGCCGACGAGCCCAGCGGGCGACGCCACGCTCGCGTTCCTGGCGCGCGATCTCCGCGGGGTCTGGCGGGACGTAGCCCATATGTTCGCTTGGCGGCGCGATCGCGTGCTTCTGCTCGGCGGGAACGAAGACGGTGCGCGGCCAAGCGACCAGCTCGCCATCGTTATTGATGCCTACGAGGACGTGGGCGTCGATCGCGTTGTGGCGGATCGTCTTCCACATCTTCTGATGCTCGTACTTCTCAACCTGGACGAAGCCGGCCGGGGCCTTGAGCTTCGATTGCGTGCCGTAGGCGTGAAGGCGGAGATCAGCGGGGACGACGTAACCGGCGATCGCCGGCGAGAGGTCGTCGCGGCGCTGCAGCTCGATTTCGACGCGGACCATCTGGAAGTCGAGCATCTCGCGCGCCTTCGTCTCGACGAGGAAGGGGTGCGTCAGCTGGCGCTCCGCGCCTGCCTCATCGAACAGATCATCCTCATACCCGCCGCCCTCGCGCTCGTAGATCTCGGCGGTGACGAATTTGAAGAGCGGGTCGGCGGTGCTCATCCCCTTCATCTTGAGGTCGTGGCGGATGTTGTTCGCGCGGTGGGGTTCCCAGCCGCGCTTGGCCTGGACCTTGAACACCTTGCTCTGCAGGTCGCGGTCCTGGCTGGAGGCGTAGGCCATCGCCGCATCGATCGTGATGTCGCGATCGGCGAGCGCATCGAGGATTTCGGGAGCGAGTTCAGCGAGGCGCAGGCGCTGTTTGACGATGCGCTCGGAGAAGCCGAACCGCTTGGCCAGGCCCTCGGGCGAATTGGTGCCGTGTTCCATCAGCGCCTTGAAGGCGAGGAACTCGTCGACCGGGGACATGGTGCGTTGCTGCAGGTTATCGGCGAGCGACAGCTCGACCGCCTCGCCGATGTCGCGGATCAGGACGGGGACGGGGAAGTCGCCGTCGATCAGGCCGCGCCGCTTCACTTCGCGCAGAGCAGCTAGCCGTCGCCCTCCACCAACGATCTCTACCTTGCCGTCAAGCTGATAGCCGATCAGCGACTGGAGCAGGCCGTGCGCGACAATATCGTCGGCAAGGCCGGTGACGTCCTCATCGATCCGCTGATGGCGGACGTTCTCGGCCGCGCGCGTCAGCGTACGGAGCGGGAAGACCTGTGGCGCGGTCGGCACGACGATGGCGGTGGAGATCGGATCGGCGGCGTGCTCGGCGTTGGGTCGCGCGTCGGTTGCGGTCGTGGATGCTGTTTTCTTGGCGCGCGCGGCGCGCGGCTTTGCAATCGAGGTCATGTCGTTCATGGCAGAGGATGCTCCGTCCTGAGGGAAGCCATCGACGTCGCTCGTCGAAGGGTCCCGGTGACGGCCGCGAGCGCTGATCTCGACGAGCGGCCTTTGGGTGCGCTCACACTCGCCGTGTCAGCGGCGGGTGCGTCGGATTCGGGGAGGGGGGAGGCCCGGCGGTCGCCCCCCGAACTGAACGGGAGGAGGCAAAGCTGATGACCTTCACGTGGGTGGCGGCGATCAAGCGCGCGACAGGTGGCGCACTCGCAGAGCGGCAGAGCCGACTGATCTAGAACCACGGCTCGCCCTCGTCTTCGCAGCTCTCACAGATGTCGTCGAAGTCGGTGCGGCCGACCGGCTCTGCGCAGAGCCGGCACAGGATCGTCTCGGGGCCGTGCTCGATGTAGCGATAAGCCAGCACGTCGTGCCAGCGGACCTGATCGGCGAACGTTGGTGGGGCCAGCTCGCCTTCTCCGGTCACCGTAACGACGCGGACCTGGTGCTGGAGCTGGGGGATTTCGAACGGATTGACGCGCTTGAAATCGAGCGCGTCGAGATATGTCTCGATCGGCCAGTCGATGCCGTCAGCACGAATGGTCTGCGCGTGCATCACCGCATCCCCAGCGCTTGCATGTACGTCTCGAGGATCGCCTCCTCCTCCTGGTATTCTTCCTTCTTCTTCTTGCGGATCGTCAGGATTTTGCGGATCGCCTTGGGGTTGTAGCCGCGACCCTTGGCTTCGGCCCAAACGTCCTTGATGTCATCGGCGAGCCCACGTTTCTCCTCCTCGAGGCGCTCGGCGCGCTCGATCAGAAGGCGGAGTTCGTCGGCGGCGACGTGACCGCCACCCATGCCCTCGGCGCGATCGGCGGTCATGACGCGAAACTCTGGACCACGGCGAGCAGCGCCTGGGCGCTGCCATGCGGGTCGATCGCGAAGGCGATGGCGTTGCCGGCCAGGACGCCGGCGATCATCAGCTTGCCGATGTCGTTGGCGGTAAGCCGGTCCGGGACGCTGGGGCCGGGGGGCGCGCATCGTGGGCAATCGCAGCGCCGATCGTGGATCGTGGCGACCATCGGGCGGCGCGTACCGGTGAGGTCATGGGGTTTCATGAGCGGGGTTCCCTGGCAGAGCGGAGGCGGAGGATTTCGAGGGTCCAGACGATCAGCGCGACCGACGCGGCGATCAGCAGCGCGGCGGGAATGATGCGGCCGACCAAGATGAGGCCGATGGCGGCGCCCTCGAACAGGATCGCGATGACGTGGAGGGTGCGGACCGGTGCGATGCGGCGAGTAGCGGCGGTCATCGGCGACGCTCCGCACCGGCGAACAGGATGGCGATGACCGCGATCGGGATCGCGAAGACCGCAGCGATGACGACCAGGACGACGCGGATCCGCGCCCAGGCGGAGCGGGGGGCGTTCATCGATGCCCCGCGCGGGATAGAGCGTCGCGATCGGCGCACACCGAGCAGCTGGCCCGCGACACCCATGCGCAGTGTTCGGCCTCGTCGGCGCGGACGCAGGGATCCCATTCGCTGCATCCGCAGCCGCGGCAGATGCGCGGATGCGTGGCGGGATCGTCGTCACGTAGCTGGACGTACACGTCCGGATCGAACGGGAAGACGGCGCGCAGGCCGTCGAGCGTGAGGCGGTGCCGCGCGGCCGAGCCCTCGGTTTCCAACAGCGCCAGCAAGGCGCGAGCATGATCGCGATCGAGCGGGTTGCCCAAGCGATCCGCCACCTGGGCGATCGTGAGACCCGCAGCCTTGCGACGCAGCCGGAGATAGTGGGCAGGACTGATTGGGGGCAGCACGTCCGGTGCCGCTGCCGCAGCGCGGGTGCCGCTGGCTGGTAACGAAAAGTGGATCATCACAATTCCTTCAGGGCAAGGTTTGGCGGCGGACAAAGGGGTGGCGTCGTCGAAAGCAGGGCCTTCGATCAGGGTGGTTCAGGCGGGGAAGAGGACCGGCAGCGCCGGTGAGGTCAGCCGGTCATCGGCGTCGTTGCCGTGGATCGCGGCGGCGCATCGTCATCGTTCGCCGGGGTGCGGTGATCGTCGTTGGCAGGCCGGAGCGAGCCGCTCGCCATCTTGCGGGCCGGTGCGGCGAAAGGGAGATGAATATCCGGATTGGGCGCGGCGCTGGGGATGGTCGTCCGGATCGCCTCGATCTGGACGACGAAGCCGTGGCCGCACGCGTCGTTGTCGCAGCGATAGGTGACCTCTCGCACGAGCGAGGACAGGCTGCGCGCGGTGCGCTGGGTAGCCGGGGTGTTGCAGTGCGGGCAGGCCATGCCCGGTAGGCGGTGTTTGGTACGCGGTGCCATCAGGATATTCCCCCGGTCCGCCCCGCGATCGACCCCGCGCCGATCGGGAGGAAGCTGTTCATGCGGCGCAGCACGGCGCCCCATGCGGTGTGTGCCTCTTCGGCCTCGGCGACGGCGCGAAGCGTGTCGCGCGGCGAGGCGTTCGAATGGGACACCGAAAGTCCGAGGGCGATAGCCTCGCCGCCTTCGCGGGCGGCGATGGCGAGCTCATCGACCAGCGCGCGGCGGCACGCGGTGCGTTCGCAGAGACGCGCGTCGAGCAGGAAGGCGTAGGTCTCCATAAAGGGGGCGCCGTCGCCGCCCGCCGCCTGAAACGCGGCATCGAGCGCCAGGGCCTGGGCGATGGTGGGCGTGGTGCGGCAACCGGGTTCGGACCAGTAGCGAACGGCGCGCTGAGAGCGGCCTACGATGCGCGCGGCGGCGGGCCAGCCGATCGCGCCGGCGACGCGGGTCATTGCGTCGGCAAAGGTGAGGGGCGCGCGAAGCTGGGTCATGCGGCGCGCTCGTGCTTCAAAAGGGCGTGCCGATCGCAGGAGATTGTCGGCACGCCCTCGCCTACAGAGTGATCGGCGGGAAGGGAGTAACCCGACGGCTCTGGAGGATAGATATCGGGGCGAAGATCATGACGGGAGACGCCAGTCTTCGCCTCGACGGTGAGGACATGTTCGGCGGGAAGGCGCTTACCGCTCTGCAGCCATTTCCAGACCGCGGTCTGCGAAACGCCGCACAGTCGCGCAAAGGCGGACTGCGAACCAGCACGACCGACGGCGGCTTTGAGCGATTCGAAAGGGGTAGCGGCGGTGCTCATGCAACCAGCTACAACCTAGGTTGAGTGAATGTCAACGGCGAAAATTGAGTATGGTGTTACAACCAACGGTATACGTTGGCTGTGATGATCGATGCCGACCGCCTGCGCGAGCGAATGACTGCCGTATCCCTCAGCCAATCGGAGTTGGCGCGCCGGGTGGGCGTATCGCAAACAACGATCTACAAGATCCTCACCGGCGACGCGCTGGGGTCGAAGCATCTGCACCTTATCGCGCGCGAATTGGGTACAACGCCCGCTTATCTGACCGGCGAAACCGCCGATCCGGCCGAGGGTGCGGTGCCGTTACCCACGCCAGAGACCATCGCCGAGCAGCTCGACCTCGTCCCGATCGCGATCATCGACCTCGAATATGGGCTCGGCGCAACGTTCGTCGACGATCACGTCGAGGTGGAGGTCGGCCATTTCCCTCGCGTCTGGGTCAATTCCTTCACAAGCACCCCGTCGACGCTGCTGACGTTCGCGCGGGGGCGAGGCGATTCGATGATGCCGACGATCCATTCGAACGACATGGTGATGATCGACCGGTCGCAGCGGGTGATCGAGGAGCCCGACGCGATCTGGGCGTACAGCATCGGTAACATGGGTGGGATCAAGCGGCTGCGCGTCCGCGGCGAGCGGGTGACGATCCTGTCGGATAACCCAGCGGTGCCGCCCGACGAAGCGATGACCGAAGAGATGACGATCATCGGGCGGGTAATCATGATCATCCGGAGCATTTGAGGGGGGCCATGAGAAAAGGCTATGTGATCGGGGCGATCGCGCTCCTGCTTGCGCTAGGCGTGGGTTGGTATCTGGGATCGCCGAAATGGACGCTCTATCAGATGCGCGAGGCGGCGCAGGACGGGGATACCGACAAGCTCGCCGAGTATATCGATTTCCCCGCTCTGCGCGCGAGCCTGAAAGAGGAGATGAAGGCGAGCGCCGCGGCGGAAATGCAGAAGCCTGAAAACAAGGACGGTTTTGCCGCGCTCGGCATGGCATTCGGGATGACGATGATCGACAATATGGTCGATGGCATGGTGACGCCCACCGCGATGCGAAAGGTCTTCCTCGCCAATAAGGACAAGGGGCCGCCAGCGGTGACAAAGGTCGACGGCTCGCGCGAAGACGTTGCAATCGAACGTCATGGGATGGATCGATTTTTTGTTCGGAACGACGCGGCCAGCTCATCTGCTGCGCTGATCTTCACCCGGCACGGATTGGGGTGGCAACTCTCCGGCATGCGGCTGCCTGAGTGATGGTCGATAAGTTCGAATTGTCAAAGGGCACGAAATTCGATTTGCGGACCAGCCGGTTCGTTACGCCGCGGAACGACGGTTAGGCAGGTGACTGTGCCATCCTATCAGGTGAAGTTAAAGATGAGCGTAGGATTATGATTAAACAGCCAGACGGCTATAACGGATGGGACGACGCTCTTAGCCTTATGGCGCAAAGAGCCGAAATGTCTGAAGTTGCTGCAGTGTTTGAAGAGCTCATCAAGCGACCGTCACGCGGACGCGAGATATACGACTTTATCTCCGCTCAGAGTAGTACAAACATTCGAATTGCCGCCGTGCTCGTAAAGCTAGCGAAGGGCGATACAGAGAGTACAGTTGAGGCTTTGGAGACCTTATTGGAGGGACTGCAAAAACAACATCTCCTAACCACATCAATTACCTCTCGACTCCTTTCTCCGGATCCTGAGCATCCCCTGCCGATCTCGATCGACGGAAACGAAGACAATGGGTGACGTCGACAATCGCATCGCGAATATGTTTCGAGAGGTCAGTCAGCTCCAAAATCTTGACCCAGATCGCACCGGCTTGAAAGACAAGGGGGGCGGTGGCACATCCGACGACATGGAAGCTCGCGTCGCCAGGCTAGAGAAGAACGTGGATACGATGACGGCCGACCTGTCCACGGTTAAAGCCGACGTAGCGACGCTCAAGGAAAATGTCCGTCACCTTCCAACGAAGCCCTGGATGTTCTCGACCCTTGGTGGAATGCTCACCGTGCTCGCGGTGGTGGTGGGCCTGATCGTGCGCTTCCTTCCGCACGCGAGCTAACCCGCCTCGAGCTTAAGCTTCGTGGCGAAGCCCCGGTCGTTGATGGCGTGGGCGACCTCGCTCACCAGCCATGACGTGGCGTCGATTGCGGCTTTGTAGCCGGTGGCGGTGACGCGCTGTTCGGGGGCGAGGGCGGGGTCGCCGAGGGCAAGCGTGAGGTCGAGGGTGACAGGCTGGCGGCCGGCGCGGGTGTGTTCGGCCCTGGCGGCGGTGCTCGCTGCTTCCTTGCTCGGATAGGTGCGCGACAGGCGGCGGGTCTTGCCCCTGCCTGTGCCGACCTTCTCGGTCTTGCGCGCCGCGGCCTTGCGATCGTGCCAGTCGGCCTCGACCGCGCCCGCCTCCTCGGCCTGCTTTACCTTGTAGCTGTGGGTGTCGCCGTCGCGGCGGCGGATGGTGCGAGCGGGAAGGGGTTTGCCGGTAGTGGTGACGCCGGCGCCGACCGGCGCGAAGACGAGCTTGCCATCCTTGACGGTCGCGACGGCATCATGGGCGCGGCCGAGGCGGCGCAGGAAGGCGACGTCGCTTTCGCGGCTCTGCGCGATCGCCTTGACCGGGATCGATGCCAGCGCGGGCGCGCACCGTGCCTCGAGCTGGTTACGTCCAGCGAGATCGGTGACGATCGCGCCGAGGGTGGCGTCGTGCCAGCTATGTTGCCGACGGGTCCGGATCTCGCTGGTGAAGTCGGCGGCGCGGGCGCGAATGGTGATCAGGTCGGGGGGGCCGCCATGTTCGACCTCGTCGACGGTGAAGAGCCCCTTGTCGACCAGGCCGGGGCGGACGTCGCCGCCCTGTTGCCAGCCGATCGAGACGCGGATCTTCGCGCCGGCACGCGGGATCTCCATCTTGCCGTCAGTATCGTCGATGACGAGGTCGAGCTGGTCGGCCTCACCCCCGCGTTTTTCGGTGAGGCCGAGGCTGACGAGGCGACGGCGTTGCGATCGCGCGACCTTGCCATCGAGCAGCGGTGTGATGTCGACGCCGTCGACGACGACCTGGACGCAAGGTATGTTGGCCCGCCCGGTCATGCGACCGTCTCGGGAGGCGGGATATTGGCGCGCGCGGTCACGTCCCGGCGCTCATGCGCTTCGTTCGGGATCGTCGACCGCGAGGAGATCGACCGAGAAGTCGATGCGGCGCGGCTCGCCGTTGGGGAAGAAATGCTTCTGGCGTTCGTCGAGCGCGGTGATGACGAAGCTGCCATAGATGCGGCCGAGGCCGTCGACGAGCGGCCAGGGTTCGCCGGTCGCGGCCATCGCGGCGAGCTGATCGAGCGAGGCGCGGCCGTCCTGGAGCTCGGCGAGCGCGCTGCCCTGGATCGAAACGGTATCCTCGCCGGGGCCGGTGAACTGGGTCGCGTCGCGCGCGCCGATCCGCGACGAGGTGGCGTGCCGCCAGTTGCGGCGGCGCGATAGCTCGTCGTGCGCGAGCGTCGCCATCGAGAAGCCGAACATGCCATAGGACAGGAGCGAGGGCATCAGTCGAGGCTCCCATAATCCTGATCATCGCGGAAGCTGGATCGGCTGCGGGCGTCGGCGGCGCGCTCACGGCGATCGATCTCGTCGGCGACGATCCGCGCCAGATCCTCGCCGCTCTGGCCAGGCTGTTGGTGGATATGGATCACCAACGGCGCGCGGGCGGCCGCCGGGGGCGAGGGTTCGGCACGCCGTTGGGGGTTGATGGCGGCGGCGCCAGCGCGCGCGGGAGTGGCCTGGATCGTGGCAGTCGCCTCTATCCCGGAGGCGACCAGCTGCGCGGCATCGCTGAGACGCGGTGGCAGGGCGGACCGCGCGGAGCCTATCCGCTGCGCCGCGTCGGCGATTCGGGTCGCGACCGGCGATCCCACCGCGGCCGCGGCGGGCGTACCGATGGCGGGCAGCGCGATGGCAGGCAACGTGAGTGCGGCGGCCATGGTGCGGGTGAGCCGCGAAATGCGATCGACCGCGCCGCCCTGGCTACGATCGAGCCCGCGGTTGAGACCGCCGATGATATGCCCGCCGAGCGCCATGAAGACGCGGCTGGGGGAATGGATACCTGCGCCCGCCTTGAACCCGGACGACAGCGACGAGGCGAGCGATTTGCCCGCGCTCCACAACCGGCCGGGCGCGCTCTTGATGCCGTTCCACAGCCCCTTGATGATCATCGCGCCGAAATCGAAGAACATCGCGGGCAGCGTCACGAAGGCGGTTCGGAGCGCGCTCTTGAACGCGGTCCACGCGATGTTCCAGCCGTTGGCGAGCAGGACGGGGAGCCGGGTGGTCAACCACGTGCAGCCTGCTGACAGCGCGGCGGTGAAGGCGCTCCAGGCGCCGGTCACGCCATTGACCAGCATCGCGGGCAGCGTGGTGGTCAACCAGGAGAAGGCGCTCGCCAGCGCGGTGGTGAGCGCGGTCCACGCCGCACTCACTCCCGACGCCAGCAAGCCGGGCAGCGTGCCGGTGAGCCAGCCGAACGCTGCGGCACCGAGCGCGTAGAGCGAGCCGAGGATGTAGCCCGTGAACTGGAAAATGCTCTTGTAAATATCGAGCAGGCCCATCGAGAACAGCGCCTTTACGCCGTTCCACATACTGGAAAGTACGCCCGACACGGCTGCGCCGGCTTGGCTGAAGCGCGCGACGATCGCGGTCCAGAGGCCGCTGACCGCGGACGAAATGCCGTCGACCGCCCGGCCGATGGTGGACGTCACTCCATTCCAGAGGGTGGAGAAGAAGCCGGTGATGGCACCCCAGTTGCTGATCACGAGGTAGGCGACGGCAGCGAGCGCGGCGATAATCGCGATTACCGCGGCGGCGATCCCGATGACGGGAAGCAGGGCAAGGTCAAGCGCGCCGGCCGCGAACGATAGGGCCGCGAAGGGCGCGAGGAGCCCGGCGATGACGATCGCGAGGCCGCCCAGCACAAGGAAGAGAGCGGCAACCGCGCCAGCGGCCAGCGCGAGACCCTTGGCAAGCTTCGGATGCTGCGCCGCCCAGTTGGCGAAGCGGCTGGTGATCTGGCTGGCGCGCTGGACGAGCGCGTTAATCGTCGGGAGCAGCATCGTGCCGAGGTTGATGCCGAGCGCCAGCGCGTTGATCTTGAGTTGCTTGGTCTGTTCGGCCGAATCCTTCATCCGTTCGGCGAAATCGCTATCGGTGACGCCCTTGGCGCCCAGCGCCTCGGCGCGGATGCGTTTATATTCCTCCAGGTTCTGGATCAGGGGGCGGAGGCCCTGCTGGACCTGGGCGTCCTGAAACAGGAATCCGATCTTGCCTAGGTCGCCCCCGGTCGCCTTGTTGGTCAGCTCGGCAATCGCTTCGAGCGGGGTCTTGCCCTCGGCATAGGCCTTTTTGAGCGATGCCGGGAGGTCGATCCCAAATTGCTTGAATGCGCTGATCGTCTGGGGCGAAGCGATCTTCTGGATGATGTTGGCGACGTTGGTGGCGGCGGACGCGCTATCGCCCGCACCCTTGCGGGCGATCTGGAGCGCGGCGGCGAGATCGGCGACTGCGCCCGCTCCGGTCTGTCCGAGCGCCTGGTAGCCGGCGGTCAGCGCGGGGAAAGCGCCAGCCATATCCTTGATCTCGAACGCGCCGCTCTTGCCCGCCTGCGCCATGATGTCGATGACGCGAGCGGTCTGTTCGATCGGCACCTTGAGATTACTATTGGCGGCGAAGGCGGCGGCGGACAGATCCGCGATCTCTGCCTTGTAAGCGGTCGCGGCACGGCCGATCGGCTGCATCATCGCGACCGCCTGGCGTGGATCGAGCCCAAAGCCCGAGAGTACGTCGACGCCGGCCTGGAGATCGGCGGGCATCTGATTGGCAGTGCGAGCGGCGACGAGGAGCCCAGCGCCCATCTTAACGGCTTCCTGACGCGACAGGTTCGTTTTTTGCGCAATGTCGGTCATCACCGACTGATAGTCCTGCGCCGATTTGATCCCGCCGAGCAGCGGCGCGGCCATCGCGACGCCGGTGCCGATCGCGGCGGCGCCGCTCGCCGCGACGCCGGTGGCCATCCCCTGGATGTTGCCGAAGCGCGAGCGAGCATTGGCAAACCGCCGCGCACGATCGTTAGCGATGCCGAGGCGTCGGGACTGCTCCTCGAGTTCGGTATTAGTGCGCGCTGCGGCAGCGCGCAGGTCGTTCTCGTGATACGTCAGAGCATTGGTGGCGACGCCAGCGGCGTGTAGACGATCGCGCAACGTGGCGAGCTCGGCGGTTTCGGTCTGCTGAACACGATCCAGCCGCTCCACCTCCTTTTGCGCTTTGGCAAACTCGCGGGCCATGACGCGAGTCGGCTTCGCCGTGTCCTCAATTTGCCGTCCGAGCGCTGCAGCACGGGCCTGCGCGGCCTTCATAGCGGTTTCGCTTGACGATAGCCCCTCGGTCAGCTCGCGGAAGCGGCCTAGCTCGCCCTGGACGCGCTCGATATCCTTCAAGCGATCGCGGGTCGCCTTCAGCGCCTGGGCGGCGCGGGTCGACCCTTGCGCGATATCGCGCAGCGGGCGGGTGACCTTGTCGCTCGCCTCGAGCAGCATGCGGATGCGCAGGTCGCGGTTCACGTCAGGCTCCCCTCAATTGGGCGGATTGCGGCGCTTGAGCGCGCGGGCGTGCCAGCCGAGCAGTTCGGTAATCGACATCGCGTCCATCACGGCGGGGGACCAGTGGAAGACGGTCGCGACGTCGGCCATCAGCTCGTCTATGCTTGCGGGGAGGGTTCCCTCACGCCCTTGGGCAGCAAAAAATCGGTGACCTCGCCTGCGAACTGGGTGAGGTCGCCCGGATCCATCGCGGCAACGAGGTGCTTGTGAAGGATCGGGGTGGTGACGCGCGGCGCCAGCGTTTCGAGGCTGACGTAATCCATCTGGAGCAGCGATGCGACCTGGAGCCCGCGAAGCTCCCCCGACTGCGGTTTGCGAACGCGGATCTGGGTACCCGCGGCGATCTCTTCATGCCCGGCGACGACGATCGGCCAGTCGAGGGTGAAGCTGCGGATGGTGGGCGACGGGTCGGCGGTGGGAAGATCGGTCATGGCAAACTTTCGAGATCAGAGCAGCGGGATGGCGATGGCCGGGATCAGATCCCGATCGCGGCGCGGCGAGCGGCGAGGCGATCGACCCCGCCGACAATCTCGGTCATGTTGAGGACGTCGATCTCGATCTCGGTCACGCCGTTCATTTCGAGCTTGTAATAGACGAGGCTCGACTTGACCTTGAACTCGCCCATTTCGCCGGGCTTGCTCTCGCCGAAATCGATCTCCTGGTGACGGCCGCGGACGGTGATCTCGACGGTATCCATCGCGCCGGTCTCGTCGTTCACATAGGTGCCGACATAGTTGAGCTGGACGCCCGCGGCCTCGGTCATCCCGTATTGGCGCAGGATGTCGCGCATCGGGGCGGCGTAGGTCGCCTCCATCTCGAGCTTCTCGCCGCCCATGTCGATATCGACCTCGCGGTCGAGCCCGGCGGGGCGCGCGCCTTCGAACTTGCGGGCGAGCTTGGGCGGCGTCACGGCCAGCGCTTCGCCGACATAGGCGAGGCCAGAATTGCGGACCATCATGTCCTTGAGGGCGCGGCGGAAAGCCATGGTCGGTGCTCCTGGTTAGGCGGGATCGAAAAGGTCGGGTCGGGCTAGGTCGGGTTGGGTCAGGCCTGGGCGACCAGCGCGGCGAAATCGGCGAGATAGGTGTCGGTGATCCGCTGGGTCAGCCCGAGCTGTTCGAGCGGAGGGACCGGGGTGTAATCGTAATCGATCACGACCTTGCCGCCTTGCAGCGCGGTGGCGGGGTTGCGATCGGCGTCGAACCAGGCATGACCGCCGAGGATCGCGCCGGCCGAGCGGAGGATGCGAAATTCGGCGTTGATCGTTTCGACGATGTCCTTGACCAGGCTGGGGCGGAGCGGCTTGTCGATCGCCCACATCAGGCCGTTGGCGATGGTGTCGGCGAGGACCTGGGCGGTGCGGGTCGCGCTTTCGAACGCGAACAGCGGATCCTCGCTGCAGGTGCGCGAGCCCCAGAAGCGGAAGCCGCCCCCCGATCGGATCAGTGCGGTGATGTCGGCGGCGTTGAGCAGCCCCGCCTCGGTCCCGGCATCCTGAATATCGAACTGGATATCGCGAGTGAGGCCGGTGACGCCCTGGACGGTGACGTTGGAGAGCGTCTTGGCGAAGCCCTGTTCCTGGTCGATGCGCGCGCGCAGGCCGAGCGCGCGGGCGACGGCGAAGCTGGTGACATTGGCGGCGGCATCGACGTCGAACGACACGAAGTCGGGGTGGAGCAGCATGAGTTCGCGCGCGGCGAACCCGCCGCGATAGGCGATCGCGGTGGCGACGTCGGTGCCGATCGCGCTGGCGTAGGCCATCGCGCGGAGCTTCTGCGCGACGACGATCAGCGCGGCGGTAACCTCTTCGGTATCGAGGCCGGGGCAACCGAGGATGCGGGGGCGGATGCCGACCTGCGCCTCGGCGGCCAGCAGCGCCTGGAGGCCGCTTTTGATGCCATCGGTGGTGGTGCCGATCACGGCGGCGCTGGTTTCGGCCTCGTCGGCACCGGGAGCGACGCGGACGAGAACGATCGGGGTCTTCACCTGATCGGCGATGGCGGTGAGGGCACGCTTCATCGTGCCGGTCACCCCCGCCTTGCCGATCGCGGTGGCGATGTCGGTGATCAGGACGGGGCGATCGAGCGGGAAGGCGGCGGCGTCGGCCGCAGGGCCGGTGACGACCAGGCCGATCACCGCAGTCGCGACGATGGCAAGGCTGCGGGCGCCGTCGGAGACTTCGACGAGGCTGATGCCGTGATGATATTGGTCGACCATGATCGTCCTTTCAGGGAGCGGAGAAGCGCAAGGGGATGGCGAGGGTGGTGAGCGCGGTGGTCGCGCCGGTCAGGCTGGCGGGGCGATCGGTACGGCGCCCGGTGATGGTGAGATGATAGGACCCGACCGCATCGCCCGATTCGAGCCCGACCTGGGTCAGTTCGATCCGGGGTTCCCAGCGTGCGATCGCGATCGCGGTGGCGGCGAACAGGCGGAGCCGCCCCGCGGCGTTCATCGCCTGGTCGATCAGATCGGGGAGGAGCGAGCCATAGTCGCGGCGACAGACGCGCGAGCCGATGCGGGTGGCGAACAGGTCGGTGAGCGACTGCGCGAGATGCGCGTCGCCCGACAGCGGTTTTCCCGTAACGGCCGACATGCCGATCATGAGCGGGGGCCGATCATGCGACCGGCTTTCCGCTGACCGCGCCGCCCGCCTGGACGTGATCGTGGACGTGGTTCTTCAGGCTGACGCCGCTGCCAGTGACGTCGTCGCGCACGGTGAGCCTGCCCTCGATCGTCACGTCGGCGCGCAGCGTGATGCCGCCCGATGCCTCGATCGTCGCGGTGCCGCCCGCTGGCAGCGTCGCGGTCAACGCATGGGCGCTGGCGTCATAGGTGAGGACCGCGCCATCGGCATAGGTGACGACGGTGGCGTGTTCGTCGGCGGAAGGCGCGGCGTTGGCGTCGGAATAGATGCCGGGAAGGACGATGCCGGCGGCGGTGTCGGATTCGGGGCAGAGCAGGACGACCTGTTCGCCGACCGAGGGCGGCGACCAGTGACGCGTCGCGCCTGCGCGCAGGGTGAGCCAAGGGAGATCGCCGGTGAGGATGTCGCCGACCCGGACACGACAGGTCGCGGCGCCATGATCGACCGATGCGACGGTCGCGAGGCGCACTAGGTCGCCGATCTGGCGCTGCGTATCCGGTTGGTCACCCATGACGGCCAACCATGCCGTTCGGCTTCGCGCGATGCGCGGGCCTGGGGGTGGAGAATGCGGTTTTCCGCCTTATACGCTTCACGCCTACCCCACGCCGGAGTGCCGTGAATGATTACCGATGACTGGGGGGATCCTGTCATTGCGGAGGGGAGCTTTCATAGGCGAATACCGGCTGGCTTAGCGCCAGAAAGTCGTATCGCGATGGATGCGATTATATTGTGCGCCGATATCGTTACCTGCGACTGGCGACGCCTTCAGCACGGGTTGCTGACAATTGGCATGGAGACTGAGGGGATAACGCCGCTCCAGCGAGCGGATCTTTGGGGAGCTGCTTGGAACATCGTTGATCAGATTCACCTCGCGCGCGAGATCGCCCGGCGAATATCGAGCTCACCACCTGGCCCAGCCACGCAAGCATTCTTGAATGACACAAAAGTCACAACGCTCGTTCGGAATTGCATGGACCATATCCCGGAGATGCTTCCGCAGCACGGTATTTCGAAAAAGCAAACGCCGATATTCGGAGTTTTGAACTGGTTTTTTTGGCCTAACCCTCCCGAATATCCATACTTCGGTTTCTCCATGTCGGCTGGTTCAAGCGCGTCCACGAGATCGTGGATTGTAAAGCCGCCATCAGATGAGTGGCTGCGCTCGCCACTTCATGGAATATCGTTGCAGTCGTTCGATCATGAAATCCTGCTTGACCGACTTGTCCGCACATTTCGTATTTGGATCGCGGCTTGCGATCCCTCCCTTGAAGAGCAGGTCCTCAGTCAGCTCGCGGAGTACGCGGAGCGGAGCGGGGAAAGCTTCGAAGCGCTCATCGCTGCTATTGATCAACCCCCGCTCATCAAGATGGAGATAACGCCCAGCGAAGAAGGCGAACCACGTAATTAAGTTGCTCGTGCCCGGGTTTCGTTCAGCCGCACCGCCTCGAACACCAGCTCACGCTGCCACGGCGTCACGTCCTCGGCCGCCATGGCGGTGAGGAAGATCGCATCGCCTTCGAGCTTCGAGAAGCGCAGGTCCTCGCGGAGGCGGTCATGGACAGCCGCGCTGCGGATCATCGCGCCGACGTCGATCAGCTTGAGTGCCCACCAGGGTACCGACGGGCCGTCAGTTTCGAACCCGGCGGGGACGGTGATGGCGAGGCCAGATCCTTTGTAGCCGATCTCGAACGCGAAGGATTCGGCGACGCGGTAGATCGCGCGGCCCTCGCGGGTCTGGCCGGTCGGTTCGAGCAGCGCGCGGGTGAAGCCGCTCATGATATCTCTCTCCGCATCCGCTTAGGCCGGCCAGCCGGTATCGAGATCATATGGCTCGTCGACGGCGATCGCGTCTTTGATCGCCCAACTGCGCGCAAGGATGGCGCGGCCCCAGGCGGCCATGCCGAGCAGGGTGTCGAGCCCGTCGGCATAGCTGACGGTGACGGTGGTGTTGGCGGCGGTGCGGAAGCTGGCGTCGACGACGTCGCCATAACCCTTGTCGACCGCGGCGGCGTAGCTGGCCTGGCTGGTCAGCCAGTTGGTGCGATCCTCTACGCCGCGCACCTGGAGCCGCTGCCCCGCGAAGGCGGGGTTCGCGGGAGCGAACCCTGCGAAAAATGCCTGTTCGGCGCGGGCGTCGACGGCGGCACGGGCAGCGACGCGCCGCGTCTCGGCGCGGGCGGTGATCTCCTCGGCGGACAGTGGCTCGATCGTCCAGGCCGCGCCGTCCCAGCCGAGCTGCTCGGTCGCGTCATCGATCGCGGGCGGTTCGGGGGCTTCAGACCAGCCGCAGGCCGCGATCGCGTCGGGATGCCCGTCAAGCGGGGTCAGCAGCCAGCCATCCGACAATCGTCGGTCGAAGGCAGGAAGCTGGGTCGGCATCGCGCCGCCCTTCGAAAACATCTGGTCAGTCATTGATATCGCTCACCCCCCATTCGATCACGATCAGACCGGCACCACCGGCATAAAGCTGTCCGCCGGGCGAGCCGCCGCCACCACCGCCATAGGAGCCGCCCGGGGCCTGATAGCCGCCAGCACCTGCCGAGGCGGCCGCGCCGTCGGAGGTTCTGACAAAGGCCGCGCCGGTTCCCGCGATTCCCGGTGTGGTGTTGCTCGTGGCGTTACCGCCGTCGCCCGATCGCCCGGCCGCGCCGCCACCGGACACGACGTAATAGCCGGTGTTTATCGTTCCGTTGCCGCCTTTGCGCGTGATCGTGCCGATCGACGCATTGTTGATCCCGCCGCCAGACGTATAGGCTGCACCGGCTGCCTTGAGCAGCGTGGTGCCCGCGCGCGCGACCGTCGCGCCTTGCTGCGACACGCCCGTCGCGATCGTGCCGGTAAGCGTCTCGCCCGCGGCCACCGCGATAATCGACGAGGCGAAGCCGCCACCACCGCCACCATATATATTGCCGTCACCGCCATCGACCGCCGGATGACCGGCGCTCCAGGCGCTGACCCTCGCGACGTCGTAGCTGTCGGGCACGAGGATGTCGCCTGTGGCGGTGTAGAACTGAACGAGGACCGGCAGACCGCTCGTATTCAGGCTGGCAACGCGCGCGACGCGTTCGGCACGGCCGAGTAAGGGTCGCCGGAGCAGCGTCATAGGATGTTGCGGGTGCCGACGATCGAAGCCGCGATCGTCGTCACGGCACCCGCGGCGACGTAGAGACGCGCGCCCGGTGGCAGGGGGAGCGCGACCTCGGCATCCTTGCTCTCCTTCGCCTTGAGCGGCCAGTCGGCGAGGCGACGATGCTTGTCCGCGAGGACCTCGCCGACGGGAACGAGCCAGAGGCTGACGGTGGACGCGACGGCGGTGTAGTTCGTGACGCGGACCGAGACGGCGTTCTCTTCGCCCGCAGGCACAGTGAGCAACGGCGCGACGGTGTTGGTGGCCAACACCGCGTGAACGGGGGCGATCGCAAGCTGGGTCATCAAAAGCTCCCGGTGATGAAGGCACGTTCGGCGCGGGTCGGGACAGCCGCAATCGTGGCCGCGGCCGCGGCAAGCTGCGCGGCCACCGCAATATTTTGCGCGGCGAGTTGGTGGGCGACCGACGCGTCGATGTCGGCGAGGCGCGCGGTCACCTGCGTATCGAGCTGGGCGAGCAGCTGTTCGAGCGGGTCACCCGCGAGCCATGCCGCCTGGATCGTGGCGAGCTGGGTGGCGATCGCCTCCGCATCGAGGAAGATCGGGGTGAGCACCTCGTTGAGCCGATCGAGCCCGATCCCCTTCAGCTGTTCGATCGCGAACAGGAAGTCGGGCTGGACCGATTCGACGCGGCGCAGCCACGCGACGATATAGAGCATCGCGCGGTTCATCCGCGCCGGGGTCGCGGCGCGATCGACGGCAAAGTCGAGTTCGCGCGGGAGCGCGGCGCTAGGCGTCGGCAACGGCACTGGTCACCAGACCGGGTTCGGCGCGCATCCGTGCGAGCGTGGCATCGTCGACGCGGATGTCGTGACTGGGCTTGTAGCGGAAATCGGGAAAGAGCGGGTCGTCCCAAGCCCGCGCCAGATCGACGCGATGATAGCCGCTCGCGGGCTTCTTCTTGCTTGCCATGTTCAGGGGCTCCTTAGAGGGCGTAGTCTTTGCGCCAGGCGAAGTGGAACACGTCGAGCGCGCTGTCGGTGGTGGCGGTGGCCTTCATCCGATATTGCGTCACCGCGGCGCCGAGGTTGAAGATCCAGGTGCGCTCGATCACGCCGTCTTCGCCGACCGCGTCGACGATCGAGGACGCGGCGGTCTCGGTCGCGTAGGCGACGCCGGTGAGCAACGTGATCGCAGCGGTGTGATGCGCGGTCTCGAAATCCTCGAGCCGGGCGATGACGCGGATCGAGGCGGAGCCCGCGCCGGGCAGGATGCGAGGGGTCGAGAACCAGGCGAGCGCGGTGCGGCTGCGCGAGACGGTGACCTGGCTGCCCGTCAGCATGATGCCGGGCATCATGTCGGGCGAGCCGGTGAATACCGCGCGGAACGGGAGCAACGGCGGGATGACCCCGCCCGCGCCGAGCACGAGGTCTTCGGTCTTGGCGAGCGGATACCAGATGCCGGCGACCTGGATCTCGAAGGTGAGTTGGGTCGAACCGGGGATGATCGCGGGGGCGATGATGTTGATCGTCGAGATGCCGCCATTGAGGGTGAGCGGGTTGAGATCGATCACCGCGCGCGCGGTCGCGAATTCGGCGGCATAGAGGTCGAACGCGAGATCGCGGGTCGCGTCGCCCTGCTGATAGGCGCCGTCGAGCACGTAGAAGAAGGTGCCCGACGGGAAGGCGGTACCGGGAACGGTGCCGACCCAGTGATCGGCCGCGGTGATGACGACGATCGCGTAGCGTTTGCCCCCGGTCAGGAACACCGGCTGCAGCGGGATGACGTTCTTGCCGATGCCGAGCGTTTGCCGTTCGACGGTCGTCTTCGACAGCACCTTGTCGAGCAGCGGCAGGCCGCGATCGGTTTCGCAGATCGCGAGCGTCACCTGGCCATCGGCGGCGAGGCGGGTGAAGGTGAGGCCGACCGCGTCGAGCCACATGTCGTTCGCCTGCAGGAAGGTCTCGGCGATCTGGGTGCCGTTGACCTGGCTGTTGACGGTGACGACGTCCCAATAGGGTTCTTCGTACGTGTCTTCCCAGAACTGCTGGGTTCGGATCATGTAATGGCCGAGCGCCTTGTCGCGATCGGAGGGGTCGACAGTCCACGTCTCACCCGCGACTCGGAAAATGCCCGAGAGCGGATCATAGGCGCCGCTCTGCCACCAGGCCGAATTGGTGCAGACGGTCGCGCTGCGGCCATAGGTGATGCTGACGCGGCTGATCGTGCGCTGTACGACCTGTTGGACGCCATAGGTGAACTGCGAGGCCTGGACCTCTCCGGTCGACGGGCCGACGCTCTGGCGCAGCTTGCGGGTGTACGCCGGGAACAGCATCCCGCCCGCGATCTTCGCGGCGGGGTTGAGCGGATTGAAGATGCCGAGCGGCGCGATTCCGACCGCCTCGGGCGCGAAGCGGATGCCTTCGGCGACGCTGACGTTGCTGCCCGGATAGACCAGATCGGAGCCGCGCGCATCGAGGAAGAAATCGGCGGTGCTGTCGACCGCTGCGGCGGGGATGCCCTGCTTGGCCTCGAGCACCGCGAGGCGGCCGAGCGAGCGGCCGTAATTTTCCTTGCTGACGAGGCGCGACTGGCCCGCGGTGAGCGCGGCGATGTCGGAGCCGAGCGACGCGATCTGGGGCAACGCTTTGTCGCGGAAGTCCTCGACGGTCGCGACGCGGTTGGCGACGCCCTCGATCGAATCGAGCGCGGTGGCGGCGACCATGTCGACCGAGGCGATCCCGGCCGGGGTGAGCAGGATCGTCGCGACGACGAGCGCGCCGGTGGGGACGATCGGCGCGATCGGATCGGCGCTTTCCTGGCCGACGACGGTGTTGACGTTTGCGACGCGCGCGCGGGTCATCGCGACCTGGCGCGGTTCGGACGCGCCAGTTTCCTCATTGAGCAGGAATTCACGCGTGGTCTGGTCGGTGTCGACCTCATCGCCGAAGACCGCGAGGCTGACGATCTTGCGCGTCGCGACGGGCAGGCTGGTCGTGAAGTCACGGATATAGACCTGGTCGGCGGCGTAGACCACGCCGGCCGAATAGAGGCGGCCGGGCTGGACGGTGAGCGTCGTCACCCCGGTCGCGGCGGCATCGAACCCGGCATAGCGGCGATCGCCGGTGATCGCGTCGGCGACGATATGGTCGATCCCGCCCTGGGCGTAGCTCTGGAGATCGTTGAAGTCGCCGGGGGCGGCGTCCATGTCCTCCTGGAAGATCACGCGCTTTTCCATCAGAATTTCCTCATTCGTGTCCCGAAGGTGAAGTCGTCGCCGAAGGTCAGGCCGGGGGCGAAGGCGGCGCCGGCATGGCTGGCGGTATCGATCCGGATCGTGTCGCGCGCGGCCTTGGCAACGCGGACCGCCTCGATCGTGCGCGCGAGCGCGCTGAAGTCGGCGCGCTTCAGGAAGCCGCGGCCGTGCCAGCGGTCGAAGGCGAGGCGCGGGCGGTGCATCGGCACCGCGATGCTGAGCTCGGCGGTGTAGGCGCCGATGCCGAACCGGCCATGGCCGTGCCAGGTGCGCACCCGGCGCCGCGCGATGTCGACCGACGGATCGGCGATCGAGATGCGGTCATAGACCAGAAGCGGCGCGGCCGAGCGCTGGAGGAAGCGGAGCGGGCGCCCCAGGAAGCTGCGATGACGTGGCGCGATGCGACCCGCGAAGATCCGGGTCGGTGCCACGTCGACGGGGGCGGTGCCGCGCGAGACCGCGAAGGACGCAGCGCTGGAGCTGGCGCGGAAGGCGAGTACGTCGTCGGCACCGCGCGAGGCGGCGAGGTCGCCATGATTGAAGCCATGGCCGTACCAGCTGCGCCCCGGACGGGTCGCGGGGATGAGCGCGCGGATCGCATCGCCGTCCTGATCGAGCGCGATCGGGATCTCGACGCCGCCCAGTTGCGGTTTGGACTGCCAGAAGGTGGCGCGGGTCCCGGTGAGCGAGGGGCCGCGCGTGGCGCGGAGCCAGGCATGGCCGTGGAACGACCGGCGCGCGGCGGCGGCGGCGGGGAACCAGCGCCGATACGCGATGGCGTCGTGGGCGAAGGGATAGAGCCGGATCTGCGGCAGCGCGGCGAGCTGGGCGGCGCGCGCCGCGTCGGTGATCGCGGATTTCCAGAAGCCGCGCGCGGGCGGGCGGATCGCGGCGCGGACCTCGCTGTCGACCAGCGCGACGTGGCGCCTGATCCCGGCGAGGGTGGTCTTCGAACGGTGGAGATCGATCGCCTGTGCGCAGACGGCACGCTTCTTCACCTCGGGCCAGGCATCGTCCCACAGGTCGATCGACAATTGCCAGGCGAGGAAACCCAGTTGGTCGGCGGGACACGTCGTGGGGCTCCAGGTGGTGGTGACGCGCGCGAAGGGCAGCGCGAGGCGCGCGGCGATGCTCGCCTCGAGCGCGCCCTCGAGCGGGGTGGCGTGGGGGAGGAGTGTGGTCATCCGACCAGTTGCCCGAGCACCTGGACGATGACGGTGCAGGTAGTGAGGTAGGCCGCCTGGGTCTCGGTGGGCACGACGTCGCCGATGTCGACGATCGCGCGCTCGACCCCGCCGATCGACGCGGCCGACGCGATCATCTGCGCATAGACGGGCAGCCCGATGTGATGGCGCGCGGCGGCGTAGCTGCGAATGCTCGCCTCGGCGGCGTCGCGGATCAGGACGGGATCGGGTCCCGAGCGGATCTGGACGGTGACCGTCGGCGTATAGAGGAGGATGTCGGCGGCGCGCACGGTGACGATGTCGGTCAGCTGGGCGGCGTCGTCACCCGCGAAGGCGGTGCGGACGCGGTCGACCGTCGCGGCGTCGACGATCCCATCACCGGCGCGCGCGAGCAGGACGAGATCGACCCGACCGCCGCCACGCTTGATGACCGCGACATCCTTTAGCTCGGGGGCGAGGGTGAGCACCGCGACGCGGTAGCCGCCCCCGGTGAGCCCCGGCCCGGCCAGCAATTCGGGCGCGGCTTGAAGGCGGGCGCGGAGCTCGTCGTCGCTTTCGAGGATGGCGGCATCTGTGTCGGTCGCGGGCGCGACGATCAGCCGATGGAGACCGTAGAACGCGCCGAGCTGGTCGAGGTTCGCTCCGCGCGCAAAGGCGAGCATTGTGGCCTGACCGGCATCGTCGATCGCGGCGCGGAGCAAGGTCTCGCGATAGGCCGCGACCTCAAGCGCCTTGATCGCCGGGTCGGATGGGAGGAGCGCGTCGAAGTCGGGCGCGCGCACGCGGAAATCGGCGAGCAGCGCGTCGAAGCATTGCTGGTACGACAGCCGATCGACGAGCACCGGCGCGGCGAGCCGCGACAGGTCGATGGTCGGAAAGCTGGCGGTGAGGGCGGACACGCGGCCCATGTCGACGGGGGATGGGGCAGGGCGCTAGCGTGAGGGGATGGAGAATGCGGTTTTCCGCTTGCACGCAGCCGAGCCTGTCGCTCTCCCTAGGCTGAGTTACCGATCACTTCAATTGTTGTGTCTTGGCAAAAGCCGCGCAATGCTGTCACGCAAAGGTAGGGATCATTATGAGCGTGACGCAGATTTCGCGAGGATATTTCAGCATGCCTGATCAGGAGACGGAGGTGCGGATCGCCTGCTCGGCAGATTTTACGGTCTCGGTCATGGCGCGTAATGTTGATACGGTTGGAGGTGGGGTCGTTCTCGTCACTCCTGAGAGTGCGTTTCGCGGGCCGGGATCGACCGGCGACGCCGACGCGCTGGCGATTGACGTGCCGGGGCTAACGGGGATGTTTGTAGGGTGTGTCGGGGCGATGGCGGGTGAGGAAATACTGCTCCAGCCGATAGGCACCCGGCGATGTGCGATCTTCGTGACAGTCGAAACCGATGCCGGGGCCACTGTGACAATGACACGGGGTTAGCCAGTCCGCGCTGGCGATCAAATTTTCGAGCGAGGATAGGCTGCATAGGCCCACACTAGATATGATTGACATTCTTGCTGTCTAATATCTTTTTGGAGGATGTCGACTTGGCCTATAGAGTTCTTCTCGCCAAACTTCTCCAATACGCCTTCGAAGAGCGGTCTTGCTCCGACGAGTTAATTACTAGAGTGTTCGCAGAATCATCATTCAGACACGAAATTGCCTGTGACCTGAGAAGAGTCGTGCGTGATGGTCAAGCGCTAGCTTATGACTCTTTCGGTGTGCGAAAATATATCATTAACGATAAGGGGATCGATGAAATCTCGCAAGCAGCTCGAGAACCTTACAGCGACATACGCTTTTTGCTAGAATCGAGTTTTGATTTCCCCCTATTCTTCCATCTTGCTGACAAGGGGGAGCCGCGATATAATCGTCAACTGCTCGAGATCGATCGATCTCCGTATGACGATCGCACGCCCGCGGCGCGCGCGGACAGCTGGTGGGTTCGGTTGTTGAGTGGCCACGACGTCGCGCTATCTTTCGGCGGCGACTATCGCCCCTATGTCGAGGAAGTTGCGCAGTCGCTAAAATTGCGGGGAGTTTCCGTCTTTTACGATCGATTTTTCGAAAGCGACATGTGGGGTCGCGACGGCCGAAGATATTTCGAGCGCATATTTAAGGATAAAGCGCGATACGTGGTCGTGTTTGCGTCTCGCTCATATTCGGAACGACCGTGGACCGAGATCGAGAGACAAGCTATAGTATCACGCCGCAATTTTCTCTCAACGGATCGCGTCTTGATCGTGCGGTGCGATCGGGCAGAAATCGACGGTATCCCCCCTGAAATGATCTACAAAACGAAGCAAGCTCACGAAGCACACGAGCTTGCCTTCGAGATTTGCTGGAAGATTGGTATGCCCCCTAATGGAATTAAGGCGCCGGCCGATATAGAGGATATCATACGTCAAGCCCGGCAGAACGCAGCGGCAATGCGGGCCCGCTCAGCCATTTAGATTAGCTTTCCTCGTCGGGTGAGTGACCGGTGATCGCACTGATGCTCACGACAAAGGCCCGCAGTATGTCGCGATCTGACAATGGGCTATCAATGGGAAAGTCTGGGCCCGTGCCCGATGGACCGCCGCCCGGCCCCTCGATACGGGTTGCATTGACGTATCTTCCGGTATCAGCCCAGTCCTTTTCACCTTCGCGGCGAGAAACCCATGCGCGCGCCCAGCCATTGGTTCCGGGCTTACCCCTGTTCCATTCGATATAAGGCTGGCCCTTTTGATCTGTTCCAAATTTCATCGATCAATCTCGCTTCGTGGTGGCAGAGCGAATAGCATGTTCAGTAGGACGCGCCGACGCAACTATATTCAATGCAGAGGTTCGCGTGAGGTCTTAGCTGGCGTGGTCCAAATACATGTAGAGGGTATCGAGCATCCGGCTCCGTTCGGCTAGGGTCAGACCCAGCAGGCCGCGCTGGGCGTAGCGGACCGGTTTGGCGTTCTTGGCGGGGCGATCGGTGCCGCCATCCTGGTGGACGGTCGCGATTTCGGCGGCGCGACCGGTGAAGCCGATCCAGGCTTCGCGGTCGCCCGCCTGGCTGCGCAGGTTGCGCGGATTGCGGAGCTTGCGGAACATCGCGCGTGCACGGATCGTGCCGCGACGTCGCAGCTTGCCCCCCGCCTTGTTGCGATCGGCGGCGTCGACGGGAAGCCATTTGGCGACCTGATCCCAGAAGAAGCTGCGGATCCCGCCGGCATCGATGTCGTAGCCGGTCATCAGCGGACCTTGTCGGATCCAGCTCTTCATAAAGACTGCGCGCGGTTCGGCCGCGCCCTTGGGATAGAGGAATTTCACCGCGTAGCCGCCCGGCTTTTGCTGGCGCCCGCCATCCGCATCGCGGCGCGGCGCGTAGCTATTGCCCTCGGGGGACTTCTGCTGGCCGATCCGGGTGGACTGACTCTTCTGGATATCGCGCGCGATCGTGCGGAGCAGGCGGCGGCGTTCGGCGGGCGCGATGCTGCGAAGCAGATTGCCCGCGAGTTCCTCGATCTGTTCGAGGTCGCCCGCCATGGTCAGGCCGCCAGGATCGCGAGCGCGTCGGGATCGGTGGTCTGCGCGACCAGCTCGTCGCGCAGGAACAGCTGCCACAGCGACGCGCCGCAGACGCCGGGGAATTCGTCGATGCCGACCTGGCGCTGGTCGACGCGGGTGGTGGTGAACCCGCCGCCCGGCTTCGCCGCGACCAGGACGAGCTCGCTGAGTTCGATCGCGATCTCGATATCGCAGCGATCGTCGTCGAGGACCTCGGCCGAAAAGGTGAAGGGCTGGCCCCTGTCGAGCAAATCGGGTTGTTGTTCGGCGACCCAGGCGAGAATCGGCACGAACAGCGTGTCGACGTCGCCTGCGAATTCCTGGACGACGATCGAGAGGGTGTAGCGCTCTTCATAGCCGAGCGTTGCGCCGCGGCGCGCGGCGATATTGCCCTTGTCGACGAAGAGCTGGAGCCGGGTCGGATCGGTCGCCAGCGCTGGAACGCTGGCGAGCAGCAGGCGGGCGAGGCCGTCGGGTTTGATCATTTACCCGACGGCGTCGCATTGTCGGCGCAGGTGCCGGGCGCGTTCCAGTCGATGAGGCGATCGAGCTGGGCGGCGTTGGCGCCGAACGCCTTGGCGAGGCGGATGATGCCGGCGCGCACCTTGTTGGGGATCTGCGCGATCAGCGCGGGATCCTCGGGCAGCCCCTCGGGGCGTTCGGCGCAGCGGGTCAGCTCGGCGGGGGGCCTGTCCTTGACCACGACCGCGACGGGTACTTGCTTGTCGACCGGGACCTCAAGGCCGGGGCGGGCGCAGGCCAGCAACGCCGTTGACAGCAGCAAACCAGTCGCGATCGACCTGGTTCTTGGCATCGGCATCGGCATCGGCACTCTCCATACGTTGGGCGGCCGAGCTGGCCGCCTCGGCCGCGGCGCGCGCGGCCTGGTTGTCGGTGTTCTGGCGGGCATCGTGATCGGCGAGCGCCTGGGCGAGGGTCGCCGCAGTGCGTTCGTCGGTGTTCGCCTTGAAATCGGCGAGATCGAGGACGCGACGCTGGCACAGCGCGCCGCGGCCATGGTCGATCGTCACCAGCTGGCCGTTGCTGGCGGTGCCGGTCGACGTCGACGCGGCGAAATCCTGGCCGACCCCGGCACAGATCAGCTCTGCGCGGTGGCGGATGTCGTCGCGATCGTTCGCGACCTGGCGATATTGGACGTAGAGCCAGGCACCGACCGCGGCGACGACGAGGAGGACGATGAACGCGGCCTCGCCGCGCAGCCTGGCGAACAGTCCGGAGAGGAGCAGCTTCATTGGGTCGATCCTTTCGGGGGCGTCGGTCCTTTCACGGGTTGATGCCGGCGGCGTAACGCGCGCCATGGCTGCCCAGCGTCATGGTGAGCACCGACTTGCGCGCGCGGCCCTGGCGAAACGAGACATGGACCCAGCCGGAATTGGGGTCGCCCGCGTGGTGCGCCTCGAGGATCAGCTGGTCGAACACCAGATGGTCGCGGATCCAGCGCGCGAGCACCGCGTTGCTGACGCCCGCGATCTCGATATCCGCCGCCTCGCCGCGGCGATGCTGGCTGGTGTCGGCCGAACCTACCGCGGCGTTGGTCCCCGGGCTGCGATAGCCGCTGTTGACATGGACGGGCTGACCGAAGTGCGCGCGGATGGGTTCGAGCACGCGCTCGCACAGCGTCTTGAGCGCGGCGATCTCGACGGGGCCGGGCTGGTTGGCATCGCCGATGCGGTGCGCGGTATCGCTCGCAGTCATCTCGGCGAGCGAGAAATGGGGGGAGAGCTGCATCAGCCGTCATCCTTGGTCAGCGGGGGGTCCTTTTTGGGGAGAACCCGGTCGACGATCGCGCCGGGGAGCCCGGCGACCTTGTCGGCCGCGCCGTCGATGAATTTAGGGGTCGCCTTGAACGCGATCATGCCGACGACGAAGCCGACCGCCTGGATGACGAAGGGTTGTTGCGGCCAGACCGCGCCGATCGCGTTGGTCGCGAAATAGCTGACCACGATTCCGACCGACATCTGGACGAAGCGGCGCGACCAAGTGAGCCCGGTTTCGTAGGCGAGGCTGACCGCGGCCCCCAGGGCGGCGGGCATCAGCCCGACCAGGAAGGTCATCGCCGCGCCCGCGATCTCGTGGAGGAGCTTGTCCATCATCAATCCCAAAGCTGTACGGTTTCGATCCGGCGCACCGCGGGCGCGGCGTCGGGAACGGTAACGAGGGTGCCGAGCGGGAGGATCGGCCCGAGTGCGGCGATGCCGGGATTGAGCGCGAGGACCGCATCGAGATCGGCGGGGCCGAGCGCGCGCATCCGCCAGATCAGCCCGTCGAGCGTATCGCCCTGATCGGCGCGAAGCTGATCGCTTGCCATCAGATCAGTTCCACGGTCGTGGCGGAGCGGCCGAGGATCTGGCGGATCGCATGGGTGGCATCGCGGCGCAGCTGATCGGGCGACATGTCGAGCGCGCTGGCATCGCGCTGCGCGCCGCCAGCCTGGTCGACATCGCGGTGACGCTCGATCAGTTCGGCCTTGGCCAGCGCTCCGACCGCGCGTTCGTAGAGCAGCACGAGGCGGCTTTTGCCGTCGAGCTGGAGCGCGGGGACATCGGCGAGACTCGCATGGCCGCCGAGCAGCTGGGCCGCGGCGAACAGCGCGAGATCGGGCGCGAGCGTCAGGATCGCGCCGATACAGGCGGCGCGGATCCGTTCAGCGAGGATCCCCGCGGGGATGCGCACCGCGAGCGCGATCGCGTCGGGTTCGATGTCGGGGAGCCAGCCGTCGTTGATGATGACGGCCTGGGTGCGGGCGGTCGCGCCGGGAACGATCGAGGGGGTACAGACCAGCCCGCTCATACGGGATCACCGAATAGCGCGGCGACCAGAAGCAGGTTGCCCGCAAGATAGATGGAGAGGCCGATCACGATCGTCGCCGCGCCGACGATCCGCGTGGTCCGGATCGATACGCGTGCATCGACCCCGACGACCATCGCGACCGCGCCCGCGAGCGCCGCGTAGATGCCGAGCCCCAGCAGGATCAGCGCGATCGAGAAATGGAAGGCGGCGGGCATCATCCCAAGCATCGTCCGTGTCCTGTTGCTCGCCCCGGACGCGCCAGCGCCTACGGGGGTGAGGATCGGGTCGGACGACGGCCCTGCGACCCGAAGGTCTCCCGTCCCGCGCGATCCGCCCCCGAGCGCCGGGGGCGAGAATGGTAGCCCCGAAGCAAAACCTCGGGACGGATTGGTCAGGCGGCGGGCGCGGTTGCCTCGTCGCCTGCAGTGCGCGCGGCGGTGACCGCCTTTTCGAGGCGCTTGATGCGGTCTTTCGCGCCGGCGCGCGGATTGAGTTCCTGGGCGCGGCGGAGCTTGGCGAGCGCGATTTCGCCGGTCGCGATCACCGCCTCGCTGCCCTCCGCCTGGTCGGCCGCGCGGGCGAGCTCGATGCCGATCGTCTTCATCAGCTTGGCGCGGACCTCGTCGTGCATGTCGGCCTCGTCGGTCAGCGCGTCGACCGCCTGCAGCACTTCGAGCGGGAATGCCTCGTCCTTGGCCTGGACCCGCGCAGCCTGGTCGGCGACCTCCTCGACGATCAACGTCGGGGCGGCGCGCTGATAGCGCGAGGGGAGCGGCACGTCGAAATGAAGCACGTAGCCCGCCAGGTTGAGCGCGACGAACCAGTCGCTGGTATCGATCGCCCAGACCATGATGGTGGGCAGCACTTCATCGGCGACCGCCTGACCGGCCTCCTGCGCCGATTCGAGAAGCGCCGAGACCCAGGGCATGTAGGCGGGGAGCATTTCGCGCTTTGCCTCGATCTTGCGTTCGATCGACTGGATGTCCTTGAGGCGGCGCAGATCGTGGGCGAGCCGCAGGCGGATCTGCGCAGCGACGGGGTCGACCCCGGCCGCAAGCGCATCGGCATCGGTGGTGGTGCCGGTCGTCGCCATGGCGGCGATGGCATGCCCCATGCGGTGTTCGCGCGCGGGGGTCATGACCTCGATACGCAGCGGCGCGGCTGGGTTGGGTGAGGCGGGGTCGGGGGACGCGGAAATGGGGGGTCGCCCGCCCTCCCGGCCGGATACGATCGCGGGTGCGGGTGACGGCCCGGCCAGCTGACTGGCGAGGCGTTCCCGATGGCGGCGAGCTGGGCTCATGATCGTTCCAGGTTGCGAGAGGGCGGACAGGGCTGGGGTCGCGAGGTCGTTAGACCTTCGGACCGATCTGGATGTTCTCGACGAGCGCGGCCTTGCCGTATTCCTCGACCATGAAAGCGTCGTTGATGCTTTCGTAGTTCGCGATCCGGTCGTATTCGGGCTCGTCCTTGATCGCGCGGCGCGCCGAGCCGACCTGCCAATAATAGCTGAGGTTCTTGAGGCTGGTGACCATCAGCGCATTGGCGGGGAAGAACGGCACCTGGACGGTCGGCTTGCCGCCCAGCTGGCGGCTCGAGAGGATGACGTCGCGCGCGACCTGTTCGGTGGCCTTGTCGCCAGCCTCGCCGATGATCTTGAAATATTTGTCGTGGACGAGGTCGCTGCCGACGATGACGACGAGGTCGGTCGCAGTGCGGAAGCGTTCGTGGAGCAGGTTCTGGATGACGTCGAACACGAGCGCGTCGAGGTTGACGTAATCGGCCGGGCCAGTGTCGTCGACATAGACCTTGAGGTTGTCGAGGCCGCCCGAGGACATCACGCGCGCCGGGGCATAGGTACGCATCTTGTAGAGCCAGCCCCAGTTGACGTCCTGGAGTAGCGGGAAGGCGTCGCTGTCGGTTTCGACCGCGGCGTCGATGCCGTTGAAGCCGATGGTGATGATGTCCGACGCCTTTTGCACCATCACCGCGTCGCGGACGAGCGTCTGGAATTCGGGGCGGTGCGCCCAGGCATCGAGCAGCGCGTAGCGCCATTCGTAATCGTAATCGGTTTTCTTGCAGAAATACTGGTCGATCGTGTCGCTGGCGGCGACCGCGGTGGGGTTGCGGCGGTTGCCCGCGGCGGTGTTGGTGCGGCTGGCCAGCGTGCGGCTGACGCCGACGCCGACGCGATCGCCGACCTGCGCGATGACCGGCACGACGTTGATCCGGTTCATGAAGTCGCTCGTCACCTGCAGCTTGGCCTGGAGGCGCTGTTCGATCACCGGGGTGACCGCGAATTCCTTCAGTTCGCCGGGCATCACGGTGGCGCTGGCATCGAGATGGTTGAGGCGCGCGACCTGGGCGACGAAGCCGTTGAAGAGGAGGCGGGTGCGGTTCTGCAGCATGGGGTAGATCTCCGGGGAGGAAAGGCGCGGGGTCGGTTGGGCGCGATCAGCAGTCGGTCAGGACCGCGCCGTCACCACCGGTGGCGGGCTGGCGCGAGAAGCCCCCCGGCGCCTCGGTGGTTTCGAGCGTGGACTTGAGCGTTGCGAAGTCGTTCTGCAGCGTCGCCTGCGCGTCGACGACGGGTTTCAGCGCGTCGCCGATCGATTTGGCCATCTGGTCGCCGATCGCGGTCGCGAAGGCGGCGAAATTGTCGTTGGCGGCCTCCTTGGGCTGCTCCTTCGGCTTTTCTTCTTTGGGTTTCTCACCGGTCGAGAACATCGCGGCGACCGCGGCGAAGCCGTTCTTGATCGCGTCAGCGACCCCGGTGCCATCCGACGCGATCGGCTCAAGCTCGATCGGCAAGGATTCGGCGGCGGTGAAGAAATTGTCGGGGGCGGCCTTGCGACCGTCGAACATCGGCTTCAGCGCCGAGAAGTTGAGCGCCTCGACCCCCAAGCTGGCGGGGTTGTCGGTAATCGCCATGCCGACCATGCCGACCTTGCCGGTGCCGGCGAAATTGGGGGTCAGTTCGAGGCTGGGATAGGGCTTCTGCCCCTTTTTGCGGACCGCGATGAGCTGGTCGTTCGCCTCTGCCTGCGCATAAAGCGCACGGCGCTTGACCGGCTTGCCGTCGATCGTGATGTCATCGTCCTGGGCGCGGACCGCGACGATGTCGCCATAGCCGTTGAATGGCGGTTCGGGGCTGAACCCCTTGATATGTTCGCAGTTGATCCGGACCGGCGAGGTCTTCGTATTGAAGTTCGCGACGATCTGATCGATCCAGTCGCGTTCGATCACGCGGCCATCCGACGCGGTCGCGCCTTCGACGAAGCAGCGGAAGAACTGGGTCTTGGCCATGGCAGTTGCGGTCCTTCAGGATTGATGCGCGGGCGATGAATTCGCCAAAGGCACCGAAGGCGCGTCTGTTCTCAAGGCGTTGGGAGTGGAGAACCGGATTTTCCGGCTTCTGCACGCGATCTCGCCGTTCTTTGTTGGTCGGTCAGATCCGCAACCGTTGCAGCGTTCGATACCTAACTAGCCGCTACCAGGTGGAAATGCGGCCGGACCGGAACTGCCCAGTAGCGGACATTCAGCCCGTCGGGTCGGCAAATGTTCGCTAACGCTCAACGGCGGACAGTTCGGCTGGTCGCTCAAGAGCGGCCAAGGTAAAGTGCGTGGGTGTTCAGCAAGCGAGCCTACGTCGAGCTAGAAGGCTTCGAAACCGCGATCGGGAGCGGCTCACCGGGCTATGTCTGGCCAGATGCACCAGCCGAAATCGCTGTTCATTGATGGTGGGCATGCCTTGCCCGCGGTAACAGGATATTCCGTCTCAATACTTCAACAGGAGATTAACATTGTTAAAGAGTGTTGTTGGCAAGATAGCCGGATGGCTGGGAGTGCAAATGCAGCGACCCAGCGATACGGAAATAAAACAGTTCTCATTCACTGATACTGTTTCAGGGGTTGAGATTTCGAGCTCTGATTTTCCAAACGAGGCCCGACAACTTTATTGCCTCTGGCATGGTATGCACTATCTTTATAAACAAATACAGTTTGCTGAAAAAGCCGCTAAGGGCGAGGGTCTTGGAGGTATGTACGCAGACCTTGAAGGTAGCCTAGGACTACCTGATGGAGCTAATTCTTTGCTACCAGTTTTTCATCATTGGTTCGGAGTGACTGCTATCAACTTTTCTCGGCTATTCGCATGGTGCCTCGGGGTTAAGAATGGCGAGTTTTCCAAGCCTTCATATCAGACAAATCGTCAACGTCGGAACGTTTCGAGGTATTGTAGAACTTATGTTCTAAGCCTACAAGAACTCTCTGCTGTCTTGGGATGGCGTAACAAGGTGTTTGCGCACTTTGCGCTTACGGATCCTTATTCCGACGACACACTTTCGACCCTGATGCGATGGTCAGTTTATCCTCTTCGTTTTATCAGTGGTCGATTGTGGATGTCGCCTCCGGACATTGATATAGATGAGAATGCGTTGCGGAGTATAAGTTTTGGTCTTTCTCCGTCTGCTATCGATTGGTCCCTGACCGAGACGTTTAATGCACTCAATCGTCGCTTCCATTTAGATGTTCCGATCATCAAAACCAAAAACGGAGATCGGTTCGGAAAGATGACGTTTCCTATGTCTTTTGAAATTCCGCAAGGTCAGGACGCTGGCCCCGTATCCGATCTTTGAGATGGATCATAAGCCCCGGGGTGAGTGAAAGCACTTGAATGCCAGGGCGCTGCGGGATGAGAACCGGATTCTCCCGCTGTTACTGCTGAAAGGCACCGAGCTTTGCCGAATAGGGTCGCGGCGATATGGCGACCGCCCCTACCCCGTTGCTGGCGGATCCGCGCACGTTGCCCGAGGGCGAGCGGCGTCGGCCCGCGCGCAGCCTGTATTGGCGCGGGTGGAGCTATGCGCAGATCGCGGACGAGCTGGCGCTCAAATACGACACGGTGAAGAGCTGGTGCCGGCGCGATCGGTGGGACGATGCGCCGTCGATCCGCAAGCTGGAGGATTGCCTCGAGACGCGGCTGATGGTGCTGATCGCCAAGGAGCGGAAGACCGGCGCGGATTATACCGAGCTCGACGCGCTGCGCCGCCAGGTCGAAAGCCTGGCCAAGGTGCGGCGATACGAAGCGCCGGGCGGGCACGGCGGGGACCTCAACGACAAGGTCGCCAACCGCAACGCCGGCGAACGCAAGAAGGCGCAGAAGAACCACTTCAGCGCCGAGGCGGCCGAGCGGCTGAAGGCGATCTTCCTCGATCAGCTCTATGGCTATCAGCAGGCGTGGCTCGATGCGCTGAGTTTCCGGACGCGGATGATCCTGAAATCGCGCCAGATCGGCGCGACCTATTATTTCGCGTTCGAGGCGTTGATCGACGCGATCGAGACCGGGCGCAACCAGATCTTCCTGTCGGCGTCGAAGGCGCAGGCGCATCAGTTTCGCAGCTACATCGTCAGTTTCGCCAAGCTGGTCGGGGTCGACCTGAAGGGCGATCCGATGCTGATCACGTCGGAATTGCGGCCCAGTGACGAGGCCGCGGCCGAGCTGCATTTCCTCGGCACCAATTTCCGCACCGCGCAGGGGCGGCACGGCAATTTCTATTTCGACGAGTTCTTCTGGGTCCATAGCTTCGAGGAGTTGAACAAGGTCGCCAGCGGGATGGCGACGCACAAGAAGTGGCGGAAGACCTATTTTTCGACGCCGTCGACGATCGCGCATCCCGCGCACCCCTATTGGACCGGCGAGCGGCGCAACCGGCGACGCCGGAAGGTCGATCGGGTGTCGATCGACGTCAGCCACGCCGCGCTTAAGGATGGCGCGCAAGGACCGGACCGGGTGTGGCGGCACATCGTCACGATCGAGGACGCCGAGGCGGCGGGGTGCGACCTGTTCGACATCGACGAGCTGCGCGACGAATATGCGCCCGACGAGTTCGCCAACCTGTTCGGATGCGAATTCGTCGACGACAGCCTGTCGGCGTTCCGGTTCAACGACCTGGTCGCGTGCGGGTGCGACACGCTGGTCGAGTGGACCGACGTCCGCCCCGACGGGGCGCGGCCCTATGGCGATCGCGCCGTCTGGGCGGGCTATGATCCGCAGAACAGCGAGAATGGCGACAATGCCTCGCTGACGATCGCGGCACCCCCGCTGACCGAGGGCGGGGCGTTCCGGCTGCTCGAGAAGCACCCGTTGCGCGGGCTCGATTTCGAGGAGCAGGCGACGTTCATCAAGGCGATGCTCAAACGGTATAATTGCACCTACCTCGGCATCGATGCGACCGGGGTCGGCGCCGGTGTCTACCAGCTGCTCGCCAAACCCGACAGCGGGCTGCGCGGCGTTACCAAGATCGAATATTCGCTCGAGGTGAAGGCGGCGATGGTCATGAAGGCGCAGCATACCATCGCGCGCGGGCGGATCGCGTTCGATGCCGGTTGGCTCGACGTCGTGTCGTCGTTCGTGTCGATCAAGAAGACGCTGACCACGTCGGGGCGCAACGTGACCTTCAAGGCCGGGCGCGGGGGCGATGACGGCCACGCCGATCTCGCCTGGTCGATCATGCATATCCTCATCAACGAGCCGCTCGACGGCAAGGCGAAGCCGACCGCCACCATGGAGATCATCTGATGCAGCAGCTGCCAATGATGGGGGTGCATGACGACGCCGCCCAGGGACTCGAGGCGTTCACCTTCGGCGAGCCCGAATCGGTGCTCGATCGGCGCGAGCTGCTCGACATGGCGGAATGCTGGCACAACGGCCGGTGGTACGAACCGCCGGTGTCACGCGACGGTCTGGCGCGGGCGTTTCGCGTGTCGGCGCATCACAGCTCGGCGATCCTGCTTAAGCGCAACCTGCTCGTCGCCTCGCTCGAGCCGACGCCGTATCTGTCGCGCGCGACGTTCGCGAAGGCGGTGCAGGATTACCTGGTGTTCGGCGATGCGTATCTGACGCGGGTCACGAACCGGCTGGGGGGCACGATGCGGCTCGATTATTCGCCGGCGAAATATACGCGGCGGGGGGTGGCGCCGGGGGCGTTCTTCTACGTGCCGGGCTATGTCGTCGAGACCGAGTTTCCGGTCGGTAGCGTGATCCAGGTGCTGCAGCCCGATCTCAACCAGGAAATCTATGGCGTGCCCGAATATATCAGCGCGTTGCAGTCGGCGTTGCTCAACGAAGCGGCGACGTTGTTCCGGCGCCGCTATTACCTCAACGGCAGCCATGCGGGCTTCATCCTCTATGCGACGGGCGGGTTCGCCGAGGGCGATATCGACAAGATGCGGGAGGCGCTGAAGGCGTCGAAGGGGCCGGGCAATTTCCGCAACATGTTCGTCCACGCCCCCGACGGCAAGGAACATGGGATCAAGATCGTGCCGATCGCCGAGGTGGGGGCGAAGGATGAATTTCTGGGCATCAAGAACGCGACCCAGGCCGACGTGCTGGCGGCGCACCGGGTGCCGCCCCAGCTGCTCGGCATCGTGCCAGCGCAAGGCTCCGCGTTCGGTAATCCGACCGAGGCGAAGGATACGTTCTTCGACCTCGAGATCGAGCCGCTCCAGTCGGCGTTCCTCGAGGTCAACGATCGGGTTGGGGTGGAGGCGGTGCGATATCGCGCGCGGGTGGCGGCAGCGGCCGCTTGAGTTTCCGTCCCGGCGCATAGCCGGGCGGGGGGAACCGGGTTGCAGCCCGGATCACCGACGAGAAGGACCTCGCCACGACCAACCGGCCAATCGGCCGTCCCGCACCCGAGTCGCTCGGGCGGGATTTCTACGAGGCGAGTTTTTCCAACATGACCACCACCAAAATCCGTCCGGTCGCGCCTGCGGCCGGGTATATCGGGGGCAAGCGCAACCTGGCCTCCCGGATCGTCGCGATGATCCAGGCAATCGACCACGACGCCTATGCCGAGCCGTTCGTGGGGATGGGCGGCATCTTCCTGCGGCGACGGCGCGCGCCGCGGCTGGAATATATCAACGACGTGTCGGGCGACGTCGCGACGTTTTTTCGCGTGCTCCAGGAGCATTATGCCTATTTCGTCGACATGCTGCGGTTTCGGGTTGCGAGCCGGGCGGAGTTCGAGCGGCTGCGCGCGATCCCGCCCGAGCGGCTGACCGACCTGCAGCGGGCGGCGCGTTTCCTGTATCTGCAGCGGCTGGCATTCGGCGGGAAGGTCGAGCAGCGGCATTTCGGCGTCGACCGGACGCAGGGTGCGCGGTTCAACATCACCAAGCTCGAGCCGATGCTCGCCGACATCCATGAGCGACTGGCCGGGGTGGTGATCGAGCAGCTCGCCTATGCCGATTTCATTCGTCGGTATGATCGGCCGGGGATGCTGTTCTATCTCGACCCGCCCTATTGGGGGTGCGAGACCGATTACGGCCAGGACGTGTTCGGGCGCGCGGATTTCGAGGCGCTGGCCGATGTGCTGGCAGGGATCAAGGGACGGTTCCTGATGTCGGTCAACGACAACCCGAGTGTGCGGGCGACGTTCGGGCGGTTCGCGATCGCGCCGATCGAGACGACGTACACGCTGGGGCGGGACAATGGGCAACGGGCGGGGGAGCTGATCGTGTCGAGCTGCTGACCGTCACGAAGATCACCCGGTTTAATGGCGGCGCCCTAGTAGGTGCCGCCGTTTACTTCCGAGGTGGTCAAGCACCCCAATCGAACGGTTCATCCTCGACGGTCGGGCGCGGGGCAGGGAGCGTCACCGTGCCGCCCCCGAACCGGACGCGGATCACCGCGGCGTGGCGACCGTGATCCTGGAACAATGCTTCGAACGCCTCACCCGAGCCGATCCGGGCGCCGATCCATCCGCAGCGCTCGGCGGTGAGATAGCCGAGCTGGATCGCGCGACAGCTGACGACCGCGACCGCGCGCGGATCCGCTTTGTTGCGGGGTTCGCGGACCAGGTGGACGGGTTCGCCTGGCACGCACAGTGCCATCTCGAAGCGGCGATTGCTGCGATCGGCGTTGGGAAAATCGAGGCCGACGACCGCGAGGCTGAGTTCATTCATCATGCTGCCTATTGGAACAAAGGTGGAACGCCCTTAGATCGGTCGTCGGCGATTCGGCAAGCGACGGAGGTGATATGGCGATGGGCATGGCGATGGTGCGGGCGCAGCCTGATCCTCGCGTCGCGCTTGCCGCGCTGGCAAGGGGAAGGGGAGAGGCGCTTGCGCCGCTGTCGCGGATGCTAGGGCGACCGTCTTGGTATCTGGGTGATTTCGTGCGCCGCGGCACGCCGACCGCGCTGTCGATCCAGGAGCATCGCCGTCTGGCCGACTATTTCGGGGTGGATGACCGTGCGCTCGGGATCCGTGATCTCTGGGTATGCGACGCGACGGTGGCGGCGTGAAGAGGGTCAGCCGCGAAACGCTGCGGATGCGGCTGATCATCGGACTGCAGGTGCGCAAGCCGTATGAGCGGCGCGAGCTCGGGCTGATCACCGTCGACGTGATCGAGCGCGTCGTCGACGATATGCTGATGCGGATCATGGGGCGGCCCGAAAGCGAAGCCTTGATCTTGCAGCCCAGCGCGGCCGGCCCGCCGCTCTCGCCACGCATCGGTGTGTGGGGCGTGGACGAGCCGCATCCCTTTCCTGATATGCCGTTCGCCGATCACTGACCGAAGAGCGCGCGTGCCAGGCGCCGGGCGATGAGGGCGCTGGTCACGACCGACGTCAGCGTGATCGCGACTAGCGCCGCGACCTCGAGCAGCTGGAGGCAGCGGCGCACCCTCGACATCGATCGGAGGATGGCAGGCTGGTCGCGAGGCCGCCAGCCCCCTCCGCGCTCCGACCCCGGAAGGCGCGCTTTTCCCCCCGCCTCGCCCGCGCACTTTTCGTGGCAATTTTGGTGCGGTTATCGACCCATCCGCCCACGAGGAGGCCGATGCCGCGGCACGCCGTGATCGACAGCCTCGTTAGCCGGTGCGCTTTGGTGCACTTCTCGTTTCAGCGGGGGCCACGCCGGTGATTTCTCGGCACGGTCCTTGCTCTTTCCCCCTCGCCGAGCCCGTGGCGGCGCAAGCCGCCTCGTCCGACCGCCGAGTCTTGGCGATCGGGTGATCAGGTTGGGGTCGTCCGGCTGGGGGGAATGACAAATCAGCGCATGTCCTCGCTTCAGCGAGGGCATTCCTTCTATTCTTTATCTCCACAGGGCCGATTCAATCCGTTCAACGGATTTGCACTCCTAAGGACATGGTCGAGACCGGCCAGCGTCGCTCGAAGTGCAGGGTCGGTGACACCGGCGATGATCGCGGTAGGACTTGTCGTTGCCGCGCGGGTGGCCCTTGCCGCCTCATCCGACCGTCGCTGTTGCTCCTCGCTCGGCCGCCGCAGCATCCGACGCACTAAGTCGGCCGCCCCCTTCGGAAGACCGAAGAAATAGGCGTTCGAGATCTGCTCGACATATTGTTCGGGGCGGGCCGGATCGTCGACCAGCCTGGTCCGTCGGACCCAGTCGAGAAAGCCATGCTGTTTGAGGCGCGCCAGCGCCGCGGCGATTGCGCTCCGCGATCGATGCAGCTGATCGGCTAGCCATTTCAGCGAGGGATCAAGACGGCCGCCCCGCTTGCCGCGCAAACGAAGCATGAAGCGCATGATTTCGAGTGCGATATAGCCTAGCGCGCCGTTACGCTTCCCCGGCTTCTTCGTCTCGCGATCGTATTGCTCGACCGCCCGCATCCGTGCGTTGTGCTCTGACTTCGAGAACGTGTTGTAGCGCCGCCAGAGGTCAAGTTCACGATCGCCAGCGTGACGGCTATGCCGATGGACCGGTTGCAGCGTGCGCGTCGGCCGGCTGCGAAACATGCCGGCGATCAACGATTGAGCTGACTGCGCGCTCATGCCGCAATCGCCGCTTTTGGCGTTCCGACGTGCCGCGCTGCTCCTCCAGCAGGGCAGGGGCGGCGGGCAGCCCCGCCATCAGGAGATCTGCCCACTCCTGCGCGAGTTCGCGGCGCCTGCCCATGTAAAGCGAGCGATTGTAGGATGGCTCGACACCGTTCTGGATGTGGGCGAGCATCAGTTCGATCACGGCGCGGTCGTGCGCTCGATCGTACAACGCCGCGCGTTCGTTCATGATTGTAGAGAAGGTCGCGCGCCAGCCATGCGGGCAGTGCTCGTCCTGAAAACCGGCCTCGCGGTATAGCTTGCTGAGGGTGTTGTCGCCCATCGGCTTGTGGACGTGATGGGCCGACGGAAAGACCAGCGGCGCATGACGCCCCCCCATCTCGATCGCAGTGTTTACTACCTCGACCGCCTGCGTCGAGAGCGGCAGCACGAATTCGAAGGCCGGATCCTGTCGGCGATCGGCGCTGAGTTTCATCTTCGCCGCAGGTACCCGCCAGATTGGGGCATCCCCACCTAGCCCTTCGAATTCCTCCGGCGCCGCCATCCGGACCATGCCCGGTCGAGCCGCGGTCAGCGCCAACAGCCGACCGGCCAGCTTCGTCACCGCATAGGCGTTGAGCGTCTCGCTCCTGCGGAGAACCTGCTGCGCGTCTCCCAGCTTCGTCACTGCTGGCCGCAGCCCGCGCGGCACCGCCGGCAACGCCTTGCGAACCGTTTGCGCCGGGTCGGCTTCTCCCCATCCTCTGGCGATCGCGAACACGAAGATGTCGGAGATATGCTGCCTTAGTCGGTGCGCGATATCGATCGACCCGCGGTTGGCGATCGGCATGATCGCCGCCAGGACAAGCGACGGCGTGACATCGCGGATCGGGATCGAGCCGAACACCGGAAAGATGTCCGCCTGGAACCGCTGAAGGATCTGTTTGGCATAGCGCGGCTTCAGCGTCTTGGCACGATCGACATGCCACAGCAGCATCACCGTGCGAAAGCTGTTGTCGCACGCTTGTGCGCGCGCCGCTGCTTTCTGTTTTCGTGTCACGTTCGGATCGATTCCGTCGCGGATGAGCATGCGCGCCTGATCGCGTCGATCGCGCGCTTCCAACAACGAGACCTCCGGATATCCACCGAAGGTCAGCCGCTTCTGTCGGCCGCCATAGCGATACTGAAATCGCCAGGACCGATACCCAGTTGTCGTCACAAAAAGAAAGAGGCCGCGCTCGTCGGGAAGCTGGTAGGCGACGTCCAACGGTTTCGCTTTGCGACAGACCATGTCGGTCAGCAACGTCCGAACCTCTCGCCGATGGCACCACCGATGGCACCAAATCTGCCACGCTTTGATGATCGAAGATGATCCGCCATGATCGTGTTTCTTGCCCTATCGCCTTGCCGAAGCAAGGTTTTTGAGCAGACCTGATCGGCGTGAAATGCCGCGACTGGCTCCCTGAGTAGGATTCGAACCTACGGCCGCTCGATTAACAGTCGAGAGCTCTACCGCTGAGCTATCAGGGAATATTCCGTCGCGGGAGCGGGCTCTATACCGCGCCGGTTAGCCGATGCAACCCCGCACCGCCGCGGGTTCAGCCGATGAACTGCTCCATCGTGATGCGATCGTCGAGCGCGTGTTCGGGGTCGAACAGGAGCGTCAGTTCACGCGACCGGTCCATCCCGATCGACAGCTCCCGGATCTCGCGGACTTCGTGCTGGTCGGCGACCGCAGAGACCGGGCGTTTGGCGGGATCGAGCACCCGCATCGTGATCCGCGCCTTGTCGGTCAGGATCGCGCCACGCCAGCGGCGCGGGCGGAACGGGCTGATCGGGGTAAGGGCCAGCAGGTTCGATCCCAGCGGCAGGATCGGCCCCTGCGCGGACAAATTGTACGCGGTCGATCCCGCCGGTGTCGCGACGAGGACGCCGTCGCACGCCAGTTCGGGCATCACGACGCGTTCGTTGACGGTGATCTCCAGCTTCGCGGTCTGCCGGGTCTCCCGCAGCAGCGACACCTCGTTGATCGCGGACAGGTGATGGACCCGCCCGTCCGCCGCGGTGACGGTCGCGATCAGGGGAACGACCTGAAACGGCTTGGCGCGCGCCAGCCGATCGTCGAGCCCGTGGTCGCGCCATTCGTTCATCAGGAATCCGACCGTGCCCAGATTCATCCCGAACACGGGAACCGCTGGCTTGCGGCGATCGAGCATCCGGTGGAGCACCTGGAGCATATAGCCATCGCCGCCGAGCGCGATGATCACGTCGGCGTCCTGCGGGTCGACCCAGTCGGCGGAATCCGCCAGCTCGCGCGCGGCGGCCTGTGCGGGGGCGGTCGGCGAGGCGAGCAGCGCGCGCCGTTCGTACCGGTTCATCCCCCGGTGACGCTCATGTGACGCGCTACCGCGGGCGCGGCGCCCGGTTCGATTCGGAAATCATGGCGTTTGGGCTTGATCCGCAGCGCCTCGTCGATCGCGGCATCGAGCGCGGCGGTACCGCCTTCGCGCAGCGCGGTCTTCAAATCGACCTGATCGTCATGCCCGAGGCACGCGTACAGCCTGCCCTCTGTCGTCAGTCGCACGCGGTTGCACCCGTCGCAGAAATTGGCGGTGAGCGGCGAGATCAGCCCGAGCTTAGTGCCGCTGTCCGCGACCCGCCAATAGCGCGCGGGGCCGCCGCTGCGATACGTGTCGCGGGTGAGGTCGAACGTGCCCGACAGCGCGTCGAACACCCGCGTCAGCGGCACGAAGCGATCGGTCCGGTCCTCGTCGATCGCGCCCAGCGGCATCGTCTCGATCAGCGACAGGTCCAGACCCTGATCGACGCACCATGCCAGCATCGGCGCGATCTCGTCCTCGTTCAACCCCGCGAGCGCGACCATGTTGATTTTCACGCGCAGGCCAGCCGCTTGTGCCGCGGCGATCCCGCCAAGCACGTGATCGACGTCGCCGTGGCGGGTGATGTAGCGGAAGCGGTCGGGGTCGCGGCTGTCGAGGCTGACGTTGATCCGGCGGATACCCGCGTCGGCGAGCATCGTCGCATGCTCGGCAAGCCGCGTCGCGTTGGTCGTCATCGTCAGTTCGTGGAGGCCATGCCCGACATGCGCACCCAACCTGCGGACGAGGTCGCCGACATCGCTGCGGACGAGCGGTTCGCCGCCCGACAGCCGGATCTTGGTGACACCGCGCGCGATGAAGCGTTCGGCGATGATCGCGATCTCTTCGAGCGCCAGCAATGCGCGGCGCGGAAGAAACGTCATCTTTTCCGCCATGCAATAGCGGCAGCGCAGGTCGCAACGGTCGGTCACCGAGATGCGCAGATATTCGATGTGCCGCCCGTGGGCGTCGATCATGCCGGGGGCGGGGGTCGGGGAAGCGCTGGCCATGCCGACGAGCTAGGGTGTGGCGGAGGCGACAACAACCCCAAACCACGCATTGGCCCCGGCGCGTACGCGCCCATTGGACTTGGCGCGCTCCCTCGCTACGGCTGGGTCATGACCGATCGACGCACGACGCTGGCCGGACGGGCCGACGATCCTACCATGGCGCCGGTGCGCACACTGATCGCGACGCGGATCGAGGCCGAGGCACCCGCGGCGGTCATCCTCGTCGCGCTGTCGCGGGTCGACATCGTCAACGCCGCCTATGGTCGTCCGACCGGCGATGCGCTGATCGAGGCGGTCGGCACCGTGATCGCGCGGATTGCCGCCGACACCGGCGCGACACTGGCCGCCCTTGGCGGGGTCGAATTCGCGCTCGGCGTCCCCGGCGATCTCGCGGCGGCCCACGAGGTCGCCGGTTGCCTGACCGCGGCGCTCACCGAACCGTTCGTGGTGAGCGGTATCCGCGCGCTGGTCGGCCATCGGATCGGGCTCGCCGTGACGATTCCCGGAGACGACACCACTGGTTTGCTGCGCAAGGCACGCGAGGCGCTGACCGCGGCCAAGGCAAGCGACGGGACGACGATGCGCATCGCTGCGGCGGAGGACGTCGCCCCGCTCGACGAACTCGCGGTCGATCTTCATCACGCGATCGAACGCGGCGAAATCGACATCGTGTTCCAGCCGCAGGTCGAAATCGCGACCGGGCGGATCACCGGGGTCGAGGCGCTCGCGCGCTGGGATCACGGGCGGCTTGGTGCGATCGGCGCCGAAACGCTGTTCGCCGCCGCGGATCGCGCCGACCTCGGCGTCGCGCTGTCGGATCATATCCAGCAGCTGGTTCTCAGCCGCGCCGCGGCGTGGGGGAAGGCGCTGGGGGCGTTGCGCGTCGCGCTCAACCTCACCGCCGCTGACGTCACCCGCCCGGGGTTCGCCAAGCTGTTCCTGGCCCGGATCGACGCCAGCGGCTTTCCGCGCGGGCGGCTCACGATCGAGATCACCGAGACCGGGCTGATCCGCGACCTCCCCGCCGTCGCCACGCTGCTCGCGGACCTGCGTGGCGCGGGTTGCCGGGTCGCGATCGACGATTTCGGGACGGGTTATTCCAGCCTCGCTTATCTCAAATCACTCCCGCTCGATTACCTCAAGATCGACAAGTCGCTAACCACCGACATCGACGGGTCGGCGCGCGACCGGGTGGTGGTGCGCGGGGTAATCGACATCGCGCGCGCGCTCGGGGTGGCGGTGATCGCGGAGGGGGTCGAGACCGAGGCCCAGTTGCGGTTGCTCGCCGCCGACGGCTGCGATTACTATCAGGGATTCCTGCTGGCCGGCGCACTCGGCGAAACCGCGCTCGCCGCGCTGATGGAGAAGCAATGATGCTGCGCAGCATGTTCCTTGCCGCCGCGCTGATCGCCGCCCCCGCCGCCACGCCGCAGCAAGCGGTAACCGCGGCGATGACCGACAGCGCGGCGGGATGGAATGCGGGCGACCTCGACCGGTTCGTCGCGATCTATGCGGACGATGCGGTGTTCGTGACGCCCAAGGGATTGCTGCGCGGCAAAACCGACATCGCGGATCATTACCGCCCCAGCTTTGCCAAGGGCGGCAACACGCGCGGCAACCTGACCTTCCAGATGCTGGCGCACCGCACAATCAGTGATGTCCACCAACTATTGTTCGCGCGGTGGATCCTCACGCCCTCGGATGGCGGTACGGTGGATCAGGGGATGACGACCTTGCTTTTCGAACGTCGCAAGGACGGGTGGAAGATCATCTCCGACCACAGCAGCTAAATTCCTCTCCCATCGGGAGAGGGGTATCAACCCATCGCCTTCGCCAGCCCCTTCGACAGTTGCAGCGCACCGTGCAGTCGTGCCTTCGCATCGGGCCAGGCGCGTTGCAGCACCAGCTTCGAATCGGGGCGCAGCTTGGCCACCCCGTTGAGCCGCTCGACATAGGCGAGCAGGCCGTCGATGTTGGCGGGCTTGTCGTCGTGGAACGACACCAGCACGCCCCGCGCGCCGACGTCGATCTTGGCGATGCACGCCTTCTTGGCGTTCAACTTGATCTCGATGACCTTGATCAGGTTCTCGGTCGGATCGGGCAGCGGGCCGAACCGGTCGATCATCTCCGCGGCGAACGCCTCGATATCGTGCGCTTCGTCGACCTCGTTGAGGCGGCGATACAGCCCCATCCGCAGATCGAGATCGGGGACATATTCTTCGGGGATCAGGATCGGCGCATCGACCGTGATCTGCGGCGAGAAATCGCGCGGGCGCAGCGCGTGGCCGCCCGCCTTGGCGTCCATGATCGCCTCTTCGAGCATCGACTGGTAGAGTTCGAATCCCACCTCGCGGATATGCCCCGATTGTTCGTCGCCGAGCATGTTGCCGGCGCCGCGGATGTCGAGATCGTGGCTCGCGAGCTGGAAGCCCGCGCCGAGCGAATCGAGATCGGAGAGGACTTTGAGCCGCTTTTCGGCGGTGTCGGTTAGCTGGCGTTCGGGGGGCGTGACCAGATAGGCATAGGCGCGCGTCTTCGATCGCCCGACCCGCCCGCGCAGCTGATAGAGTTGCGCCAGCCCGAACCGGTCCGCGCGGTGGATGATCATCGTGTTGGCCGACGCGATGTCGATCCCGCTCTCGATGATCGTGGTCGACACGAGCACCTCGAACTTCTTGTCGTAGAACGCGCTCATCCGCTCCTCGACCTGCGTCGCGCTCATCTGGCCGTGCGCGACGACGTAGCGAATCTCGGGCACTTCGTTGCGGAGATACTCCTCGATATCGGGCAGGTCGGCGACCCGCGGGGTGACGATGAAGCTCTGCCCGCCGCGATAATGTTCGCGCAGCAACGCCTCGCGCAGCACGATCGGGTCCCACGGCATGATATAGGTCCGCACCGCAAGGCGATCGACCGGGGGGGTCTGGATCACCGACAATTCGCGGATGCCGCTCATCGCCATCTGCAGCGTCCGCGGGATCGGGGTCGCGGTCAGCGTCAGCATGTGGACGTCCGCACGCAACGCCTTGAGCCGTTCCTTATGGGTCACCCCGAACCGCTGTTCTTCGTCGACGACGACGAGCCCCAGCCGCTTGAAATCGATCGACTTGGCGAGCAGCGCGTGGGTGCCGACGACGATGTCGATCGTGCCCTCGGCGAGCCCGTCCTTGGTCGCTTTCGCCTCGGCGGCGGGGACCAGCCGGCTGAGCCGCCCGATCCGCATCGGAAAGCCTTCGAACCGGCCGACGAAATTGTTGAAATGCTGACGCGCGAGCAGCGTCGTCGGGCAGACGATCGCGACCTGCTTGCCCGCCATCGCCGCGATGAACGCGGCGCGCAGCGCGACCTCGGTCTTGCCGAAGCCGACATCGCCGACGATCAGCCGGTCCATCGGTTTGCCCGCGGCGAGATCACCGATCACGTCGTCGATCGCGCGATCCTGGTCGTCGGTTTCCTCGTACGGGAAGCGATCGACGAAACTGGGATAGCCGCTGTGGTCGGGTTCGAGGACGTCGCCCGGGTGGAGCGCTCGTTCCGCCGCGGTTGCGATCAGCTCGCCCGCGATCTCGCGAATCCGCTCCTTCATCTTCGACTTGCGGCGCTGCCACGCCTCGCCGCCCAGCCGATCGAGCGTCGCGCCCTCGTCGCTCGAGCCGTAGCGCGATAGCACTTCGAGATTTTCGACCGGGACGAACAGCTTGTCGCCACCCGCATATTCGAGCGCGACGCAATCATGCGGGCTGTTGCCGACCGGGATCGAGGTCAGCCCGATATATTTGCCGATCCCGTGGTCCATATGGACGACGAGGTCGCCGGGGGTCAGCATCGCCAGTTCGGCGAGGAACGCGTCGGCCGATTTCTTGCGCTTGTTACGCCGGATCAGCCGGTCACCGAGCATGTCCTGTTCGGTGAGCAGCGCGATGCCCGGCGCGGTGAAGCCATGATCGAGCGGCAGGACAACGAGCGCGACGCCCGCGCTCTTGCTCGTATCCGCGATGCCCAGCGCCTCGTGCCATGTCTCGGCGGCCTTGGCGCCGCGCAGCCCGTGATCCTTGAGCAAATTGCCAAGCCGCTCGCGCGCGCCGACCGAATAGCTCGCGAGCACGGGTTTGCGGCCATCCTTGCGGAGCGCGTCGAGATGCGCGACCACCGCCTCGTACAGATTGCCCCCCCCGGCGCGCTCCGGCCCGAAATCGCGCGCACCGTCGACCCCGAAATCGATCACCTGCGTGGTGTCGGGTTCGTGGAACGGCGACAGCGCGTGGGTCGTCGCCTGCGCCTGCTCCTCGGCCCATTCATCGGCGTCGAGATAGAGCGATTTGGCGGGGAGGGGACGGAAGCTGCCCGGCTTGGCGCCCTCGGCGCGTTTCCGGTTTTCGTAATAATCCGCGATCGAATCGAGCCGCCCCTGCGCCGCCGCGGGGGTGTTCGCATCGCGGAGCACGATGTCGTCATCGCGCAGATGGTCGAACAGCGTCGCGAGTCTGTCCTCGAACAGCGGCAGCCAATGTTCCATCCCCGCCAGCCGTCGGCCCTCGCTGATCGCCTGGTAGAGCGGATCGCCGGTCGCGGTCGCGCCGAATGTTTCGCGATAGCGCGCGCGGAAACGCTTGATCGACTCCTCGTCGAGCAACGCCTCCGACGCGGGCAGCAGCGTGAAGCCGTCGAGCCGCCCGGTGGTGCGCTGGTCCTGCGGATCGAAGGTGCGGACCACCTCGATCTCGTCGCCGAAAAAATCGAGCCGCAGCGCCTGTTCCTCGCCGCTCGGGAACAGATCGACGATCCCGCCGCGCACCGCATATTCTCCCTGATCGTGAACGGTGTCGGTGCGGACATAGCCGTTGGCCTGGAGCAGCACCGCCAGCTTGTCGCGATCGATCCGCTCGCCGGGCTTCAGCGTTGCGACCAGCTGGCGGATCCGGAACGGGGTCAGCACGCGCTGGGTCGCGGCGTTGGCGGTGGTCAGGAACAGCTGCGGCCCGGCGGGCTTTTGCTGGAGCTTGTGGAGCGCCGCGACGCGCTCCGCCATGACGCGCAACGTCGGCGACGCGCGGTCATAGGGCAGGCAATCCCACGCGGGGAAGCTGACGACTTCCAGATCGGGGGCGAAGAACGGTGCGGTCCCCGCGACCGCGCGCATCGCATTCTCATCGGGCGCGATGAACACGGTACGCCCGCCGCCGTTGCCCTGCGCCACCCCGCGCGCGAGATCAGCGAGCAGCGACGGCTGGAATCCGGTCGGTACACCCGACAACGTCAGCGGGTGGGTGGTGGAAAGGATCATCTTGAGATCGGGCATTCGCAACTCGCTCCCCTCCCTTTCAAGGGAGGGGCTGGGGGTGGGTAGCGTCCGGGTGATGCGGACGGGTAAAACAATTGGGATGCCGTGACGTCAAGCCGCGCCCCACCCCAATCCCTCCCTTGAAAGGGAGGGGCAAATCAATGGCTGACCGGCACGAAATCCAACGACCGCATCGCCTGCATCATCGCGCCGTCCCATCGCGGGGGACACGGGATCGATCCGATCGCCCAGCCCATGATGTCGACATCCTGCTCCTCGAGCAGCGCCTCGAACCAATCGAGCTGATCGAGACTCCACGACGCGCCGTGGCGATCGAAGAAACCGCCAATCATCAGGTCGGCCTCCTTGGTGCCGCGGTGCCAGCTGCGGAAGCGCAGGCGTTTCAGGCGAATGTCGTGGTTCAACGGGTTTCCCAACGCAAAGAGCCGACAGGCCCAGGAACAGGCTTGCCAGCAACAAACCGTTCGTTCTGAGCTTGTCGAAGAACGTGACCGGTCGCACGGGCTTCGACAGGCTCAGAACGAATGGATAGAGGGGGTAGATAGTCATGCGGCCCGATATCCTCAATCCACTGTTTGCCGAGGTCACCGCACTGAAGGGCGTCGGCCCTGCCCTCGCCAAGCCGCTCGACCGGCTCGGGCTTGAGCGGGTCGTCGATGTCGCCTTCCATTTGCCGACCGGGTGGATCGACCGCGTGCCGCGCGACGAGCTGATGGCGAGCGATGCGGGGCGGACGATCGCGATCACGCTGACTCCGCGCGATTATCGCACCAGTAGCGGACGCGGGCCGACGCGGGTCAACGCGATCGACACGCTCGGCAACTATGTCAGCCTCACCTATTTCGGCGGGTCGTCGGGGTGGGTGAAGAAGCTGCTGCCGTTGGGCGAGCCCAAGCGCGTGTCGGGCAAGCTCGAACAATATGGCCAGGAACTCCAGATCATCCACCCCGAACTCGGCGAGCCCGGCGAGGAATTCCGCGCGCGCGAATCGATCTATCCGCTGTCCGAAGGGATCACCTCGCGGCGGCTGGGCGGATTCGTCGACCAGGCGATCGAACGTGCGCCCGAGTTGCCCGAATGGATCGAACCTGGCCTCAAGGCGCAGCGCGAATGGCCCGGCTGGCGCGAGGCGCTGGTGCGCGTCCACGCCGACCCCGCCGACGCCAAGGCGCGCGAGCGGCTCGCCTATGACGAGGTGTTCGCCAACCAGCTCGCGATGACCTTGGTCCGCGCCGACACGCGCAAGCGGCGGGGCAGGGCGCTTGCGGGCGACGGGGCGCTGCGCGCGATGCTCGACCTGCCCTACACGCCAACGGGCGCGCAATCGCGGACGGTGCGCGAGATCGAGGGCGATCTGGCGCATACCGCGCCGATGCTCCGGCTGCTCCAGGGCGACGTCGGATCGGGCAAGACATTGGTCGCGACGATGGCGCTGCTGATCGCGGTCGAGGCGGGCGCGCAGGGGGCGATGCTCGCCCCCACCGAAATCCTCGCGCGCCAGCATTACGAGACGCTCCGCAAGACGCTGGGCGGGCTGCCGGTCACGGTCGCGGTGCTCACCGGTCGTGACAAGGGCCGCGCGAGAGAAGCGACTTTGATGGGGCTCGCGTCGGGCGAGATCGACATTCTCGTCGGCACCCACGCGATCTTCCAGGAAGCGGTGCGCTACAAGGATTTGGCGCTGGTCGTGGTCGACGAACAGCATCGCTTCGGGGTCGCGCAGCGGATGCTGCTACAGGAGAAGGGCCGCAGCCCGCATCTTCTCGCGATGACCGCGACGCCGATCCCGCGCACGCTGACGCTCGCGCAATATGGCGAGATGGATGTCAGTCGCCTCGACGAAATGCCGCCGGGGCGCCAGCCGATCGAGACGCGGGTAATCGCCGAAGAGCGCCTCGACGATGTCGTCAACGCGCTCGGGCGGCATCTGGCGGACGGCGGCCAGGCCTATTGGGTATGCCCGCTGGTCGAGGAGAGCGAGAAATCCGATCTAGCCGCTGCCGAGGAACGCGCCGCAACGCTGAGTGCGCGGTTCGGGGATCGCGTCGGGCTGATCCACGGGCGGATGAAGCCGACCGAAAAGGATGCGGTGATGGCGGCGTTCGCGGGCGCGCGTACCGGGGTGCTCGTCGCGACCACCGTCATCGAGGTCGGGGTCGATGTTCCCAACGCGACGCTGATCGTCATCGAACATGCCGATCGCTTCGGTCTCGCGCAATTGCATCAGCTGCGCGGGCGGGTCGGGCGCGGCGGGGGCCAGTCGAACTGCCTGCTCATCCGCGGCAACGCGCTCAGCGAAACCTCGCGCGCGCGGCTCGCGTTGATGCGCGAAACCAACGACGGTTTTCGGATCGCGGAGGAGGATCTGCGGCTGCGCGGCGCGGGCGAATTGCTCGGCACACGCCAGTCTGGCGAGGCGGCGTTCCGGATCGCGACGCCAGACATGCTCGCCGACCTGCTGCAATGCGCGCAGGACGACGCGCGGTTGCTGATCGACCGCGACGGCGGGCTGGAGGGCGCGCGGGGCCAGGCCGCGCGGATCGCGCTGTACCTGTTCGATCGCGATGCGGGGGTCGCGCTGCTCCGCTCGGGTTAAGCGCGCATCGCCGCTAGCACCGCATAATATTGCGCCGCGGCGATCGGGCGATCGAGCTGGCACCCGATCCGCCCGCCCAGCGCCCAGCGAATCGCGGCATCGACATCACCGACGACCGGCAGTGCGACCTTGATCCATTCGCCCGCCGATATCGGCGCGTCGCTGCGGATCATCAATCCGTGCGGCGATAGGTTGACGACGACGATCGGAACCGAACGCCGGTCGGGCAGGATCGCGCGACTACGATGGAATACCTCGTCGCGCGGTTCGCCCCGGTCGTCCTTCGCGGTGATGATCGGTTCGCTGGCCACGCGTCACTCCAGTTACGACCCGCCTGCGGCCCACCGTTGCAATCGGTCTAGCAGCGCGAGTGTTCACAGAAGCTTACCGTTATCGAGCGACCAGCAGCCCGTGATGTTTCTTGCCCGCCGATACGCGCACGGGTGCGGCAGTGACCCGGATATCGAGCGCCGCGTCGGTGACCTTTTCGCCATCGACCCGCGCGCCGCCCCCCGCGATCAGCCGCCGCGCCTCGCCCTTCGACACCGCAAAGCCGAGCGCGACCAGCGCGTCGACGATCGCCATGCTGCCACCGGTTACCGTCACGCTCGGCAGTGCGTCGCCGCCCGCGCCCTCGGCAAAGGTCTTGCGCGCGGTGTCGGCGGCCTGATCCGCGGCATCGCGCCCGCGGCACAGCGCGGTCGCCTCGGTCGCGAGAATGATCTTGGCGGCGTTGATCTCGGCGCCCTGCAGCGCCTCCAGCCACGCGATCTCGTTGAGCGGCAGGTCGGTGAACAACCGCAGGAAGCGGCCCACGTCGCGGTCGTCGGTGTTGCGCCAGAATTGCCAGTAATCGAAATGCGGCAACTGATCCTCGTGGAGCCACACTGCCCCCGCCATCGTCTTGCCCATCTTGCCACCGTCGGCGGTCGTGATCAGCGGGGTGGTGACTCCGAACACCTCGGTCCCGTCCATCCGCCGTGCAAGCTCGATGCCGTTGACGATATTCCCCCACTGGTCGCTGCCGCCCATCTGCAGCCGGCAACCGGCGCGCTGCGACAGTTCGCGGAAGTCGTACGCCTGGAGGATCATGTAGTTGAACTCGAGGAACGACAGCGATTGTTCGCGATCGAGCCGCAGCTTGACGCTGTCGAAGCTTAACATCCGGTTGACGCTGAAATGCTGCCCCACCTCGCGCAGGAACGGGATATATTCGAGGGTATCGAGCCAGTCGGCATTGTCGAGCATGACCGCGTCGGTCGGCCCGTCACCGAAGGTCAGGAAGCGTTCGAAGATCCGCCGGATCGACGCGACGTTGGTTTCGAGCCGGTCCTCCGTCAGCAACTGGCGCGATTCCTCCTTGAACGACGGATCGCCGATCTTGCCGGTGCCGCCGCCCATCAGGACGATCGGCTTGTGCCCGGTCTGCTGGAGCCGCCGCAGCAGCATGATCTGGACGAGGCTGCCGACATGCAATGACGGTGCGGTCGGATCGAAACCGATATAACCGGGAACGACACTCTTGGCCGCCAGCGCATCGAGCGCCGTCGCGTCAGTCAGCTGATGGATGTATCCGCGGGTGTCGAGCGTGGTGAGCAGGTCGGATGCGTAGGTCATGTCTTCTTCCTCTCCCCTCCCGCTTGGGGGAGGGGCTGGGGGAGGGCGTGTGGAACTCGGGGGCGGACATGCCCTCCTCCGACCCCTCCCGCAAGCGGGAGTGGAGAATTACGTCCCCGGCAATTCCGTCGTCGGGTCGACCGGGGTGCGCCCCTTGCGCAGCTCGAAATGCACTTCGGGCTGGTCCGCGAAGCCGGTGTCGCCCGACAGCGCGATGGTCTGGCCACGTTTCACCTTCTGCCCGCGCTGGACGAGCAGTTTGGACGCGTGGCCATAGACGCTGGTCCAGCCCGATCCGTGCTTGACGATCACCAGCCCGCCCAGCGCCGCGATGCCGTCGCCGACATAGGCGACGACGCCGTCCGCGGTTGCGTGGATCGGGGTCGATACCGGCACCGCGATCTGGATGCCGTCGTTGCGTTCGCCGCTCTTGCCGGGGCCGAAGCGTTTGACGATCCGGCCGTCGACCGGCCACGCGAACCCGCCGCTGCTGATCCGTGCGGGGGCTTCCACCACCGCGGTCGGCGGCAGTACCCGCTTGGCGGTCGCAACCGCCTTGACCGGGGCCTGATTGGGCGCAGGCGCGGGCTCGCCGCCGGTCAGGATGTCGTCGATGTCGAGATTGAACGCCGATGCGCGCTCGGCGAGCGAGGGCGGGGCGGTGTCGCTGCCGGGGATCAGGATCCGCTGCCCCGCGCGCAGGACATAGGGTTCGGCAAGGTCGTTGGCGGCGACGATCCGCGACCATTCGACGCCATAGGCACGCGCGATCGCAATGCCGCTCTGGCCGGGTTTGACCAGATGATAGCGCCCGCCCGGGATCGTCAGCCGCTGGCCGACCCGGATCACATAGGGCGGTGCCAGCCTGTTGACCCGCGCAATCGCGTCGACCCCCGCGCTGGTGCGTTCGGCGATGCCGCGGAGCGTGTCGCCGGGGACGGCCTCATAGGACGAAGCGGTGACGGAGGCCGCATCGGGCGCGACCGGGCGGGCTTCCCAGGCGGGTCGCGGGGCGGGCAGCGCCTGGACCGGCCCTTGGAGACCAGGGCGCTCGTACGCCTCGGGCGCGGGGCGCTGGCCCGCATCGGAGCGGGGCGGCGGCGGATAGTCCTGGTGCCCGCCGACGCTTGGGATGCACGCCGACAGCGCCAGCGCGAGCGGGGCGGCGGCTGCCAGCGCTGGCCATGCGCCCGTGCGTTTCATCCCTGCGGCGCGATCGTCTCGACGCCCCCCATATAGGGACGCAGCACCGCTGGCACGACGACCGATCCATCCGCCTGCTGGTAATTCTCGATCACCGCGACCAGCGTGCGGCCTACCGCAAGGCCGGAGCCATTGAGCGTGTGGACGAACCGCGTCGCCTTCTCTGCCCCCCTCGATTCTTTGGCGGGCCGATAGCGCGCGTTCATCCGTCGCGCCTGGAAATCGGTGCAGGTCGAACAGCTCGATATCTCGCGATATCGCGCCTGGCCGGGCAACCAGACTTCGAGGTCATAGGTTTTCGCCGCGGTGAACCCCATGTCGCCCGCGCAGAGCAGCATCCGGCGATAGGGCAGTTCAAGCGCTTCGAGCGCACCCTCGGCGCAGCGGGTCATCCGCTCATGCTCGTCCTCGGAGGCGTCCGGGGTTACAATCGACACCATCTCGACCTTCTCGAACTGGTGCTGGCGGATATAGCCGCGCGTGTCGCGCCCCGCCGATCCCGCTTCCGACCGGAAACATTGCGTAAGCGCGGCGAAGCGCAACGGCAGTTCTGCGTCGCTCAGTATCTTCTCGCGGACGATATTGGTCAGCGGCACCTCGCCCGTCGGGATCAGCCAGCGATCGTCGGTGGTCCGGAACGAATCCTCGGCGAATTTGGGGAGTTGCCCGGTCCCGACCATCGCCTCGCCGCGCACCAGCACGGGCGGGGCGACCTCCTCATACCCTTGATCGTTGACCAGCCGATCGAGCATGAACTGGCCGATCGCGCGCTGGAGCCGCGCCGCGCCGCCGCGCACCAGCGTGAAGCGCGCCCCCGCGATCGCGACCCCGGTCTCAAAATCGAGCCCCAGCGCGGGGCCGATCGCATCATGCTCGCGCGCCTCGAACGCAAAGCTATGCGGTGCGCCCCATTGCGTGACCATGACGTTGTCGCCTTCGTCCGCCCCGGCCGGCACATCGTCGGCGGGCAGGTTCGGAACCGTTGCGGCGAGCGCATCGATCGCAGCGAGTGCCTGCGCCTCGGCGGCGTCGAGGCCCGGCATTGCGTCCTTGAGCGCCGCCACCTCGGCCATCAACGCGGTCGCGCGCGCCTCGTCTTTCGCGGCCTTGGCCTGGCCGATCGTCTTCGACAGATCGTTGCGCTTCGCCTGCGCCTCCTGCGCGGCGCCGATCGCGGCACGCCGCGTCTCGTCGAGCGCGATCAGCGTGTCGGCCTGCGGTGCCACCCCGCGCTTGGCGAGGGCGGCGTCGAAGGCGGTGGGATCGTCCCTGATGGCGCGGATGTCGTGCATGCGTCGGCTATGCCGGTGGCGGGGGCGGTTCGCAACCCGCAGGGCAGGCGAGGCGTTGATGCTTGGATATCCACCGTCAGGAGAGCCATTCATGCAGATACCCCACCAGTCCGTCGTCCTCGTCGCCGATGGGCGCAAGCTGCTGTTCCTGCGCAACGCGGGCGACGCGGAACATCCCAATCTGGTCGTCGAACATGCCAAGGAGCAGGACAATCCCTCGACCGGCGACCAGACGACGCACCGCAGCGGACAGGCATCGTCGCCGCGCGGCGGGGTTCAGAGCTCGGTCGAACCGACCGATTTCCACCAGATCGAGGAGGATCGCTTCGCCGCCGATGCCGCCGACATGCTCAAGCGCCGCGCGTTCGACAACGACTATGAATCGCTGATCATCGTCGCGCCGCCGCGCACGCTCGGCGAACTGCGCAAACATTATCACAAGGAGGTCAGCGACCGGCTGACCGGCGAACTCGACAAGGATCTGACCGGGCACCCGATCGACGAGATCGAAAAGCTGATCCAGAACGCCTGACCCGCGCGATAGCGCTCGGCGACACGAAAAAGGGGCTCGTACCGGGTTGGTACGAGCCCCTTTTCATATTCGCATCGGACGGTGTCGCGTCAGGCGGTCGCCGCCTTGGTCGCGGCGCGCTTGCGCGCCACCAGTGCCGCCGCCGCGGCGCCGAACAACAGGATCATCGGCGGTGCGGGCACCGGCGCGGGCGCGCCGCCCGACGATCCGCTGCTGCTGCCCGACGAGCTGCTCGACGACGACGAGGACGACGAACTCGAACTGCTGCCGCTCGACGACCCGCTGCTGCCGTTCGAGCTGAAGCCGCCGCTCGAGGTGGACGCGCCGCTGCTGGTCGACGACGAACTGGTCGATCCGCCGGTGCTGCCGAAGCCGGGCGTACCCGTGTCGCCGCCGTTCTGGTTCTGGTTTTCGTTCTGATTCTGGTTCTGGTTTTGATTCTGGTTTTGATTCTGGTTCTGGTTTTGATTCTGCTGGTTCGAATTGTTGTTGGTGTTCGTGTTGTTGACGTCGACATTGGCGCCGCTCGAGGTCGAGGAGATCACGATGCTCCCGCTCGATCCGCCCGAACTGCCGCCACCGAAGAACCCGCCACCGAAGAAGCCGCCGCCGCCGCCGAAGCCGCCGCCGGTCACGACCGGCACCGCACCACCCCCGCCAACGAAGCCGGTTTCGACCAGCGCGGGAGACCGTAGCGGGACCGGGGCCGGGGTGTTCGATACGGTGACGACCGATGGCGCACACGCCGCGGTCACGGTCCGTGTCACGACGCGCCGACCCCGGTGCACGCCCTTCGACGCCACCCGGATGCGCTGCGCGTGCTTGACGAGCTTAGTGTGCCCATAGGCGGCGCCCGCCGGGCGTTCCGCCACGTGCACGGCACCGCCGCCGATGATCGCGCCACCGCAAGCGCAAGCGCATAATTTGGCCATGGCCATCCGGACCGACATATCGTCACTCTTTCGTTGTTGACGCTCGAAGCGCCAAGTCCTGGGTTGTTGCGGCGCGTGTCCGCTATCCGACAAAGTGCCAAACAAAGGATTAAGCGCAACGCCGTTAACCAGGATAGTGAAGTTACGCGCCGGTTTGCACCGCGTCTGCACCGCAATAGTAACGTTAATGTACCAGCGCGGGACAGGATTTGGGCCGGAACGTTAACCTGCGGTGCCGCCAGGGTCCGCGCGCAACCTGATGCTACAATGTCGCAAACGACATAAAATGTCGCCCGACCGATCGAGTCGACGCCAGCAGTCGCTTGTCGTCCCGGTTCCGCGCGATTATAGGCCCGCTCACCATTTGGGGGCGGATCAACGCGGTGCGGCGGTTCGGAGGGAGAGTGGTGATGGCAACTGTAATGAAATGCGTACCCGATCAAAGTCAGGATGTGCTTGCGGCCAACGATGCCGACACCAGCGGGTCGATCGGTGGCCCGCCGGTGGGACAAACCGATGGCTATCGGCCATCGACCGACGAACCGTTCATGAACCTGCGACAGCAGGCGTATTTTCGCGACAAGCTGATGCGCTGGAAGGACGCGATCCTGGTCGACGCGGCGGACACGCTGTCGCATCTCCAGGTCGATTCGCAGCGCGAGGCGGATGCCACCGACCGCGCCTCGAGCGAAACCGACTGGTCGATCGAACTGCGCACCCGCGATCGCCAGCGCAAGCTGGTCGCCAAGATCGACGCGGCGCTGCGCCGGATCGACGAGGGCGAATACGGCTATTGCGAGGTGACCGGCGAACCGATCAGCCTTGGCCGACTCGAAGCACGGCCGATCGCGACGATGTCGCTGGAGGCGCAGGAACGCCATGAGCGCCACGAAAAGGTGTCGCGCGAAGAGTGATCTTAAATCTTTATCTACCCATCGGCGCTATGCGGGGGATCGCCACTCCTCTTTCATGAGCGTCGACGCATGGATCGTTCCACCATCGATTATCTGACCGTCGGCGACGGTGCGGAAGGATCGATCAAGCGCGGTCGAACGCGCGACAGCCTGTATCTCAAGGCGACGCTGCAGTTCGCCAACGAACCCAAATCGCGTGAGATTCGCGTGCGAAACCTGTCAGAGGGTGGGATGATGGCCGAATTCGACCGCGTCGTGCCGTCGGGGACGCCGGTGATCGTCGATGTCCGCGGTGTGGGTGAGGTTCCCGGCCGGGTGGCGTGGTGCGCCGAAGGGCGCGCGGGGATATCGTTCGACGCACCGGTCGATCCGAAGCGCGCGCGCAAACGCGTCGGGACCGGCACGACGACGCCGGACTACGCGAAGCCCTCGGTTCGCTGACCGCCGATCGACGCACGACACCAGCGACCCCGCCATCTGGCGGGGCCGACGATGGATGTCAGAGGTGCGCGATCTCTTCCTTGATCTTCAATTTATGTTTCTTCAGGTCCGCCAGGCGGATCGCATCGGGCAGCGGACGATGCGTTTCGTCCGCGATACGCTTGTCCAGCGTCGCGTGCTTGGTTTCCAGCGCCATCTGATGCGTCGTCTGCATAGTGGGATACCTCCTGGTGCATGCGGTTAGGGGAATTGAGTAAACCATCTCGGCGCGAAAAAGTCGCCAGGAATTCGACGCGACGCGATTAACCGAGCGACCCGATGCGATGGTTGGTGTCCGATCGACATGTTGCTAGGGCTCGGCGCGCGACAGGCGCGATGGGGGTGGCGATGGACGAACAGCAACTCATCGGTCGGCTCGCACAATTGCGGACCGAACACCGCGATCTCGATGCCGCGATCGACGCGCTCGCATTCGCGGGTCAGCCCGACCAGCTCCAGCTCGCGCGGCTCAAGAAACGCAAGCTGCGCCTCAAGGACGAGATCGCGGTGGTCGAGGATCAGCTGATCCCCGACATCATCGCGTAACTGGTCCGGATCGGTACACGCTTGGGTCTGATCGGCGACGCTGACGGCTGGCGAGGGGGGCCGTGCTGTGCCACCAAGCGGCATGGACCGGCCACCGCCTGATTCGCGGATCCAGCGCAAGCTGATCGATTCGCTCTACACCGAAGCGATGTTGCTGGCGGACGAGGCGCGGAGCTATTTCGACGAAGCGGGACGCGCCGAGCGCGAGGCGCTCGATCCGCTGGTGCGGGTCGGCTTCAGCTGCGAATCGCTCAAGGTCACGACGCGGTTGATGCACGTCATCGCCTGGCTTTTGACTCAACGCGCGGTCGATGCGGGCGAGATGCGCGCGCGCGACGCGCTCGATCCGTCGCGCCGCCTGGGCGACGCGCCGGTGTTCGATGCCGATCTCGTCGGCGCGCTCCCGCCGCGCGCACGCGCGCTGATCGCGGCGAGCGCCGATCTCCACCGCCGCGTCGGCCTGCTCGACCGGGCGCAAGGCGTGGCGCAGGCGCCGAGCCCGGTCCACGGGCTCCAGGATCGCCTGGCGCTGGCATTCTAGCGTCGTTTTCACCGAGGCTGAATTATTTCCGTTCACGCTGAGCGTGCAGCCGGACCTTACTGTGCGGACACTGGCGAGCGAGTTGCCGGGACGCGGCATTTCGCTATCGAGCCACTAGCCCGAGCAGCTCGCGCCACCGAGAACGCAAAACCGGGCGCAGTGCGGGTGATTGAGGGCTACCAGACGACCAGTCGCATGGCTGAGCGTGTTACCGAGATCGAAGCCGGGATCGTGAGGAATCAAGGTGCAGGCGACCACCCGTGCGCGATCCTCACCGCGGCGGTGGACGACCATGCGGCTGGTCGCGCACATGATGTCGGCGGGCGATTTGCCGAGAATACTCCAGCAGGCGGTGGTGATCTCCGGCACGTCGGCCGCGGCGTCCATTTCGGGAAACAGCACTAGCCGCGAGGGGTCCCGCGCCTCGATCGCGATCCCTTGGGCAGCGAACAGTGCGGCATAGCCGGCGCGCGCCGCGTAATCTGCCTCGGCGGCGAGATGACGACCGGCTATCGCGATCGAGAAACCATTGGCGGACAGCCAGCGAAGCCCGTCCAGCGCCGGTCGCCAACTGCGCGCGCCGCGTTCGGCCTCGTGGATCTCCTGGTCATAGTGATCGAGGCTGACGCGCAGTGTCAGCCGATCGCCGTAACGCTCGCGCAGGTCCAGTAGCGCGGCCTCGTGACGCCGCATCGGCCGCATCGCGTTCGTCAGCATCAGCACCGCATGGCCGCGAGCGAGCGATCGATCGAGCATCGCCACGATCTCGGGGTTCATGAACGGCTCGCCGCCGGTAAAGCCGATCTCGCGGGTCGCCAAACCATCGTCGGCGATCTCGTCGAGGAAGCGTGTCACCTCGTCGGCAGTCAGATAGATCAGCGCGTCGTTGGTCGGCGAACTCTCGATATAGCAGGTCGCGCAGGCCAGATTGCACAAGGTGCCGGTGTTGAACCACAGGGTGTCGAGCGCGATCAGCGGAACCTGCGCACGTGGCTCCCCCGCCGCGGTCACCGCTGGATCGGTGAATTTCGCGGGCGGCAGCGCCGGTGCCGCGATGCGGAATGGCGAGGGGCCGGTCGGAATCGTGCGCGCCCGCGTCATGCTCTCCACCGCCGGGTTCGCGCGACGATCCCCGCCCAGCGTTTCGGCCATGGCCCGAAGACTGCCGGGGCATAGGCGCGAAAGGCCGCGGCCTTGGCGATTTCGGATAGGGAAGGATAGGCGACGATGGCCGAGCCGAGCGCGAAGGCGGTCGCCTTGCCGGTAATGATTTGCGTCCAGGGGAGCAGCAGGTCGCCGGCATGCGCGCCGACGATCGTGACGCCGACGACCCTGCGGCGATGCCGGATGAGCTTTAGAAACCCACGGGTGTCGCCTTCGGTCACCGCGCGGTCATTATCGGCGAACGTATCGCGCGTCACATCGACCTCACCATATTTCTCGCGTGCAGCGGCCTCGGTCAGCCCGATCTGCGCGAGTTCGGGATCGGTGTACAGGACGTGGGGCAATGCCCGCCAATCGACCTTGCCGGGCAAACCAAGCGCGATGTTGAGCGCGACCAGCGAGCCCTCATAGCCCGCGACATGGGTGAGCCGCGGTCCCGCGCGGCAATCGCCGATCGCATAGATGCGCTTGTTGGCGGAGCGCCGCTGCGCATCGACGACGATGCCGTCATCGCCTGCTTCCACTCCGGCAGAGGCCAGATCGAGGTCCGCGATATTGGCGCGCCGTCCGGTCGCGACCAGCAAATGACTGCCCGTGATCGCGCGTCCATCGGCGAGGGTGACCGTGATCTTGCCGTCCTGTCCGACGATGCGCGTCGCCTGGTGTCCGGTCTCGAACACCACGCCTTCGTCGCGCAACGCGCGGAGCACCACCGCCGCCGCTTCGGCATCGTCGCGCGCAAGCGGTGGATGCGGCGCGATCACGGTCACCGCCGCGCCGAGCCGCCGGAACGCCTGCGCCATTTCGATGCCGACCGCACCTCCGCCGAGGATGACGAGATGATCGGGCAAAACATCGAGCGAAAAGATGGTCTCGTTCGTCAGATAGGGTACGTCCGCCAGCCCCTCGATCGCGGGGACTGCGGGATTCGATCCCGTCGCAATCACGATCCGCGGTGCGGTCAGTCGACGATTGCCGACCCCCAGCGTTCGATCGTCGAGGAAGTGCGCGCGGGTGCGGATAACGTCGATCCCCATCGCCTCGAAACGTTCCTGCGCATCATTCGGCGCGATCGCCGCGATCGCGCCAGCGATATGTGTCCGAACACCGGACCAGGTGACCGTTGGCGATGCGCCGACCCCGAACCGCGCACCGTCCCGCGCGCCGTGCGCGCACGCCGCCGCAGCAAGCAGCGCCTTCGAAGGAACGCATCCCGTATTGAGGCATTCGCCACCCATCGCGCCAGCCTCGACCAGCGCAACCTTCAGCCCGAACATCGCCGCGCCACCCGCGGCGGTCAGTCCGGCCGATCCGGCGCCGATCACAATCAGGTCGAAGCGTTCGCTCATGCAGAAGATACGTTTGCACCAATGCGATCGTTGCACCATGAGCGAAGAATGCGGATTCTCATCACCGGCGCAGCAGGCCTGATCGGGGGTGAGGTCGCCAATCGGCTCAGCGCGCGCGGTCACCGGATCAGCGCGATGGTCCACAGCAATCCCGATGTGCTTGGCAATGATGGGCAGGTGCCGGCGCTACACGCCATCTTGCCCGGCGACGTGACCCAGCCTGGACTGGGGCTATCTGCAGCGACCGTCGGCGATCACGACCTGCTGATCCACTGCGCCGCGACGACGCGGTTCGACCTTGCCGAGGCTGACTATCGCGTGACCAATATCGGCGGTGTCGCCAACGCGCTTGGCGTGGCGAAGGCGGGGGGAATGGCGTTCCTTCACGTCAGCACCGCCTATGTCTGCGGACCACGCGGCGGCACGATCGGCGAGGATGATGCCTTGCCCGCGACGGGTTTCGCCAATGGCTATGAGGCGAGCAAGGCGGCCGGCGAGGCCCTGGTCGCCGCCAGCGGACTACGATGGGCGATCGCGCGGCCGAGCGTGGTGGTCGGCGATTCAGGAACTGGCGCGATCCGTAGCTTCGACACCACCTATGCCGCTTTCAAGCTGATCGCGGAGGGCCGCGTGCGTCACATGGCGGCGACCGCCGATGCGACGATCGATTTCGTGCCGATCGATCACGTCGCGGCGGGCATCGTTGCGCTGGCCGAAACCATGGCGGCGGCGGCGGGCGGGCGCTTTCACCTGGTCTCCGCGCAGCCCGTGCCGGTCACCACCTTTGCCGCCGCGATCGCCAGCTACCCTCAGTTCAACGCGCCGACCCTGACCGCGCCCGAGGCGTTCGATCTGGCCGCGCTGCCAGCGCTCGAACGCCGCCTCTATGCCCGCGTTGCGGGACGATACAGCAGCTATTTCCAGCGCGCCCCGCGCTTTAACGATGCCCGGTTCCAGACGCTGACCGGTCTTGCCTGTCCACCCACCGGGTTCGCGTACCTCAAGCGGCTGATCGATCACTGTATCGCGGTTGGATTCCTGACCGGCGACGCTGACCAGGCGTCATGCTCCGGGCCAAACGGCATCTCTAGCGACGGCAGCACCCGCAGCGCGTTTGGGTCGCGATAGGCGGGGACGCCGATCGAAATTTTGTCCTGCGGCACGTCGAGGCGAAAGGTTCGGTGGAGATGATCCCAGAGCGCAAATCCGCTCGACCAGTTGGAATCGGTCTCGCTGCGCACCGCGCTGTGGTGGATGCCATGCATTCGCGGCGTTGTGACGAAGCGGGCGAGCAGACGTTCGAAGCGTTCGGGCAATCGCAGATTGCTGTGGTGGAACAGGACCGAGATGAAGAACCAGCGCTGCCAGATCGCCAGCGCGCGCGGACTGACGCCGATCACCGCCACCTGCGCCGCGCGCACCGGCGCGGAGATCGCCATGTCGATGCCGTGAAAGCGCAGCGCGGTGGTCGTATCGAGATCGAGATCGATATGATGGACCAGATGGAAGCGCCACAACAACGGCACCTTATGGGTCGCGATGTGCCAGAGGTAGATGGTATAATCCATCAGCAGCACCGCCGCCGCATCGCGCAGCCAGTCGGGGAGCGGCATCATCTGGACCACGCCGCGCCGGTCGCGCTGGGCACGCGCAGCAAGCGGTCGCGTGAGCGGCATTTCGACCAGCGCGACCGTTGCCATGCTGATCGCGCCGAGTGCGAGATTGGCGATGCTGCGCGCCGGTTCGACTTGGGTGGGCCGACGCAGCGGGCGCTTGCGTTCGGCGAAGAACAGCGTCAGCGCGGCTCCAGCGAGCGCCGCGCCGCTTGCGATCATCAGGGTTCGGTCACCACGTGGTCTGGGCATGAAGGCATAACAGTCGACGATAGGCATGGTTGCCCAACCCGGCTATCGACCGGGCATGGACCCGCGCGTCGTCATGTTCACCCGCTATCCCGAACCGGGCAAGGCGAAGACCCGGTTGATCCCCGCGCTCGGCGCCGCGGGTGCAGCGGCGTTGCACCGGAGGCTGACCGAACGGACGATAATGGCAGTCCGCGAGTCGGGGCTGGTGCTGGAAATCCGCGTCACCGGCGCTGCGGTCGCGACATTCGCCGACTGGCTCGGCGTGGCCGATATCGTCGATCAGGGCGAGGGCGATCTCGGCCAACGGTTGGCGCGGGCCGCACCGCCCTATCCGACGATCGTCATCGGTGCCGATGCGCCGGATGTAACGCCTGTGTTGCTACGTAACGCCGCCGACGCGCTCGCGCACGCGCCCGCCGTGATCGGCCCGGCAGAGGATGGCGGCTATTGGCTGCTCGGACTGGCGCGCGTGGTGCCGCAGATATTCGAGGGCATCGCCTGGAGCACCGACGCCGTGTTCCAGCAGACGGTTGCGCGGCTCCATGCCGTCGGGATTGATCCGGTCGTGCTCCCCGAACTGGCCGATTGCGACCGGCCCGAGGATCTGGCGCGGTGGCCGGACCTCATCGCGCCATGACCGACACCGTAGCGGTCGTGATCCCCACGCTCGACGAGGCGACGACCTTGCCACGGCTCGCGCGCCTGATCGCCGCGCTCGATCCGTCGCCTGACGAAATTCTGGTGGTCGATGGCGGCAGTACCGACGGCACCGCCGATATCGCACGCGCGTTCGGGTTTACCGTGATCGAGCATCACGAGCAGAGCCGCGCGTGCCAGATCAATCGCGGGGTCGATGCGGCCGGCAGCACGATCGTCTGCGTCCTCCACGCCGACACCCAACCGCCCGACGACATGATCGCGGTGATTCGCCGGACGCTCGCCGATCCGGGGATCGCGCTGGCGGGGTTCACGCCGTTGCTCAGCGGGCCGGACAAGGTGCGCTGGGCGACATCGTTCCATAACTGGATCAAGACCTGGTACGCGCCATTGCTGCTGCGACCGCATCTGTTCTTCCGCGGCGTCCGGCTGCTGTTCGGCGATCACGCGATGTTCTTTCGCCGCGCCGATTTCCTCGCGGCGGGGGGCTGCGACCCCGGCATGAGCGTGATGGAAGAGGCCGATCTGTGTGTGAAGATGGCGCGCTTCGGCCGCGTTCGCTTGGTCAACCGCATCATCCTGACCTCCGACCGGCGCGTCGCGGCGTGGGGGGAGTGGAAGGCGAACTGGATTTATTTCACGGTCGGAATCCGCTGGGCGGTGGGTCTGCACGCCCGCCTTGGCGAGCGCTATCCGCATATCCGGTAATCACATCCAGTTGCGGATGTCGTGGGTCCGGTAAAGACGGCTGCACGCGCGCCCCGCCGGACCGTTGCACGCGCCGTGATCCTTGCCGAGTGGCGATCAGGGACGTGCGCGTCGGCGGACATCCCGGATCGTGGAAACGGCACCATAAGCGACCAGCACGCCGAGCGCCGCCCATACCCAGACTGGGATGTCGTGTCCGACGACCGCGAGATACAGATAGGCCGAGATGAAGCAGAAACCGGCGCACAGGACGGGAAGGACGATCGATCGACCCGCGCGCAGCCGCGTCACCAACCAGCCGATCGACAACAGGAAGAACGGGATGGCACCGACATAGATCGCGCCGAACACGAATGGATCCACGCCGTAGCGCGCGCCGAGTCCGAAGAACCAGGTCTGGAGGGCGGTCAGCATGACAACTCCGCAAGCCGTCCTTTGCTTGGCTTGGGGGCAACGCAAACCGTCGCGGTGGTGAACGCGGCGCGGTTCAGCACAGCCGCGCGATCACGCGTCCGTCGTCGATCCGGATCGACGGCGCGGCGGCGAGCCGCACCTCGGGATGCGCGGCGCATCGTCCGCTGACGACATCGAACCGATAGCCATGCCAGGGGCATCGAATCGCACCGTCGATGACGGGCGCAGTATCGAGCGGTCCGAGCCAGTGCGGACAGATCGCCGCATGCGCGACGAGATTGCCGTTCAGCCGGACCAGACGAAATATCGCGCCACCCAGCTCGAAAAAGAGCGGGAGCGCCGCCCGGACGAGGTGCTCGTCGCCGAGATCGAGCGGGGGAGCGGTTCGATCAATGCGGTTTGGCCGCGCCAGCATCCGCTCGCGCGCCTGCATCATCGCCTCGTCCTCATCCCACAACCGCGCGTAGGCAGCGGCATAGGCCTCGCCCAACGCGGCGAGCCGACCGGGATTGGCTTCGGGCAGGTGGAATGCGACGAGCACGTCGACCGATCCGGCTCCATGCGGCGTGAGTGTCACGCGGATTTTGCTGCCGGTGCCGACGCCGTCGAGCGTGGTCGAGGTGTATCGTCCCATCGCACGATCCGCGCGCATTTCGATCTCCCGCGCGGTCCCGCCCATCGGGGTCAGCGCCACGCGCCACCCCCACGAACCACGATCGAGCAGCACACAGTCCGCGAAGCTGCCGTCGTGAAGATGCGCCAGATGCTCCCAGTCGAACACATTCTCCCAGATCCGCGCCAGCGATGCGGCGACCCGGCGGCGATATGTTCCGGCGAGGTGAAGCGTGGCGGTGTCGGTCATCCCAAGGCTCCCATGCTCATGCGATACGGTGAACGACATGTCGCGACCATGTTATTGCTTGCACGCTTCTAAGCGTTGGGTGGCCGTCAGCAACGCCGCGCGCTGCGTTCGGAGATCGTCGTTGGTGCGCTCCGTCGGTTGCGGTCCGTTGCCCAGCCCGCGCCATAGCGCGGCGTTGAAGGCATTGGTATCGAGGTGATCTTCGGTGCGGAAGTCCTGCCCCTTCATCGCCGCGGTCCAATAGGCCGCATCGCGCAGCCCGCATCCCGCCAGCGCCACGCGCGGTGCGAAGCGGTCGGTGGGGATCGGCAATTGCGTGGTGCGCAGCACGTCGGCGGCGCGGGCGGTGAAGGTCCAGTCGGTCAGCGCGGGATCGAAGATGTCGGCCATTGGCGAGGCGAGCGAATCGTTGAGGCCGAGCGGCGCCAGGCCCAGCACCGCCTCGATCGTGCGCAGGACGTTGACCGTCGTGTAGCGCGTCGAGACGAGCGCGTGCTGCTTCACCATCGGCCCGGCGACCAGCGCGATGCTGCGCCGCGCATCGACATGGTCGGCGCCGTTCTGCGCATCGTCCTCGACCACGAACACCAGCGTCGAGCCGCCGGCCTTGCTGTGCGCGATCGTCTCGATCACCAGCCCGAGCGAATAGTCGTTGTCGGCCATTTCGGTCTCGACGGTATTCACCCCGTCGATCGCATCCTTGAAGTCGCCGAAGTGATCGTGGCTGAGGCGCAATAGCGTCAGCGCAGGGACGCTTCCCTTCGCATCCGCGGCGGCGAATTCGCGCTGCCATTCGAGCGTGCGCCAGTAATCGGGCATCTTCTGGTCGAAGCCGCGGAAATAGGGATCGCTGCGCGGCGCGAGCAGCCGATCGCCGGGGGTGTGGATCCGCGTCCTGGTATTGGCGGGTTCGCGGACCAGCGGCACCGCGCCGGGCGCATCGGCATCGTAGATCGACGCGTCCGAAAAGCCGTAGTTGCGCACCGATAACCCCGCGCGGATCGCGGCATCCCACAGATACCCGTGATTCTGCTCGTCGTCCTTGTCGCCATCGGGCGCGGTGAGGAGCGCGGGGCCGGGCATCAGATCGGGATCGGTCGACAGTTTCGGATTGGTGGCGTGGCGTTCGGCCATCGTCTGCTGGGTATAGACGAAGCGGTCGGCTTCCTCCGATTCATACGCGAGGCCGCGGCGCGCGTAGTTCACCGGCGCGGTCTTTTCGAGCAAGTCAGGCACGCGCGCCGCGGTCGACCAGGTCCAGCCGGTGCTCGATTGTTCGCCCGAATCGTAGAAATTGTCGAGCGTCACGAACTGGCTGGCGAGCGCGTGATGGTTGGGGCTGAGCGCCTGGCCCAGGATCGCGAGATGCGGATCGCCGTTGCCGACGGGTAGGTCGCCGAGCACCTGATCATAGGTGCGGTTCTCCTTGATGATGAAGACGACGTGCTTGATCCGCGCGCGCACCGCGGCCATCCGCGCCTCGGCGGTCGTACGTCCCTTGGCGGCGTCGAGCCCGATATTGTCGGCGACCTGCAACGTCGTCGCGACCAGCGCGTGCGCCGATGGCATCGGGAATTGCAGCAGCCCGGCCTTTTCGAGCTGATAGATATATTGGTTCGCGGCGCCACACGCGTCGGGCTGGCCGCGATAGATCGCGAGCGCGGGGGCGCATCCGTGCGGGTTTGGCCCCGGCGGGCTCTTGCGGTTGGCGACGAAGACGCGCTTGCCATCGCGACTGACCGCGACCGCGCTCGGATACCAGCCGGTCGGGACGAGCCCCTGGACTGTCGCATCGCCATCGGCCTCGGTCGACACGAGCGCGACCGCGTTGATCCCGCCCATCGTCACGAGCAGCCGGTGATCGGGCAGGATCGCGATCGCATTGAGGTTGAACCCCTTGGCGAGCGGGATAGTGACCATCGCTTCGGGAAGCCCCAGCCGCGGTTCGCCGACGAGCCGCCCAGTGGCGAGATCGATCATCGCGAGCCGATCGGCATTGTCCTCGGTGGCATACAGCCGTCGCGTCGCGGGATCGGCGACGAGCGCGGTCGACTCGCCGATCGTCGCGACGCGGGCGACGACGCGAACACTGCTCGCCGCGATCTCGACCTCCACGAGCTGCCGATCGCGCGGCGCCGAAATCCAGGCATGGGTCGGATCGGTCCATAGGATAGCGAACGGATTTTCGCCGCCCGGCGTGCCCGCCATCGCGGGGTCGATCTTGCCGGGCCGCAGGTCCTGTTCGGCGATCACCACGCCCCGCGTCACATCGATCAGGCTGACCGAATCATTGTAATAGTTGGCGACGAGCGCGCGGATGCCGTCGGGGCTGACCGCGATGCCTGCCGCCTGCGGCTTCACCTCGGCCCCGTTGCCCGCGGCGTGGTCGAGCGCGATCGGCTTGGCGGTCTCGACAAAGCCGGTCTTGCCGCGCCGGAACAGGTGGACGTTGTCGTCGAGGCCGCCGCCGACGACGAAGCCGCTGCCATCGGGCAGCCACGCGATCCCGCCATAGCTATTGGGCACCGTCAGCGTCTGGAGCCATCGGCTGCCGCGTGCGTCGATCGCGTAGCAGAAGATATACTGGCCCGATTGGGCGGGCACGATCTTGCCGTCGGCTCCGGCATAGCGATTGAAACCGCTCGTCATCACCAGCATCTCGCGCCCGTCGGGGCTCGTCGCCGCCGCGGCCGCACCGTCGGTGACGAAGCGAGGGTTCGGCCCGATATGAGCGACCAACGAATCGAACCGCGCGCCCGGCGCCGCGAGCGGGGTCAGCCGCTGACCGGTTGGCAGCGGCTGACCCGCGATCTGCGCCGAGGCCGCGCTTGCCATCGAGATCGCGGCGAGCAGCATGACCAAGGTCGACGCGACATGACCCACCGGTATCAACCATCGCCAACCGATCATGCGCCATTTCCCTTCAGCGTGTCGCCACCGACCTTAGCCGAACCGATGATGGCCCGACAGACGCGTTCGGTCGCATCGCAGCTTGCCGTTTTGCCGTCAGCGATCCACGGTGACGTAATCGAACCGGAGTTACACGATGCGCCTGACGCCGAAATCCATCGACGGGGCGCGATGACGAATCCCGAACCGACGGGCTGGCATTTCTGGATCGACCGCGGCGGCACCTTCACCGACGTGGTCGCGCAGCGGCCCGATGGCGCGGTCGTCACCGCCAAATTGTTGTCCGAAGACCCCGCGTACGAGGATGCCGCGATTGCGGCGATCCGGCGGCTGACCGGGATCGCCAAGGGGCCGTTGCCGCCAGCGGATATTCGGATCGGCACGACGATCGCGACCAACGCGCTGCTCGAGCGAAAGGGCGAACCGGTCCTGCTCGCGATCACGCGCGGGTTCGGCGATGCGCCGACGATCGGGACGCAGGATCGCCCTGACATCTTTGCGCGGGCGATCGATCGCGCGGCGTCGCTCCAGGCGGAGACGCTGGAGATCGATGAGCGCGTGATGGCGGACGGCACGATCGACCGGCCCCTCCACCGCGACGTCGCTCGCGTCGGCTTGCAAGCAGCGTATGATCGCGGCCTGCGCGCGGTCGCGATCGTGCTGATGCATGGCTATCGCTACACCGCGCACGAAGCGGCGCTGGCGGACATCGCGGCGGACATCGGCTTTGTCGAGATCGCGGTCAGCCATCGCGTTTCGGCGCTCGCGCGGTTGATCGGCCGCGCCGACACGGCGATGGTCGATGCCTATCTGTCGCCGGTTCTGCTGCGGTATGTCGAGCGGCTTGCCGCGATGCTGGGCGGCGATCACGCGCCGCTCTTCATGCAATCGAACGGCGGGCTCGCCGCGGCATCCGCGTTTCGCGGCAAGGATGCGATCCTGTCGGGGCCTGCGGGCGGGATCGTCGGAATGGCCGCGACCAGCGCGGCGGCGGGGTTCGATCGCGTGATCGGGTTCGACATGGGTGGCACCTCGACCGACGTCTCGGTCTTCGCCGGCGCGTTCGAGCGCGACAACGAGAACGTCGTGGCGGGGGTCCGCATCCGTGCGCCGATGTTGCGCATCCACACCGTCGCGGCCGGCGGCGGATCGGTCTGCCGCTTTGCCGACGGGCGGTTCGCGGTAGGCCCGGAATCGGCGGGTGCCGATCCCGGTCCCGCGAGCTATCGCCGCGGCGGGCCGTTGACGGTGACCGACTGCAATCTGATCCTCGGCAAGCTGCAGCCCGGTGCCTTCCCCGCGGTGTTCGGCGCGGCGGGCGACCAGCCGCTGGACCGCACCGCGGCGATGGCGCGGATGGCGGAGTTGTTGGCCGATATGGGTACACCCATGGCGGCGGAGCAAGCCGCCGAGGGCATGATCGCGATCGCGGTCGCGAACATGGCGAATGCGATCCGCACCGTCTCGGTGGCGCGCGGGCACGACGTGACCCGGTTCGCACTCGCGTGTTTCGGCGGTGCGGGCGGGCAGCACGCGTGTTTGGTCGCAGACGCGCTGGGCATCGAGATGGTGCTGGTCCACCCCCTGTCGGGCGTTCTGTCGGCCTATGGCATGGGGCTCGCCGACCGCCGCGTCGTCCGCGAGGCGACGCTGGGGATCGGACTAGATGACCAGACGGCGACGCAGGAATCCGCTGACGGGCTGGCTGATGAGGCAGCAGTGGCGTTGGCGGCGCAAGGGGTGGATCGAGATCGCATCGCGACGCTCGCGGAGGCGCATATCCGGACACGCGCGAGCGACGCGACGATTGCCGTCCCGCTGGGTGATCCCGCCGCGATGCGCGCTGCGTTTGCCGACGGGCATCGCGCGCGGTTCGGCTACGACACCGATGCCGCGCTCGTGATCGACATGCTGCGCGTCGAGGCGATCAGTGCGACGCCACACGGGGCGCTGCCGTCACCCCGACAGCGCGTCGACGCTGGGTCACCGGAACGGGTGGCGATCCATATGGCGGGCCGCCTGCGCACCGCGCCGCTTCATCAGCGCGCAACGCTGGCGGTCGACGCGCAGGTTACGGGGCCGGCGCTGATCATCGATCCGGTCGCGACGATCGTCGTCGAACCCGATTGGCGCGCGCGGGTCGGCGTGGACGGCACGCTGGTGCTCGAACGCGAACGGACGCAGCACCGCGACGCGATCGCGACGACGGTCGACCCGGTCCGGCTGGAGATCTTCTCGGGCCTGTTCATGGCGATCGCGAGCGACATGGGCGCCGCGCTGCAACGATCGGCGGCATCGGTGAACATCCGCGAACGGCTCGATTTCAGTTGCGCGCTGTTCGACGCGCGCGGCAATTTGATCGCGAATGCGCCGCATATCCCGGTCCATCTGGGATCGATGGGCGACAGCATCCGCGCGATCCTGGCCCGCCACGCAGGGACGATCGCACGGGGCGACGTCTATGCGCTGAACGCGCCTTACGACGGCGGGACGCACCTTCCCGACATCACCGTCGTCAAGCCGGTGTTCGTGGGCGCCGCCGACGCGCCCGCCTATTTCGTTGCCGCGCGCGGGCATCATGCGGACATCGGCGGCACCAGTCCGGGCTCGATGCCCGCCGATAGTCGCCGCATCGACGAAGAGGGGATCATCTTCGACGGGCTGGCGATCGTCGCCGACGGTCGGCTCCGCGAGGCGGCGATCCGGGATCTGCTCGCGTCGGGCCCTTATCCTGCGCGGAACCCCGACCAGAACCTTGCCGACCTGGCCGCCCAGGTGGCCGCCTGCACGCGCGGGGCCGACGGCTTGCTGGCGCTGGTCGCCGACTACGGTGCGGATGTGGTGACCTCCTATATGGCGCACGTCCAGGACCATAGCGAAGCCGCGGTGCGTCGCCTGATCGCGCGACTGAGCGATGGCGACTTCGCGTACGAGACCGACACCGGTGCGACCGTGCGCGTTTCGGTGCGGATCGAGCGCGACCGGCTGACGATCGATTTCGCGGGAACCAGCGAGCAGCAGCGCGACAACGTCAACGCGCCGCTGCCGATCGTGCGCGCCGCGTGCCTGTACGTGATGCGGACGATGCTCGACACGCCCGTACCCATGAACGACGGTTGCCTGCGCCCGGTGACGATCCGCGTACCCGACGGATCGATGCTGAAGCCGCGGTATCCCGCCGCGGTGGTCGCGGGTAACGTCGAGACGAGCCAGGTCGTGACCGACGCGCTGTTCGGCGCGTTCGGGGCGATGGCGGGGAGCCAGGGGACGATGAACAATTTCACCTTCGGCGACGCGTCCCGCCAATATTACGAAACGATCGCGGGCGGATCCGGCGCGGGTCCGGGGTTCGACGGTACCGCGGTCGTCCAGACGCACATGACCAACAGTCGGCTCACCGACCCCGAAATCCTCGAACAACGCTTTCCCGTGTTGCTCGAATCCTTCGCGATCCGGCGTGGATCGGGGGGGGCGGGCGCGCAGCAGGGCGGCGACGGCGCGACAAGGCGGATGCGGTTCCTCGCGCCGATGCGCGCGAACATCCTTTCGAACCGTCGCCGGGTGCCGCCGTTCGGGCTGGCGGGTGGAGCGGACGGCGGCCTCGGCGCGAACCGGGTCGAACGCGTCGACGGCGGTATCGAGGAACTGCCCGCCACTGCCTCGGTCGACATGATGCCGGGCGATGTGTTCGTGATCGAGACGCCGGGCGGCGGCGGTTATGGAGCGACAGACTAGATGTTGGTGCTCGCCGGAATCGCGGTGATCGCGGCGGGCTTCCTGCTCCGCTTCAATCCGCTGCTCGTCGTCGCGGTCTCGGCGGCGGTGACCGGACTTGCGGCGGGGCTCGATCCGGTCGCGATCCTTGCCGCGTTCGGCAAAGCGTTCAATTCGAGCCGCTACATCACGCTCGTCTATATCGTGCTGCCGGTCATTGGTTTGCTCGAGCGCCATGGCTTGCAGGAGCGCGCGCGCGCGCTGGTGGCGGGGTTGAAAGGCGCGCGGGTCGGACGGCTGCTGATCGGCTATCTGCTGTTCCGCCAACTGACGGCGGCGCTGGGGCTGAATTCGATCGCCGGCCCCGCACAGACGGTCCGCCCGCTCGTTGCGCCGATGGCGGAGGCCGCCGCCGAACGTCAGGGCGTGCCGCCTGGCGGCGATGCGATCCCCGCGATGGCGGCGGCGACCGACAACATCGGGCTGTTCTTCGGTGAGGACATCTTCATCGCGATCGGATCGATCCTGCTGATGAAGGGCATCTTGGAAGGCTATGGCATCGCAATCCAGCCGTTGCATCTGTCGCTATGGGCGATTCCTACCGCGGTCGCGGCGCTGCTGATCCACGGCGGTCGATTGTGGTGGCTCGATCGGCGGCTGGCGCGGCCACGATGATCGGGAGCGGTTTTCTCTACGCCGTCGCGGGGGTGGTGTTCGCGATCTTCGCGCTGCTGAGCGCCATGGATGTTGAGCATTCCAGGCGGTGGGGCAACGCCGCCTTTTACGGCTTGATCGCGCTGAGCTTTCTTGGCGGCGACCGGATCGGCGATGTCGGGAACGGCGTGCTCGTCTTGGGGCTGGTGGCGATCGCCGGGTTCGGCTGGATGGGCCGGAGTACGCGCCCGCCGACCGCTGCGGTCGAGCGCGAGGCCAATGCCGCCAAGTACGGCAATCGCCTGTTCGTGCCCGCGCTCCTCATCCCCGCCACGGCGTTGATCGGGACATTGCTGTTCCGCCAGTTTCCCGATCTCGTCGACCCCAAGCAGGTGACGCTGGTGGCGCTGACGATGGGCGTGATCGCGGCGCTCGCGATCTGCTACATCTGGCTGCGTCCGCGCCCCGCGACCCCCTTTGTCGAGGGCGTGCGGCTGATGGACAGCGTCGGCTGGGCCGCGGTGCTGCCGCAAATGCTGGCGAGCCTCGGCGCGGTGTTCGCGCTGTCGGGCGTCGGCGAGGTCGTCGGGCGGATCGCGGGGCATGCCATTCCCGACGGCAGCTTGGTCGGCGCGGTACTGGTCTACGCGATCGGCATGGCGGCGTTCACGATGGTGATGGGCAATGCCTTCGCGGCATTTCCGGTGATGCTCGCGGGGATCGGCATGCCGCTGTTGATCCGCCGGTTCGGGGGTGACCCCGCGGTGGTCGCGGCGATCGGGATGCTGGCGGGGTTTTGCGGGACGCTGATGACGCCGATGGCGGCGAACTTCAATCTTGTGCCTGCGGCGTTGCTCGATCTCAAGGACCAGAGCGCGGTGATCAAGGCGCAGGTGCCGACGGCGCTGGCATTGCTCGCGGTCAATACCATCCTGTTATATTGGTTGGGGTTCCGATGACACTGACGCCCGATCTCGCCGCTGGATTCGCGCGCACGACGCTGTCGCATCTGGGCCGCGAATATCCCTACAAGCTCGATCTCGTCCTGACCGGTCCGGGCGACGTCACGTCTCCCGCGGCGATCCACCCGATCTTTCACGGTAGCTACGACTGGCATAGCTGCGTGCACGGTTGGTGGCAGATACTCAGGATCGCGCGGCTGTTTCCCGACCTGGCGGAGGCGGGCGGGATCCGATCGCGCGCCGATGCGATGCTGGTGCCCGAGAAGGTCGCGGGCGAATGCGCGCGGCTCGACCGGATCGATAGCAGGGGGTTCGAGCGCCCCTATGGTTGGGCATGGCTGCTGTCACTCCACGCCGAGGCCGTGCGGCATCGGGCGCCCTGGGCGGATGCGTTGGAGCCGCTCGCGCAGCGCTTCGCCGCGCTGTTTCGCGAGCATCTGCCCAAGCTCACTTATCCGATCCGGACGGGGACGCATTTCAACACCAGCTTCGCGCTGACGCTGGCGCACGAATGGGCAGCGCGATACGATCCCGCGCTGGCGACGTTGATCACCGACCGCGCCCGCGAGTGGTTCAGCGGCGACCGGAACTGCCAGGGCTGGGAGCCGGGCGGCGACGAATTTTTGTCGCCTGCGCTCAGCGAAGCACTGCTGATGTCGCGCATCATTGACGGCGCCGAATTTGCCGCGTGGTTCGACCGTTTTCTGCCCGACGCCGCAGGGGGCACGCCTGCTACCTTGTTCACACCCGCGCACGTGTCCGATCGCACCGATGGCAAGATCGCGCATCTCGACGGGCTGAATCTCAGCCGAGCCTGGGCATGGCGCGGGATCGCTACCGCGCTGGGGGAAGGCCATCCCGTTCATGCGCCGGCGCTGGCGACGGCGAACGCGCATATCCGCGCCAGTCTGCCGCACATCGCCGACGATTATATGGGCAGCCACTGGCTCGCGAGCTTCGCGCTGCTGGCGCTTAACGACGCATCCGAAATCGCGGCTGCTTAAGTCGGCATGCGGAAGCTGATCGAGCGTCCAGTTCAGGCCAGCGTAAAACGTGATTTGAATGTCGCATTATGGGGCTCGCTCGCAGCCGCGGTGGCCGAGAAAGGCGCTTTGATGAACACCTTATTGGTGTTGTTGGTGGCCGCAGGCAGTTTGATGATCACCCTGCCTTTGCGAGCGTCGACAACGACAAAGGCACATATCGAGTAAAGTTAGCGGGCGAGGCAATGATGACCCATCCGGAGTTTAGCGATATCTGCGTCAGCGCTGAAATGATTGAGGCTGGCTACCAAACCGTCGCGCGCCATGATGAAGCGATGTCACGCGTGCGGAACAGCGATACCAAGATTGTGAATTCCCAATGCGGCGCGAAGCACTTGGTCGCGGCGCGCGGCTGGGGCACGGGGTGCCGACAATCTGGAGGGCCGAACGATGAAGCTGCTGTCGATCCTGTTGTCCGGCGCGGGCGCGATGCTCGTCGCCGCCGCGGCGCCTGTCGCGCCGGTCCCACGCTATCATGTTGCGGGACATATCGCCGGACCAGACGGCGGCGGGTGGGACTATGTCGCGGTCGATGTCGCGGCACGCGTGCTCTACGTCGCCCACGGCGATGCGGTGACGCGGGTCGATCTGGCGAAGCGCGACGCCGGCCGTTCGATCGGCACGATCGTCCACGGGCATGCGGTGGTGCCGCTGGCGCATGGCATGCTGCTGGTGACGAGCGGGCGCGACAACAGCGTGCGGCTGATCGACGCGACGACCGGGGTGGAGCAGGCGAAGCTCGCGGTGGGTGACGATCCCGATGCGGCGGCGTACGAGACCGCGAGCGGCCATGTGTTCGTGATGAACGCCCACGACGGCACGATTTCCGACGTCGATCCCCACGAGATGAAGGTCGTGCGCACGATCACCGTCAAGCCCGCGCTGGAATTCGCGGTGATCGGGCGGGGCCGGACGCTGTACGTCAACAACGAGGACGCGGACGAGATCGAGGTCGTCGATCTCGCGGCGGGCAAGCTGGTCCGCTCGATCGCACTTACGGGGTGCGAGGGGCCGACCGGGCTCGCGTTCGACGCCAGCCACGATCGCCTGATCAGCGCGTGCGCCAACGGCAAGGCCGCCGTGGTCGATACCCGCGCCGCCAAGCTTACCGGGTTGATCGACATCGGGCGCGGTCCCGACGCGGTGATGCTCGATGCGAAGCGGCAGGTCGCGCTGATTCCGTGCGGGCGCGACGGGGTGCTCGAGGTCTTGTCGCTCGCGGCACGGAGCGTGCGCAAGGTCGCCACCGTGAAAACCGAAGTCGGCGCGCGGACCGGTGCGATCGATGCGCGGACGGGCAACGTCTACCTCCCGACCGCAGCGTTCGATCCCCCGGCCAGGGCTGGCGGCCGCCCGGTGGCGCGGGCGGGCACGTTCCACTTGCTGGTCGTCGCACCCGCCTGAGCCGCGTGGTTCATCTACATTGGGATAGTAGAACTCCCCTTCCATCCCGGCGCAATCTACCGCGGCGTAAGAAGGACAGGCCCGATCAAGCGGGTGGACCAATCGAGGATGAGTGACATGACCAAGCGTATCCCCCTCCTGCTGACCGCCGCCGTTGCGCTGGCCGCGCCCGCGCTCGCGGCGCAGCCCCATGCCAAGCTGACGATGGCGCAGGCGCGCGCGATCGAGCTCAAGCAGGCCCCCGGCAAAATCCAGGATGCCGAATATGAAAAGGAAGGTGGCGGCTGGCGCTATTCGTTCGATATCCGCCAGGGCAAGCGTATTCACGAGATCGGCGTCGACGCCAACACCGGTCGCGTCGTCGAGAACAAATATGAAGGCCTGAACGATAAGGACTGATCGCACCCCGTCATGCGCATCCTGATCGCCGAGGACGATGACGACACCGCCGGGTTCGTCGAGCGAGGGCTCGGCGAGCTCGGCCATGCCGTGACGCGCGTCGGCGATGGCGAGGATGCGTTGCACCTCGGCCTCGTCGAGAGCTTCGACGTCGCGATCCTCGACCGGCTGTTGCCGCAGCTCGACGGCGTGGAGATTCTGAAGCGGTGGCGCGCGGGCGGTGTCCGCATGCCGGTGCTGATGCTGACCGCGCTCGGCGGCATCGAGGATCGCGTGATAGGGCTCGGCGCAGGCGCGGACGATTACCTCGTCAAGCCGTTCGCGTTCGCCGAACTCGCCGCGCGGATCGCGGCACTGCTGCGCCGCCCGCCGATCAGCGAGGCCCCGACCGCATTCCATGTCGGCGACGTCGATCTCGACCTGCTCCGCCGCGAGGTACGACGCGGCGGGCACGAGGTGCGGCTCCAGCCGCGCGAATATGCGCTGCTCGAACTGTTGATGCGCAATGCGGGGCGGGTCGTGACGCGGACGATGTTCCTCGAATCGATCTGGGGATTCCATTTCGATCCGCAGACCAACATCGTCGAAAGCCATCTGAGCCGGATGCGATCGAAATTGAACGGGGGCTTCGATACCGATCCGATCGAAACGCTGCGCGGCGTCGGCTATCGGATGCGGGCGGATGGCTGACCTCCGGCGCAGCGCCGCCTATCGCATCGCGTTTACTTATTCCGCCGTGTTCGCGCTCGCGATCACGCTGCTCGGCGCGGTCGTGTATTTCGCCGCCGATGCCGCGTTCCGCGCGCAGCAGGACGCGGCGCTCGCCGAGGAAACGCGCGCGCTCGTTCGCAGTTATCGCGAGGAAGGATTGCCCGACCTGCTCGAAACGATTTTGGCGCGCGAGACCGGCGGACGCGTCGACAATTTCGGCTATGCGCTCTTCGATGCCGGACACCGCCGGATCGCCGGATCGCTCGCGCTGCGCCGACCCGCCCGCGGCTGGGGTAACGTCGAGTTCGTCGATCCCGTCGAGGGCGTCGATGCTGCCCGTGCGCTGACGACCGCGATCGGCGACGGTCGCACGCTGGTCGTCGCGATCGACACCGAGGCGCTCGAGCGGATCGACGGCACAATTTTGGCGCTGTTCGGCGCGGCGTTGGTACTGGTCCTGCTGTTCGGCACCGGCGGCGCGCTGGCGCTCGGCGGGTATCTGCAGCGGCGGCTCGCGCGGATCAGCGGCACCGCGCAGGCCATCGTCGCCGGCGATCTCGCGCGACGCATTCCAGTCGGCGCGCGCGGCGACGAGTTCGACGAGCTCGCCCGATCGCTCAACGCGATGCTCGATCGGATCGCGCAATTGCTCGACAGCCTGCGTCAGGTATCGAGCGACGTCGCACACGACCTGCGCACCCCGCTCGCCCGCCTGCGCGCCGAGATCGAGGCGGCGCTCGATGGCCCGCACGCGGCGCAACGCGGCGCGCTCGAGGGGGCATTGGAGCGGAGCGACGAGCTGTTATCGCTGTTTGCCGCGATCCTGCGGATTTCGGAGGTCGAAGGCGGCGCGCTCGCCCGCGCGTTTGCGCCGATGGACCTGTCCGCGCTCGCCAACGACCTGTGCGACACCTATGCGCCCGCGGTGGCCGATGGCGGGCGAAGCCTCGACTGCGCCATCGCGTCAGGGCTCACGATCCACGGCGACCGCGAACTGATCGCGCAGGCCGTGATCAATTTACTCGACAACGCGCAAGGTCACACCCCCGCGGGCACCTCGATCACGGTGAGCCTCATGGCGGAAGGGGATATGATCTTGCTGGCGGTGGTGGACGACGGCCCCGGCGTCGCGGCTAAGGATCGCACACGGATCGTCCACCGGTTCGTGCGGCTTGATTCGAGCCGGACACGACCAGGCAACGGGCTGGGCCTCAACATGGTCGCCGCGATTGCCGCGGTGCATCGCGGGACGCTATCGATCGACGACGACGCGCCGGGGTTGCGCGCGACACTGCGGTTGCCGAGGATTACGTGATGCGCTGGGTTCCCTTGATCGCGGCGGTGCTGCTCGCGGGTTGCGCGCATTATGCGCAGGTGCCGCTGGAGAGCGACCCTGGCGTGCTCGCGTCGCCGGTCGCCTCAGTTCTGGCACGCGAGGCCGCGGCGATCCGGCGGCCGTTTCTGACGCCGACGACGATCGACCTTGCCGCGCCGCTCGATCCCAACGCGATCGCGACGCTGGCGGTGATCGCCAATCCCGACCTGAAGGCGCAGCGGGTGCGCGCGGGGGTGTCCGACGCACAGCTCTTTGCCGCGCGACTGCTGCCCGACCCGACGCTGAGCGTGGGCGCATCGAAGGTGGTGTCCGGCCCCGATCCGCTGATCGATCTCGCCAACGCGCTGGGCCTCGACATCCAGGCGCTGCGCACGCGCGGCGTTCGGATCGCCGCAGCGCGCGCGCAAGCCGGACAGGTGCGGCTCGATCTCGCCTGGGCCGAATGGCAAACTGCGGGGCAGGCGCGACTCCAGGCGGCACGGACCCAGGGGCTCGAGCGGCGGGCCGCGCTCGCCGCGGCGAGCCGCGATGCCGCGCGGTCGCTCGCCGATCGCACGCTGCGCGCGGCGGGGCGCGGCGACCTGCCGCCCGATCAGGTGCAGGCGGCGCGGCTGTCCGCGTTCAACGCCGCCGAACTCGTCCGCACCGCCGAACGCGATCTCGCCGCCGCGCGGTTCGAACTGACCCGGCTGATCGGTCTGCCGCCATCCTATCCGCTGACGCTCGCGCCCGTCGCCGCGCCCCCGCCGCCGCCGGATGCCGCCGTGCTGTTTGCTTTCGCGCGCGACACGCGGAGCGACCTTGCGGCGCTGCGCGAAGGTTATGCCGCGCAGGAGGCGACCGTCCATCGCGCGGTGCTCGAACAATTTCCCACGTTGGCGCTGACGATCAACGCCAACCGCGATTCGGCGGGCAACGCGCTGGTCGGCCCCGCGATCGATTTCACGCTGCCGCTGTGGAACCGCAACCGCGGCGGCATCGCGGTCGAGCGCGCGACACGAGAGGCGTTGAAGACCGAATATGACGCGCGGCTGTTCCAGACCCGCGCCGAGATCGCGGCGGCCGTCGGCGGCATCGCAGTCGCCCACCGCCAGCGCGTGGCGGCACTCCACGATCTACCTGCGGTCCAGCAGTTCGCCGTCGCGAGCCGCCGCGCCGCCAACCGCGGCGACCTAGCCCCCGCCACCGCGGAGATCGCCGAACAGGCGCTGCGCGACAACCAGACACTGGTCGCGCAGGCCGACCAGGATATCGCCGAACAGACGATCGCGCTCGAACTTTTGACCGGCGCACCCCGAGAGGATTGGCCCCAATGACCAAATGGTTCGCGGTCGCGAGTCTGATGCTCGCCGCCTGTTCGGGCGGCGCGAGCGACGAGGCGGCGACACCGGCCCCGGTCGCGCTGGTGACGATCGCCGCCGCGCAACAGGGCGCGCTCACCGACCGTGTAACATTATACGGCGTCGCCGAGGCGGGGGCGGGGGGCAAAGTCGCGCTGACCGCGCCAACCGAAGCGATCGTCGTCCGCATCGTCACCCCGGTCGGCACGCGCGTGACGGCGGGGCAGGTCGTCGCGCAACTCGGCGCGGCACCGAACACGCGGCTCGACATCGTCAAGGCCTCGACTGACGCGCGTGCCGCCGACGCCGCCTATGCGCGCGCGCAGCGGCTCCGCAAGGATGGGCTGGTCGGCAATGCCGAGGTCGAAACCGCGCGCGCCGCGGCGCAAAGCGCGGATGCCACCCGCGCGAGCCTTGCAGGTCGTGCCGGGGCATTGACCTTGCGCGCGCGCACCGCGGGGTTCGTCGAAAGCGTGGCGGTGAGCGATGGCGACCTGATCCAGCCCGGCGCGACCGTCGCGACGATCGCGCGCAACGGCGATCTGCGCGCGCATTTCGGGGTCGATCCCAGCGTCGCGCGCGCACTCCATCCGGGCGCACCGATTCGGATCGAGGCGTCGACGGGACGCGCGGCGTTCGCGGTGCCGATCGCGTCGGTGTCTCCGATTATCGATCCGACGACGCGGCAGGCGGCGGTGTTCGCGACGCTGCCCGCCGCAGCCGGATTGGGGGTCGGCGAGGTACTGACCGGCACGGTCGCGGTCGGCGCCAGTGGCGGCGGCATCGCGGTGACGATCCCCTATGCCGCGCTGCTCGACGATGGCGGGCAGCCTTATGTCTATGTCGTGACGAGCGGCGTCGCGCATCGCCACAATGTGTCCCCGGGCGCGACCGAGGGCGACCGGGTCGCAATCACGCAGGGTGTGAAACCCGGCGACCATGTCGTCGTCGAGGGCGGCACCGCGGTCGACGACGGGATGAAGGTCCGCACCAAGTGACGGTCCAACGATGACCCAGGCGCTTGCCCGCCACGCCCGCGCGCTCTGGCTCGCGGCCCTGTTGCTGACGGTCGGCGGGGTCGTCGCCGCGACCCGGCTGCCCGTCAGCCTGTTCCCCTTCATCAGCTATCCGCGCGTCGTCGTGTCGATCGACGCGGGCGAACGCGACGCCGATCAGATGGCCGCCGACATCACCCGCCCGATCGAGATCGCGTTGCGCGCGGTGCCCGGCGTCAGCCGAATCAGGTCGACCACGAGCCGCGGGTCGGCCGAGGTGTCGCTCAACTTTCCCTGGGGGGAGGACATGGTCGCCGCAACGCTGGCGACGCAGGGCGCGCTCGCGACGGTGCTCCCCGATCTGCCGCCGGGCACTCGGTTCGAGGTGCGGCGATCCGATCCGACGCTGTTCCCGGTGCTGGGGGTCGCGCTGACCTCATCGTCGCTCGATGTCGAAGCGCTGCGCCAGATCGCCGAGTTTCAGGTTCGCCCCGCGTTGAGCGCGGTCGCGGGGGTCGCGGGGGTCGACGTGCTCGGCGGTGCACCGCGTGAATTCCAGGTCGCGGTCGATCCCGCGCGCGCGCAGGCGCTGGGACTCGGCCTCGCCGATATCGCGACCGCACTCGGCAAGGGCAACGACGTCCAGGGCGTGGGTCGGCTCGAGGATCGCCACCGGCTCTATCTGGTCCTCGCGCAAAACCGGATCGCCGGAATCCCCGATCTTGCCGCGTTGCCGATCAAGACGGGGGCGAACGCCGGGGCGGGGATCGTCACGCTCGGCCAGATCGCGACGATCACGCCATCGGAACAGCCGGTCTATACCCGGGTTACCTCCGACGGTCGTCGCGCGGTGCTGGTCAACATCCGCCAGGCACTCGATTCGGACACGGTCAGGATCGTCAAGGAGGTCAACGCGCGGCTCGCGACGCTGGGGCTGCCGCCGAGCGTCAAGGTGACGCCGTTCTATGACCAGTCCGAACTGGTAACGGGCGCGGCGAACGCGGTGCGCGACGCGATCCTGCTCGGCGCGGTGCTGGCGGGGTTGGTGCTGTTCGTGTTCCTGCGCTCGGGACGGCTGATGCTGATCACCGGGCTGATGTTGCCCGCGGTGCTGGCGGGCACCTGCCTCATCCTGTTCGCGCTCGGGATGAGCTTCAACATGATGACACTGGGCGGGATGGCGGCTGCGGTCGGGCTGGTCGTCGACGACGCGGTCGTGATGCTCGAACATATCATGCGCCGCTTGCAGGAGGGCGCGGCGAAGGGGGTCGCGGGCGTCCTTAGCGCGGCAGCGGAAATGGGGACGCCGCTGATCGGATCGACCTCCGCGACGATCGTCGTCTTCCTGCCGCTCGCGTTCATCTCCGGGGTGACCGGCGGGTTCTTCAAGGCGCTGGCGCTGACCATGGTCGCCGCGCTTGGGCTGTCGCTAGTCTACGCGCGCTTCGTCATCCCGCTCGCTGCGGCCTATTGGCTGCGCGAGAAGGATGCCAAAGCCGCGGAAAAGGCGGGCGGCTTCATGGGCCGCCTCGGCAAGGGCTACGACCGTGCCGCCAACCGGGCGTTCGCGCGGCCCGCGCTGTTCGCCGCGGTGCTCGGCGTCGGCATGGCGCTGATCGGCTGGGCGGCGTGGAGCCACGTCCCCTCGGGCTTCATGCCGCAGATGGATGAAGGTGGCTTCATCCTCGACTATAAGGCGCAACCGGGCGCGGCGTTGAGCGACACCGACCGGCTGCTCCGCCAGGTCGAACAGATCATCACCGCGACGCCCGAGGTCGCGAGCTATTCGCGCCGCACCGGGCTCCAGCTCGGCGGCGGGCTCACCGAGGCGGACGAGGGCGATTATTTCATCCGCCTGCACGGCGGATCGCGCCGCCCGATCGAGGCGGTGATGGCGGACGTCCGGACCAGGGTCGAGGCCAAGGTTCCCGGTGTCCAGATCGAGACCGCGCAGTTGATGGAGGACCTGATCGGCGATCTGACCGCGGTGCCGCAACCGATCGAGGTCAAATTGTTCGGCGACAATCCGGCCCAGCTCGACGCCGCGGCCAAATCGGTCGGCGACGCGATCGGCAAGGTGACCGGCGTGGTCGAGGTGGTCGATGGCCTGCGCGTCGCGGGCGACGCGATCAGCGTCCGGGTCGATCCGGCGCGCGCCGCGCTCCAGGGGCTCGATCCGAATGCGGTCGCGACCCAGCTCGAGGCGCTGGTCGGCGGGATGCAGGCGACCCAGGTCAGGATCGGCGAACAACTCCTGACCGTCCGGGTCCGCGCGCCGCAGGATCTGCGCCAACGCGCGAGCGATCTCGGTCGCCTCGCACTCGTCGCGCCCGATGGCCATGTGGTGCGCGTCGCGCAGGTCGCGACGGTCAGCATCGCGGCGGGGCAGAAGCAGCTTACCCGCGAGGATCTCGCGCCGTTCATCGGCGTTACCGCGCGGCTCGAGGGGCGCGATCTGGGGTCGGCGATGAAGGACGTCCGCGCCGCGGTGACCGGGCTGAACCTGCCCGCTGGAATCCGCGTCGATTACGGCGGGCTCTACGCGCAGCAGCAACAGAGCTTCGCCGACCTGTCGATGGTGTTCGCCGCCGCGCTGCTGCTCACCGCGCTGCTCCTCACCTTCCTCTTCGAACGCGTCAGCTGGACGCTGGCGGCGATCGCGACGGTGTTGCTCTCGGCGGCGGCGGTGCTCGGGGGGCTGTGGCTGACGGGAATCGAGCTCGACATCTCGGCGTTGATGGGGCTGACGATGGTGGTGGGGATGGTCACCGAGCTCGTGATCTTCTTCCTCGCCGAAATCGACCGCGATGCACCCGTTGATATGGCCGTCTTGCGCGAGGCGGGCGCGAAGCGGCTGCGCCCGATCCTGATGTCTGCGCTGATCGCGATCCTGACGCTCGCGCCGCTGGCGCTCGGGCTGAGCCGGGGCGCCGGGCTCCAGCGCCCGCTCGCCACCGCGATCATCTTCGGCCTCGTCGCCGCGGTGCCGCTGGTGCTATTGTTCCTGCCCGCGATGATCGCCGCGCTGTCGCGCCACCATGAAGAGGTAACGCCTTGATGCCCGGTTTGTCGTTGCTCTGGATACCGATAGCGGCGGCGCTCATGCTGCCCGCCGCAGCGGGGGATATGTTCGCCGTGCGGCGGGCGGCGATGGTCGCGAAGATCGCCGAGACCGTACGGCGCGCCGCGCCGGCAGCGGACACCCCCGCGTTCCGTCGGACAATCGATGTCATCGGTCGATTGCCGCGCGAATTGTTCGTGACCAAGCCCGGGCGCGAGCTGGCCTATATCGATGTGCCGCAGTCGATCGGCTACGGTCAGACGATCTCCGATCCGTACATCGTCACGATCATGACCGCCGCGCTGGAGCTGCCGTCGGGCGCGACCGTACTCGATGTCGGGACCGGGTCGGGGTACCAGGCCGCTGCGCTGTCGCCGCTCGCCGACCAGGTCTGGTCGATCGAGATCGTCGCGCCACTGGCGCGCTCCGCCGCGCGTCGACTCGATCGGATGGGGTATCGCAACATCCATGTCCGCAGCGGCGACGGCTTCGCGGGATGGCCCGAACACGCGCCGTTCGACGGCATCGTCGTGGCGGCTGGGGCGAGCAAGGTTCCCCAACCTCTGATCGATCAACTCAAGGTCGGCGGTCGCATGGTGATTCCGATCGGCCCGTCCACCGCGCAGGAGCAGTTGCTGCGCGTCACCAAGGGCAGCGACGGCGCGGTGACGCGTTGCTCGCTCGGGCTGGCGATGTTCGTGCCACTGACGGGGCGCGGCGAGCGCTCGCCCGAGACGCGCGGGCTGATCGATAAGAGCATCCCTTATTGTTTTGGTGCCCCGATCACCTGACGACAGGGCGATCCCGCTTCCGATCCGTGGCGCGCGCGCTACAGTCGGGTCGTAGCGTAAGGGGGAGGCCATGATGTCGAGACGGTTCACCGCCGCGCGGGTTGCGATGACCGCGTTGGGACTGCTGACGATCGGCGCGCGACCGATTGCTCACACCGGGCCGAGGCAAGTCGACATCGCGATCCGCGGCGGGACGATCTATACCGGCGCCGACGCGCCGAGCATCACCGGCGATGTCGAGATCCTCGGCGACCGGATCGTCTATGTCGGGCCGTCGCGCGCGACCGCGGCCAAACGCGTGATCGACGCGCGCGGCCAGATCGTCGCGCCGGGGCTGATCGACGCGCACACCCACCCTGACAGCTATATTCGCTCCCCCTACGCACGCGCGCGCCTCAATCTGCCGTGGCTCGCGCAAGGGGTGTCGACGATCGTCATCGGTGTCGACGGCGGCGGCACGCCTGACGTCGCGAAGGACATGACCACGCTGGTCGCACACGGGATCGGCACAAACGTGGTGCCGCTGGTGGGGTTCGGCGCGATCCGCGAGCGGGTGATCGGTGCGGACGATCGCGCGCCGACGCCCGCCGAACTGGCGCGCGAGCAGGCGCTGGCGGCGGCGGCGATGTGTGAGGGCGCGTACGGCCTGTCGACCGGGCTGTTCTACGCTCCGCAAAGCTATGCGACGACCGAAGAGGTGATCGCGGTCGCTAAGGAGGCGGGCGCGCGCGGCGGGCTGTACGACACGCACCAGCGCGACGAATCGAATTACACGATCGGGCTGATCGCCTCGACCAAGGAGGCGCTGCGAATCGGGCGAGAATCCGGATCGCCGGTCCATTTCGCGCATCTGAAGGCGCTCGGGGTCGACCTGCAGGGCCATGCGCCCGAATTGATCGCGACGATCGAGGCGGCGCGGCGCGCGGGGCAGGAGGTGACCGCGGATCAATATCCCTGGCTCGCGTCGGGCTCCGCGATCGATGCCGCGCTGGTGCCCGGATGGGCGCTTGCGGGCGGATACCGCGCGATGATCGCGCGGTTCGACGATCCCGCGACGCTGGTGCGGATCAAGCGCGCTATGACCGAGAACCTGCGGCGCCGCGGCGGCGAGGAATCGATCCTGCTGACCGCAGGGGGGCAGCCCTGGACCGGGCAGACGCTGGGGGAGATGGCGGCGCGATGGAAACTGTCGCCGGTAGATGCCGCGATCCGCATTGTACGCGTGCCGAACGCGGCGGGAGACGCGGCGCGCGGGACCGGCATCGCCTCGTTCAACATGGCCGATCGCGACGTCGACCTGATCATGAAACAGCCCTGGGTCGTCACCGGATCGGACGGGTCGGACGGCCACCCGCGCCAATATGCGACCTTCCCGCGCAAATATCAGATCTATGTCCGCCAGCGCCACGCGATCGACACGCGCGCGTTCATCCGCCGATCGACCGGTCTGACCGCCGACATCTACGATATCCGCGACCGCGGTTATCTGAAGCCCGGCTATTTCGCCGATGTCGTCGTGTTCGATCCCGTCAGTTATCAGCCCCGCGCGGATTTCGTCCACCCCACCGTACCGAGCGTCGGGGTGACGGCGCTGTTCGTCAACGGGCAGCTGGCGTTGGCTGCGGGTAAAGTGACCGGCGTAGCGGCGGGCCGCGCGCTGCTGCGCCCACGGCCTGCGGGCTGCCCCGCCGAATGAGGGCAATGCGGAAGTGGTTCGCGATCCCGCTGTGGAAGCGCGTGGTCGCTGCGCTGATCCTTGGCGTCGCGCTCGGCGTGGTCGCGCCGCAATGGGCGCCCGCGGTGCAGGTTTTTGGCGACCTGTTCGTCCGCCTGATCAAGATGCTGGTCGTGCCGGTCGCGCTCGTCACGATCGCCGCGGGGATCGCGACGATCGGCGACCCACGGCGGCTGGGGCCGATCGGCGGGCGGACGGTGGCGCTGTTCGCGATGACGACGCTGATCTCGGTCGGGATCGGGATGGCGATCGGCCTTATCGTGCGGCCGGGGGAGGGGATCGTGCTCGCGGGCGTCGCGGCGCATCCGCTCGGCGCGCCGGTGACGCCGTACGACCAGTTGCTCGGGATCGTGCCGACCAACATCGTCGAGGCGCTGGCGAACGGCGACATGCTCGCGATCATCTTCGTGGCAGTCCTGTTCGGGATCGGCAGCGTGGTAGCGGGGGAGGCGGGTAAGCCCGTCGTCGCGCTGCTCCGCTCGCTGTCGGGGGTGTTGCTCCAGATCGTCCGGATCGTGATGGAGGCGACGCCGTTCGGGGTCTTCGCGTTGATCGCCAACGCGGTCGCGAGCGGGGGTGTCGCGGTGTTCGCCAACGTCGGATGGCTGGCGCTGTGCGTCGTCGTTGCGTCGCTGATCCAGATGCTGGTCGTCCACAGCACGCTGGTGGCGTTCGTCGCGCGCCTGTCGGTGGTTCGCTTTTTTCGCGGGATTGCCGACGCGCTGATGGTCGCGTTTTCGACCGCGTCGTCGTCGGCAACGCTGCCGATCGCGATGCGCGTCGCGAGCGACAATCTGGGGGTAGCGAAGCCGATCGCGTTCACGGTGCTGCCGCTGGGCGCGAGCATCGGCAAGGATGGGACCGCGATGTATGTCGGGCTGCTCGGCCAGTTCGCGCTCCAGGCGCTTGGAATCGTGCCCGACGCGACGATGCTCGCGATCATGTTCGCAACCGGTGCGCTGGCGGCGTTCGGGACCGCGCCGGTGCCGTCGGCGTCGCTGTTCATGCTCGCCGCGATGCTGGGCGCGGTCGGCATCGGGGCGGAACAGACCGCGCTGATCGTGGGGCTCGTGCTGCCGTTCGACCGGCTGCTCGACATGACCCGAACTGTCCCGAGCGCGTCGGCGAACCTGACCGTGACGGCGATGGTCGCGCGCGCGGAAGGCGCGATCGACGATGCGCGGTTCCGGGCGGAGGCCACCGCATGACCCGGGCGGCCATCGCGGCGCTGTTCTTGCTCGCGGCAGCGCCCGCGACCGCCGATCCGCTGACCGACCAAGTGCGTAGCGTGTTGGCTGGGGCGGGGCCGGGGACGCGATTCGGGCTGGTCGTGACCGACGAGGAAGGGCGCGAGATCGTGGCGATCGCGCCCGACGACCGGTTCGTCCCCGCGTCCAACACCAAGATATTCACGACCGCGCTGGCGTTCGCGACGCTGGCGGTCGACGGCCCCGACACGGTGGGCGGCGCGAGCGTGCGGATCGACGGCGCGCGCATTCCCGACGTGATCCTGACTGGGCATGGCGACGCGCGGCTGTCGGGCGCGGCGGACTGCGTGGTCGATTGCCTCGCCGCGCTGGCCGATGCGGTGGCGGCGCGGACGCGGGTGGTCGGCAACGTGATCGGTGACGACACCGACTTCCCCGACGAACGCTGGCCGCAGGGGATGAGCTGGAACAACATGGTGACGCGGTCTGGCACCGCGGTCTCCGCTCTGACGGTCGACGACAATATCTGGACGGTCACGGTCGCGCCGGGATCGGCTGGTAATGCGCCGAGGATCGCGAGCGATGGGTTCTATGCGGTCGACGATGCGGTCGTCACCGGCGCGACCACCGACCTGTCGGTGACGAGCACGCCGGGGAGCGGCCGGGTGCGGATTGCGGGAACGATCGCCGCGCCAGTAACGCTGACGATCGGGATCGAAGATCCCGCCTATCGCGCGGCATGGCTGTTGCAGCGGATGCTGGCGGGGCGCGGCGTTCGGGTCCGCGGCACGGCGCAGGTGCGCCACCGTCCGCTTGCCGGGTCGGACGCTCCCAGGCGCGGCGCGCCTGCGCCCAACCCCCCGGCGTCCGCTGCGCTCGCGCATCTCGTCCCGCCACCGCTGGTCGAGGATTTGGTCCACACCAACAAGGCCAGCGAGAATCTCCATGCCGAATTGCTGCTGCGCCGCGTCGCCGCGGTAGTCGGGAGCGGATCGGTCGCCGATGGCGAGGCCGCGATCGACGCGATGATGGCGCGCGCGGGGATCGCGCGGTGGCGCTATGATTTTGCGGATGGGTCGGGGATGTCGAACTACAACCGGGTTACCCCGCGCGGTACCGCGGCGTTCCTGCGCTGGACCGCGACGCAGCGGTGGAGCGCGGCGTGGCGCGCGACGCTGCCGATTGCGGGGGTCGACGGTACGCTCGCGCACCGGTTCGCGGGTACGCCGCTCGTGGGCCATCTCCAAGGCAAGACCGGGTCGCTCAACGCCGCGAGCGCGTTGTCGGGGTTCATGATCGCGGCGAGCGGGAAGACGCTGGTGTTCGCCAGCTTTGCCAACGACATGCCGGGCGATGCGTCGGTCCGCGCGCCGATCGATGCCGCGCTGGCGCTAATCGCCGCCGCCAACTGACGCGTCCCACGCGGCGATCAGCGCGTCGCCGGTCGCGATGCGGAGTTCGGCGATGCCACTGTCGGCATGCCGGGTCGGGTGGACGCGGTTGGTAAGCAGCGTCCAGGCGACGCCGCGCGTCCAGTCGATCCACAAGCCGGTGCCGGTAAAACCGGTGTGGCCGATCGTCTCGGGCGAGCACGCCGATCCGCCCGACCAGCCGTCGAACCGCCGTTCCCACCCCGCGGTACGGTGGCCCGCAATGGGGGTACGGATCTGATCGATCGCGAACCAGGACGCGCCACTGCCGTCGAGCAGTCCCGCGGCAACATCGAGCACCCCGGCGACCGTCCCGAACAGCCCGGCGTGCCCCGTCCGCCCGCCCATCGCAGCGGCGTTTTCGTCGTGGACCTCGCCCTTCAGCATCCGCCCGCGCCAGGTGCAGCGTTCGGTCGCGACCGGGGGGCCGGGCGGCGGCCCCCAGCTCAGTCCGCGCGCGAGCGGCACCGCGTCGAGCGGGCCTCCCGTCAGTCGCTCGGCAGCGATCCCGAGCAGGATGAAGTTGATGTCCGAATAGACCGGCGGACCGTGTGTCCATTCACGCTGGAGCACGAAGGCGCGGAGCCGATCGGGGTCGTCGCCATAGGTATAGATCGGCTCGACCGCGGGCAGGAACGTCCGGTGCGCAAGGCAATCGCGGAACGTCAGCCGCCGCTCCGCCGCGCCCGCGACGTCGTACTGGCGCAGGTCGGGGATCGCGTCGGTCAGCGGGCGCTCGAGATCGAGTCTGCCCTTGTCGGCCAGACGCAGGATTAGCGTCGTGGTGAATATGACTTTGGTCAGCGAAGCGAGGTCGAACCAGTGATCGGGCGTCAGGTCTTCCGTTTCGGGTACACGCTGCGCGAGCCCCGCGACCCGCGTTGCGCGGCGACCGTCGGCGCTGACGACGCCCAGCGTCGCGCCGGGAATGCGAGCCGCCGCCAGGTTCGCCAGCGCGGGCGCGAACGCGGCATCGGCGACGCGCTCGATCACGCGGGCATATCCGATTGGCGCGGGCGGGTGCGCGCAATGACAGGGAGGAACGGGATCGCGGCAAGGCTGACGACGCCCGACAGCAGGAAGAAACCGTCATAGCCGATCCGCTCGACCATCGATCCGCCCGCTCCCGCGAGCAGTCGCGGTAGCAGGAACGCGAATCCCGACAGAAACGCATATTGCGCACCGGGATAGCGCAGGTTCACGAGCATCGAGAGGTAGACGACGAACACTGCCCCCGCCATGCCGTTGCCGAACTGGTCGGCGGCGGTGGCGAGGTAGAGCATCGGTTCGCTCACGGTTTGGTGTGCGAGCCAGACGAAGCCGAAATTGCCGAATGCCGCGAAGCAGGCGGCGATGCCCAGCGCGTAGCCCATCCGCGTCCGCGCGACCATCAGGCCGCCGATCCCGACCCCCAGAATGCTCGCAACCAGCGCGACGAGGCTGTCGGCGCGCCCGATCGCCGAGAGGCTGTAGCCCAATCCCTTGATCATCGGCTTCGACAGGTTGAGCGCGAGGACGTCGCCCATCCGATAGACCGACACGAACGCCAGCACGACGAGCGCACCGAAGCCGTAACGCCAGAAGAAATCGACGTAAGGGCCCATGGCGGTCGAGGTGCGAAGTGGGTCGGTCGGCCCCGCGCGGCGAATCCGCGGCAGCGCCAGCGCCATCAGGATGAAGGGGAGCATGCAGCTCGCCAGCACATAGGGGGTGACGTTGGTCTGCGCGCTGAGCCCTGCGCCCGCCGCCACCGCAAGCACGACCCAGCCGACCGCCGCGGTGATGGCGGCGGCGGCAACGAGAATACCGATGCTCGCGATGATACCGGTCGCCAGCCCCGCTGTCCGCCGCGTCGCCGTTGCCTCGGGGCGCATCGCCGCAAGCATCGGGAACGGCGCGAACGCCGCCGCCGCGATCACCAGATACGCTGCGCTCCATCCCGGTCCGTCCGCGACGAGCAGCGCGCCGCTGCCCGCCGCGACCATCGCGGTGCGGTATCCCCACAGATTCGCCGCCGCGATCGGCCCCTGTTCGGTCTGGGTCGGTGCGAGTTCGATCCGCCAGGCGTCAGCGGCGACCTCCAGCGTCGTCGTCCAGAACGCGAGCAGCACCGCGAACAGCGCGGTGACGCCGAGGCTCGCATCGGCCGAGGTCGCCGCCATCGCGACCATCGAGGTGAAGATGCCGAGCTGCGCCAGCATGATCCACCCGCGCCGCTTTCCCCAGACCCGCCCGAACCCCGGCACGTCGAACCGGTCGAGCAGCGGCGCCCAGACGAACTTGAAGGTCGGCAATAACTGGACCCAGGCGAAGAAGCCGATGACGACGAGCGCGACGCCATGCGCCTGGAGCCGCAGCGTCAGCACGGTCGAGAACATGTAGAACGGCAGCCCCGCCGAAAAGCCGAGCAGCCCGAACAGCGCCATCCGCCGCGGATCGGTGCGCGGCGCCGTGGCGGGTGCGGCGGGCGGTTCGATCGTGGCGACGGCGGTGGACATCGGGCGCGATCCTTGGCGGCTTGCCCGTGCCAGTCAATGATCCCCCTCATCCCCCCTTTGGCAGGTCCGCGACGATCGCCAGCGCGCGCGCGGCGAGCTCGGGGCGGCAGATCAGCAGGTCGGGCAGATACGGATCGTCGCAGTTATAGACCATCGGCGATCCGTCGACCCGCGAACAGTGGAGGCCGTACGCCTTGGCGACCGCGATCGGGGCGGCGTTGTCCCATTCATATTGGCCGCCCGTGTGGAGGTAGATGTCGGCCTCACCGCGCACCACCGCCATTGCCTTCGCGCCCGACGATCCCATCGGGATCAACGTCGCGCCGATCGCCTCGGCGACGGCAAGCGCAGCGGAGGGCGGGCGGGTGCGGCTGACGACCATCCGCGGCGGATCGCCGATCGGGGGCAGGGGGACGGGACGATCCGACCGCAGCACGAGGCCAAGCGCGGGAAGCGATACCGCGCCGATGTCGGCGACGCCGTCGATCGCGAGTGCGACATGGACCGCCCAATCGTCGCGGCCCTCGCCATATTCGCGGGTGCCGTCGACCGGATCGACGATCCACACCCGGCGGTGATCGAGCCGAGTGCCGTCGCAGGTCATCTCTTCGCAGAGCAGCCCGTCGTCGGGGCGCGCGGCGCGGATCGCGTGGACCAGATACTGGTTCGCGGTCTGATCCCCCACCTTGCCCAGCGCCGCGCCCTCACACACCCCGCAATCGCGCACCTCGATCAGCAGCCGCCCCGCGACCGCGGCGAGATGCGCGGCGAGTTCGGCGTCGGTCATGCTCATGCGATCCCCCTCATGCGATGAGCGCCGCGACGATCGCGTCGGCGGCCTCGTCGGCGGTCATCCGCGTCGTATCGATCCGGATTTCCGGGTGTTCGGGGGCTTCATACGGACTGTCGATTCCGGTGAAATTCTTGAGCTCGCCGCTGCGCGCCTTTTTGTAGAGCCCCTTCACGTCGCGCGCCTCCGCGTCGGCGAGCGGGGTGTCGATATGGACCTCGATGAATTCGCCCGGCTTCATCCGGTCGCGCACCATCGCGCGTTCGGCGCGGAAGGGGGAGATGAACGCGGTGATGACGATCAGACCGGCATCGGTCATCAGCCGCGCGACCTCGCCGACACGGCGGATATTCTCGACCCGGTCGGCATCGGTGAAGCCGAGATCGCGGTTGAGCCCGTGGCGGACATTGTCGCCGTCGAGCAGGAAGGTGTGACGGTTCATACGCGTGAGCCGCTTTTCGACGAGATTGGCGATCGTCGATTTGCCCGCCCCCGACAGCCCGGTGAACCACAGCACCGCGGGCTTCTGGTTTTTCAGCGCAGCGTGTTGCTCGCGGGTGACGTCGATCGGCTGGTGATGGATGTTCTGCGCGCGGCGGAGCGAGAAGTTGAGCATCCCCGCCGCCACGGTCGCGTTGGTCACCTTGTCGATCAGGATGAAGCCGCCGAGCTGCTTGCTCTGCGCATAGGGTGCGAACACGATGCCGCGATCGGTCGCCACCTCGGCGACGCCGATATCGTTGAGGTCGAGCGTCGGCGCGGCGAGATGCTGCGTGGTGTTGACGTCGATCCGGTATTTGGGCTCGCGCACCTTAGCGGACACGGTCTGGGTGCCGAGCTTCAGCCAATAGGTGCGCCCCGGCAGCAGCGCTTCCTCCGCCATCCACACGATCGTCGCCTCGAACTGGTCGGCGACCTGAGGGGGTTCGTCGGCGGTCGCGATCACGTCGCCGCGCGAACAATCGATCTCGTCGGCGAGGGTCAGCGTCACCGATTGCCCCGCGACCGCGACGTCGAGGTCACCGCCCTGCGTCACGATCCGCGCGACGCTCGACGTGCGCCCCGACGGGAGCACCCGAACCGGGTCGCCCGGCGCGACGCGTCCGCTCGCGATCTGTCCCGCGAAGCCGCGGAAATCGAGGTCGGGGCGGTTGACCCATTGGACGGGGAGGCGGAACCCGGCGCGCTCGTCCGCGGCGGCATCGACCTCGACCGTCTCGAGATGTTCGATCAGTGTCGCGCCGTCGTACCACCGCGTCGCGTCGGATCGGTTCGCGATATTGTCGCCGCGAAACCCGCTGATCGGAATCGCGGTGAACGCGTCGATGCCGATGCTGGTCGCGAACGCGCGATAGTCCGCGACGATCGCATCACAGGTCGGCTGGTCGTAGCCGACGAGGTCCATCTTGTTCACCGCGAGCACGATGTGGCGGATGCCGATCAGGTGCGCGAGATAGCTGTGCCGCCGGGTCTGGGTCAGTACGCCCTTGCGCGCGTCGACCAGAATCACCGCGAGATCCGCGGTCGACGCGCCGGTCACCATGTTGCGGGTATATTGTTCATGCCCCGGCGTATCGGCGACGATGAACTTGCGCGTGTCGGTCGCGAAGAAGCGATACGCGACATCGATCGTGATGCCCTGTTCGCGCTCGGCGGCGAGCCCATCGACCAACAGCGCGAAATCGATGTCGTTGCCTTGCGTGCCGACCCGCCGCGAATCCTCCTCGAGGCGGGCGAGCTGGTCCGCGAAGATCATCCGCGAATCGTAGAGCAACCGCCCGATCAGCGTCGATTTGCCGTCGTCGACCGACCCGCAGGTGATGAAGCGTAGCAGCGTCTTGTGGCGATGTCGGTCGAGATACGCGCCGATGTCTTCGGCGATCAGCGCATCGGCGCGATAGCCGTGATCCTCGGAAGGGGAGGTGCGGACATCCATCAGAAATACCCCTCCTGCTTCTTCTTCTCCATGCCCGCGCCATCCGCGTCCTTGTCGATCGCGCGACCTTGGCGTTCGGAGGTTGTCGCGAGCAGCATTTCCTTGATGATCTCGGGCAGCGTCGTCGCCTCACTCTCGATTGCGCCGGTCAGCGGATAGCAGCCGAGCGTGCGGAACCGGACCGAGCGTTCGACCGGGGTTTCGCCGGGCTCAAGCCGGAAGCGGTCGTCGTCGACCATCACCAGCATCCCGTCACGCTCCACCGTCGGGCGCGGCGCGGCGAAATAGAGCGGGACGATCGGAATGTCTTCGGCCTGGATATATTGCCAGATGTCGAGTTCGGTCCAGTTCGACAACGGAAACACGCGGATGCTCTCGCCCTTCGCCTTGTGCGCGTTGTAGAGGTGCCAGAGCTCGGGGCGCTGGTTCTTGGGGTCCCAGCGGTGCGTCGCCGATCGGAAGCTGAACACGCGTTCCTTGGCGCGCGCCTTTTCCTCGTCGCGCCGCGCGCCGCCGAATGCTGCGTCGAAGCCATGCTGGTCGAGCGCCTGCTTCAGCCCCTCGGTCTTCCAAAGATCGGTGTGGAGCGCGCCATGGTCAAACGGGTTGATCCCGCGCGCTTCCGCCTCCGGGTTGCGATGGACGATCAGCTCCATCCCCGCCGCCGCCGCCATTTTGTCGCGCAGGTCGTACATCGCGCGGAATTTCCACGTCGTGTCGACATGGAGCAGCGGGAAGGGCGGCGGCGCGGGATAAAAGGCCTTGCGCGCCAGATGCAGCATCACCGCCGAATCCTTGCCGATCGAATAGAGCATCACCGGCTTGGTCGCCTCCGCGACGACCTCGCGCAGGATATGGATGCTCTCGGATTCGAGCCGGTCGAGATGGGTCAGGCTGGCCATGGAGATGGTATCTGTCACCCAGCCCATATCGGGAAGCCCGCGGCGGCGCGCTGCCCATCTTTTCTTGCCCCGGCGAAGCTTTTGCTCCGCCGGGGCGTGTCCCGTCCTCTATTTTGCCATCGCAGCCGCCTGATCGACCGGCACCACCGGCAACCACACCCGGCTCAGGCTGGCGCCGCCATATTCCAGCGTCACGGTCGCCTTCTGATAATCCGTTTTCTTCGCGAGGAAGATGTTGGGGACGTATTTTTGCGGGTTGCGATCGTAGAGCGGGAACAGGCTCGACTGGACCTGGACCATGATCCGGTGGCCGGGTTCGAACACATGATTTACGGTCGGCAGCCGGAACTTATATTCCTGGACCTTGCCCGCGGGAATCGCCGAGGGTTTCGCAAAGCTGTCGCGATAGCGGCCACGGAAGATGTCGAGGCTGATCGGCAACTGGTATCCACCCATCTTGGGGTCGGTCGCATTCTCGGCGGGTAGGACGTCGACGACCTTGACGACGAAATCGCCATCGGTGCCCGTCGTCTTGGCGAAGATATCCGCAATCGGCGCGCCCGACACGCGCACCGCCTTGGTCAGCACCGGCGTCTGGTACGTCATCACGTCGGGGCGTCCGTCGACCCCGCGCTGGTCGCTCACCAGCCAGTCGCCCCAGCGCCCGTCATTGAAATTGACCGGGCGGGGCAGATGGGGAACGGGTTTATTCGGATCGGAGACATAGCTTTCGCTCCCCGCCGCTGCGGTCGCAAAGCCGAGGTCGCCGCCGCTTTCCAGATAGATCGGGGTCAGCGGGGCGGCGCAGCCCTGCTGGCACGACAGCGGCCAGCGCGCGAACCGGTCCCAATGGTTTTCGCCGGTGTTGTAGATCGCGGCGGTCGGCAGGTTCGCGGGCGGGCCGTCTTTCAGATATTGATCGAACAGCGGCAGCACCATTTGTTCGCGGAATTGCGCCGCGGTGTCGCCGTTCCATTCGAACGGGCCGAGGCTGCGCCCGGTGCGGTTGACCTGGCTGTGACGCCATGGCCCCATCACCAGGAAGTTGTTGCCGGTCTTCCCCTTCGCGGCGAGCGCTTCCCAGGTATTGATCGCGCCGTACATATCCTCCTGGTCCCACAATCCCTGTTCCCAGATCGTCGGAACATCGGCGGGATTGGCGACGACCAGCTTGTCGAGCGCCTGGCCCTGCCAGAACTCGTCATAGGCTGGGTGCGCGACCATCCGCTGCCAATAGGGGAGCTGGTCATAGCCCGACTTCTTCGCCCATTCGCCCGCCGACCCGACGTCGCGGAAATTGTCGTAATCGTCATAGCCGCCGGTCGGCGGGGCCGAACCCGCGCCCTTGTACCCGGTCTGCGCACCGAGCCACGCAATGTTGGCGAGACGGAACGCGCCGTAATGGAACCAGTCGTCGCCCATCCAGCCGTCGATCATCGGGCTCTCTGGTGCCGCGACCTTGAGCGCGGGATGCGGGTGGAGCAGCGCCATGACGACGGTGAAGCCTTCGTAGGATGACCCGATCATCCCGACCTTGCCGTTCGATTCGGGCAGGTTGGCCTTGTTCACCAGCCAGTCGATCGTGTCGTAGGCGTCGGTGGTGTGATCGACCTTCGTCGGGTTGAGCGCGCCGACCACGGGGCGGGTGACGATATAATCGCCCTCAGACTTATATTTGCCGCGGATGTCCTGATAGGCGCGGATGTAGCCGCCCTTCACGAATATTTCGTCGGACAACGGCAGCGTTGCGAGCATGCTCGGGCTGTCGGACCGGCTGGCGCGCGCGGTCGAATTATACGGCGTGCGGGTCAGCACGATCGGCGCGTTGGTCGCGCCCTTGGGGATGACGATCACGGTGTACAGCTTGGTCCCGTCGCGCATCGGGATCATCACCTCGCGCTTCACATAATCGTTCGCGGTCGTGGGCGGCGTGAACTTCGCGGGGATGTCGCCGCCCGCTGGCATCATCGATTCGGCGCCCTGCTGCTGCCCCTGCGGCTGCGCGGCGATCGGCGATACCGCGAGCGCGGTGGTGGCGAGGAGGAGAAACGGCTTGATCATGGAACGGGAATCCTGACGACGGGTCAATCACTGCGACCTATCGTGGCGCGGGCGCGCCGCGGATGCAACCGGGGTTCAGGTCGCGCGATGCCTGCGCGCCGGTTCAGCCGAAATCGTCGAAATCGAACGGCGACCGGGGCTCGGGTTTATCCATCTTGGCCTTTCGGCTCGGCGCGGACACCGGTGGACGAGCGGGCATCGGGGGGGCGACTACCCTGGCCGACACCGGCGCAGCGGATTGCGGCATCGCTGGTGGGGGTGGTGCTGCGCGCTCGGCGAGGGGCTCCGACGGCCTGGCGTGCCAGACGACCCGGAAATCAACCGGCACATGCCATTCGCCGAACAGCGATCGCACCATGTCGCGTCCGCACCGGCTGCATGTCGTGAAGCAATAGCCGCCGTTCCACATACCGGGTGCGACCGGCTTATGAAATCCCAGTCGACAGGGCAGCGTCGCCAACCGCGAGGCCATCGCGCTCATGTCGTGGGCTCGGAATGGGAGGAAGAAGGGACGCCAATCACGGCCTAGAACGTCCAGGGCTCTTGGTCGTCGCCAGACGGCTTGGGCGCGCTCTCCGGCGGATGGATGGCGATGCACCGCGCGATCATCCGGTCGATAAACGCGATCCGCAGCTCGGTGTCGGGATCGTAGAGCGCGATGAATTCCTTGAACCGGAACACCGTGACGCACTGGTAGAGAAACCCCGGCAGCAGCTTGCCGATGTCCGAATCGAGCAGTCGCTGGCGCAGGTCGAGATAGATGACCGCATGCTCGCGCCCCAGCGCGCCGCCCTCGGCCGCATAGGCCAGGATCGACCGCAGCCGCTTCAGCAGGTCGCTCGGGCTCGGCTCAGGCAGCAGGTCTTCGAGGGAGGTCATGAAGTCCGGCCCGTCCGTGCCCCCCGATCAATCGACGTAGACGCGGCGAGGGTTCTCGGTGTCCGCCGGGGGAACCAGCTTCACGCTGCGTTCCTCCGCCATCGCCGTGGGCTGCACGCCCGAGCGCGCGAATTTTCCCTCGATGACTCCGCCGGCCGCGACCTTCAGCCTGCCGTATTGGACATCGCCGCGAACCTCGCCATTGGGTTCGATCACCAGATCGCCGACCTTCAGCGTGCCGTCGACCGAGCCCGCCACCCGCAAGCGATCGGCGTTGATGCCGCCGTTTACCTCGCCGCCGACTTCGACGAACACCGCGGGCGCGCGGATTTCGCCGTTGACCCGCCCGCTGATCTGCAGTTCGCCCGCGCAATCGACGTCGCCGGTGATCGTGACGCCCGTGCTGATCGTGGCGATGTCGCGAACAGCGCCAGCAGAATTTGCATTGTTTGCCATCTACCTCATCTCCGCATTGGTCATCGTCGGATCGATCCGACTCGGCACCGAATTGAGAAAATACGCCCAGGCCAACAGGGTGCCTAATTCGTTAAGCAGTTAACCAGCGGAATTTGTTTCAAATTGAAACGGCGGCCGATCGGCGGCGCCGGAGGCATCAGTTCAATACGCAGGGGAGTGCTGTTCGATCCCGCGGGGTATTCATACGATGTTCGCGCAAAGACCTTTGTCAGCGGTGAGATCAGGCTGACGATCGAGTGCGCGGGCGTCATGGGGTGGCTACCGGGGGGCCGAACCGCTAGCGACCATGCGATGATCAAGCTGTTCCACGTCAGCGACGTCCATTTCGGCGCCGAGGATCCCGCCGCGATCGCGTGGTTCGCGCGCCTCGTCGCCGCGGAACGCCCCGACGCGGTCATCATGACCGGCGACCTGACGATGCGCGCCACCCGCCGCGAATTCCAGGCAGGAGGCGATTGGCTGCGCAGCCTCGGCGTCCCGGTGACGCTCGAGGTCGGCAACCACGACATCCCCTATTATTGGGACCCGTTCCGCCGCCTGTTCGCGCCCTATCAGCGCTATGCCGCGATCGAGGAGATGATCGAGGAACCGCTCGATATCCCCGGCGTCACCATCGTGCCGCTCAAGACGACCGCGCGCGCGCAATGGCGTTGGAACTGGTCGAAGGGGCGGGTGAGCCGCGGCGCGTTGCACAAGGCGCTCGCGATGATCGCCGCGGCGCCCGCGGGCAACCTGATCTTCGTCGCCGCGCACCATCCGCTGATCGACGGCCCGACCACGGGCACCGCGCGGACGCGCCACGGCGACGCCGCGCTGACCGAACTGGCGGCGGCGGGAGCGCATGCGGTGCTGTCGGGACATGTCCATGATCCGTTCGACGTTCCCGTCGAGCGCGGCGGCTGGACCATCCGGATGATCGGCGCGGGGACGCTGTCGAAGCGCACGCGGCACAGCCCGCCCGCCTTCAACGAAATCCGCATCGAGGGCGGACGGTTCGATACGCTCGCGCGTACGATGGACGATGCCCCCAAATACTCGATCAGCGAGACACGCGGGGCAGGGGGCAAAAGGGGGCATACGACATGAGCGAACAGATCGGCACCGCACAGACCAGCGAACGCGACAGCCGTCTGCGCGCGATCACGACCGGCGACTGGGCGGGGTGGTCGACGTGGGAAAGCGACGCGTTCGAACAGCGCGCGGGGCCGTTCTACGAGCGCGTCGATGACCACGGCGCGGGGATCAGCGCGTTCCGGGCGGGGGTCGAGCACATGAATGGTGGCGGGTTCATGCACGGCGGGCTGCTGATGACCTTCGCCGACAGCGCGCTCTTCACGATCGCGCGTCCCGCGATGGAGGGATCGTTCGGGGTAACGATGAACCTGTCGGGCGACTTCCTCGATTCGGCACGGGTCGGCGAGTTCATCGAGGCGCGCGGCGACATCACCCGCGCTGCACGCTCGACCGTCTTCGTCCGCGGGCTTGTCACCGCCGATGACCGGCCGGTGCTCAGCTTTACGGGGATCATCCGCAAGGTGGGGCGGCGCTAGTACAAAAAAGGGGGCGTTCGAAAGCGAGCCACCCGCTGCTTTCGAACGGCCCTCGTTCGTATCTCAAATACCTAGAATCTTTATGTAGGAAACAGTGGTAAATAGCTGTCATTAAACGAATATAATCAAAAGCTCTTAGTGATTCTGAAGTTGAAGACGGGGTTCGCCTTGCCGCTGTCATAGCGGATACCCGACAGCGGTACCGCGATCTCCGCGCTCGCCTGTACGGTGCGGGTGATCGATGCGCGGACGCCGCCACCCGTGGAAAAGAGCGTACCGCCACCATAGCCGTCGCGGAGATTGGTCACCCGGCCGCCGTCGATGAAGGCGTAAACCTGGGGCTTCAGGACGAAGCCGATCTTGTCGCGCAGGTCGAACCGTACTTCCGCCGAGCCCATATAACCCTGGTCGCCCATCCGCTCGCTATAGTCGTACGCCCGGAGGAACGATCCGCCGCCCAGACCGACCTCTTCGGAGACCAGCAGCGGTTTCGACGCGACCTGACCTGCAGCGCTCAGGCGCACGCTGGCGGGTCCGACGGTGGGCGAGGTCCAGTCCGCGAACATCGACAGCGTGGTGAAGGTGCCGCCGGCATCGCCGCGCGACGCGAGCGGATCGCCGTGCCGCGTCGCGCCGAGGATATCGAGACCCTGCGACAGCGTGGCATTGACCCGCAGCTTGCCGCCCAGCGCGTCAGAAAAGCCGTACACGCCCACCCGGGCGACCGAGAGACGATCGCTGCGCGCCAACACGTCGCGGCGCGATTGCGATACCTGGCGGAGCGACAACGACGCCTGGCCCCACACGCTGGCCTTGCGGCTGCGGAGCAGCGGCTGGAGCAGCGCACCGGTCAGCGACCAGCCTTTGCCTGAAATATCGCGGTCGTTGAGGTAGGATCCGGGATGCGAGGTCGAATAGGAGCCGGCGAACGAGACTTCCGTGCCGGTCCGGCTGACACGTTTGGCGTAGCGCAGTCGGCCATAGGCGAACTCGCTGGGTTGCAGCGGGGTCGTGATCAGCGTCGTCGAGAGCGAATCGTCCGCCGCGAACAACTGGCTGATCGCGCCGTCGAGCTGGAGCTGGATGGGCCCGATCGGCTTGGTCCCATCGTTCGCCAGGGTCACCTGGAGCTTGGTGCGATCCCGCCCAACATCGACGAGCAGGACGCCGCGCCCCTGTTCGCGCACGAACTGGGTGCGCTTGAGCCACAGCCCATCGATATCCCCGGCCAGCAGCAGGCGGCGTTCGAGCGCCTTAAGCGTCACCGGGCCGCTGCCGATCAGCGGCGCGAGCGCGCGGCGGATCGCGGGATTGTCGTTGCCGCTGACGCGGATATCCTCGACCGATCCCTCGTCGATCCGCACCCGCAACAGCCCCGCGGTGAGGGTCTGCGGCTCGATCCACGCGCTGGCGAACGGGTAGCCGCGCGCGCGCGCGCGATCGACGATCGCGTCGGCAAGCCCCGCGAGCGCCCCGGGCGAAAGAGTGCGCCCGACATAGGTTTCGAACACATCGGCGAACTCAGAGGGTTTGAGGACCTGCAGTCCCACCAGCGTGATCGCCCCAACGGTAATCGCCGCCGATCCGGTCGCGACGGTGGATGTCCGCGGCGCGATGATCGGGGTCGGCGGCGGGCCGACCGCAGGCTTGACCGGGGACGTTTCGCGGTTTTCAATGGTGCCGGGATTGACGCGGTCGAGCGCGCGCTGCCCGGCGGCAGGCGGCGCTCCTATCAACATCGCAGCGATCACGCACGCGAGCAGACGTTTCGTCATTCGGTTGGTCCCTTGGTCCGGTCTTCAGTGGACCATGGCCAAGAATTGTTAAAACTTCCGGAAGTTACCAAGCAGGTAAGCATCTTCCGCAAGATGGTTGCAGGACATTGGCCCTAGTTGGTCTGCTGTAATCAATGGGGAATCGACGATGAACAGCCGCACAGCGAAAGGTGTCTTTGCCGCAATTCTGGCGACGGTCAGCGCCAGCGCAATGGCGCAGAGCGGGGGCTGGCGTGTGAGCGAAAGCGCCGGCGCGGTGTCGATCCGCCACGGCGATACGCTACTCGCCGCCAAGCGGAACATGGCCATCGCGCCCGGCGATGCTATCCTGACCGGACCGAGCGGCCGCGCGGTGCTGGTCCATGATAAGGATTTCGTGACGGTATCCGCGAACAGCCGGATGCGCGTGCCGACCGAGCAGGCGGGTGGCGGCTTCGTCAAGATGATCCAGGATCTGGGCAACGCGATCTTCAAAGTCGAAAAACAGGGCGTGCCTCATTTCGGCGTCAATACGCCCTACCTCGCCGCCGTCGTGAAGGGCACGACGTTCTCGGTCACGGTCGATGGCGCGGGGACGTCACTGCAGGTCGTCGAAGGCGCGGTCGAGGTCGCGACCGTCGATGGCGGTGCGCGCGATCTGATTCGCCCCGGCGGGGTCGCGACGATCGCCGCGAGCGATCTCTATCGCCTGACCGTCACCGGTGACGAAAACCGCACGATCGATTCCCCGGCGCGACCGGCCAAGGGTGCGACGCCGACCGCGGCCACCAGATCGGGAACCGCCACGGCGACGACGCCGGTGATCGCGGTCTCCGCGCCGACGCCGATGGCGCCGGCCGATACCGGACCCGCGGTGGCGATCGACATCCCGGCGCCCGCCGTCATCACCTCGCTGATCACCGCCAAGCCGGTCGACCTCGGCGGGTTCACGGGCGGATTGGTGAGCGGCACCTCCGGGGTCGCGGCGGTGATCGCCGCGGTGGCGGCGCCGGTGGCGGTCGCGACTCCGGCCGCTCCCTTGTCACCGCCGGTAACGGCGCCTGCCACCCCTCCGGCGGTTACGCCTCCGGCGCCCGAAGCGCCGCCTGCGACGACGCCGCCACCGGCAGCGCCGCCGCCCGCCGATCCGCCCGCCGCTGCGCCTTTACCGCCCGTTGCGCCGCCACCGGTGACGACGCCACCAGTGGTCGAGCCGCCAGCAACGGTGCCTCCGGCTGTGACCCCCCCGGTCACGCCGCCACCGCCGCCAGTGACGCCTCCACCCGTGCCGCCGGTCGTAACCCCGCCGGTCACGCCGCCGCCACCGCCCGTGACGCCTCCACCCGCGCCACCGGTCGTGACTCCGCCGGTCACGCCGCCGCCACCGCCCGTGACACCTCCACCGGCGCCACCGGCCGTGACCCCGCCGCCTGTTATTGTGCCTCCGGTGACCGCCCCGCCTGCGACCACGCCTCCCGGCGATGACGGCAAGGATAACGGCAATGACGACAAGGGCGACAAGGACAAGGGCGGTAAGGACGACCCCGGCGACAAGGACAATGGCAAGGGTAACGATGGCAAGGACAAGGGCAACGACAAGGGTTCGCTCGCTTTTCCCACCGTCGAGTCAGATAACGGAATGTTGAAGAACATCTGACACGGTCGGCGACGGACAGGGACCGGAGCAGTTGATCGTGAACGCCAGATATCGACCCGAGGGACTTGGCCTGGCCGGCGCGGCGCTGATGGTCGCCGTGCTCGCATGGCTGCTCGGGATCGGTACCGTCATGGACCGGGTGGTCGACCCATGGCGGTTCGCAGTGTTGGGGAAGGCCGCGAGCGGCCGCATCCATATCGTCGAGATGGATGCGGCCAGCACCGCCGCGATCAAGCACTGGCCCTGGTCGCGCGCCAATTACGCACAGGTCGTCGATAGGCTGATCGCGGCGGGTGCCGCATCGGTCGTGTTCGATGTCGACGTCTCGTCGGCGGCGGACGCCGCGGGGGACCGGGCGTTCGCCGAATCGATCGCCGCGGCGCGGGGCAAGGTCGCGCTGCCCACCTTTGGCCAGCAAGGCACCGCGAGCGATCGACGGACGATCGATGCGTTTCCGCTCCCCATGTTTCGCAATCACGCGACGCTCGCCAGCGTCAGCATGGGTCCGGACGGCGACGGCGTCGTGCGCCAGGCGCCGCTGGGCACGATGAACGGTGGTATCCCGCGGCCATCGCTGTCGGCGCTGATGGCGCGTCGCTCGGGACGCGCCGATAGTGGGTTTCCAATCGATTTCGGGATCGATCCCGACACGATCCCGCGGTCCAGCTTCGTCGCGATCCGCGACGGGCATTTCGATCCCAGGAGCATCGCCGGACGCGACGTCGTGATCGGCGCGACCGCGATCGAGATGGGTGATCGCTACGCCACGCCGCGCTGGGGTGTGCTGCCCGGCGTCGTGATCCAGGCCCTGGCCGCGGAAACCTTGCTGCGCGGCGTGCCGGTCGCGCTGTCGCCGGTGCTCGCGCTGCTGGTCGGCTTCCTGGCGGCGTTCGCGATCGGACGCGTCGCGAGCGCGATCGGGCTGGTGGTCGCGTCGGTCGTGGGCGCCGCGGTCGCGGTCGGCCTGGCGATCGGTGCGCAGGCGATGGGCCAGATGCATCCGCTGTCACCCGCGCTTATTATGATCGCGGTCGCGACGGGCTATCGCGGTCGTCACATCATCGCCTCGCTCTTCCGCCGCCAACGCGTCACCGACGAGACGACCCAGCTCCCCAATCGCCATGCCGCGAGCGCGACGCTGGCGAACGAGGATGCGGTCACCCTGGCCGTCGCGCGGATCGGCAATTTCGACGCGCTGGCCGGAGTCCTCGGCACCGCGTCGCTCGCCGATGCGGTGTTGCGCACCGCCGAACGCCTGAAACTCACCTGCGCCGACGGCATCGTGTACCGGATCGACGATCGCTGCCTGGCGTGGCGAGTCACCCCCGAAGCCGATTTGTCGGCAACGCTGGACGCACTGCGGACGGTGATGCTGCGCCCGATCGAGGTGCAGGGCCGCCGCGTCGACGTCACGCTGACGGTCGGCATCGACGATGGCGAAGGCAGCCGGATCGACGCCTCGCTGATCGATGCGGTGACCGCGGCGGAGAATGCGGCGCGGCTCGGCGTGTTCTGGACCCATGCCGCAACCGATCGCGCGCAGATGGAGCGCGAGGTGTCGCTGATGGGCGAATTGGACGACGCCATCGCGGCGGGCGAGATCGTCGTCTATTACCAGCCCAAGCTTTCGCTGGCGACCGACCGCATCGCGAGCGTCGAGGCGCTCGTTCGCTGGTGCCACCCGACGCGGGGGTTCATCGGGCCCGATCACTTCATCCCGCTGGCCGAACAGACCGATCGCATCGCGCCGCTGACGCTGGTCGTCCTCGAACAGACGATGCGCGATGTCGCTGCGTGGCAGGCGCGAGGCCATTGCATGACCGCCGCGGTCAATATTTCGGCCAAGCTGCTGACCCGTCGCGAGTTCACCGATGCGGTGCGCGCGCTGTTGGCGCAGAACATCGTTGCGCCTGATCGCATCGTGTTCGAGGTTACCGAATCGGCGGCGATCGCCGATCCAGCGGCGGCGCTGGCCACGCTGGAAACTTATCGCGACCTCGGGATCGCGATCTCGATGGACGACTACGGCACCGGGCAATCGACGCTGACCTATCTGAAGCAATTGCCGCTGTCGGAACTCAAGATCGATCGCTTGTTTGTCCAACACGCGCACCGCGACCGCGCCGACGCCGTTATGGTACGCTCGACCGTGGACATGGCGCACGCGCTCGGGCTCAAGGTCGTCGCCGAGGGGATCGAGGACGCGGAGGCGCTGGCCTTCCTGCGGGGCATCGGGTGCGACATGGCGCAGGGCTATTTCATCAGTAAGCCGGTGCCGTCGGACGACTTGATCGCGCTCGTCGACGCGCGGCTAAGCAAGGCGGCCTGACGATTAGAGCGGCGCCGCCGCCCCATCATTCACGCAGGAGTTTCAACCGGTCGGGCAACATATCGGTCTGCGGCTCGTTCGCAGGGTTCGATGACAGTGGAGAATTGAACGATGAAGATGCGCGCGCTCGGCAGCCAGGGGCTCGAAGTGTCGGCGATGGGACTCGGCTGCATGGGGATGAGCGATTTCTACGGCGCCCGCGACGATGCGCAATCAATCGCGACGATCAACGCCGCGCTCGATCGCGGAGTCAATTTTCTCGACACAGCCGACATGTACGGCGTCGGTCGAAACGAGGAACTGATCGGCAAGGTGGTCCGCGAGCGTAGCGAATGGGTCGTGGTCGCGACCAAGTTCGGCAACGTCCGCGGTCAGGACGGCAGCTTTAAGGGCATCAACGGTCGTCCCGACTATGTCCGCTCGGCATGCGAGGCGAGCCTGAAGCGGCTCGGGCTCGACGTCATCGACCTCTATTATCAACACCGCGTCGATCCCGCGACGCCGATCGAGGACACTGTCGGCGCGATGGCTGACCTCGTGAAGGAGGGGAAGGTTCGCTATCTCGGCCTGTCCGAAGCCGCGCCCGAGACGATCCGCCGCGCCCACGCGGTGCATCCGGTCACCGCGCTGCAAACCGAATATTCGCTGTGGAGCCGCGATCCCGAAGAGGCATTGCTGCCGCTCGTACGCGAGCTCGGCATCGGATTCGTGCCGTACAGCCCGCTCGGGCGCGGTTTCCTAACCGGTAAATACACCTCGCCCGACGATCTCGACGACGGCGATACCCGCCGCAACCACCCCCGCTTTCAAGCCGAGAATTTGCAGCACAACCTCGACCTTGTCGCCGCGATCAAAAACATCGCGAACGACAAGGGCTGCACGCCCGCGCAGCTCGCGCTCGCATGGGTATTGGCGCAGGGCCAGGACATCGTACCCATTCCGGGGACCAAGCGCGTCGCCTATCTCGAACAGAATATAGCCGCACTCGATGTGGCGCTGACCAGCGACGACCTCGCGAGGCTGAACGCGGCGCTTCCCCGCGGGGCCGCCGACGGCACGCGTTACGCCGCGCCGCAAATGGCGGCGCTCAATCGCTGAGCGTCGCTGCCGTCCGACGCATTGAGGCGCCTATCGGTCCGCAGTGGACATCCCCGCCGTCAGCGCGATCCGCACGACGTCAGCAAGCGATCTCGCGCCCATCGTCGCCATCAAGTGCGTGCGGTGCATCTCGACGGTGCGGATCCCAATACCGAGCTCATGGGCCAAGGTCTTGCTAGATTGCCCGGCGACCATCCCGCGTAGCACGTCGCGTTCGCGCGATGTCAGTTTGGTGACGCGATCGATCGCATCCCGATGCTCGGCATCGGCATCCGCCTGGGCGGGCAGGGCTTGAAACAGAGTCGTCAAAACGTCGACCAAGGCTTTATTGGAAAAAGGTTTTTCGATAAAGTCCTGCGCGCCGCGTTTCATTGCCGAGACGGCAGTATGGACATCGCCATGCCCGGTCATCGCGACGACCGCGAAGCGTTGCGCCCTGGTGGCGAGCTGGTCCAGCACCGCGATCCCGTCGATGTCCGGCATCCGTATATCCAAGAGCACGCAGCCCGACCCGAGCGAATCGACTGCGTCGAGGAAATCGCGGCCCGAGGCGAAGGCGCGGGTCGCGAACCCTGCGGTCGCCAGCGAAAAGGATAGCGATCGTCGCACCATGCTGTCGTCGTCGACGATATACACCACGCGCGTCGAAGGCGGGGTATCACGGGAAGCTGCCATCGAGTCGGGATCGATCGAGCGGTGGAACGTAGCGTCGGCTTCAGCCATCCTGCATCTCAAGGTCCGCGATCGGGATCATCCTCCCGCGCGGTAGCGAAAAGCAGAATGTCGACCCGGTTCGATCGCTCCGCTCCAACCAGATCCGGCCGTCATGCCCTTCGACGATCGTGCGCGAGATCGACAAGCCGAGGCCCATTCCGCCCGCCTTGTTCGAATCGGACCAGGAAAAGATACCTTTTGCGGCTTCGGCCGACACTCCGCCGCCCGTGTCAGTGACGCTAACGATCACGTGGTCGGCGGTGATCTCCGCGCCGATCGTCATTCGGTCTCGGTCTGCAGCAATCGTGGCCTCGGCAGCGTTGCACAGCAGATTGATGACAACCTGCTGAATCTGCACGCGGTCCGCGATCATTGTCACGTCGTCCAATGTGTCGTTCACGATATCGAGCGCTTCGGACCGCCCGGCACTTACTAGCCGTACGCATTCGCCGATCGCGGCCCGCAGATCGAAGCTGGTGTTGGTCGGCGTACCGCGCCGGGTCAGGTCGCGGAGGTAGTGGATGATGTCGCCGGCGCGCTGCGAAGCCTCTTCAGTCGCTGCCAACGCCTCGCGCAGCTTGTCGGCGTTGGCGGCGGCTGGATCGATCAGCCGTTGACACCCGGCGACGTAGCTCGAAATCGCGGCGAGCGGCTGGTTGAGTTCGTGCGCCAGCGTGGTCGCCATCGCCCCCATCGCATTGACGCGCGATACATGGATCAAGTCCGCCTGCAACGCGGCCAATTCGTCGGCAGCCTCGCGTTCCAGCGTGACGTCATACCCTTCGCAGAACAGCCCGGTGATCCGGTCCCGGGCGTTACGAATCGGTTGATAAACAAAGTTGATATAGCGCGGTGCGCTGGTGCCGCCGTCGGCGGCGCCGAAGCGGATCGGCACGCCCGTGCCGAGAAACGGCTCGCCGGTCTCGAACACCTGGTCGAGGCGGGCGATGAACCCCTGATCGACGATTTCCGGCAGGGCATCGGCGACGGTCCTGCCGACCAGATCGTCATGCCCCACCAGCCGCTTGTAGGATGCATTGGCAAAGGTGAAGACATGGTCTGGGCCTTCCGATGCGGCGATGAACCCGGGTGCCTGCTCGTACAAGGCATGGAATTCGTTACGCTGCTTCAACATCCGGTCGATGTGTCCGCCGAGTTCCACTAAGGAAAGAAAATTCTGCCTGATCGCCCCCTGTTGGTCACGAACTGGGCTAAGATAGACAGCGGCGAGGAACTCGACCCCGTCGGCCCGGCGACATTGTAGTTCCCACGTGCCGTCGGTCCCGGTGCCCAGCGCGGCCTCGATCAACGACAGCGTGCCACTGTCCGCCACGTCGCCCAGCAGCGACAGGAGATCCTGACCCATGATCGCATCGCGCGCGAATCCGGTCAGCGCCACGAAGCTGTCGTTGACGAAGACGAGCGGATTGCCCGCGCCATCCGCATCGGTGAACACCATCGGCATCCGCGTGGTCTCGGCCGCCACCACGAATGGCCCGAGCGCGTCGCGGAATTGCTCGGCGCGCTGTTCCGTGGCCTGCTGGACGGTTTGCGACCCGGTCGGCGTGGGCATGGAAGCCGCCTTTCGTTGGACGGTCGCTCGACCGCCGATCATGGAATGTACGTCGTCGACCCTTTGCCGGGGTCGCACCGTCTAGCGGCCCCCCGTAGAACTACGGTCATGGTCGGTAAACCCGTAGTTACGAACATCGTGCCAACAAGGTGACAAGCCAAAAAAGGCCGTCGATAGAACGGCGTCACTAACAGGTCGGCGGGATGTCTGTTCACCGAACCGCCGCTGGAAAGGAACGAATATGCGCGTTGTCCGGTTGCTGAGCGAACATTCGAAGCTTCGGTTATTGGGGAACGATCTCGTCGCGCTGGTTTCCACGGCGGAGGTGTGTGATTTCGACGAACTGGCCCGCCGTCGCTGGGACCTCGCCCGGACGGTTCATCTCCACCTCGCCTATGAAGACAGGCAGTTGTTCGTGCCGCTCGATTCCGATCCCCGGCCCCATGTTCGTGCCGCGGCTGCAGCGGCTAAACGCGGTGTCGAGCAACTTCATGCGCTGTACACGGCGCATGTCGAACATTGGGGCGATCATGAGGTCACCGCGCGGTGGGGGGAGTTCCAGGTTGCGGTGAAGGTGATGGTGGCGCGCATGATCGCCAAGCTCGACCGCGAGGAAACCGACCTTTTCCCGCTGGTAGCGGACGACGACGATATTGTTGGGTGCTGGCAACCAGGCATGCGCAATTGGGCGGGGGACGGCGTCGCGCTCAAACCCCTGATCGAGGCCACCGGGGGGCGCCAGCCAGCGCACGGTCAGGTGACGGTCGACCACGCCCCGTTGTCCCCGTCATGACGGGCGCGCGGTTCATGGTCGCCAAGGCCCAGCCGCTGGCCGATGTCCCGCGATTCCTGCGGCGGCTCAAACAGGTTGCCGAGCCCAAAAAGATGCGTATCAACCGACGCCTTGTTCACCGCGCGGCGATCGACGACCCCGCACTGGCGTGGGCGTAGGATCACGCCGATGGACCGCTCGCTCTTATACGTCAGCCGCCAATCGTCTCACCTGCCGGACGGGGGCAGGGCAATTGCGGCGATGGTCGCCGCGGCGGGCGTCCATAACGAACGTACCGGGATCACGGGCGCGCTGGTCTGCACTCACGCCCATTTCGCGCAGTTCCTCGAGGGCTCGAACCCGGCACTCGACGACCTGATGCACCGGATCGAACGCGACCATCGCCACACCGATGTCACGATATTGCGGGTCGAGGCGATCACGCGGCGCCGGCTGCCGACGTGGTCGATGGCCTATTCGGGATCGTCGACCTATGTCGCGCGCCAGATGGTGCCATTGATCGGGGAGATGAGCGAGGCGAATCCGGCGCGGATCGAGCGGCTGATGGGCCTGCTCGTCGGACTGGCCAGCCCCGCCTCCGATCCGCTGTGACGACCTGCGCCTCGGTGTCGAACCGACCGCATGTGCCCGCAACCGATTTCGTGTAGATCAGCCCGCATGGCCAGACCCACCCCCGCTCTCGACCCTTCGCGCAACTGCTGGCGAATCGAACGCGCGACCAGCGCCACCGTCATCATCGATGCCGACGATTATTTCGGCCGCGCACGCCAGGGCATGCTTGGTGCCGAACATCAGTTGCTGCTGGTCGGCTGGGATTTCGACGCGCGGATCAAACTGGTCCACGACGGCGAGGACGACGCGCCCGCGCAGATCGGGGCCTTCATCGACTGGCTGATCGGCCGACGGCGCGGTCTGGACATCTATCTGCTGCGCTGGGATACCGGCGCGATCAAGTCGCTGTTCCGGGGAAGGACGATCCTGACGCTGGCGCGCTGGCTGGGCGGACGGCGGGTCCACCTGAAGCTCGACGGCCACCACCCGATGGGTGCATCGCATCACCAGAAGATCGTCGTCATCGATGATTGCCTGGCGTTTTGCGGCGGCATCGACATGACCGATCGGCGGTGGGACACCCGCGACCACGACGATGACGCACCGCTTCGGGTGGGGGCGGACGGCAAGCCCTATGGCCCTTGGCACGATGCGACGACCGCGCTCAGCGGCCCGGTCGCCACGGCGCTCGGCGAATTGTGCCGCACCCGTTGGCAGGACGCGGGCGGCGACCCCATCGCCGCGCCACCACTGACCGAGATATGCTGGCCCGACGACCTCGACGTCGGCTTTCGCGATTGCGATGTCGCGATCTCGCGCACCATGCCCGCGATGCCGGGCCGCGAACCGGTGTACGAGATCGAGGCGCTGTACCTCGATCTGATCGCGCGCGCCGAACGCTGGATCTACGCCGAAAGCCAGTATTTCGCGTCGCACAAGATCGCCAAGGCGATCGCGGCGCGGCTCGACGAGCCCGACGGCCCCGAAATCGTGATCGTCAATCCGGTCAAGGCCGAGGGGTGGCTCGAACCGATCGCAATGGATAGTGCGCGGGCGCGGCTGTTCGAGGCGTTGCAGACCCGCGATCGCTACAACCGGCTACGCATCTATCATCCCGTGACACGCGGCGGCGCGCCGATCTACGTCCATGCGAAGGTGACGATCGTCGATGGCGAGATTTTGCGAGTGGGATCGTCGAACTTCAACAACCGGTCGATGCGACTCGACTCCGAATGCGACATCACGATCGATTCGACGCTGCCCGCCAATGCCCATAGCGCGGAGGAAATCCGCGCGGTGGCGTTCAACCTGCTGTCCGAACATCTCGATAGCAATGCGGCCACTGTCGAAGAACGGTTCGACGCCACCGGATCGTTGATCGCGACGATAGACGCGTTGAGTATCGAGGGACAGCGGCGGCTGGTGCGCTATCAGGTGCCCGAAATGAACGCGGTCGAAGAGGCGTTGGCCGACCATCAGGTGCTCGACCCGGAAAATCCCGAGGAACTGATCGAAACCATGACAGGCAATACGCTGATGCGCGGGATCGCCGATATCGATCGGCGGTGGCCGACCGCGCGGATCGCGGCCGCCGGCGTCGTGGTGGCCGGTGCGATCACCGCCGCCGTCGTGCGTGCGCGACAGCGTCGCGATATCTAAAACGGTCGATTGCGGCCACGAAGGAGAACGATTTGGCGAAGCGTTGCGCCGCCGCCAAATCGTCCCCGATCGCTGATGCGGTTACTTGTTGCCGTTATCCTTGACCCCGACGACGGGGACCGTGACGGTTTCCTTCTTGGTGCCGACGACGACCGCTTTCGACTTCATGTCGACCGCGGGCAGATCGCCCCCCTTGGCGCTGACGTCGACGGTCGGCATTGCGCCCCCCTTCACGTCCGCGCTCCAGAAGCCTGTCGCGAACAGAATGCCGACGACGACGAGGATAAGCACGACGATGCCTGCGATGATCGCGCCGGTATTGCTGCGGCGTTCGACAACGGTCGTGGTCGTTCCGTCCTGATTACGATATTCGGTCATGTCAGTTCCCTCTTGTTGCGCCATCCGAACTCTTAGCCTCTACGCTTTGTTCCGGTGGCGCAACCATCCGCGGCAATCGCGTGCGCGGTGGTGCGCGAGACGACGGGGCGGTACTCTCGGCTTCCCCCACTGCGTTAACCATGCCATCACCCGCATCGGTTACGGGGCGGGGCATGCTGGACGAACAACTGATACCCGCGCGCGCCCAGCCGCTCGTTCGCAGCTTGGGCGTCACCGGGGTGCTCTTCCTTACCCTCTCGGTCACGACGCCCGCCTCATCGGTCTTCGTGATCGTCCCCGGCATGCTCCAGATCGCGGGGACGGGGGCGGTATGGGCGATGGTGCTTGCCGGGATCGTCTGTGTCGCCACCGCCTTCGTCTATGCCGAACTATCGAGCGCGTGGCCGGTCGCGGGCGGCGAATATGTCGCGGTGACGCGGACGTTGGGGCCGCTCGCGGGATTCGTGATGCTCGGCGTCAACGTCTTCAACAACCTGTTCTTCCCACCCGTCGCGGGCCTCGGAATCAGCGCGGTGCTCGCGACGATCTATCCGGGATTGCCGACCATCCCGATCGCGGTCTCGGTGGTGGGATTGTCGATGCTCGTCGCGATCCTCCAGGTTCGGGTCAACGCCTGGTTGACCGGAATCTTTCTGCTGGTCGAGGTGCTGGCGCTGGTTGCTATCGTCGTGCTCGGCTGTGGCGATGTCGTGCGGCCGTTCGGCGACTTCCTGCTCCACCCGGTGATGCCGGATCTGGGCATGCTCGTTCCCGCCAGCCCGGCATCGATCGGGCTGGCGACCTCGATCGGCATCTTCGCGATGAACGGCTATGGCGCGGCGGTGTATTTCGGCGAGGAAATGCACGAACCCGCGCGGCTGATCGCGCGCACGATCCTGCTGGCGCTGGTGTTCACGCTATTGTTCGAGATGGTGCCGATGATCGCCGCGCTGATGGGCGCGCCCGATCTCCACGGGCTGGTCGTTGCGGACGATCCGTTCGGGCTGATCGCCCGGGTGCGCGGCAACGACACCATCGCCGCCGCCATCGCGATCGGGGTCGTCGTCGCGATCGTCAACGCGGTGATCGCGTGCATCCTCGCCTGCGCGCGCTTCTTTTACGGCACCGCGCGCGACGGCAGTTGGGGCCGCCCGCTCGACCGGTGGATGGCGCAGATTCATCCGCGATTCGGCTCACCCTGGGTCGGCACGCTGATCGTTGGCGGGGTAGGGGTCGCGTGCTGTTTTCTGCCGCTGACATTGCTGCTCGTGCTCAGCGGCACCGGCCTCGTCGCGATCTATGCCGGGATTGCGATCGCGGCGATGGTCGGCAGGCGGACCGGCGCGACCGATCATGCGCTCTATCGGATGCCGCTCTATCCGCTCGCGCCGATCGTGACGCTGTTTGCGCTTGGCTATGTCGTCTGGACGAGCTGGCTCGACGTCGACGAAGGACGGTCCGGCCTGATCATGACCGGGATCCAGATCGTGGGTTCAGCCGCTTACTATTGGTTCGTCCTGCGCCGCCGCGGCGGCTGGACCGCCACCATCCCCGGAGATGCCGCATGATCGACCTGTCGGACTATGAGGACGGCCACAAGTACAAGGGCCATTACAAACACGACCTCAAGAAACTGCAGAAGCAGCTGGAGCGCATCCAGGTCGCGCACATCATCCGCGGGCAAGCCGCGGTGGTGATGTTCGAAGGCTGGGACGCAGCGGGGAAGGGCGGGATCATCGAGCGGCTGACCGCCAAGATGGATCAGCGCCATTACGAGGTGTATCCGATCGCCGCCCCGTCGGCGGCGGAAAAGGCGCATGATTTCCTCTGGCGTTTCGAGACCCGGCTACGGCAACCCGGCAACATCGCGATCTTCGACCGCAGCTGGTATGGCCGCGTCCTCGTCGAACGCGTCGAAGGCTATGCGACCGAAGAGGAATGGACGCGCGGCTATGAGGAGATCAACGCGTTCGAAGCGGGGTTGATCGCTGCCGGCACGACGCTGATCAAGGTCTTCGTCCACACCAGCCAGCATGAACAGGACAAGCGCCTCAAGGCGCGGCTCGACGAGCCCTGGAAGCGCTGGAAGACCGGCCTCGACGATTTTCGCAACCGGGCCAAGCGCCCCGCCTATCTCGACGCGATGCACGACATGTTCGCGCGCACCGACACCGGCGGCGCGCCGTGGTTCGTGGTCGACGGCAATAACAAGAAGGCCGCGCGGATCGCGGCGCTCGAACAGATCGCGGACCGGCTCGCGGCGAACGTCGACATGGCACCGCCGCTGCTCGATCCCGAGGTCGCAACGGTGGCGCGCGAGGCGCTGGGTTGGACATCCTGACCTCGACCGATCGCCGCTTCCGATACTTCAGTCCGCCAGCGCGGGCGCGTCCCACGGCAAATGCCGATCTTCCAGCACGATCAGATTATCCGGTCGGATGAGCTGCGAATGCGTCTGATACCCCAGCAATTGCTCGGCGGGCAGCTCGGGATTCACGATCAGCACGCGCGTCTCTTCCGACGTGAAATCGCTGAGCCCGCGCGCGCGCTCGGCGCCTTTCTCGTCGTAGATGTGGAGCACGTCGCCGCGGGTAAAGTCGCCCGTCATGGCGATGGCGTCCTGGCGTCGCACCCCCAGCCCCTGGTCGAGCCGGTCGGCGACCGCCGCCGAGACGGTGAGGCTGCCCGCCATCTGCAACCGATCGGTCAGCCACGTCGACCACACCGACCCGGGATCGGCATGCGCGATGCATTTGGTGCAGCGGCGCTCGCCGCGTAGCACCGAGGATAGCGGCATGTCGGCTTCGCCATTGGCGATATAGGTCGTGCATCCCGCGTTCTGCGCCATGTTCGCGGCCTGGAGCTTGGTGAGCATCCCGCCGGTGCCGAGCGTGCTGATCCCCTTGGTCGCCTCGAGATACTGGCTGACATCGTCGAGCTCCTCGACGAGTATCGCGCCTTCTTCTGACGGGTTGCGATCATACAGTCCGTCGACCCCGGTCAGGATGATGAATTCCTGCGCCTGCACCATCTGCGCGATCTTCGCGGCGAGCCGGTCGTTGTCGCCGACGCGGATTTCCTCGGTGGTGATCGTGTCGTTCTCGTTGACGATCGGCATGATCCCCGATTGCAGCAGCCGGTGGACCGTGTTCTTGGTATTGAGGAAGCGGCGGTGATCCTCGAAATCGCCAAGCGTCAGCAGGATCTGCGCGATGTCGAAGCCATATTCGTGCGCGACCTGCTTATAGGCGTTGAGCAGCAGCGGCATCCCGCATGCGGCGGCGGCCTGCTTGTCGCTCAGCCCCGCGGTCTCGGCCTTGGCGCCGACCAGGTTGAGTCCCAGTGCCACCGCGCCCGACGAGCACAGGATCACGTCATAACCCTCGTCGCGGAGCCGCGCGACGTCCTGCAGCAGCCGCTGCATGAACCCGAAGCGGGGGGTCAGATGATCGGGATTGGCGAGGAGACTGAAACCGATTTTGACGACGAGACGCTTTGTCTGAGGCATGGGATCCTTCCGGAAGGGTTGAAATTACTGAGGCATCATCTAGGTATTTATGGTGCACCGCACAACCACCGACCGGGCTCGCTCGCCGCTTCGCGCGGCCATGTGCGGTTCGCCGACGATCAATTAGTCGCGGCTAACGTTCTAACTATCGCTATAATACATCGACAGAGCAGTGGTTGTTAGTTGCAAGAAGCAGATTTGTTATCGACAGTGACGACGAGCCACTAAATTTGCTGGAAACGCGAGTGGCAATATCTAAATTGAAGGGGACGAATTCTTGAACATCTTGTTGATCGGCTGCGGTAAAATGGGCGGCGCGCTGCTCAGCCGCTGGGTAGAGGGATCCGATCGCTTCACGATCGTCGATCCCGGCCTCGGCGAGGCGCCCAATGGCGTGCAGCTCGTGACGGATCGCGCCGCGCTCGGCGACGAGATGTTCGATGTCGCGGTGGTCGCGATCAAGCCGCAGATGATCGACCAGGTGCTGCCCGATTACGTCGCTCACATCGCGGATGACGGCTATGCGCTGTCGATCGCCGCGGGCTGTTCGATCGATCGACTGATGCGCGTGTTGGGGGGCAAGCCGGTCATTCGGGTCATGCCCAACCTGCCCGCCGCGATCGGGGAGGGGGTCAGCGGCCTCGTCGCTGGAAGCGGCGTCACCCCGGCGCAGCAGGACCACGCGCGCGCGCTGATGGCGTTGGCGGGCACCGTCGTCGTCGTCGATGACGAAGACAAGCTCGACCGGGTAACCGCGGTCGCCGGATCCGGCCCAGGTTATGTGTTCGAGATCGCGCGCGCCTATGTCGCCGCCGCGGTCGACTTGGGTTTCACGCTCGACGAGGCGCGTGCGTTGGCGCTGGGCACGATGGCGGGCGGTGTCGCGATGGCGCGGAAAAGCGACCAGTCGCTCGAGGAATTGCGCAATTCGGTGACCAGCAAGCACGGCACGACCGAGGCGGGGTTGCAAGCGCTGAACGGCGACGACCTGCTCTCGCGCCGCCTCCGCGATACCGTCGGGACCGCCTATGCGCGCGCGGTCGAATTGCGCTGACGTCAGCAACCACCTATTCATTGATCGATACAGGAGTTTCGTTTTGACCGACCTGCAGGACCAGGCCACCACCCATATCCACGAACTCGGCGCGCGCGCGAGACGCGCCGCCAGCGTGCTCGCGGCTGCATCCACCGACGTCAAGAACAACGCGCTGCGCGAAGCCGCCAACGCGCTCCGCAAGGCGACCCCCGAACTACTCGCCGCGAACGACCAGGACGTCGCAGGCGTCGCCGACGACAAACCCGATTCCTACATCGACCGGCTGCGACTGACCGAGGACCGCGTCGCCGCGATGGCCGACGCGCTCGACCAGATCGCCGCGCTACCCGACCCGGTCGGCAGGGTACTCGCGACGTTCGATCGTCCCAACGGCCTCCGGATCGAACGCGTCACGGTGCCGATCGGGGTGATCGGCATGATCTACGAATCGCGGCCCAATGTCGGGGCGGACGCCAGCGCGCTGTGCCTGAAATCGGGCAACGCGATCATCCTGCGCGGCGGTTCGGAAAGCCGCCATTCGACCCGACGGATCGTGGAGTGCATGCAAGCCGGGCTTACCGCTGCGGGGCTGCCCGCGGATGCGATCCAGGCCGTTCAGACCACCAACCGCGACGCGGTCGCCGCGATGCTCCGCGCGACCGGGCTGATCGATCTCGTCATCCCGCGCGGCGGACGCGGGCTCGTCGAACTCGTCCGCGACCAGGCCAAGGTGCCGACCTTGCTCCACCTCGACGGCAACAACCATTGCTACGTCCATGAAGCCGCCGACATCGACAAGGCGATCGCGGTCATCCGCAACGGCAAGCTGCGCCGCACCGGCGTCTGCGGCGCGACCGAAACGATCGTCATCGACCGCACAGTCGCAGACCGAGTCGTGCCGAAGCTGGCCGATGCGATGCCCGATTGCGAATTGCGCGGCGATGCCGAGGCAGTGAAGCTGGATTCGCGGCTGAAGCCCGCGACCGAGGCGGACTGGGACACCGAATATCTCGACGCCATCGCCGCGGTGAAGATCGTCGACGGCCTCGACGAGGGGATTGAATTCGTCGACGCGCATAGCTCGGGCCATACCGATGCGATCCTGACCGAGGACGCCGCCGCTGCGCGGCGCTTCATGCTCGCAATCGACAGCGCGATCGTGATGCACAACGCCTCGACCCAGTTTGCCGATGGCGGCGAATTCGGGATGGGCGCCGAAATCGGCATCGCCACCGGCAAAATGCATGCGCGCGGGCCGGTCGGGCTCGAACAGCTCACCAGCTTCAAATATCTGGTCCACGGCGAGGGGCAGATCCGCCCCTGACGACGGATCAGGCGGGGGCAAATCAGGCGGGAGCGATCAGGCGGCGGCGAAATCGCCCGCGTCGTCCATCACGTGGAGCACCCCGTCGCGGATCGCGAAATAGGCGCCGTGGATCGTCAGCTTGCCCGCCTTCTCCCGCGCTGCGATATTGGGGAAACTGCGCAGGTTTGCGATCGACACGCGCACCGTTTCCAGTTCGAGCGCGCGCACCGCGTCGGGGCCCTCGCCCATTTCCCCGACGACCCGTTCGCGCGCGTCGTCGAGCAGGTCGATCCAGTGCGCGATGAACCCGCCCGCGCCTGGTTTCGCGCCCTTGAATTGCTGGGTCAGACACGCGCCTACGCCGCCGCACGATTCATGCCCCATCACGACGATCTCGGGCACTTCGAGCTGCGTCACCGCGAATTCGAGCGCGGCGGACACGCCATGGCGGCTATCGTCGTCCTCGAACGGGGGCACCAGATTGGCGATGTTGCGGACGACGAACATTTCGCCCGGCGCTGCGTCGAAGATCTGGGTCGGGTCGACGCGGCTGTCCGAACACGCGATCACCATGACCTTGGGGCTTTGGCCTTCGCTGAGCTCGCGCCAGCGGTCGCGTTCGTGCGCCCAGTCGCCCTGACGAAAACGATGATAGCCGGTGATGAGGTCGCTGAAGTCGGTCATGCACCCACTTTAAGCATGTTGTTTGGCGGCGCAAAGTCGCTATCTCGCGGGACATGAACGAGATGACCCCGCTCGCCCGTGTCCCCCGGGAACGCAAGCCAGATTGGATCCGCGTCAAGGCCCCGACCAGCGTCGGGTTCGCCGAGACCAAGGCGATGATGCGGCGCCTCAACCTTAACACCGTCTGCGAAGAGGCGGCGTGCCCCAATATCGGCGAGTGCTGGACCAAGAAACACGCGACCGTGATGATCCTGGGGGACACCTGCACCCGCGCCTGCGCGTTCTGCAACGTCAAGACCGGGATGCCGCGCGCGGTCGATTTGAGCGAGCCGCAGCATACCGCTGATGCCGCCGCGGAGCTGGGGCTCGAACATATCGTCATCACCTCGGTCGACCGCGACGACCTGCCCGATGGCGGCGCGGCGCAGTTCGTCCGCGTGATCGAGGCGCTGCGCCGCACGACGCCCACCACGACGATCGAAATCCTGACTCCCGATTTCAGGAACAAGGCGCAGGCCGCGGTCGAATCGATCGTCGAGGCGGGGCCGGACGTTTATAATCACAACCTCGAAACCGTCCCGCGGCTGTATCCCACGATCCGCCCCGGTGCGCGCTACTACGCCTCGCTGCGGCTGCTCGAGAGCGTGAAGCGGCACGATCCGTCGATCTTCACCAAATCCGGCGTGATGCTCGGGCTGGGCGAGGAGCGGCTCGAAATCCATCAGGTGATGGACGACATGCGCTCCGCCGACATCGATTTCCTGACGATGGGCCAGTATCTCCAGCCGACCCCGCGCCACGCCAAGGTCGCCGAATTCGTGACCCCCAAGGCATTCGACGCCTATGCCGGGATCGCGCGCGCCAAGGGGTTCCTGCTCGTCGCCTCCTCGCCGCTGACCCGGTCGAGCTATCACGCGGGCGACGATTTCGCGAAGCTCAGGGCCAACCGCGACGCGAAGCTCGCGCAGACCGGAAGCGGGCGTGCCCAAGCATAACGAGACCCGGCATCTGCCCTATTCGTGCGAACAGATGTTCGACCTGGTCGCGGACGTCGGGCGCTATGCCGAATTCCTGCCTTGGGTGTCCGCGATGCGCGTGAGGGAGGACAGCGCGACCGAATCGCTTGCCGACATGATCGTCGGGTTCAAGGGGTTGCGCGAAACCTTCACGTCGAAGGTCGACAAGGAGCGCGCAAGCCATATCCACGTCGAATATATCGACGGGCCGCTCAAGTTCCTCCACAACGACTGGCGCTTTCGCCCCGAACCTGACGGCTGCGCGGTCGATTTCTCGGTCGATTTCGCGTTCAAGAACCGGGTATTCGAGATGCTCGCCGGGCAGGTCTTCGGCCAGGCGCTGCGCAAGATGATCGGCGCGTTCGAAACCCGCGCCGCCGACCTCTACGGCAGCAACAATTCCAGCGCGCACAACGCCGCCTGAAGCCTGACGCCGCCGCGGCCCAGATCGCCGTAATCCTTGCGTTCGGCGTGAATATCCGCGGGATCGCCACCCCTTTCGGCACGCGCGAAGACGACGGTGCCGACCGGTTTCTTGATCGACCCGCCGTCGGGGCCGGCCACCCCCGTGATCGCCACCGCGACATCGGCGTTGCTCGCCTCCAGCGCGCCCTGCGCCATGCTCCACGCGATCGCGATCGACACCGCGCCGAACGTCTCCATCACGTCGGAACTGACGTTGAGCAGGTCGAGCTTGGCCTCGTTCGAATAGGTGACGAACGCCGCCTCCATCACCGCGGACGATCCCGGAATTTCGGTCAGCGCCGCCGCGACGAGCCCGCCGGTGCAACTTTCCGCGACCGTCACCTTGCGGCCGATCGCGGCATTGGCCGCGATGACGCGGCGCGCGGCCTCGACGAGTTCGGGCGGGAGGATCGTGTCCATCATTTGGGCGCCGCACATAAGGGGAGGTTGGGTACCGCGACATTTTGCCCGCGCGCCTTTTCGGCCTGCAGATATTGTAATGTCGTCACGATGATCGACGCGGTGTTCGACGCGGGCAGGGGGGCAAGCTGGGTTACCAGCCGGTCGATCACCGGGCAGTCCTCCACCGCGATCCGCCCGACCAGCAGCGGGCCGATCAGCGACGTGAGGAGCGGGCGCGCGAAGTCCGACCCGAGCAGCGAATCGACCATCGGGTCGCTCAGCTTGACGATCGCGCCGCGCGCGGTCGGCCAGGCGCGATCCGCCGCGGCATCATATTTGGCGATGAACACACCGCGGGTCTGCCGGACCAGGCTGGTCGCGGGCAGTCTTGCGGCACACACGACGCCGGTCTGGCGGATGATATCGGGCAGCGCGACCTGCGCCATCGCTTCGGCCTCGGGCGCGGTGATGCAGCGCGTCTGTGCCGCCGCAGGCGACGCGGCGAGCGCCGACGCCATGAAGATGGCCGCAAGCGCCCTCATCGCGGCACGCTCACGGTCGCGATCGCCTGCGCCGCGATGCCTTCGCCGCGCCCGGTGAAGCCGAGCCGTTCGGTGGTGGTCGCCTTGATGCTGACGCGATCCGCCTGGAGCCCGAGCAACGCCGCGATCCGCGTCTGCATCGCGGCGCGATGCGGCCCGATCTTGGGCGCCTCGCACATCAATGTCAGGTCGACGAAATCGATCCGCCCGCCACGCTCGGCGATCAGCGCGGCGGCGTGCTGGAGGAACTGCGCCGAGTCTGCGCCCTTCCATTGCGGGTCGCTCGGCGGAAAATGCGTCCCGATATCCCCCGCCGCGATCGTGCCGAGCAATGCATCGGTCAGCGCGTGGAGCGCGACATCGGCGTCGCTGTGCCCGGACAGACCCTTGTCGTGCGGGATCAAGACGCCGCCCAGCCACAATTCCTCGCCAGCCTCGAGCCGATGTACGTCGAATCCGCTCGCCGATCGGGTTTCCATCGCCTGAGCGATTCGCGCCTCGGCGAGCGCCAGGTCGGCGGGGTAGGTGATCTTGTCGAGGATCGGCGACCCTTCGACCATCATGACGTCATGCCCCGTCCGCTGCGCCATCCCGGCGTCATCGGTCGCGTCCTCGGTGGCAGGCCAGCGGCGGTGCGCATCGAGGATCGCGTCGAACCGGAACGCCTGGGGGGTCTGCAAACGAAAGACATGGTCGCGCGATACGCCTTCGGTCAGCACGCTGTCACCCCTCGCCAGCGTGTCGGTGATCGGCAGCACCGGCACCGCGCCCGGCTGCGCGTCGAGCGCGTCGAGCAGCCGATCGATCACCGCAGGCGGGACGAAGGGACGCGCGGCATCGTGGATCAGCACGGTGGAGACTCCGCTATCCGCCAGTTCCTCGAGCGCGTTGCGCACCGATTCGCGTCGGGTCGCGCCGCCGATCGGGCGCGCATCGGGGATCCGGTCGGCCTGATCGGGGGCGACGACAACGACGACGCGATCGATCCGCGAATGCGCCGCGAGCGCCATGCGGCTGTGTTCGACGAGCGGGCAACCGCCGAGATCGATGAATTGCTTGGGGTCCGCGCCACCGATCCGCTCACCCTTGCCGGCGGCGACGATGATCGCGACAATCGTGTCCTGGCGCGCCATCGCCGCCGCCTAGGGGGTATCGCGACATCGCGCAAATCTTGCGCCGCAGCACGGTTTCACCTACCTGCTCAAAATTCAGGCACATGCGCACGCTCGCCCCCATCCAGATCGGACCCGTCCGGATCGATTGCCCCGTCGTGCTGGCACCGATGACCGGCGTCACCGACATGCCGTTCCGCGTCCTCGTCCGCCGCTATGGGTCGGGGCTCAACGTGACCGAGATGGTCGCATCGCAAGCCGCGATCCGCGAGACCCGCCAGTCGCTCCAGAAGACCGCGTGGCACCTGTCCGAAGAACCCGTCTCGATGCAGCTGGTCGGCTGCACGCCGTACGAGATGGGGGAGGCGGCGAAGCTTGCCGAGGACCGCGGTGCAGCGATCATCGACATCAACATGGGTTGCCCGGTCCGCAAGGTGACCAATGGCGATGCCGGATCGGCGCTGATGCGCGACACCAATCTCGCCGCAGCGATCATCAGGGGCGTGGTCGAGGCGGTCAGCGCGCCGGTGACGCTCAAAATGCGGATGGGCTGGTGCCACGATAGCCTCAACGCCCCCGATCTCGCGCGGATCGCGGAGGATCTGGGTGTCAGGATGATCACCGTCCACGGTCGCACGCGTAACCAGATGTACAAGGGGGAGGCCGACTGGCGGTTCATCCGCCGGGTCAAGGACGCGGTCTCCGTGCCCGTCATCGCCAATGGCGACATCTGTTCGATCGACGACGCCGAGGCGGCGCTGGAGCAATCGGGCGCCGACGGCGTGATGATCGGCCGCGGCGCTTATGGCCGCCCGTGGCTGCTCGGGCAGGTGATGACATGGCTATCGTCGGGCGGACGCGTCCCCGATCCGTCGATCGACGAACAATATCGCGTGATCACCGAACATTATGCGATGATGCTCGATCATTATGGCAGCATTACCGGCGTCAATATGGCACGCAAGCATATCGGCTGGTACACCAAGGGCCTGACCGGGTCGGCCGAATTCCGCAATGCCGTGAACCAGGAACCGGACCCCAAGCGCGTCCAGGCGATGCTTGCCGACTTCTACGCCCCCTGGCGCGACCGCGAAGCCGCCTGAGCCCGGCATGGCGGGGCGCCCCGGGTTCGCCGAGCTCTTCACCGCACTGCCGGTCGCGGTCGTGGTGGTCGATCCCGACGACCGTATCGCGCACGCGAATGGGCTGGCGGAGGAATTGCTCAACCTGTCCGAACGCGTGATGCAGGGGCAGCCGCTCGCTGCGATCCTGCCCCCGCCGATCGGTGGCGACCGCCGCGATGGCCACGGCTTCGCGGTCTACGACACGCTGATCGAAACCCGCCACGGCCCCACCATCCGGGTCGATTTCGTCGAGGCGATGATCGCCGATCATCCCGGCTGGCGCGCAATCTCGCTCCATCCCGCCGCGGCCTCGCGCGGGCTCGGTCATTCCGCGGATCGCGCCGCGAGTGCGCGCGCCGCGACCGGCGCCGCGGCGATGCTGGCGCACGAAGTCAAGAACCCGCTGTCGGGGATTCGCGGCGCGGCGCAGCTGATCGGCGCGGGCGAACTGACCACGTTGATCATCACCGAGGTCGATCGGATCGCCGCGCTGATCGACCGGATGCAGGATTTCAGCGACACCCGCGCGCTGCCGCTGGCGGCTGAGAATATCTATCCCTTGATCGGCCACGCGCGCAGCCTGGCGCTCGCGGGCTTCGCACGCGGGATCGGGATCGAGGAGCGGTTCGATCCCTCGCTGCCGCCCGCGTTGATCAACCGCGATGCGCTGACCCAGATCGTCATCAACCTGCTCACCAACGCGCGCGAGGCGGTGCGTCCCGTGCGCGAACCCCGGCTCGCGATCACCACCGCCTATCGCCACGGCATGGCGGTGAGCGCCGCGCCCGGCCGCCCCAGGGTGCCGTTGCCGATCGAGATCTGCGTGATCGACAACGGCCCCGGCGCACCCGCCGACATCGCCGACAATCTGTTCGATCCGTTCGTGTCAGGACGTCGCGAAGGGCAGGGACTTGGCCTCGCGCTCGTCGACAAGCTGATGCGCGATATGGGCGGGATCGTTCAATATGCCCGCGAAGGACACCCCGAGATGACCGTGTTGCGCCTGTTGCTCCCCCGGGCCGCATCGTGAGCGGCACATGACTTGCGTCCTGGTGGTCGACGATGATTCGGCGATCCGCACCGTCGTCGCGCAGGCGCTCCGCCGCGCAGGGCACGACGTCGCGACCGCGGCGAGCCTTGCCGAACTCGATCGCGCGCTGGCGGGGGGCATCCCCGATGTGTTGGTCACCGACGTCGTGCTGCCCGACGGCGACGGTATCGATCACCTCGCGGGCATCGGGGCGCGATTCCCGTCGCTCCCGATCATCGTACTGTCGGCGCAGAACACGCTGACCACCGCGGTCCGCGCGACCGAGGCGGGGGCGTATGAATATCTGCCCAAGCCATTCGACCTCGACGACCTGATCCGCGCGGTCGCGGGCGCGACCGCGCGCACCTCGACCGCCACCGACGCCGATTCCGAAACGAGTCCGGCCGACGACTCCGCGCTGCCGCTGATCGGGCGATCGCCCGCGATGCAGGACGTTTATCGCGTCATCGCCCGCGTCGTGTCGAACGACCTCACCGTGCTGATCTCGGGCGAATCGGGGACGGGCAAGGAGCTTGTCGCGCGCGCGATCCACGATCTGGGCGGGCGCCGCGCCGCGCCCTTCGTCGCGATCAACATGGCCGCGATCCCGCGCGAGCTGATCGAGGCGGAATTGTTCGGCCACGAACGCGGCGCGTTCACCGGGGCGGCACAGCGCAACGCGGGGCGGTTCGAACAGGCCGCCGGGGGCACGTTGTTCCTCGACGAGATCGGCGACATGCCGATGGAGGCGCAGACCCGGCTGCTCCGCGTGCTCCAGTCGGGCGAATTCACGACCGTCGGCGGCGCGCGCACGATTCAAACCGACGTGCGGATCGTCGCCGCGACCAACCGCGATCTCACGACGCTGGTCGCGGGCGGGCGGTTTCGCGAGGATCTGTTCTACCGGCTCAACGTCGTTCCCGTTGCGCTGCCACCGTTGCGCGATCGGCGTCAGGACATTCCGCTGCTGGCGCGGCATTTTCTCGATTCGGCCGCGGCGCAGGGCCTGCCGCGACGGCGATTGTCGTCGGCTGCACTGCACCGGCTGGCGGCGCACGACTGGCCCGGCAATGTCCGCGAGCTCGAAAACGCGATGCGCCGCCTCGCGGTCCTAGCGCGCGATGAGGTGATCGACGAGGGCACGATCGGGGGGCTGTTCGGCGACGCCGCGACCGCGCGCGATCCCGACGCGGGCATCGCGGTCGCGGTTCGCCAGCTGATCGACCGCATCGCGAGCGAACGCCCCGGTGCGCTCGATGACGGGACGCTCCACGCGCGGGTGATCGGCGACGTCGAACGGCCGCTGATCGAGGCAGTGCTGGCGCGCCATGGCGGCAACCAGCTCCGCGCGGCGCGCGCGCTGGGGATCAACCGCAACACGCTGCGCAAACGGCTGGATGTGCTCGGGATCGACATTGCGGGAAGCGGCGAAGTGGTGGAAGACGTCGACCGGTCGCGGTAAATCTCGATTATGTGGTTTCCGTGCAACAATTCGCGTTGTACGGGGGCCACGATGAATGCGTCGCTGACGCCCCCGGCCTTGAAGCCAGAGCCCGCGTCCGACGGATTGGCGCGACGCTTTCACGTCACGCCGATGCTCGAACTCGGCGTGCTCGTGATCGCGATCGCGGCACTGGGCGCGACTTATCATTTCGTCGGTCAGCAGAACGCGTCCGGGCAATTGTTCAGCCCGGCGATGGCGGCGGTGCTGCTGTTGGCCAATTTGCTGCCGTTCGTGGCGCTGATCGTGCTCCTCGGTCGACGTATCGCGCGACGGCGTGCGGCCCGCGCTTCGCTCGCCGGGGGAGGGCGACTTCATATCCGGCTGGTCGCGGTGTTTTCACTGATCGCGAGCGTGCCGATCGTCCTGACGGTCATCGCGGCGTCGATCCTCTTTCAATCGGGTGTCCAACTCTGGGGGTCGCAGCGCGCGCGCGCGGCGCTCGAATCGACGATGGCGTTGGCGAAGGAGGGGCAGACACTCGTCACCGATCGCTGGAGCGGCGAGGCGCAGGCAATGGCCAAGGACCTCCATCTCAATTATCCGGATATTCCCGCCAAATCGGCCGACTTTGAGCGCAATTTCTTGGCGCAGACCTATATTCGTAGCCTGTATCAAGCGGTCCTGTTCCGCGTGGCGGACGGCCGCAACGTCGAAGCAATGTACGCGTGGGAGGCACCCGACGATCGCGTCTTTGCCAGCCGGGTGACCGGATCGGTGCTCAATCTCCTTACCGCGAACGGCAAGACATACATCAACCTCGATTCGGACGTCTTGTGGGTAATCACCCCGATAGATCGGGCGCAGAACCTGTTTCTCTACGTTGCGACGCCCAACAACGTCGATTTCCTTAACCGCCAGAACGTCGCCGCCGACGGGATCATTCGCGATTACGAAGCGCTTCAGGCGCGATCACGGAGTCTGCAGCTCAAGTTCAACGTCGCCTTGTTCGCAGTAGCGCTGTTGATCGTCGGCCTTGCGATGTGGATCGCGCTGCTGGTCGCCGATCGTCTGGTCGGGCCGGTCGACTCGCTCGTGTCGGCGGCGCGGCAGGTGGCGGATGGCGACCTGACCGTTCGCGTCGTCGAAACCGGCGCGGACGACGAGGTCGGAACGCTCGCCAACGCCTTCAACCAGATGACCGGACGGATCGAGCAACAGAATACCGCGCTGGTCACCGCCAACACCCAGCTCGAAAACCGCCGGGCGTTGATCGAGGCGGTGATGGCGGGGGTCTCGGCGGGGGTGCTCGCGACCGATCTTGGCCGCGCGATCCAGATCGCCAACCAGTCCGCGATCGATCTGCTCGGTGCCGATGCGCTGGTCGGCGCGGCGCTCGCCGATATCGCGCCCGAACTCGCCGAATTCGACGCCAGCGGCGCGCGCGAGGGCATCGTCCAGGTCGCGCGCGGCGCGGAAACCCGGACGCTCGCAGTCCGGATCGCGCGGACCGAGACCGGCCCGATCCTGACTTTCGACGACATTACCCAGCAGGTGCTCGACCAGCGCCGCGCCGCCTGGTCTGACGTCGCACGCCGGATCGCGCACGAGATCAAGAACCCGCTGACCCCGATCCAGCTCGCGGCGGAACGACTCCAGCGGCGCTATGGCGGCAAGATCGAGTCCGATGACGGGACGTTTGCGCGGCTGACCGATACGATCATCCGCCAGGTCGGCGATCTGCGCCGGATGGTCGACGAATTTTCGTCGTTCGCGCGCATGCCCAAACCCGTGTTTCGCGACGAATCGCTGGTCGACATCGCCCGCCAGGCGCTATTCCTTCATGAGGTCGCGCATCCCGGCATCCAGTTTGAATTGATCAATGAGGCGTCGGAGGATGGTTCCGGTCCGACGATGGTCTGCGATCGCCGTCAGCTCGGCCAAGCGTTTACGAACATTGTCAAGAATGCGGTCGAAGCGATTGAGGCAAAGGGCGACACCCCCCACGCCTCGGTCGTGATGTCGCTGGAGCAGATCGGCCATCATGTCGTCGTCGAGGTCGCCGACAGCGGGGTAGGACTCCCCGCAGACCGTGATCGGATCGTCGAGCCCTATATGACCACCCGCGCGCGTGGTACCGGGCTGGGCCTCGCGATCGTCAAGAAGATCGTCGAGGAGCATCTCGGCACGATGACCTTCGCCGATCGCGAGGGCGGCGGTACGATCGTCCGGATGGATTTCGACGCGGGTACGCTCGCGACGCTCGACCAGGGGGCCACCACACCCGAGCCGGCAGGGGATGGCCAGCTCGCCGCACTCAGCAGAAATCGGAACTGACATCATGCCGCTCGACATCCTCGTCGTCGATGACGAACAAGATATCCGCGAACTGGTCGCCGGCGTGCTCGAAGACGAAGGGTACGACACGCGTAACGCCGCGGACAGCGACAGCGCACTCGAAGCAATCGCGGCGCGGCGCCCGTCGTTGGTTTTGCTCGACGTCTGGCTCCAGGGATCGCGACTCGACGGGCTCGAACTGCTCGGCGAGATCAAGCGACGCGATCCGTCGCTCCCGGTGCTGGTCATCTCGGGGCACGGGAATCTGGACACCGCGGTCGCCGCAATCCGTCGCGGGGCGGCTGATTTCATCGAAAAACCGTTCGAGGCCGAGCGCTTGCTGCTGATGGTGGCGCGCGCGACCGAAACCGAACGCCTGCGGCGCGAGGTCGCGACCTTGCGCGCGTCGGTCGGTCGCGACATCGACCTCACCGGCCATTCGCCCGCAATCAACGGGGTGCGCGCGACGCTGAAGCGCGTCGCCGCGACCGGCAGCCGCGTGCTCATCATGGGCTCCGCCGGGGTCGGCAAGGAAATCGCCGCGCGCCTGCTCCACGGGTGGAGCCAGCGCGCCGACGCGCCGTTCGTCGTGGTCAGCGCCGCGCGGATGACTCCCGAACGCGTCGACGAGGAGCTGTTCGGCGCGGAGGAGGGCGGCAACCTCGTGCGTCCCGGGCTGCTCGAACAGGCGCATGGCGGCACGCTGTTCCTCGACGAGATCGCCGACATGCCGATCGCGACCCAGGGCCGTATCCTGCGCGTCCTGACCGACCAGAGTTTCAGCCGGGTCGGGGGCACGCGCATCGTCAAGGTCGATGTCCGCGTCGTCTCCGCGACCGGGCGCGACCTGACCGTGGAAATCGCGGAGGGTCGGTTCCGCGAGGATCTTTATTATCGGCTCAACGTCGTTCCGGTCGTCATCCCCTCGCTGGCCGAGCGGCGCGAGGACATTCCCGCGCTGGTCGACCATTTTCTGGCGCATTACGCGACCGAACGCCGCGTCCCCACGCCCGAAATCGCCGGCGATGCGATGGTCGCGCTTCAGTCCTACGAATGGCCGGGCAATGTGCGCCAGCTCCGCAATGTCGTCGAACGGACGATCATCCTGGCACCCGGCGATCGGATCGGCCGGATCGATCTCGACATGATCCCCGCCGAAGTGCTCGGCAAGCAGGGCGACGTCGGCGGTGGCAGCGGCGGCGCGATCATGGGTGCACCGCTCCGCGAGGCGCGCGAGACGTTCGAACGCGAATATCTGCGCGTCCAGATCAGGCGCTTCTCGGGCAATATCAGTCGAACCGCCAGCTTCATCGGGATGGAACGCTCCGCGCTCCACCGCAAATTGAAGCTGCTGGGGATCACCGACACGCGCGACGAGTGAACGGGGCCAGGTGACGGGGGCGGGTGGACTTATCGGGCCGCCGACCTAGATTACGACGATGGCGCCTTGCAGGGGCCGATCCGACGCCGGGAAACGGCGCAGTAGCGGGCGTACCGTCCCGCCAAGAACCGAAAGCCGATCACATGGCCGACAAGCAGGGGTCGCTCCAGGACCTCTTCCTCAATTCCCTCCGCCGCTCGAAGACCCCGGTGACGATGTTCCTGGTCAAGGGCGTCAAGCTGCAGGGAATCGTGACGTGGTTCGACAATTTTTCGGTGCTGCTGCGCCGCGACGGCCAATCGCAGCTGATCTACAAACATGCGATCTCGACGATCATGCCGGCCGGACCGATGGACGTCGCCGAACTGGTCGAGGGGATGGGAGAAGCGCCGAAGAAGAACCCGTTGTTGCAGGATATTTTCCTCAACGCGGTGCGCAAGTCCGACGATCCGGTGACGATGTTCCTGATCAACGGGGTGATGCTGCAGGGGCAGATCGCGGGGTTTGACCTGTTCTGCATGCTGCTGCGGCGCGAGGATATGGCGCAGCTCGTCTACAAGCACGCGGTCTCGACGATTCAGCCCTCGCGGGCGCTCGACCTCGCGGGTGAGACCGAGGCCGATGACGACGACACCGACGACGATGGTGCGGACCAAGCGTGAGCGATGGCTTCAATCGTGACCGCGACGATCTGGCGCGCGGCGGCAAGGCGATCGTGGTGTTGCCCGAACAGGGTCATGCGGAGCGCGACGCCGACGCACGGCTGGAGGAAACCGCAGGGCTGGCGCTGGCGATCGGTCTTAACGTCGTCGAACGCCACGTCTTTCGCGTCCGCGCGCCCAAACCCGCGACGCTGATCGGCAGCGGGCAGGTCGAACAACTCGCCGCGATGGCGCGGATGGAGGACGCCGATCTGGTCGTGTTCGACGCCAGCCTGTCGCCGGTCCAGCAGCGCAATCTCGAAACCGCGCTCGGCACCAAGGTGATTGACCGGACCGGGCTGATCCTCGAAATCTTCGGCGAACGCGCGGCGACCGCGGAGGGCAGGCTCCAGGTCGAACTGGCGCATCTCGATTACCAGGCAGGGCGGCTCGTGCGGAGCTGGACCCACCTCGAGCGGCAACGCGGCGGCTTCGGCTTTCTGGGTGGTCCCGGCGAAACGCAGATCGAGGCGGATCGCCGCTTGATCCGTGATCGGATGGCGCGGCTGCGCAAGGAACTCGATCAGGTCAGCCGCACTCGCGGGCTCCATCGCGACCGGCGCCAGCGCGCGCCATGGCCAGTGATCGCGCTGGTCGGCTATACCAACGCCGGAAAATCCACGTTATTCAATCGGCTGACCGGCGCTGACGTCATGGCGGAGAACCTGTTGTTCGCGACGCTCGACCCGACACTGCGCCAGATCAGTCTGCCTGGCATCGACAAGGCGATCCTGTCCGACACCGTGGGATTCGTGTCAGACCTGCCGACCCAGCTCGTCGCCGCCTTCAAGGCGACGCTCGAAGAGGTCGTGTCCGCCGATTTACTCCTTCATGTCCGCGACATCGCGCATCCCGATACCGAGGCACAGCGCAGCGACGTCGAGACGGTGTTGGCGGACATCGGCGTTGCCGCGACCACGCCGCGGTTCGAGGCGTGGAACAAGCTCGACCTGCTCGATCCCGATGCGCGCGAGGCGATGATGGCGTTGGCGGCGCGGCGCGACGACGTCGTCACGCTGTCAGCGCTGAGCGGGGAAGGGGTGGCGGACCTGGTCGATCAAGTCGCGACCCAGCTGACCGCGGCGCACCGGCGCTATACGCTCTCGCTCGACGCGAGCGACGGCGCAGGCGCGGCGTGGCTCCACGCCCACGGCGACGTGCTGCGTCAGGATACCGACGGCACCGCGATGACCTTTGATGTCCGCCTGTCGCCTGCAGACCATGATCGCTTCGTCAGTCGCCCTTGACGCGCTGCCACAACGCTTCTTTTTCATCGAGGGAGAGCGCCACGAAGGCGTCGCCCGCGCGCTCCTCCATCGCACGGAACCGGCGCTCGAACTTGGCGTTGCCGGCCCGCAGCGCGGCTTCGGGATCGACGCCGAGATGGCGCGCCCAATTGACGACCGCGAACAGCAAATCGCCTATTTCCTCTTCCACCGTCTCTGCCGAAGCCGCTTCGATTTCAGCAACTTCCTCATCGATCTTCGCACGCGGTCCCGCCGCGTCGGGCCAATCGAACCCGACCCGTGCCGCGCGATTCTGCAGCTTCTGCGCGCGCAATAACGCGGGGAGCGGGATCGCGACCCCGTCGAGCGCACTCGTCGCGCCGCGGGCGTTACGCTCGTCGGCCTTCAGCTCTTCCCAGCGCGGCGGCGAACCCGCGTCCGCATCGCCGAAGAGATGCGGGTGCCGTCGTTCCATCTTGTCCGAAATCGCCGCGACCACGTCGGGGAGCGCAAAATGACCAGCTTCCTCCGCGATCCGCGCGTGAAAGACGACCTGCAGCAGCAGATCGCCGAGTTCGTCCTTGAGGTCGACCATATCGCCACGCTCGATCGCGTCGGCGACCTCATACGCTTCCTCGATCGTATACGGCGCGACAGTCGAGAAGGTCTGCGCGACATCCCAGGCGCAGCCGCGCTCCGAATCGCGCAATCGCGCCATGATCGCGACCAGCCGCTCGATCATGTGAAGGGCCGATCAGGGGAGGACAGCAAAAGCCGCTCCATGAGCTCGCATGTCAAATCGATAATATACATTATGTAAAATGTATTCCTATTATAGAGTAAGGATGAGGGTGCCCTTTTCGACCCGCCAAGACGCCAGCCGCGACAGGAAGTTCATCCCCAACAGGTCGAGATCGCCCGCGGCGGGCGATACCACCACGCCAAGGTCGTCGATCGCAATGCTGCCGACGACGACGTGCCTGGCGGTCGCGCTTTGCGCACTGATCGTGCCGTTGGCGGTCTCGAGTAGCACCGGAAACGAGCTTTCCCCGGTATCCAATCCCGCGGCGCGTGCGGTCGCGACCGACAACGTCGTCGTCGTCGCGCCGCTATCGATCAGCATTCGCCGCGATACGCCATCGATCGTCACGTCCGCCCAGAAATGGCCATCGTGCGCCATCTGGATGCGGGTTTCGCTCCCCGTTGTCCGCTGGTCGCTGAATAGCGTTGTGAGTCCCTCGAAGCGGGAACGCTGGCTGACCAGCAACAGCGCGATGCCGAAAATCGCCAGCCACGCGAGCGCCATCGTCGCGGTGCGGGCGATCGGCAGTCGCCGCGCGAACAACGCCGATAGCGGCAGCAGCAGGAACAGCCCGTAGAACACGACATTCGCGACTCGCGCGCCGCTCATCGCGGCAGGACCAGCCCGTCATACCCCGGCTCGACGCCATCGGGCAGTTCGGCGCACAGCGTCGCATAATCCATCGTGTGATCCATGTGGACCAGCGCAGTCTGCCTCGGCGCAAAGCGTTCGACCCAGCCGAGCACCGTAGCGAGGTCAGGATGCGTCGGGTGCGGCGCGCGGCGCAGCGCGTCGACGATCCAGACGTCCAGACCCTGATACAGTGACGCCATATCCGCTGTCATCTCGTTGAAATCGGTGGCGTAACCGATCGCGACGCCATCCGCCTCGAACAAAAGGCCGACCGAATGGATTGAGCCATGCGGCTGGTCCACCGCGGTGATCGCGACGCCGCCGATCGTCAATCGATCGGGCAATCCCGCCGCGGCGATCGTCGGTGGATACCCGTCGCGCCCGGAAAAGGCATAGGCGAAGCTATCGGTCAGCGCGGCGAGCGTGTCGGGCCGCGCATAGCCCGCGACCGGCGCGCGAAGCGCGTGGTAGACCTGGCGGAGATCGTCGATGCCATGGCAGTGATCGGCATGGTCATGCGTCCAGATGACCGCGTCGATCGTCGCGATGTCGGCGGCGAGAAACTGCTCGCGCATGTCAGGGCTGGTGTCGATCAGGATGCGGGTGTCGCGATGTTCGACCAGGATCGACGAGCGCAGCCGCCGGTTGCGTGGCTCGGTCGGATCGCACGCGCCCCAGTCGTTGCCGATCCGGGGGACGCCCGACGAGGTGCCCGATCCCAAGATGCGGACTTTCACGCGCGCGCCTTGGAAAACAACTTAAAGAAGTTGTCTGAAGTATGCGCAGTAAGATATTGGTAATCTTCGTCCCGTAGGGTGGAGAGGAATCTCGCTGTGTCTGCGACAAAGGCGGGTTCACCGCTCTTGCCGCGGTGGGGGACGGGGGCGAGGAACGGCGCGTCGGTCTCGATCAGCAGTCGCTCTAGCGGCAGGCGCGCCGCGGTGTCCTGCAGATCCTTCGCGTTCTTGAACGTCACGATGCCCGATATCGATATATAACAGCCGAGCTCCAGCGCCCGGTCGGCGAACGCGCCGCTCGCGGTGAAGCAATGGATCACCGCGGGGAATGCCCCCTTCCCCATCTCATCGGCCAGGATCGCGAGTGTGTCCTCCTCGGCGTCGCGGGTGTGGACGATGATCGGCAGTCCGGTCTCGCGCGCGGCGGCGATGTGGATCCGGAAACTCGCCTGTTGGCGGGTGCGATCGGAATGGTCGTAATAATAATCCAGCCCGCTTTCGCCGATCCCGACGACGCGCGGATGCGCGGCGCGCGCGACCAATGCAACGGTATCGACGTCGGGATGCTGATCGGCCTCATGCGGATGCACCCCGATCGATGCCCAGACATCGGGCTCGCGCTCGGCGGTCGCGATTACCTCGTCCCATTCGCGTTCGCGGGTCGAGATGTTGAGCATCGCGGTAACCCCCGCGGCGCGCGCGCGAGAGAGAATCTCGGGTTGCTGCTCCGCCATCCCCTTGTAGTTGAGGTGACAATGGCTGTCGGCGAGCATCAGGCGGCCTCGACCGGCAGTTCGAGCCGCGGGAAGATCGGGGTCGGCGACGCGATCCGGAATCCGCTGGCAACGATCGCGTCGTACCAGCCGTCATCATCGATCGCGGCATGGTCGCGCGCGTCGGCGCCGAGCTGATCGAGCACCTTGCCCGCCGATTGCGGCACGACCGGCAGGATCGCGATCGCAAGCATCCGGATCGCGCGAACCAAGGTGCGCAGCACCGCGTGCATCCGCTCGGGGTCGGTCTTGCGCAATGCCCAAGGCGCCTGCGCATCGATATATTGGTTGCAGGCGAAGACGCCGCGCATCCAGGCCTCGATCCCCTGCGACAGCGACAGGTCGGTGAACCCAGCCTTCAGCGCGGCACAAGCCACGACTACCTGCTCGATCACCATGCCATCAGCCTCGTCGGACCTGCCGGTGTCGGGAAAAGCGCCTGCCAGGTTCTTGGCAATGAACGACAAGGTTCGCTGGGCGAGATTGCCGAAGCTGTTGGCGAGTTCGGCATTGACCCGCGCCACGATCGCTTCGGGCGAATAGCTGCCGTCATGCCCGAAACTGACATCGCGCAGCAGGAAATACCGCAGCGCATCGACCCCGAACGCCTTCGCGAGGCCATCCGGATCGACGACGTTGCCGAGCGATTTCGACATTTTTTCGCCGCGTTGCAGGACGAAGCCGTGGCCGAACACGGTCGTGGGCAGCGCGATCCCCGCCGACAACAGGAAGGCGGGCCAATAGACCGCGTGGAAGCGGACGATATCCTTGCCGATCAGGTGGATATCGGCGGGCCAGTAGCGCCAATCGTCGCCCTTCTCCGGGTAACCCGCGCCGGTCAGATAATTGGTCAGCGCATCGACCCACACATACATCACATGGCCGTCGCTGCCCGGCACGGGCACGCCCCAGTCGAAACTGGTGCGCGATACCGACAGGTCGGACAGCCCCCCCTCGACGAACCGGACGATCTCGTTGCGGCGGGTCTCGGGGCGGATGAAATCGGGGTTGGCGGCGAAATGATCGAGCAGCGGCTGTTGATAGTTCGACAGGCGAAAGAACCAGCTCTCTTCGGCGGTCCATTCGACCGGGGTGCCTTGCGGCGACAACCGGGCATCGCCCTCCCCGGTCAGTTCCTTTTCGTCGTAATAGGCTTCGTCGCGGACCGAATACCAGCCTTCGTAACGGCTCAGATACAGGTCGCCCTTGGCCTCCATCGCCCGCCAGATCGCTTGGCTCGCGGCGTAGTGATCGGGCTCGGTGGTGCGGATGAAGCGATCATAGGAGATGTTAAGATTGTCGCACATCGCTTTGAAACAGGACGACATCTCCGCGGCGAGCTCGGCGACCGGTTGGCCCGTATCCCGCGCGGTCTGGACCATCTTGAGGCCGTGTTCGTCGGTGCCGGTCTGGAACCGCACGTCGCGCCCCGCCTGGCGGTGGAAGCGCGCGATGGCATCCGCCGCGATCGCCTCATAGGCGTGGCCGATATGCGGGCGACCATTGGGATAGCTGATCGCGGTGGTGATATAAAAAGGGTCGCCCATGCCCGCGCGTCTAGATCATCGTCGCGGCGAGGTGAAGCCTGACGATCAGCGCAGCCGCGCGACGATCCCCGCCATTTCGAAGACGGTCGCCTGCTGATCGAGCGTCAGCCCCAGCGCCGCCGCGGCCAGATCGCGCGCCGCCGCATGTGCGTCGAGCGCGGTCTTGAGCTGGTCGCCCGATCGATCCCGCGCCGCGCGTGCGATCAGCGCGGGCGCGCGCTCCAGGAACGCCTGATACCGCGCGGTCGCCGTCTTGCCCGCCAGTGCCTTGGCCAGCTTGATGCGGCGCGCGTTGTCGCTATCGCCGTCGCTCGCGATTCCGGCAATCGCGGCATCGAGTGCGGCGATGTCGAGCCCGGCATAGCGGAGCGCGCGGCCGGGTGCCCCCTCACCTGCGCGCGCCATCGCGACCAACTCGTCGGGGCCGATCTCGGGCTGCCGCGCGCGGATCGCGGTGGCGACGTCCTCCTCGTTCAGAGCCTCGAATCGAAGCAACCGGCAGCGCGACCGGATCGTCGCGAGCAAGCGCCCCGGCGCGTGGCTAATAAGCAGGAAGATCGTTCCCGCCGGTGGTTCCTCGAGGCTCTTGAGCAACGCGTTGGCGCCCGACCGTTCGAGATCGTCGGCGGCATCGATCACGACGACGCGGCGCGCGCTCATCGACGGTCGTGTCGCGAACATCGGTTGGAGCGAGCGGATCTGTGCGATCGTGATGCTGCGCGCCAGATCCTGATCGGGTTTTTCGGGATCCTTGGGCAAGCGCGATAGCAGCCGATAATCGGGATGCGATCCCGCCTCGATCAGCGCGCGCGTCCGATTGCCGGGGGGCAGGTCGATCCCCGCGGGCAGATCGCGGTCGGCGGCGGCATCGGCGAGCAGTCGCGCCGCCGCGGCCCTGGCGAAGCTCGCCTTGCCGACGCCTTCCGGCCCGACGAACAGCCAGGCGTGGTGCATCGACCCGCCCGCCAGCGCCGCGGCGAACCCGGTCCTGGCGGCGGTATTGCCGACGAACGGCGTCACGCCGTCACGGCGCGCGTCACAGGAGCGACCGCAGCCCCGCCCAGGCACGCCCGAAGAACCCGGCCTTGCCCACGTCGGTCGCCGCGACCAGCGGCAGATGCTGTTCGGGAATGCCGGGGGAGGTGACGACGAGGTCGGCGATATGGTCGCCCGCCTTGATCGGGGCCTTGATCGGGCCTTGATAGACGACCTTGGCGTTCAACACCGGCACCGCACCCGCGGGCAGGGTCGCGGTCAGCGGCGTCGCCGCCACCAGCCCGACGGTGGCCGAATCGCCGAGCTGGACGTCGGCGGTCGTCACCTGCTTCCCCTTGGCGACCAGCGGCTTGGCCTGCCACGCCCGAAATCCCCAGTTCATGAATTTGACCGATTCCTCGATCCGTTGGTTGGAGCTGGTCAGCCCGGCCAGCACGATCACCAGGCGACGGCCATTCTGTTCGGCCGATCCGGTGAACCCGAACCCCGCCTCCTCGGTATGGCCGGTTTTCAGGCCGTCGGCCCCGGCGACCCGACCGAGCAACGGATCGCGGTTCGCCTGGGTGATGTCGTTGCCCGCGCCCAGCGTCTTGCCCCAGGTAAAGCTGGGGAGCGAATAATAGCGTTTGTAGAGCGTCGGGAAATCCTGGATCGTCGCGGTCGCCAACTTCGCGAGATCGCGCGCGGTGACATAGGTCACGCCATTGTCAGGCCAGCCGTTCGCGGTGCCGAAATGGCTGTTGGTCAGGCCCAGCCGCCGCGCGGTCTGGTTCATCCGGTCGGTGAACGCCGTTTCGGTGCCCGAAATTCCCTCGGCGAGCACGACGCACGCGTCGTTCCCCGACAGCGTCACGATCCCTTTCAGCAGATCGTCGACGGTCGGCTGCTCGCCGACTTTCAGGAACATCGTCGATCCCCCCCCGGCGCCATGCCAGCGCTGCCACGTCTCGGGGCGGACCTCGAAGCTTTGATTCGCCTTCAGCTCGCCCTTCTTGAGCATGTCGAACGCGACATAGACCGTCATCATCTTCGCCAGCGACGCGGGCGGCATCCGGCGATCGGCATCCTTCGCATACAAAATCGACCCCGACGACAGGTCTTCCATGAACGCGATCGGCGCGGGCGTGTCGAATTGCGGTGCGGCGGCGATCGAAGGAACCGCGATCGCGATGACGGCGAGCGGCGCGAGGATTAGCTTGTTCATCAATAAGGTTCCGTGTCGGTGATCGTTCAATCCGCAGGCAGGATCTGCGCGTCGCCATAGCCATGTGCCGCCACCGCGTCACGCGCGGGTTGCACGTCTTTCGCCGCCAGCGGGCCGATTTGCACGCGATAGAGCGATCCTGACGCCACCACCGCCGCGCCCAGCCGCCCCGCCAGTGCCTGGGCACGCGCAAAATTGGAAAAGGTTGCGATCTGGACGCGGTAGCGGCGCGTAGGATCGAGGTGGAGCGGAGCCCGCGTCGCGCGATCGTCGCTCGCCACCGGCACCACCCCACCCGACCGCAGCGCGGCAGGCCTCCCCGCGAGCAAAGCCGCGGCCTCCAGCGCGGTCGGGTGGTAGGCGCGCACCTTCACCCGCGTCACCGATCGCCGTCCAAAGCCGAGTTGCTGCGCCGCGCCGCGCGACAGGTCGATGACGCGATCACGCCGCCCCGGCCCGCGATCGTTGATCAGCACGACGACCGAGCGCCCCGTGTCGACATCGGTCACCTCGACATAGGAGCCGAGCGGCAGCGATCGGTGCGCTGCGGTAATCCCTGCGGGATCGAACCGCGCGCCCGATGCGGTGCGATTGCCCGCCAGTTCGTCGCCATACCAGCTGGCGAGTCCAACACTTTCGTAATCGCCGTAACTGCCCGCACTCACCACCGCGGCATGGCCGCTGCCGCCGCTGCACGCGGTCAACGCCAGCGCCAGGGCGATCAGGCTAGCCCGCGACGGCATCGGCGAGCAGCCCGACCGACAGCGCGTAGAAATTCGAACAATTATAATCGAGGATGACGCGATAATTGCTCGTCAGCAGATAGGCGGTGTCGCCCGCGCCGTCGGGTTCGAGCAGCGTCGCCAGCACCGAATCGGCGGGCCAGCGCCCACCCTGCGGTACGATGCCGAGCGCGCGCCATTCCGCCATAGTCCGCCACGCGCTGTGGCGTTCGAACACCCGCGGGCAACGCGGCGAGACGAGCCGGGTTTCGAGCGTCGATCGATCGAGCCCGCGCGGCACGGTGACCGCGATTCCCCACGGCTGCCCGGCGCGCCAGCCCGCATCGACGAAGTAATTGGCGATCGAAGCGAGCGTATCCGCCGAGCTGTTCCAGATATCTATCCGGCCATCGCCATCGCCGTCGCGCGCGATCCTGAGATAGACCGAGGGGAGGAATTGCGGATTCCCGGTCGCGCCCGCCCAGCTGCCTTGCAACTGGCTGCGGGTCACCCCGCGGTCGAGCATCTTGAGCCCGGCGATGAACTCGCCCGCGAACAGCGACCGACGACGGCCTTCATAGGCTAGCGTCGCCAGGCTGCGGAGCAGATCGAAATTGCCGGTATAGCCGCCGTAATTGGTTTCATGCCCCCAGATCGACACCATGATCGATTCGGGAACTCCCGTCCGATCCTCGATCCGCGCGAGCCGCGACCGGTTCTCGCGATACGCCGCCTGCCCGCGCCGGATGCGTGCGTCATCGACATGCCGCGCCTTGTACGGCGCGAACGGCGGAATCGCGGTCGACCCGGAGGTGCCGCCCGGCTGGCCGCGATCGAGCTCGATCACGCGCTGGTTGAGTGTCAGCGTCGGGAACACCGCAGCGCTAGTCCGCTCCGATACCCCCGCCGCAGCCGCCTGCTGGCGGAGCGTCGACAGATAGGACTGAAATCCCGATTCGTCCTGTGCCGCGACGGGTCCGCCGAACGCGAGCGCGACCGCTGCGATGGCCGCGTAGCGCGCTACCCTGCTGATATTCCCCCACATGCCGATGAACGTGCCACATTCGGTGCGCGTCGGGTACCCCGCGTCGTCGCGGCTCTTGCACAGATGGGCGTGTCGCGCCTATCGGAAGCCCGCGCGGAGAGGTGGCAGAGTGGTCGATTGCTGCGGTCTTGAAAACCGCCGTGGGTTCACGCCCACCGTGGGTTCGAATCCCACTCTCTCCGCCAGCCCCGGTAAGCCGCCGACGGGGTCAGCCGGCGACAATGCCACCCTGCGCTTCGACGAGAAGCGCGAAAACATCGGCGTCGATCGGTTTGCGAAACTGGCAGCCGCCGATAAAATCGTCGGCCCACATGACGTCGGCCGCGATCGAGCCGACTTCGGGGAGCGTCAACCAGATCGTCTCGCCGCGCTTCAGCGCCGAATAGGTTTGCAGCTTGGCGCCGTGGATCGAGATGTCGACCACCTTGCACAGCGTCCGCCCGGCCTTGCCGAGGCGCGCGTCGAGCGACACCGGCGCGCGCGGCGCGCGGCGGCGGCTGTCGGTCTTGGCGGATTCGAACTCGGCGGCGAACATGGCGTGGAGCCTACGCCGCCGAGGTTAACGCGGCGTTAGCCCTTGCGGAGCGTCAGCCCGCCGCCGAAGCGCTTGTTGAAGCGCGCGACCTGGCCGCCCGCGTCGAGCATCGTGCCGCGACCGCCGGTCCAGGCCGGATGCGCCAGCGGATCGATCTCGAGCGTCATCGTGTCGCCTTCCTTGCCCCAGGTGGAGCGGGTTTCGTACACGGTGCCGTCGGTCATCTGGACCTTGATCATGTGGTAGTCGGGGTGCGTATCGGGCTTCACGTCTATTCTCCGGATGCGGCTGGTTTCCGACCAGCCAAAAGGAAGGCGCGGGCCTAGCGGAGGGGCGCGCACAAGTCAAAGTTCACGAAAGGTGACGGCAAGCCGACCCGCTAGGCAGTTTTGGGCGGATCGGCGATCATCGCGGTAAAATTCGCTTCCGCAACCACTTGGCCGTCGATCTTCGCGATGCCAGCGAACTTGCAGACCGAACTACGCTGCTGGACGAAGCTAGCCTCGAGGCGGAGCAGCACGCCGGGTTCGACGGGTTTCCGAAACTTCGCGCCGTCGATCGCCATGAAGTAAACCAGCTTGCCCGATCCCGCGAGACCCAGGCTCTCGACCGCGAGGATCCCCGCCGCTTGCGCCAGCGCCTCGACGATCAGCACGCCGGGCATGATCGGGCGCCCCGGAAAATGCCCCTGGAAGAAACCTTCGTTGATCGTCACCGCCTTGATCGCGACGATCGACGTGTCGAGGATCAGTTCCTCGACCCGATCGACCAGCAGCATTGGGTAGCGATGCGGCAACGCCGCCATGACGCGCTGGGTATCGTAATTGGCGATATCGAGCGCGGTCATGGTCGTGGCGTCGGACGCGGTCTCGCTCACCGGCCTTCGTTCTTCTTGCCCTTGGCGGGTGAGGGCGCGGGTGCCGCCGCACCACCGGTCGCCGACGGGGTCGGCGCGGCGGTGCCCTGCGCGGCCTGCTGGCGCCGCAGTTCGTTGATGTAGACCGCTTGGCGATACTGGTTGAGCAGCTGGACGGTGTCCTGGCTGGGCTGGAAGTTGGCGGGCGCGGCGATGCTGATCGACGGCGTCGTGCGATCGATTTCCGCGATTACCGCTTCGGTGATGTCGGTCGCGGGCGGCGCGTATTGGACCGCGTTGGGCGCCAGGACGATATTGATCCCCTTGGCCTTTGCCACCGCCTGAAGCGCGGGTTCGTACTTCTGACTGAGCATTTCCAGCGCATAGGCCTGTGCCTTGATCGCTGGCTGGCGCAACTGGTCGATCGCGGGCGACGCCTTGGACTGCGCAGCCTTGACCTGCGCGCCGATCGCCGATTGCGCGTTCTGCCCGGTAGCCAGTTCGGCCTGCGAAATCTGGCCGTCCTTGTTGGTGTCGATCAGCGTGCGGATCTGGGTGTTGAGCGCCGTGTCCTGCGCCGCGGCCTGATCGAGCTGGGTCTTGTAAGTCGTCGAAATCTGGGTGTTGGCCGCGGCGAACGCCTTAGCGCTCAGGATCGAGGCATCGGGCGACGCGGTGGCGATGCCCGCGGTCTGGGCCGAGGCCGCACCGCTGGCTACCAGCGTGGCAACCGCGATCGCGGTGAGCGAGATGGTGGTGAACTTGGTCATCAGAACTGTGTCCCTACGTTGAACGTTACGAGTTTGGGGTCGTCGCCGGGCTGGGTGAGAATGGCCTTGGCGACATCGATCCGCAGCGGACCGAACGGCGAATTCCAGTTGACCCCGATGCCCACGGTAAGCCGCGGACTGGCAGAGTCGCCCAGGAAGGTTTCCTTGAATGGGGCGATCGAGGTCGAATAGATCGTGTTGGTCGATGTGCCCGTGCACGCACTGCCGGCGGTGGCGGAGAACCCGACCATGCAAGTGGTGATGGCCCCGACGTTGGTCGTATCGGTTGGTGACACGATGTAGAGTTGGTTGCCCGCAGCATCCTTGATCGGGGTCGTGATCGGCAGCACCGTGACCTTGCCACTGGCATCGGTGATCGTCGGGAAGGTGGCGGTCGGCAACGGCCGGGCAATCCCGAACAAGCCACCGATCTGCGCATAGATCGACGGTCGCAGCCCGAGTTCGCGTGCACCCGAGCCCAGCGGAATCTCAAGCTCAGCGCGCGCCAGATAATAGGCCCGCCCACCCAGCGCATCGTCGACGATCTGATTGCGATCGGTAACCAGGATCTGGCTGCCGCTGGTATCGGTCGTATAGGACTGGCGCAGCACGCGCGGCCCGACGCCGCGGATGTCGAATCCGCGGAACTGCGGCGAGCCGAGGTAGAAACGATCGGTGATCCGGACCTTGTCGATCCCGGGTCCGCGGCTCTTTTCGAGGCTGGCGATATAGCCGCCCTCGCCCACCACCGAGAACACGAAGCCCTTGCCGATACCCCAATATTTTGCGCCGTTGACCGAGGTGCGGATATATTTGACGTCGCCGCCGAGCCCCGCGAAATCCTGGCTCAGCGAATAGCGCGATCCGGCGGTCGGGCGCAGGCGGCTGTTGAGGCTGTCGTAGATCACCGAATAACCCACCGACGAGGTCAGGCGATTGCCGATCGAATCGCACAGATAGCGCCCTGCCTTCAGCGGATCGCATACGCCGCCGGTGAAGAAGCTGTTTTCGTCGAGCCCGACTTTGTCGTACGACAGGCCGTAACGCCCAGACAGCGACCAATATTCGGTCAGCGGCACCCCGGCACGCACCTGGAAGCCCGTACGCACCTGCGAATAGGTGGTCTGTCGCTGGTTTCCGTTAAAATTGAACTGGTTGAGATCCTGGCGGAACGCGTCGAACGCCAGCGCGATATTCTTGTCGAACAGATAGGGTTCGGTGAAGCCCAGATTGACCGACTTCGAATAGCTCGAATAATTGACGCCGGCGCGCAGTTCCTGCCCCTTGCCGCGGAAATTGGCCTGGGTGATGTTGGCCTGAACGATGAACCGTTCAAGGCTGGAATAGCCGACCGACAGCTGGAGCTGGCCGGTCGATTTTTCCTCGAGATTGGTCTCGAGGACGATCCGATCGGGAGCCGACCCCGGAACCTGCTTGATTTCCATCTTGTCCTGGAAATAGCCCAGGCTGTTGATCCGGTCCTGGCTGCGCTTGAGCTGGAAGCTGTTGAATGCATCCCCCTCCGCCAGGCGGATTTCGCGGCGGACCACCTTGTCCTGCGTCTGCGTATTGCCGTTGATGTCGATCCGCTCGACATAGGTGCGCTGCGCCTGCGCGATGTGGAAATTCATCCCCATCGTCAGCGTATCGGAGTCCTTCTGGAAATCGGGGTTCACATCGGTGAACGCATAGCCGAACAGGCCCGCGGCCTCGCTTAGCTGATCGACCGAATCCTCGACCAGCTTGGCGTTGTACCATTCGCCCTTCTTGATCGGCAACGATGCGGCAAGCCGCTTGTCATCAAAGTCGCGGATTTCGCTGTCGACGGTCACGTCGCCGAATTTGTAACGCTTACCCTCCTCGACGACATAAGTGATAATGAAATCACGCTTGTCGGGGGTGAGTTCGGCGATCGCGGAGGTGACGCGGAAATCGGCGTAGCCCTGGGTAAGGTAGAATTGGCGCAGCTTCTGCTGATCGTAGTTCAATCGATCCTGATCGTAGCTGGTGTTCGACGACAGGATGCGGAAGAAGCGCGCCTGCTTGGTCACCATCTCGCCACGCAGCTTGTCGTCGCTGAACACGTCGTTGCCGATGACGTTGATCTGGCGGACCTTGGATTTCGCGCCTTCGCTGATCTCGAACACCACGTCGACCCGGTTCTGGTCGAGATTGACCATCTTAGGGCTCACGACCGCAGCGAAGCGACCCTGGCGGCGATAGAGTTCGATGATCCGCGCGACGTCCTGGCGCACCGCGGTCCGCGTGAAGATCTGCCGCGGGGCGAGCTTGACCTCCTTGGTGATCTTGTCGGTCTTGAGCGATTTGTTGCCTTCGAAGATCACGCGGTTGATGATCGGATTTTCGCGAATCCGCACCACGATGTCGCCGGTTTCGACCCCCGAGATCGAATAGTCGGCGAACAGATCGCTGGCCTGAAGGTCTTTCAGCGCCTGGTCGAGCGTTTCCGCGGAATAGGGAATGCCGACGCGCAGCTTGGTGTATGAAAGCACCGTCGCGGGTTCGATCCGCTGCGATCCTTCGACCCGCAATGTCTTGATGATCCGCTCCGGCGCGAGGGCCGGTGGGGTCGCAACCGGGGACGTCGGCGCAGCCGCAGTCGCTGGAGCCTGTGCGACCGGACCGGACGTCGCGGGATCGGTCGCGCCCGGCACGGTCTGGGCAAAGGCGGGAACGCTGGACAGGACCGTGCTCGCCAACAGGATGGCGCCGGCCCGGACGTATGTCGAACTCTTGATAGCTGTCACTCAACCCACCCCAGGAAACTCAGCAGGCCAACGGGCAGGCCTGCGGGAACTCAATTGAGGCGCCCTGCCTGATCCACGTCAGCCAATCAACCCGGCGAGCCGTTGCCACAAGCCCACTGCGCCCAAATCGTTGAAAGTCACGACGAGCATCAGCGCGAGCACCGCTGCAAGGCCGCCGCGAAACGCCCACTCCTGGACACGCGGCTCGAGCGGGCGCCGCCGCACCGCCTCGATCGCATAGAAAAACAGATGGCCACCATCGAGCATCGGTACTGGCAGCAGGTTGATGAACCCCAGATTGATCGACAGCATCGCGACCAGCCAGACGAATGCCGCCCAGCCGAGCGAGAGCTGTTCGCCCGAAATCTTAGCGATCCGGATCGGGCCGCCCAGTTCCTCGATCGAGCGGCGGCCCGAGATTACCTGGCCGAGCGTATCGAACGTGCCGCGGATAATCCCGCCGGTCATCCGCACCCCCGCGATCGGCGCTTCGAGCAGTCCGACCGGGGCGAGCACCGGGGAACCGCTGGCGATGCCGATCCGACCGATTCGGTATTCGTTGCCGAACCGGTCGCGCTGGCGTTCGACCCCGATCGTGAGCGGGCGGACGAAACGGTGTCCACCGCGGTTGATCGTCACCGCGACCTGTTCGGCAGGACGGATCTGCGCAAAGCGCGCGAGCTCGGAAAAACTGTCGATCGAACGGCCGTCGATCGACAGGATGCGGTCCCCCTGGCGCAACCCGGCGGCGGCGCCCGGGCCACCCGCGATGACGCTGTCGACGATCGCGGGGGTGCGATCGACGCCATAGCCATAGGCGAATCCGGCAAGGATCAGCACCGCGAGCGCCAGATTCACGACGGGTCCCGCCGCGACCACGATCGCGCGCTGCCACAGCGGCTTGGCCTGGAACGTCCGCGCGCGGTCGGCCGCGGGCAGTGCGAGCCAGGCTGCATCGGGTTCGCCCACCGCGTTCATGTCGCCCGCGAATTTGACGTAGCCGCCGAGCGGCAGCCAGGCGATTTTCCACCGGGTGCCGCGCCGGTCGGTCCATCCGGTGATCTCGCGGCCGAAGCCGATCGAAAACACGTCCGACTTGATCCCGAACAGCCGCCCCGCGAAATAATGACCCAGTTCGTGGATGAACACGAGCGGGCCGATCGCACCTAGAAACGCGATGACGGTCAAAAACAGGCCGGGAGACTGGATCAATTCACGCTATCCTTCACACGCCCCTCAACCCCGTCGTTCGCGAATCGCCGCGCCTCTTGGTCGATCGCCAGCACGTCATCGAGGCTGGCGGGCGCGGGCGGATCGAAGCGCGATAGCGTATCGGCGACGATTGCGGCAATTTCGAGGAAGCCGATCCGTCGCGCCAGAAACGCGGCGACCGCGATTTCGTTGGCGGCGTTGAGGATCGCGGGCCGCGCACCGCCCTCCTCCAGCGCATCGCGCGCGAGTTGGAGCGCGGGAAAGCGAACCGGGTCCGCGGCCTCGAAATCGAGCCGCCCCAGCGCTACGAGGTCGAGCGGCGCCATCGGGGTCGCCATGCGATCGGGCCAGGCGAGCGTGTGCGCGATCGGCACGCGCATGTCGCTGGGGCCGAGCTGAGCGAGGATCGATCCGTCGACATAATCGACCATCGAATGGATCACCGATTGGCGATGGACGACGATCTCGATCCGGTCGTGGGGGATCGGGAACAGCCGCGCGGCCTCGATCAGTTCGAGCCCCTTGTTCATCATCGTCGCCGAATCGACGCTGATCTTCGCGCCCATCGACCAGTTGGGGTGCGCGACCGCCTGTTCGGGGGTGACGCCGCGCATCGCCTCGGTCGACCAGTCGCGGAACGGGCCACCGCTCGCGGTGATCACGATCCGGCGCACCCGGTCGGCGCGGGCGCGATCGAAACATTGGTAGATCGCATTGTGTTCGCTGTCGGCGGGCAGCAGCGTCGCGCCACTTTGCGCGGCGGCGGCGAGGACGAGGTCGCCCGCCGAGACCAGCGGCTCCTTGTTGGCGATGACGACGACACCCCCTGCCCTGACCGCCGCCATCACCGGGCCGAGCCCCGCGCAGCCGACGATCGCGCCCATCGTCCAGTCCGCCCCCGCCGCGGCGTCGCACACCGCCTGCGGTCCGCCTTCACACACGGTTTCAGTGCCCGCGAGTGCCTCGCGCAAGGCGGGCAGGCAGGATTCGTCGGCGACGACCGCGATTGCCGCGCGGGTGCGTCTGGCGGCGTCGGCCAGCCCCGCGACATCGCCATTGGCGGTGAGCGCGCGGACGCGAAACCGGTCGGGCTCGCGCTCGATGAGGTCGAGCGTCGAGGTGCCGACCGACCCGGTCGCACCGAGGATCGTGACGGTCTTCATCGGTAGAAGTGGGGCAACACCACCAACAGCGCTGCGAGCGGCGCGACCGGCACGAGGCCATCGAGCCGATCCATCACCCCGCCGTGGCCGGGCAGGATGTTACCGCTGTCCTTCACGCCGGCGCGACGCTTCAGCCAGCTTTCGTAGAGATCGCCCCCCTGCGCTACGACCGCGAGCAGCGGTGTCGCGAGGGTCATCCGCAGCGGCAGACCATAGGCCCGGTGCATGAACGCGGCAAACAGGCTGGCGAGAATCACCCCGCCGATCAGCCCCGCCCAGGTCTTGTTCGGGCTGATCCGCGGCGCAAGCTTGGGGCCACCGATCGCGCGACCCGCGAAATACGCGCCGATGTCGCACATCCACACCAGCGCGAGCGCCCACAGCGCGAACACGACGCCTTCATGCTGACGGCGGATGATCACAAGTGCGAGCACGGGGAGTCCGCAATACAGGATGCCGAGTCCGAGTTCGCGGCGGTGGGTGATGATGACGATGAAGAACGCCGCGCCGACCAGCAGCCCGAGCGAGAAGAAGTCATGGACTTGGAGGACCAGCGACGCGGGTGCCATTACCGCGAGCGGGACCGACAGCGAAAACTGCGCGATCCGCTTGGTCCGCGCGGGCACCCCGTGGAGGTTGCACCATTCGGCCATCATGAACAGCGAGCCCACGACCGCGAGCAGCCAGAAGGCGATGCCCCCGAGCACGATCGCGATCAACGCGACCGCGATCATCGCGAGCCCGGCGAGGGTCCGCATAACGAGGTCCGAGCGGGGGTTGGCGGGCGCCGCGTGGTCGCTCACAAGCCGCCGTAACGCCGCTGGCGCTGTCCGAACGCCGCGACCGCATCGGCGAGCGCCGCAGCGTCGAAATCGGGCCACAGCGTGTCGACGAACAGCAATTCGGCATAGGCCGCCTGCCACAGCAGGAAATTCGACAGCCGGTGTTCGCCCGAGGTGCGGATGACCAGATCGAGCGGGGGTAGGTCGGCGGTATCGAGTTCGGCCTCGATCGCGGCGGCATCGATCGCCGCGGGATCGAGATCGCCAGCGGCGGCGCGCGTTGCCAGTCGTTGCGCGGCGGCGACGAGTTCGGCGTGCGCACCGTAATTGAGCGCGATGACCAGGATCGCGCCGGTGTTCGCCGCGGTCCGCGCGATCGCGTCATCGACCAGCCTGACGATGTCAGCCGAAAAGCGCCGGTAATCGCCGATCACGCGCAGCCGGACATTCTCGCGTACGAGCTCGTCGAGGTCGCTGCGGATGAACAACCGGAGCAACCCCATCAGGTCGCTGACCTCCTCCTCGGGGCGCCGCCAGTTTTCGCTCGAAAAGGCGTACAGCGTCAGCGCCTCTATCCCCATCGCGCGCGCGGCGCGGGTCACCTTGCGGACCGCATCGACCCCCGCCTTGTGCCCCGCAACGCGCGGCAGGTGCCGCCGCTTCGCCCACCGCCCGTTGCCGTCCATGATGATCGCAACGTGGCGGGGCGCCGGTCCCTCGCCGGAACCGGACGCGATCACCGCAGCCGAGGCGGCGGACGGGCTCACTGGCTGAGGATTTCCTTTTCCTTCGCCGCCGCGGCGGCGTCGATGTCCGCGATCGTGCTATCGGTCAGCTTCTGGACCTCGGTCTCGTGGCGCTTGCGCTCGTCCTCGCCGAACACGCCCTTCTTCTCGTCGACCTTTAGATTGTCCATGCCGTCACGCCGCACGTTGCGCGCGGCGATCCGCGCGGCTTCGGCATATTTGCCCGCGAGCTTGGCGAGTTCCTTGCGGCGCTCCTCGGTCAGGTCGGGGATCGGCAGCCGCAGCGTGTTGCCGTCGTTGATCGGGTTGAGCCCCAGCCCCGCCGACCGGATCGCCTTTTCGACCGGGCCGATGTTCGATTTGTCCCACACCTGGACCGACAGCATCCGCGATTCCGGGGCCGAGACGGTCGCGACCTGGTTCAGCGGCATGTGCGCGCCATAGACCTCGACCGTTACCGGATCGAGCAGCGCGGTCGACGCGCGCCCGGTGCGCAGCCCCGAAAGATCGCCCTTCAGCGCCTCGACCGCCCCCGCCATCCGGCGTTCGAGATCGGCCTTGTCGTAGGCTGGCATCATTACTCTCCTGGATTCTGATTCTGGACGATCGTCGATATCCCGCGACCCGCCAGCACATCGGCGAAATTGCCGTGTTCGCGGATGTTGAAGACGACGATCGGGATGTCGTTGTCGCGGCACAGCGCGATCGCGCTGGCATCCATGACCTTGAGGTTCTTGGCGAGCACCTCGTCATACGTCACGCTGTCATAACGTTTGGCGGTGGCGACCTTCTTGGGGTCGGCATCGTAGACGCCGTCGACGCTGGTGCCCTTGAACAGCGCGTCGCACTTCATCTCGGCGGCGCGCAGCGCGGCGCCGCTGTCGGTGGTAAAATAGGGGCTGCCGACCCCGGCGGCGAAGATCACGACGCGGCCTTTTTCTAAATGACGTTCGGCACGGCGGCGAATGAAGGGTTCGCACACCGCCGCCATCGGAATCGCCGACTGGACGCGGGTATCGACCCCGATCTGTTCGAGCGCGTTCTGCACCGCAAGCGCGTTCATGACGGTGGCGAGCATTCCCATGTAATCCGCGGTCGCGCGCTCGAAGCCCTTGGTGGCGGCGGCGAGCCCGCGGAAGATGTTGCCACCCCCGACGACGATGCACAGTTCATACCCCTGCGCCTTCACATCGGCGATCTCCTGCGCGACGCGCGCGGTGACGGCGGGATCGATCGCGAGGCCACCTTCCCCCATCAGGACTTCACCCGATAATTTCAGCAGGATACGTTTGAACCGGGGGGGCGTCATGCAATCTCGTGTCAGCGGCAGGGGGCGGCGCAGACCTTAGGCGGGGGTGGTGGAGGGGGCAAGGGTTGTGGGCGGAGTGTTGCCCGTCATCGCCAGTGCGCGCTGCGAGTGGACTGATCGGTTAGGGATTGCGACGCAACAGTAAAGCGGGACCCCGGCTCGAGGCCGGGGTGACGGATGGTGTTGGATCCACGAAAAACGCATGGTCACCCCGGGCTTGACCCGGGGACCCGCTTCTTATTTGAACCGAGGCATGGATCTGGCAACCCAAGGTGGGTGGGTTTACGTCATGGCCGACAGGTATCGCGGCGCGATGTATGTCGGGGTTACGGCCTATCTTCCCGCCCGCATTCATCAGCACAGTAGCGGCGAAGGGATCGATTTCTGCGCGCGTTACGACCTGACGCGTCTGGTGTGGGCGGAGCGTGGCGACGATATCGGCGCGTGAATCGAGCATGAGAAGTGCGTGAAGCGCTGGCGGCGCGCATGGAAGTTCGCGCTGATCGAACGGGGCAATCCCGAGTGACGCGATCTGTTCGATCGGATCGTTTGAACGAAGGGGGATAGCGTCACCCCGGCTCAAGGCCGGGGTGACGAGGGCAAGATCAACAAAAAAGGAGCCCCGACATCGCCGGAGCCCCTTCCCTTCTCATCCAGTGAACCGCCCGATTAGCTGGTTGGCTCAGGCTGCTTGTTCTGCGGCACGCCGCTCGCCGCGGCGACTTCCGCCGCGAAGTCGCCGACCTCCTTCTCGATGCCTTCGCCAAGCTGGAAGCGGACGTAGTCGACCAGCTTGATCTCGGCGCCCGCCTCCTTGCCGGCCTTGGCGACGACGTCGCTGATCTTGGTCTTGCCGTCCATCACGAACAGCTGGCTGACCAGCGCGTGCTCCTTGCGGAACTTGGCGATGCCGCCTTCGACCATCTTGGCGATGATGTCGGCGGGCTTGCCGCTGTCGGCTGCCTTTTCGGTCGCGATCGCGCGCTCGCGCTCGATCTCGGCGTCGTCGAGGTCGGCTTCGTTGAGCGCCTTGGGGAAGGCGGCGGCGATGTGCATCGCGAGGTTCTTACCGAGCGCCTGGAGCACGTCGTCGGCAGCCTCGCTCTCGAGCGCGACGAGCACGCCGATCTTGCCGAGCCCAGGGGCGGCGGCGTTGTGGATATAGGGGACCACCGCGCCCTTCGACACTTCGAGGCGGCGCACGCGCCGCAGCGACTGGTTCTCGCCGATCGTCGCGATGTTGTTGGTCAGCGTTTCCTCGGCGGTCTTGCCGTTGGGCAGCGTCGCGGCCTTGATCGCGTCGACATCCGCCGCGCCGTCGAGCGCGACCTGGGTCACCTCGCGGACGAACTGCTGGAACTGGTCGTTCTTGGCGACGAAATCGGTCTCGGAATTGACCTCGACCGCGGCGCCCTTGGTGCCCGAGACGGCGACGCCGACCAGACCTTCCGCGGCGGTGCGGCTCGACTTCTTGGCGGCGGCGGCGAGACCCTTGGTGCGTAGCCAATCCATCGCGGCGTCCATGTCGCCGCCGTTTTCGTTCAGCGCCTTCTTGCAATCCATCATGCCCGCGCCGCTCTTCTCGCGCAGGTCCTTGACCATCGCTGCCGTGATATCGGCCATGTCTAATTCCTCATTCTTTACATGCAAAAAATCCGTTCGTCCTGAGCGTGTCGAAGGACATCCTCGAAAGGACGGGCTTCGACAGGCTCAGCCCGAACGGAAGAAGGGTCGGCCCATTGATAGGCCGACTCTGTGGCAGTTATGCGTCGAGCTGGCGTTCGGCCTCGGCGGCTTCGGTGGCGACTTCGGCCGGAGTCTCGACCGGCGCTTCGGTCGCAGGAGCGGCTTCGGGCGCTGCCGGGGTTTCCGCGGCCGGCGCTGCCGGGGTTTCCGCGGCGGGTGCTGCGGGAGCTTCCGCGACCGGAGCCTGAGCTGCGGGCGTTTCGGCAACGATCGGATCGGTGCTCAGCGCAGCTTCGGACGGCGGTGATTCCATCGACCCGATGTCACGGCCCGAGCGTGCCTGCTGCTCCTGCCCGCCACGCGTCGCAGCGATCGCGATCGCCTCGCAATACAGGCGGATGGCGCGGCTGGCGTCGTCGTTGGCCGGAACCGGGAACGCGATACCGTCGGGCGAGACGTTCGAATCGAGGATCGCGACGACCGGAATGCCGAGCGTATTGGCTTCCTTGATCGCCAGTTCTTCCTTGTTCGCATCGATCACGAACATCACGTCGGGAACGCCGCCCATGTCGCGGATACCGCCGAGCGACAGTTCGAGCTTTTCCTTCTTGCGCGTGAGCTGCAGGACTTCCTTCTTGGTCAGGCCGACGGTGTCGCCCGACAGCTGCTCTTCGAGCGACTTGAGCTGGCTGATCGACTTCGAAATCGTCTTCCAGTTGGTGAGCATCCCACCCAGCCAGCGATGGTTGACAAAATGCTGGCCCGACCGCCGCGCCGCATCGGCGACCGCGTCCTGCGCCTGGCGCTTGGTCCCGACGAACAGGACCTTGCCGCCAGCCGCGACCGACGAGCTGACGAAATCGAGCGCACGCGCGAACAGCGGCACGGTCTGCGACAGATCGATGATATGGACGCCGTTGCGATCGCCGAAGATGTAGGGTTTCATCTTCGGGTTCCAGCGGTGGGTCTGGTGGCCGAAGTGCGCGCCAGTCTCGATGAGCTGCTGCATGGTGACGACGGGTGCCGCCATAGGATAATTCCTTCCGGTTGAGCCTCTGGGAAGCGGATGACGCGAACTCCGAAGAGCCGCGCACCGGGCTATGATGCCTCCCATGCGGGTTTTGAAGCGCGTCCTTTAGCCATGCCAATTTATTTGCGCAAGGGCTTGACGGCTAGAACACAAACAGAACATAGAGTGCTCATAGCGGGACTGACTAGCGGAACATTACGAAAAAGCCGCAATCGGCGCGGATTTTCGGGAAGGTTCGGGAACCACTTGAGAAACCGAGGGTTTTCGAAGTTATCCACAGGCGGTTCGATCACGTCGGGAGACTGGGACATGGTAGCGGTGATGAACATCTTGATTTTCAGCGGGGCGCTGACAGCCGCGATCGGCGTGATGTCGACGACATTGGTGCCACAATGGCGCCGCGTCCTCAGCCTGGCGGCGGGGAATATCGAGGAACAGTTCGCACCGCTGGGTCAATTGGCCATCGCCGAGCGACGGATCGCGGTCAGGCGCTGGGCGTCGGAATCGGTTCCGGTCCCGCTAGCGCGGCTTCGCGCTGCCGCCTGACCCGCATGCGCACCTTGGCGTAGCTGATCATGCTGATCGGCATCAGCGCCAGATAGACCAGGCACACCGCCGACAGGGTCGGCCATGGCGCGGAGACGAGCGCCGCGCCGAGCAGCACGACCCCCGCGATCGCCTCGAACCGCACATTGCGGCGCAGGCGGAGCGAACTCCACGAGAAGGTCGCGACGCTCGATACCATCAGCAATGCGATGAACGCGACCCATGGCGCCACCAGATAGGGCGAGGTGAAGATCATCGCGTCGGTCGAAAACCACAGGAACATCGGCAGCATCGCAAGACCCGCCGCGGCGGGCGCGGGAACCCCGGTGAGGAACCCGGCAGATTTATGCGGCTGTTCGGTCGTATCGATCCGCGCGTTGAACCGCGCGAGGCGTAGCGCGCAGAACACCGCGAGCATCAGCGAACAGATCCACCCGATCCGCGGCAGCGCGGCGAGGCTCCAGAGATAGAGGATCAGCGCGGGCGCGACCCCGAACGAAATCGCGTCGCTGAGCGAATCAAGTTCGGCACCGAAGCGGCTTTCACCGTGCAGCATCCGCGCGACGCGGCCGTCGAGCCCGTCGAGCACGCCCGCGACCAGGATCATCGCCACCGCGCTTTGCCACTCTCCCGCGATCGCGAAGCGGACTCCGCTCAGCCCCGAACATAGCGCCAGCGCGGTGACCGCGTTGGGCGCCACTGCGCGCAGCGGCAGGCCCGCGCGCAACCGGCGGAGGCCAGGTCGTCGCCGCCGCAAGCCATCGTCATCCTCGGCCAGGTCGAAGTCGAGATCGGGATCGATCATTGCGAGATGCCACCGATCGCGGTGCCGCCGACGCGCCCGATGACGGTCTCGCCCGCGATGCTGCGCTGGCCCAACGTCACCTGTGGCGCGCAATCGTCGGGCAGGAAGACGTCGACCCGGCTGCCGAAGCGGATCAACCCGATGCGCTGCCCGGTCGCGACCATGTCGCCGGGCTTGACGAAGCCGACGATCCGCCGCGCAACCAGCCCCGCGATCTGGGTGAAGCCGATCCGCCGGCCGTCGCGGCCTTCGACGACGATATGCTGGCGTTCGTTCTCGTCGCTCGCCTTGTCGAGATCGGCGTTGAGGAACTTGCCCGAGATATAGACGACCTGGCGGATCGTCCCCGCGATCGGGGTCCGGTTGATGTGGACGTCGAACACCGACATGAAGATCGACACGCGCACCAGCGGTGCGGCGCCGAGTTCCTCGACGAGTTCGCGGGGTACCGCGACGCGCTGGATCATCGTGACCAGCCCGTCGGCGGGCGCGACGATCAGGTCGTCGCCGACCGGGGTCGTGCGGATCGGATCGCGAAAGAAGGTCGCGACCCAGATCGTGACGCCGACCAACGGCCAGAACAACACGGTCGACACGATCGTCGCGAGCAGCGTGAGGCCGATCGCGATCCCGACATATTTATATCCCTCCGGATGAACCGCGGGGAACCGCCATTTGACGGTGGTGGTGACCGGGACGCCGGCGGTGGGCGGCTTTTCGAGTGAAGGCATCGCGACGGTCTAACCGTGCTGTTACCGCGATACAATGTCCGACATGGGGTCCGACGTCGGGTCCGGCGTCGCGCGACGCCCGGTTGATCCGCCCGCGGCTCTTCCCTAGACGCGTCGCCAAACACCCCTCCCCCCAAGGATGCAAATATGGCGAAGATCAAGGTGAAGACCCCCGTCGTGGAGATCGACGGAGACGAGATGACGCGGATCATCTGGGAATGGATCCGCGAGCGCCTGATCAAGCCCTATCTCGATATCGAGCTGGCCTATTACGATCTCAGCATCGAGCATCGCGACGAGACCGACGACAAGGTCACCGTCGAGGCCGCGCGCGCGACACAGAAATATGGCGTCGCGGTGAAATGCGCGACGATCACCCCCGATGAGCAGCGCGTCGAGGAATTCGGGCTAAAGAAGATGTGGAAGAGCCCCAACGGCACGATCCGCAACATTCTGGGTGGGGTGGTGTTTCGCGAACCGATCGTGATCAAGAACGTGCCGCGGCTGGTGCCCGGCTGGACCCACCCGATCGTCGTCGGGCGCCACGCGTTCGGCGACCAGTATAAGGCGACCGACTTCCTGGTCCCCGGCCCCGGCAAGCTGCGCCTCGTCTTCGAAGGCGACGACGGCACCCGGATCGACGAAGAAGTGTTCCAGTTCCCCTCCGCGGGCGTCGCGATGGGGATGTACAATCTCGACGATTCGATCCGCGATTTCGCGCGCGCCTCGATGCACTACGGCCTCAACCTGAAATGGCCGGTGTATCTCAGCACCAAGAACACGATCCTGAAAGCCTATGACGGGCGCTTCAAGGACCTGTTCGCCGAGGTGTTCGAGGCCGAATTCAAGGACGATTTCAAGGCGGCTGGTATCGTCTACGAACACCGCCTGATCGACGACATGGTCGCCTCGGCACTGAAGTGGCACGGCGAGTTCGTGTGGGCGTGCAAGAACTACGATGGCGACGTCCAGTCGGATACCGTCGCGCAGGGCTTCGGCAGCCTCGGGCTGATGACCTCGGTTCTGCTGACGCCCGATGGCAACACCGTCGAGGCCGAAGCGGCGCATGGCACCGTGACCCGCCACTATCGCCAGCACCAGCAGGGCAAAGCGACGAGCACCAACCCGATAGCGTCGATCTTCGCATGGACCGGCGGCCTGAAATATCGCGGCAAGTTCGATGACACGCCTGATGTCGCCAAGTTCGCCGAAACGCTCGAGCGGGTCTGCGTCAAGACCGTCGAGGACGGCCACATGACCAAGGATCTCGCGATCCTGATCGGCCCCGACCAGCCGTGGATGACGACCGAACAGTTCTTCGAACAGGTTCGCGTCAATCTCGAAACCGCGATGGCCTGATCGGCTACCGCTCGCCCGGCGCCGACGCGGCGGGCGAGCGGATATGTTCGCGGCGGACGCCGAGCCCGAGGATGCGGGCCGGAATTCGCCGCAGCGCGGGAATGCGCTTCAACGCCCGGAGCGCGAGCGGTGCGCTGGTGACGCGGCCCGCCAGCGCGGGGCCTAGCACCGCGCGATGCGCCAATCGCTGCAACCCTTGGATCGTCCGCACCGCCAGCACCCGCCGCGCCTGGACCCGCGCGAGCAACGGGTCCGGGTCGTTGCCATTGGCCATCGGCCCGGCGAGTATGTTAGCGGCGGCCACCGCGTCCTGCACCGCGAGGTTGATCCCGACTCCGCCCACCGGCGACATCGCATGCGCGGCGTCGCCGATCGCGAGCAGGCCAGGACGGTGCCATCGCGTCAGCCGATCGAGCGAGACGCTGAGCAGCTTGACGTCGTCGAACCCGCCGAGGTCGGCGATCCCCGCGGACAGGACGGGCGCGATCTGCGCCACCCGATCGCGAAATACCGCGATGCCGCGCTGGCGGACCGCGTCCGCACTCCCCTTGGCGATGACCCGCGCGCACTGGAAATAATCACCGCGATCGATCGTCACGACCATCTCGCCATCGCCGATGAATCCCTGGGTCTGATTGTCGGAGGTGCGCGATTTCGGCACGCGAAACCAGAACACGTCGATCGGCGCATCGAGATCGACCCGCGGCAACCCCGCCTCATCGCGCAGCGACGAGCCCCGCCCATCAGCCAGAATCACCAGTCGCGCGCCGATGTCGCCGCCCGCTACGGTGTGGACCCCAACGACGCGGTCGCCCGCGAACCGCAGCGCAACCGCCTCGGTTTCCATCCGAAGGTCGAAGCCGACAAACCCCCTGCCCTTGCGCGCCAGAAAATCGAGCAAATGCCATTGCGGCATCATCGCGATGAAGGTGCCGCGCCCGGGCAGATGCGAGAAATCGGCGATCGGCCAGCTTTCTCCGCCGATCACCGCGCCGATCTCGCGGACCTCGTCGTGCGGCAGCGCGAGGAAATCGTCGAGCAAGTCCAGTTCGTCGAAGAGGTCGAGTGTCGAAGGATGGACCGTGTCGCCGCGGAAATCGCGGAGGAAATCGCGATGTTTCTCGACGATGACCGCATCCAGCCCTGCCCGCGCGAACAGATACCCGGCCATCATCCCGGCCGGGCCGCCCCCGACAATCAATACATCTGCGATCGAATCGACGTCCATCGCCGATGACAAAGACGCGCAAAGCCGGTTAGGTGCAAGCATGGCCATGGGTATCGACAACGAAGGGTTCAGCGACGCGCTGGTGATCCTGGGGGCCGCAGGGTTCGTGATTCCGGCGTTCGCACGGTTCCGGATCAGCCCGGTCATCGGCTTCATTCTCGTCGGGCTGCTGGTCGGTCCCGCGGGGCTCGGCGCGCTCGTCGGCCAGGCGCCCTGGCTTTATTACGTCACGATATCCGATCCCCACGCGATCGAGCCGTTCGCCGAATTCGGCATTATCCTGCTGCTGTTCTCGATCGGGCTCGAACTGTCGTTCAAGCGGCTGTGGACGATGCGTGGGCAGGTGTTCGGGATCGGCGCGTTCGAACTGTTGGGTTCGGCGGCGTTGATCGGGATCGCGCTCCACTTTATCGGCCAGGAATGGTCGGGCGCGGCGGGGCTTGGCCTCGCGCTGGCGCTGTCGTCGACCGCGCTGGTGTTGCCGTTGGTCGGGACGACGAGCGCGGTCGGGCGCGGCGCGTTCGCGATGCTGTTGTTCGAGGATCTGGCGCTTGTCCCGATCATCTTCGCGCTTGGGGCGATGGCGCCGACCGCTAGCGACGCGGGTTGGCAGGGGATTGCGGGGGTGGCGATGCGCGGGCTCGCGACCGTCGTCGTCATGTATCTGGGCGGGCGGATCGTCCTGCCCCGCCTCTTCGCGCAGGCGGCGCGGACCAAGAGTCCGGAGCTGTTCCTCGCGGCATCGCTGCTCGTCGTGATCGTCGCGAGCGTCGCGACGACCGCGGCGGGGCTGTCGCCGATCGTCGGCGCGCTGCTCGCCGGGCTGCTGATCGCGGAGACCGATTATCACAGCGAGGTCGAGGTGATGACCGCGCCGTTCAAGGGGCTCGCGCTCGGCGTGTTCCTGATCACGGTGGGGATGAGCCTCGACCTCCGGTTGATCGTCGCCAACTGGCCCGCGCTGCTGCTCGCGGTGTCGGGCGTGGTCGCGGCGAAGGCGATCGTCACCTTCCTGCTGCTGCGCGTCGCGCAGACCCGGCGTGGCACCGCCGCCGAGATCGGGTTGCTGATGGGCAGTCCGTCCGAAACCACGCTCATCGTGCTCGCGACCGCGGCGCAGGCGCAGCTGATCCTGCCCTCGACCGCCGCCTTCTGGCAGACGGTGACCGCGATCGGGCTAACGATCACGCCGCTGCTCGCGCAGGCGGGGCGATTGGTGTCGCGGCGGATCGAAACCCGCAGCGGCGCCGACGAGGACGGGTTCGAGGCCGACGAAGCGCGCACCGTCGTGATCGGCTTCGGGCGGGTCGGACGAATGGTCGCGGATATGCTGACGGTCCATGCCCAGCCCTATATCGCGGTGGAGGCGGACATCGACGCGGTCGAGGACGCCAAGGCGGCGGGCTATCCGGTCATGTTTGGCGACATCGCGCGCGGTGATCTCGTCGAACGGCTCGACCTGATGGCGGCGCGCGCGCTGATCCTGACGATGGACGATCCGGTGCTGACGGTGCGCATCACCCGCCGGGTCCGCGCGCTGGCCCCCGACCTGACGATTGTCGCGCGCGCGCGCGATACCCACCACGCGGCCGAACTCTACAAGGCTGGGGCGACCGACGCAGTGCCCGAAACGCTGGAAAGCTCGCTGCAATTGTCGGAGGCGGTGCTGGTCGACCTCGGCATCGCGATGGGTCCGGTGATCGCGTCGATCCACGAGAAGCGCGACGAACTGCGCCAAAGTATCCGCCGGGACGCGGCGATGGAGCGCGAGCCACGCATCCGGCGGCTGCGGCGCACCGGCGAGGCATCAGCGACTCGCACCGACCCCGCTCAGATATAACGGTCGGCGACCTGCATCGATCATCCGCTCGATCCCCCCTTGTCAGCGCGGCGAGGAAATCGGCCATCGTCGTGCCCTCGTATCCGATGGCGTACATCGTCATCGGCACCAGATGAGCGGTGGGGCTACGCCCGCAAGGTTGTCAGGCGCGCGAGCGACCCGCTAAGCGCGGGGCATGACCCACGACATCCACATCATCGGCGGCGGACTCGCCGGTTCCGAAGCCGCCTGGCAGCTCGCGGAGGCGGGGCACAAGGTGCGCCTCTCCGAAATGCGCGGGAGCGGTGAAGGCACCGCGGCGCACAAGACCGACGGGCTGGCGGAACTGGTGTGTTCGAACAGCTTCCGCTCGGACGATGCCGAGAGCAACGCGGTGGGGCTGCTTCATCAGGAGATGCGGACGCTGGGATCGCTGATCATGCGCGAAGCGGATCGCACGCGGGTGCCCGCGGGATCGGCACTGGCGATGGATCGCGATCTGTTCTCCGAGGGCGTGACCGCGGCGATCGAGGGGCATCGCAACATCACGCTGATGCGCGAGCGGGTCGATGCGCTTCCCGAAGGCCCCACGATCATCGCGACCGGGCCGCTGACGGGGGCGCTGCTCGCCGAGGCGATCGGCGAGGCGACGGGAAAGGAAGCGCTCGCGTTCTTCGATGCGCTCGCCCCGATCGTGCATCGCGACAGCATCGACATGGAAACCGCGTGGTTCGCCAGCCGCTGGGACAAGCCCAGTCTTGGGGGCGGCACCAAGGATTACATCAACTGCCCGATGACGAAGGATGAGTATCTCGCGTTTCACCAGGGGCTGGTCGACGGCGAGAAGACCGAGTTCAAGGAATGGGAGAAGGACACGCCCTATTTCGATGGCTGCATGCCAATCGAAGTGATGGCGGAGCGCGGGGTCGATACGCTGCGCTATGGCCCGATGAAGCCGGTGGGACTCGACAATCCCAAGACCGGGCGCTGGCCGCACGCGGTGGTGCAGTTGCGCCAGGACAATGCGCAGGGCACGTTGTGGAACATCGTCGGGTTCCAGACCAAGCTGAAACATGCCGAACAGGTAAAGCTGTTCCGCACCATCCCGGGATTGCAGGATGCGGAATTCGCGCGGCTGGGTGGCTTGCATCGCAACACCTTCATCCGCTCGCCAGAACTACTCGACGCGACGCTGCGGCTGAAGACGCGCCCGAATATCCGGTTCGCGGGCCAGATCACGGGATGCGAGGGGTATCTGGAGAGCGCGTCGATCGGGATGCTGGCGGGCAGGTTCGCGGCGGCGGAGCTGGCGGGCGAGGCGCTACCCCCCCTCCCCCTCACCACCGCGCTCGGCGCACTGCTGGGGCATATCACCGGCGGCGCGGAGGCCGCGACCTATCAACCGATGAACGTCAATTTCGGGCTGTTCCCCCCGGTCGCGGGGAAGAAGAAGGCGGATCGCAAGCGCGCCTACACCGATCGCGCGCGCACGGCGCTGGCCGAATGGCTCAGCTCGCTTCCTCACGCGGCGGCGCGGGCGGACATTTCGCGCGAGCTGGCGCCTTCCGCTTGACTGCGGTGGTCGCGAATTCGGCCGCGGTCATTGCGCCCGATTTGTCGGCATCCGCACCTGTGAACTTGGTCGTCGCCTTGATCGCCCATTCGTCGAACGACAGCCGACCGTCATGGTCGGTATCGAGCTTGGCGAAGGCCTTCCGGCGCTGCATCAGATATTCGTCGCGCATCACCTTGCCGTCTCGATCCTTGTCGTAACGATCGAACCGCTTTTGTTCGCGGGTGCGGTCGGTCGCTGCAGGGGCGATGTCGGCCAGCGGGTCGGCGGCAAGTTCGCCCGATTGTGAAGCCATCGGCTGGCTCGGCAGCAGCGGCGCCGGACTCGGATGATTGCCGAACACCAATGTTCCCGCGCCGACCATCGCCAATGCCGCCGCGCCGCCCGCAAGATATCGCCACATGATTGCGCCTCCCGTTGCCGATGAAGCCTAGCATCGGCGGCGCGGTACGCAAGTTAACGCCTGCCGATCAGCCTGAACCTGATGAATGCAGTCGCGGTCGGCCAGCGTCGGGCTAGGTCTCTACTCGTCACGAGATCACGCGCCGCCAGCATCGCCAGGATTCCGAGCGGGCGCTCGGCGCGCGGCCAAAAACCGGCGAACGTCTCATCAAACGCGGCATCCGCGCACCGCCGCGCGAGATCGACCACGCTGGCGTCGGACCCATGGCGGCAAAGCGCCGCGAGCGCCCAGCCCCTACCCGCTGCCGTCATCCGCGCAGTCGGATCGGTGCCGAGCATGCGCGCCGCTGCGCCGAACAGCACCGCTCCCCGCTGCGTCGCGTAATCCGTCAGCGTCGCCTGATCGGGCAATTGTCCCATCAACACTGCTTCCCACCCCTCGGTCATCGCGGCCAGTTCGGCCCCAGTGACGCCATGCGGCAGTACCAGCCGCGCAAGATCGCGCAGCACTGGCTCTGCGGGCGCAGGCGAGGTGTCGAGGCGAACGAGCGCCTCCCGCCACCACGCGAGCCGGAGCTGGCCGATCAACGGTTCGCTGGTCGAGGCGACGATATCCGCAAGCCGCGCGTCCAACGCGAACAGGGCCATGAGCGCGGGGTGCGCACGTCGCGGGGCCAGCGCGATCGCCAGGTCGACGGGGGAATCGGTCATCCTCGCGGTCTAACCGGTGATGGCGGTGCGGCAAGCGCCTCGCCCGCGTAAGCTTTTGTTCACCACGCTCCTTGAGGCCTTCTTTGCGATGCGGCGTGTAAGCGACGACGACGAAGGTGGGTGGAACGCGCGATGAGCAGGTCCGACAAGATGAATCTGGCGTCAATTGGCTCCTTCATGGGCACACTGCGTCGAGACGTGCGCGCGAACACGCTCGCGATCATGGCGGCAATGCTGTTTCCGCTCGCAGGTCTGGTCGGCGGCGGGATCGACGTCGCGCGGATGTACATCACCAAGACCCGGCTCCAGCACGCTTGCGACGCCGGCGTGCTTGCCGGGCGCAAGGCGATGGGTGGCGGCACTTGGGGTCAAAACAACAACTACCCCAACGCGTCCGCGGTCCAGTTCTTCGACGCCAATTACAAACAGGGATCGTACGATTCGAGCAATCGCGTCCGGACCTTCACCGAAAATGCGGGCAAGGTGACGGGCTATGCCTCGGTCCAGCTGCCGATGACGCTGATGAAGATTTTCGCGGTCGCACCCAAAACCCTGGCGGTTACCTGCGCCACCGAAATGCGGCTGCCGAATACCGACATCATGTTCGTGCTCGATACTACCGGATCGATGGGCGACACCCCCTCGGGCGATTCGCAGAGCAAGATGGCGAGCCTGAAGGTCGCGGTGAAATGCTTCTACGAAATCGTCGCGCGGCTCGATACCGATGCGAACTGCACCACCGGCACGCCGGGGGGCGGCACCGGGTCCGAGGTTCAGATCCGGTTCGGGTTCGTACCGTATTCGACCAACGTCAACGTCGGTCGGCTGCTCAAGCCTGAATGGGTCGCCAATCAATGGCCTTATCAGTCGCGCGCGCCGCAGTTCACCAACCAGACGACGACGACCACCGGCACTCCCACGGTTACCGGTACATCCGCCACGAACGTGGTTGCCGGTCCTTGGTCGAACCAGTCGTTCGTGACCAACCTTAGTCAGAGCCAGTGCAATTCACAGCCGACTCAACCGGACTCTGCTTTTGCGTCAACAGGTGGGGAGAGCGGACAGCAGAATTTCAACCCTGGGAGCGGTAATCCTCGCACGGCGACTTGGTTTACGACCCAGGACGGCGGCCACGACGAATATCGGGCATCGTATAATTCGACCAATGGACGGTGCCGATTTCAAACACGTCACGTAACAGAGACACTCCGTCGTGATTACGCCCAGACAGTGAGTACCACGACGCAGCAAACCTTCAACCAATGGCACTATGGCCAGATTGCTACCGACATATCCGGCCTCAAGAATGGCGCCTCATGGAATAACAGCGTCGATCTACCGCTGAACGCCAATGGTGCCACGAAGACCGTCGGTTGGGACGGGTGCATCGAAGAACGTCAGACGGTCCGGGCGTCGACCTATTGGCCGATCCCGAGCGGTGCCAAGGATCTGGACATCGACACCACGCCGACCGCAGGGGACCCCAGCAGTTTGTGGGGCCCTGCGCTCCCCGGCGTCATCTACACGCGCAACGGCTACTATGGATGGACGCAGGCCGAATCTTACACAACCAACGACTACCCCAATCAGTCCCAGTATTTTTGCCCGGTTCCCGCGACCAAGATGCAGGCGTGGCCCAATGCCGGGACATTCGACACCTACGTCGACACGTTGACGCCCAACGGCAACACCTATCACGACATCGGGCTGTTGTGGGGTGCGCGGCTGATGTCGCCGACCGGGCTGTTTTCAACCGAGAACGCCTTCACCCCGCAAGGCGGCGAAATCCAGCGTAACTTGATCTTCATGACCGACGGCGATCCCTGCACCGGAGTGGGGAACTACCAGGCCTATGGCGTGGCGTGGTTCGACCGTCGCCAGACCGATCCGAACACCGCGCCGACCGACGGGTGCACGACGACCGGCACGCTGACCCAGCAAGTCAACGCGCGCACCGACGCCATCTGTGCGGCGATCAAGAACAAGAACATCACGCTATGGGTCATCACCTTCGGCTATGTCGCGCCATCGACGGTCACGCGGATGACGAACTGCGCCTCGCCCGACCGCTATTTCAGCGCCTCGAACGCCGCGACGCTGCAGCAGACCTTCGCGTCGATCGCCAACCAGATTTCGCAGCTCAGGATCGTCCAGTGATGATGCTGCGCATTCCCAGGATCGCGCGCGACACGCGCGGTGCAACGATCATCGAATTCGCGATCGTCGCACCGGTGATGGCGTTCTTCATGCTGGGCGCGTTCGACACCGCGCACACGCTCTACATGCGCGGGGTGCTCCAGGGTATCGTCCAGAAGACCGCGCGGGATTCGGGGTTGGAGGCGAGCACCGATGTCGCCGCGCAGGCCGCGATCGATACCAAGGTCACCAAGCAGGTGAAGGCGTTGGCGGGCAATGCGACGATCGTGTTCAGCCGCCGCTTCTACCGCACCTTTTCCGATGCCGCGACGGCCCGCGCCGAGGTATGGACCCAGGACACCAATGGCAACGGCGTGTGCGATGCGGGCGAGCCGTTCACCGACACCAATAACAACGGCATCCGCGACCTCGACGGCGGCGACGGTGGTCAGGGTGGCGCGGCCGACCGCACGCTGTACTCAGTCACCGTCTCCTATCCGCGGATGTTCCCGCTCTACAATGTAATTGGCGTGTCGCGGACGACGACGATCAAGGCCGCAACGATCCTGGAGAACCAGCCCTATACCGACCAGGGCAGCTACGCCCCACCGACGATCGGCAATTGCCCATGACCCTCGTCCGAACCCACCGCCCCGCCGCGTCGATCGCGGCGCTCGCCGCGCGACTGGCGCGCGACACCGGCGGGCTGGCGCTGCTCGAATTCGCGTTCACGCTGCCCATCCTCCTGATGATGAGCCTGACCGGTGCCGAACTCACCAACTACATCACGACGCGGATGCGGGTCAGCCAGATGGCGCTGCAGCTCGCCGACAACGCGGCACGCATGGGCAAGGGCACGCAGATCACCGCCAAGTCGATCAGCGAACTCGACATCAACGACTTGCTGACCGGCGCGCAATTGCAGTCGGGCGAGCTCGACCTGAAAGGGCGTGGGCGCGTGATTATCTCCGATCTGGAGCCGGTCGCGAATCCCAACACGACCAACAAATACAAGATCGTCTGGCAGCGCTGCTACGGCAGCAAGACCGCCCACGCCTCCACTTATGGCA
>NZ_RCZK01000019.1 GCF_006438955.1 Sphingomonas oligophenolica | reverse complement strand
GGGGTGACGGGGGTGAATCGGTTGCGCCTGCCCCCGTGCCGCCCTATCTCTCACGCCAAGCAATTCGGGAGCGCTGCATGACGACCTTCGACGACCGCGAACGTGCTTTCGAGACGAAGTATGCGCGCGATGAGGAAATGGCGTTCCGGATCGTCGCCCGGCGCAACCGGCTCGTCGGCGAATGGGCCGCGGCGCTGATGAAGCTGACCCCCGAGGAGGCGGACGCCTATTCTAAGGCGGTGGTCCATGCCAATTTCGAAGAAGCCGGCGATGGCGACGTCATCCGCAAGCTAATCGGCGATCTCACCGCGGCCGGGGTCGAGACGAGCGATGCCGATATCCGCCGCGCGCTCGACGATCAGACGATCGAGGCGCGCCGCCAGATGATGGGGTCAGAATAACATGCCGATGGCCGCCGACGAGATCGAAGCGATGATCCGCGCGGGGATTCCCGACGCGACCGTCGCCATCACCGATCTGGCGGGCGACGGCGATCATTATGCCGCGCGCGTCGTGTCACCGAGCTTCGCGGGGATGCCCAAGGTGAAGCAGCATCGCGCGGTCTATGACGCACTGGGTGGGAAGATGGGTGGCGTGCTTCATGCGCTCCAGCTCACCACCGCCGTTTCCTGAGGACGATAGCATGACCGACGCCACAACAAACGACGACGCCACCGCCCGCATCGACGGGATCGTGAAGGCCAACAAGGTGGTGCTGTTCATGAAGGGTAGCCCGCTGTTCCCGCAATGCGGGTTTTCGAGCCGCGCGATCGCAATCCTCGATCACCTCAAGGTGGACTATGAGAGCGTCGACGTGCTTCAGGACCAAGGCGTCCGGCAGGGGATCAAGGCCTATTCGGATTGGCCGACGATCCCCCAGCTCTATGTGAACGGCGAGTTCCTGGGCGGCTCGGACATCATGATGGAAATGTACGAAAGCGGCGAACTGGCGCAGGCCGTCACGGCGAGCGCCGACCAGTAACGCCGCGTGCGCCACGGCGAGGGCGCCGCGGCCGCGCGTGACGGCACGCCCATGCTGATCTGCGATCTGACGCAGAGCTATGCGACGCGCGGCGGGGGCGGGATCAGCACCTATCTGCGCGAAAAGCGCGCTTACCTCCTCCGCGAGACCCCGCACCATCTGCTCCAGATCGTGCCGGGGCCTGAGGACAAGGTGACGGTCGACGGGCGGCACATATTTGCCGAGGTCGGGGCCGATCCGGTGCGTGGCAGCCCCAATTACCGTTTTATCCTGCGCACCCGGATCGTCCGCGAATTGCTCGCGCGTTATCGCCCCGACGTGATCGAATCGCTGTGCCCGTGGGTGTTGCCGTGGACCGCGATCCAGCATCGCCGCGTCTTTCCGGGAACCGCGCTGGTGGCGGGGTATCGCACCGATTTCCCCAACGCGCATGTCGACCGGGTCGCGCGCGAGCTGTTGGGGTCACCGGGTCGCGTCTTCTACTGGTTGAGCCTCGGCTACACCGAGATCACCTATCGCGAATTCGACTGGGTTTACACGCTGAGTGAGGAGGCGCGGGTGACGCTGGCGCGGCGCAACGTCACGCGAACCGAGGTGTTGCCGCTCGGGGTCGATTCCGCGCTGTTTAGCCCGGCGCGGCGCGACCCTGCGTATCGCGCATCGATTGGACTGGGGGATACGACGGGGCCGTTGCTGGTCTATGCCGGGCGGATCGACAACGAGAAGCGCGCCGACCGGCTGGTCGCGCTGGTCCGCGCGCTGCCGCGAGAGCTTGATGCGGGGCTGGTGATGATCGGCGACGGCAAGCTGCGCGTGGCGCTGGAGGCGGAGGCCGCGGGGCTGCCGATCGCGTTCACCGGATTCGTCGACGACCGCGCGGCGCTGGCGCGGGCGCTGGCGTCGTCCGACATCTACGTCTCGGCGATGGCGGACGAGACCTTCGGGGTGTCGATCATCGAGGCGCAGGCGAGCGGGCTGCCGGTGGTCGGGGTCGACAGCGGCGCGATGCCGCTGCGAGTGTCGCCCGCGCTCGGGCGGCTCGGGCCGGTCGACGATATCGATGCGATGTCCGCCAACGTGCTCGACGCGTGGCGCGGCGATCATGGTACGATGGGGCGCGCGGCGCGGCGGCACGTCAAAGACCATTTCAGCTGGACGCGGACGTTCGAGCGATTGCTCGGTGACATCTACCCAAAGGCGTTGGCGCGGGCAGCGGCACGGGTCGGGCAGCGGGATGGGGAAAGCCGGGTGAGGGTGGATCGGCGCGACGTCGAGTTGCGTCCAAACCACCCTCGCTGAAGCGCGAACGCTCGGCTGCCTTATACCTTGCAGCCCGCGTGCCAGTTCTCGATAGCCGCAGTTTGCCGACGATAAGGGCGGTTAACGCGAGTCAGGCGATGCGGTCGGCTGTAAAGCATTCCGACGATTGATCGCCCTCTTGACTACGGATGTAATCGCTGCGATTACATCCGTAGTCAGTAAGGGAGTGAGTCGTGGCGGAACGGATCAGCGATGCCGAACATGCGGTGATGGAGGTGCTATGGGACGCCGCGCCGCTGACCGCGCAGGATGTTTCCGAACGCGTCGATCCTGCCAGGGGATGGAGCGCGAACACCGTCAAGACCCTGCTCGGGCGGCTGCTCGCCAAATCGGTGATCGGGCATGAGGCCGACGGGCGGCGCTATCTGTATCGCCCGCTGGTGGCGCGCGACGATTATGTGACGGGTGAATCGCAACGGTTGATGGACCGGTTGTTCGGCGGCAAGCTGACTCCGCTGGTCGCGCACCTTGCCGAACGCGACGAACTGACCGCGCAGGATATCGCCGAGATCGAGGCGTTGCTTAAGGAGTTGAAGGCATGAGCGCGCTGGTCGGCTGGGCGGTCGAGGCGCTGATCGCGTCGACGCTGCTGATGGCGCTGGTGCTGCTTCTCCGCGCGCCCGTCCGCCGCCAGTTCGGCGCACAGATCGCCTATGCGTTGTGGGCGTTGCCGCTGCTCCGGCTGCTGCTGCCGCCCTTGCCATCGGCGTGGCGCGCGATCGCCACGCCCATTTCGCGGGCTGGCGAGACGATTACCGTGATGGTGATCGATCCTGCCGGTATCGCCGCCGCCGCACCTACCACCACGCCCGCTGCAGCATTTCCCTCGCTGGGGCTTGTCCTCGCGGCACTCTGGGCGGCAGGCGCGGCGGTGTTCCTGATTTGGCATGTTGCCCGGCATTCGCGGTTCTGCAGCCGGATGCTCGGCAGCGCCGCGGCGCTCGACGTCGTCGGGGCGATCCGCGTGATCGAGAGCGATGCCGCCCCCGGCCCGGTCGCGTTTGGGGTAATGCGCCGCTACGTTGCCTTCCCGCGCGATTTCGCGGATCGGTACGACGCCGACGAGCGCGCGCTCGCGCTGGCGCACGAGATCGGCCATCATCAGCGCGGCGATCTGGCGGCGAACTGGATCGCGCTCGGGGTGCTGGCGCTGCACTGGTTCAACCCCGTCGCCTGGCGCGCGTTCCGGGCGTTCCGCGCCGACCAGGAAATGGCCAACGACGCGCGCGTCCTCGCCGGGCGATCGGCGATCGACCGCCAAAGCTATGCCTGCGCGATCGTCAAGGCGGCGCACGGCGGGGTCGTCTCGGCGGCGTGCCACCTTCACACCATCAACGACCTGAAAGGGAGACTTCGAATGCTCACCACCTCGCGCACCTCGCGCCGCCGCTTTGCCGCGGGCGGGACGATCGTTTCCGCGCTCGTCGTCGCGGGGCTGGGCCTGACCGCCTCGGGCACCAACGCGGCGAGTGCGATCACCGCGCGCGTCGGCGACGCGGTCGGGGTCGACCTCCAGGCCGTACCACCGGCACCCCCTGCGCCGTTCGCGCCTGCTGCGCCACCGGTCCCCGCGGCTCCACCTGAGCCGGTCATCGACGCTGCGCCGGACAAGCGGGTCCAACGGATCGTCATCCGGCGCGTCGACAAGGACGGCAAGGTGACGGCCACCGCGACCGACCCCGGCACCGGATCCGCGATGAGCGAGTCCGACGCCGATGCGATGGTCGCGCGCGCATTGGCCGAAGCGCCCGAGGTCAGCGAACGCACCTGTCCCAACGTCGGCGCGAGCGACGAGCGCCGCCTCGTCCTCCACGACGATAAGGGGGGGAAGAAGATCATGGTGATCTGCACCAACCGGATCGAGGCGATGGCCGCCAATGCGGCGAAAACCCAGGCCAACGCCGCGGAGATCCAGCGTCACGCGATGCAGACCGCGCTGGCGAGCATCGACACCGCGCGCGCCAGCATCATCGCCGAACGCAATTTGACCGAGGCGCAGCGCAATGAAGCGCTCGCCGGGCTCGACGAGGCGGTCGCAGAGATGCACGCCGAGTTGGGCAAGGACAAGCCCAACTGATGTCCGGGCGGCGCGCCGGGGTTGATCCTGACGCGCCGCCGCCCTTGCGTCGCGCGCGGCGAACGGCCATCTCCGCGCGATGGCTGAGCATCCGACCGGCATCCCGATCCAGCTCGAGCCGCTCGTGACGCGGGTGCTCGCGCCCAATCCGTCGCCCTATACCGGCACCGGCACCCAGACGCATGTCGTCGGGACGACCGACCTGGCGGTGATCGATCCGGGGCCCGGCGACCCGGCGCATATCGGCGCGTTGCTCGCCGCGATCGGGGGACGCCCGGTGAGCGCGATCGTCATTACCCATCATCATCGCGATCACAGCCCCGGCGCGCGTCCGCTCAGCCTCGCGACCGGCGCGCCGATCGTTGGAGCGGCGGCCTTTTTCTCGAGCGATGACGGCCCGCGCGCCGACGCCTCGTTCGACGCCGATTATCGTCCCGACCGCGTGCTCGCCGAGGGCGATACGGTGAGCGGCGGCGGCTGGACGCTCGCGGCGATCACGACCCCGGGGCATACTTCGAACCATCTCGCCTTCGCGCTGCCCGAGACGAAGGCACTGTTTTCGGGCGACCACGTGATGGGCTGGTCGACCACGGTGGTGTCGCCTCCCGATGGCGACATGGCGGCGTATATGGCGAGCCTTGAGAAGCTGATGGCGCGCGACGATCGGGTCTATTATCCGGGGCATGGCGATCAGGTCGACCGGCCGCAGCGGCTGGTGCGCGGGCTGCTTGGCCATCGCAAGCAGCGCGAGGAGCAGATCCTGCGGCTGCTCCGTGACGCGCCACGCGACATCGCCGCGATGGTCGCGCAAATGTATGTCGGGCTCGACCGGCGGCTGATCCCCGCGGCGGAGCGATCGGTGCTCGCTCACCTATACGATCTCGACCACCGCGGCATCGTTGCCGCGGACTCGAACGAGGGATTGGGGGGCGTGTGGCGGATCGTCGGCTGATCGCGATCGTCGCGAGTGTGCTGGTCGCGGCGCTTGTCGTTGCCGCCGCGGTGATCGGCTATCGGACGTACACCGAGCGCTATGTCGTCAAAACCGACGACGGGCTGGCGGTGGCGCAGGTCGTCCAGGCGACGCTGACCGGGGCGAGCGACCTCAAGGTCAGTACGCTCTCCGGGACGGTCCAGAGCACTGCGAGCGATACGCGCGGGATGGGCATGTTCACCTCCAGCCGGGTGATGAAGGCGCCGTTCGCGGTCGAGTATTTCGTTGACGTGTCGGGGTTGGACGCGCGTGACTTCGCGTGGGACCCTGCGACCCGGACGCTAATCGTCAACGCGCCCGCGGTGCGGGTCGGCGCGCCCAATATCGACGAATCGCGGACCTATCTCGACAAGACCAGCGGGGTCTTCGTGACGCGCGGCGCGATGGCCGCGCTCCAGCGCCAGGCGTCGGTGCGCGCGGACCGGATCGCCGCCGCGGAGGCGCGCAAGCCCGAGCAGATCGCGCAGGCGCAGGCGAACGCGCGGCATGCGCTCGCCGCGCTGTTCCGCGGGCCGCTTGCAGCGGCGGGGCTCGACGCCAAGGTGGTGGTGCGGTTCGCCAGCGATTCCGCGCGCGACGGCACGCGGTGGGACCAGTCGACCTCACTCGAGGAGATTTTCGCCAACCGGCGCTGAGCGGTGGTCGCTTGAGAAAACGTCGAGATTGTGGTAACGGCTGCGCAACGAATATCCGGGGGGATTTTCATGGCCACCGTCGCCGATGCCCAGCTGAACCCGACCGCGCGCGAGCGGCTGTTCTTCTTTGTCATGGCGCTCGCGATCGCCGCCACTGTCGTGAGTGGCTTTTCGCTGCAATTGGCGATGCATCGGTCGACCTTCGCCGCGCCTTGGTGGGTCCATATCCACGGGCTGACCTTCATGGGCTGGCTCGGTATTTACCTCACCCAGAACTGGCTCGCATGGCGCGGCGACATCGTGAAGCATCAGCGCGTTGGGCGAGTCGCGGCGGGCTATGTCGGTTGGATGGTGCTGGTCGGGCTGAGCGTCAACACGCTGGCGGCGATCCATCATCGCATCCCGCCGTTCTTCGAAACCAACGTGTTCCTGGTCATGGACTGGCTGACGGTGCTGGTGTTCGCGGGGCTGACCTGGGCGGCGGTGCGGTTGCGCGGGCGGACCGACTGGCACCGGCGGTTGATGCTGTGCGGGGCGATCCAGGTCATGACGCCGGGCATCGGGCGGTTGTTGCCGCTGCCGCTGATGGGATCGTGGCAGTTGTGGGGGATCTGGGCGGTGCTGCTGCCGTTCATCGGAGCGGCCGCGATCTACGACATCCGGACGCGAGGCAAGATACATCCTGCCTATCTGATCGGCTTCGGCACGATCACGCTGGCGGTCGCGCTGATGCGTCCACTCGCGTTCACGCCGCCGATGCTTGCGCTCACCCGCTATCTGGTGGGTTGATCGCCTCCCGCTGCGGGGCCATGTGAGCCCCGGCAACGGGAGCTGAGTGATGGACGCGCGCAATGGTATCGGCGGAACGCTGGCGGGGCTTGATCTGCGCGCCGAGATCGACCGACTTCGCACGGAACGCAACGCGGTGATCCTGGCGCATTATTATCAGAAGCCCGAGATCCAGGACCTTGCCGATTTCGTCGGCGACAGCCTCGACCTCAGCCGCAAGGCGGCGGAGACCGACGCCGATGTCATCGCGTTCTGCGGCGTGCGGTTCATGGCCGATACCGCCAAGATCCTGAGCCCCGACAAGATCGTCGTGCTGCCCGACATGGACGCGGGGTGCAGCCTGGAGGACAGCTGCCCGCCCGATCAGTTCAAGGCGTTTCGCGAGGCGCATCCCGATCACATCGCGCTGACCTACATCAACTGTTCGACCGAGGTGAAGGCGCTCTCCGACGTGATCGTCACGAGTTCGTCGGCGGAAAAGATCCTGAGCCAATATCCGCCCGAGCAGAAGATCATCTTTGGCCCCGACAAGAATCTCGGCGGTTATCTGGTGCGCAAGACCGGACGCGAGATGCTGTTGTGGCCGGGGGTGTGCATCGTCCACGAGGCGTTTTCGGAGACCGAGCTCCTCAAGCTCAAGGCGCAGCATCCCGGCGCGCCGGTCGCGGCGCATCCCGAATGCCCCGCGGTGATCCTGGATCATGCCGATTATGTCGGGTCGACCAGCGGCATTCTGGCCTATGCGGCGGATTTCGCGGGCGACACGCTGATCGTCGCGACCGAACCGCACATCATCCACCAGATGGAAAAATCGCTGCCGAACAAGAATTTCATCGGCGCGCCGGGGGCGGACGGCAACTGTAACTGCAACATCTGCCCGTACATGGCGCTCAATACGCTGGAGAAGCTGTACGTTGCGCTGCGCGATCTCGAGCCGCGGATCGAGATCGAAGAGGGGCTGCGGCTGCGCGCGAAGAAGAGCCTCGATGCGATGCTGAGCATGGCGTCGGCGACGGTGGGGATGGGCGATCTGGGGCCGGTACGCGTCACGGGTGACTGAGCGCGCGCCGCAGGCAGGTTTTGTTCGCGCAGAGGCGCAGAGGACGCAGAGAAGAAGAGCAACTCTTCGTGCCTTCGCGTAAATCATCTAATTTGTTCGCGCGAAGACGCGAAGACGCGAAGGATTTAGTGAGGAACGCTGCCGCGCTCATTGGTCTTCTCTGCGTCCTCTGCGCCTCTGCGCCTCTGCGCGAAAAATTTCTGGAGTAATTCGGTGACGTTTCAACTCGACCGATTCGACCTCGATGCGTTTGTCGCTGCCACCCTGAAGGAGGATCTCGGGGAAGGGGGCGACATCACGTCCGCCGCCGTCATCCCTGCCGAGGCGCGGTTTGCAGGCATGATGGATACGCGCGATGGAATCGTGGTCGCTGGGCTGGGGATAGCGGCGGCGTTCTTTCGCGCGCTCGATCCCGCGGCGCGGATCGAGACGTTGGTCGAGGAGGGCGCGCAGGTTGCTGCGGGGACCGACCTGATGCGCGTCGAGGGGCGGGCACGCGGGTTGCTGACCGCCGAGCGATCGGCACTCAATACCGTCCAGCATCTGTCGGGGATCGCGACGATGACGCGCGCCTATGTCGATGCGATCGCGGGGACGGGGGCGACGTTGCTCGATACCCGCAAGACGATCCCCGGGCTGCGCGCGCTCGAGAAATACGCGACCCGGATGGGCGGCGCGCAGAACCACCGGATGGGGCTGTGGGACGCGGCGATGATCAAGGACAACCATGTCGCGGTAGCGGGCGACATCGGCGAGGCGGTGCGCCGCGCGGTGGCGGGGGGAATCGCAAGCATCATCGTCGAGGTCGACCGGATCGACCAGATCCCGCCTGCACTCGCGGCGGGGGCGACCCACCTGCTGCTCGACAACATGGCCCCCCCGATGTTGCGCGAGGCGGTGACGCTGGTCGCGGGGCGGGTACCGACCGAGGCCTCGGGCGGCGTGCGGCTCGACACGATTCGCGCGATCGCCGAGACCGGGGTGACCTATGTCTCGGTCGGGCGGCTGACGCAGTCCGCGCCCGCCGCCGATATCGGGCTCGACTTCGCGCTGGTGTGACCCGTGCGTGGATGCTTGCGCTGTTCGTCCCGCGAGGAGTAGCATCGGCCGACAACAGGGGGAACATCATGATCAAACCGCCATCGATCGCACGTTTCGAACAATATTACTGGGGGTCGGTAATCCTTGGCCTGATCAATTCGGTGCTGACCTGGTCCGATCGGGCGGCGGTGATGGCGGTCAATCCAATGTTCGCCACCATGTCGTGGCTCATGCCGGTGATGGCGGTGATCGGGCTGATCATCGCGATCCTGCTGTGGTATTTCATCGTGCGCAGCCCCAGCGTCGTCGCGAAGTGGGTCATCGTCGTGTTCGCCGTTCTCGGCGCGATCGGCCTGTTGTTCTCGCTTTTCGCGCTGGCGCGGAATGGCGTTCCGAACCCGGTGCCGGTGATCATCACGGTCGTCGTCAACCTGCTCTACATCGCGGCGGCGTTGATGCTGTTCAAGCCGGACTCGCGCGCCTGGCTTGGCGAGGAACTCGGCGAGGGTGTGGAGGGGCGAGACGAAGCGCCGCTGCCATGATCGGGCGGGTCGCGGTATCGGTCGCGCTGCTGGTCGCGCCCGCGGTGGCTAGCGCGCAGGCGTATCGCTGTTCGTTGCCGACAACCCTTACGTCGATCCATCCCGATCTCGCCAGCGCCAGCCAGCCGCAGCGGCGGTTGCCGATCGGCGGCTATACGCTCGCGATCACCTGGGCGCCGCAATATTGCCGCGACCATCGGCGCGACCCATCGGCGCAATTCGAATGCGGCGACGGCAAGGGTGGCGGCAACCGCTTCGGGTTCACGCTGCACGGGCTGTGGCCCGACGGGGTGGGGAAGGACTGGCCGCAATATTGCACGTCGACGCCGTTGCTGCCACCAGCGCTGATCGCGCGGCATCTGTGCACGACGCCGTCCGCCCAGCTGATGCAGCATGAATGGGCGAAGCATGGCACCTGCATCGCGGGGAGCGATCCCGCAGCCTATTTCGCGCGATCGAGCGGGCTTTATGCGAAGGTGCGTTATCCGCAGATGGACGTGCTGTCGCGGCGACGGCTGACGGTGGGCGCGTTTGCCGCGGCGATGGCGCGCGCCAATCCGGGGCTCGACGCGGACATGGTGCGCATCACCGCGACGCGCCAGGGGTGGCTCGACGAACTGTGGATCTGCCTCGACAAGCGGTTCGGCTACACGCGCTGCCCAGCACACCAGGGCGGATTGTCGCCGCGCGCGGCGCTCAAGATCTGGCGCGGGGCGCGCTAGCCGTCGATCGTGACGGTCGCGGGGTGGTGCTGATCGAGGTGACGCTTGATCCGCTTGAGGTTGCGGGAGTTCGAGCGGAAGAAGAAATCGGCGGCGTCGCCGACGATCGGGATCAGCCCCAGCAGCGCGTCGAACCCGACATTGCCCGCCATCCGCGCGAGCTGATATTTCGACATGCCCAGGTTGCGCGCCTCCCACACGATCCAGCTGCCGAGCGCGGCGGCGGCGATGTCGCCGATCACGGGGACGAAGCCGAGGATGACGTCGAGCCCGACCGGGCGGTTGATCCCCGGTACCACGAACATGCGCTCGAGTAGTTGCTCCATCGCCTCGACCCGTTTGCGGATCGCGGCGGCATCGCGCGAGAGCGGAAGAGAACCGAGGTGCGAACCGGCGTCGGTCGGATGGGAGCGTTGAGGCATGGCTGCTATCTGGGGTCGGCGCGCAGCTTGGTCAACGGATGCCAGGCGCGGCTGTTCGGGTGCCATTGGGCCAGGCGGAGCGCGACCAGCGACCAGCGCAACGGCCGCGCGATCGGGATGAAGGCAACATCGTCGCGCAGCGCCACGTCCGCCGCGGCGATCAGCCGTGAACGTTCGGCGAGCGTCGGCGCGTCGCGTGCGGCGAGCAACGCGGTCTTGGCGGCGTCCCCGCACATCGCGCACGCATTGGCGAGATACCAGCGCGCGCTGTCGTAGGGTGCGACCGCGTCGACCAGCCGGAGGTCGGCATCCTGGCGCATCGCGACCCGGGTCGCGGTGATGCCGATCGCGCGCAACGAGGCTGCGATCTGGCCGAACGCGATCGTCGCGCCAGGCCCCTGTGGCATCGCGATCCTGAGCGTGACCGGACCACCCCGCCATGCCGCAACGCGGGCGCGCGCGGTAGCGCGGCGCTGGTCGAGCGGGATCGCGGTCCAGGCGGGAAATGCGGGCGCCGCCGCGGAGTCGAGCGTGTCGGGCAGGATCTGGCTGGTGGCTTCCCACCCGGCGCGAACCGCCTGGGTCAGCGCGTCGCGATCGATCGCCTGGTCGATCGCATCGCGGTTGGCGGCGTCGGCGAGAAAACCGTCGCGGTTGACGATGGTCAGCCCGAACAGTCCGACCGCGGGGTCGATCTGGACATTCGCGGGCGCGGCATCGCTGAGGCCCACCAGCGGCCAGTCGACGAAGCTGCCGCCCGCGACCAGATCCGATTCGTGCGCCATGAACCGCACGATCGCGCGGGACGCGGGTTCGCCGATGAGTCGCACGTCGTCTTCGGGGCTGGTCGCGCGCTGGTCGTCGGAATCCGCCTGCGTGGGATCGATCGCGGGGCGCAGCAAGGGGCTGCGTCCCGGCAGCGCGACCCGCATCGGCCCCGCGCCACCGGTGCGCTTGGTTGGCCAGATCGCGAGTTCGGGCTGAGCAAACAGCTTGAGGAGGTCGGGGCGGGGCCGGGTCATCCGCACCTCGATGACCTGCGGTGTCATGACCACCACTTCGTCGATCGCGGTCAGGAAGGGCGCGAGCGGGTTGCGCGATCGCGCCGCCATCTGATCGGTCAGCGCGTCGACGACCTGATCGGCGGTCACCGCGCTGCCATCCGCCCACCGCGCCTCTCGCAAGCGAAAGATGTAGCTCATTCCGCCGTCGATCACGATCCAGCGTTCGGCGAGACCGGGTTCGATCTGTCCGTTGGCATCGAACCGCACGAGCCCCTCAGCGGTCGAGTCAGCGAAGAGCAGATCGGGGGTATCGAGCTGAACCTTGCGCGGATCGGCGAGCCGTGGGGGATCGCCGATCGCGCTGACGACGACATGACCGGTGTCGGGGCGCTGGTTGCACGCCGCGAGCGATAGCAGCGGCAGGAGCGCGATGAGGATGGTGCGGACGGCGGGACTCGAACCCGCACTCCGATGGAAGCGGATTTTAAGTCCGCTGCGTCTACCGATTTCGCCACGTCCGCGCACCGGGCCACGAGAAGCCGACGCCGGCGGCGAGGTCAAGCGCGGCGTGGCGTCGGCGCCCGATCACACGTTGAGGCGCGCGCGCATTTCCTTGCCGGGTTTGAAATACGGTACCCGCTTGGCCTCGACATCGACGACCTCGCCGGTGCGGGGATTGCGGCCGGTACGCGCATCGCGTTCGCGGGTCGAGAAGGCGCCGAACCCGCGCAGTTCGACCCGGCCATTGGCGGCGAGCTGATCGGTGATCTGATCGAAAAAGGTCGACACGATCCGTTCGATGTCGGCGACCGACAGTTCGGAATTGTCATCGCAAAGCTGCTGGACGAGTTCGGATCGGATCATCATTGCCCCCCGGCGGCTGAAAACGGGTTGATCGGAATCAATATCAATCCGGTCATAATAGCGCTTCGCCGCCGCGTCCGCAACAAACCGATCGGCCGGCGTGGACGGTTGCGAAAAGGGGCACCGTTGCCGATGCCCCCTTGTCGTCGTCGCTTACTTCTTGTCAGCCTCGTCGCGTGCCTTGAGCGCTTCGCCGAGGATGTTGCCGAGCGTCGCGCCCGAATCGGACGAGCCGTATTGCGCGACCGCCTGCTTCTCTTCGGAGATCTGCATCGCCTTGATCGAGAAGGTCGGCTTCTTCGACCGGTCGAAGCCCGACACCATCGCGTCGAACTTCTGGCCGACCTGGAAGCGCTCGGGGCGCTGCTCGTCGCGATCGCGGCCGAGATCGGTCCGTTTGATGAAGCCGGTCGCGCCATCGTCGCCCGCCTGGACTTCGAGGCCCATGTCGCGGACTTCGAGGACGGTGACGGTGACGATCGCGTTCTTGGCGAGCTTGTCACCCGCGGCGGCAGTGCCGCCGACCACCGGAGCACCGCGTTCGAGCTGCTTCATCCCGAGGCTGATGCGCTCCTTCTCGGCGTCGATGTCGAGCACGATCGCCTGGACGGTCTCACCCTTGCGATGCAGGTTGAGCGCGTCCTCGCCCGAGACGCCCCACGCGATGTCGGACATGTGGACCATGCCGTCGACATCGTTGTCGAGCCCGATGAACAGGCCGAATTCGGTCGCGTTCTTGACTTCACCCTCGACGGTCGAGCCGACTGGGTGGGCGGTAGCGAACGCATCCCACGGGTTGTCCTGCGCCTGCTTGAGGCCGAGCGAAATGCGGCGCTTGTCCTCGTCGACTTCGAGCACCACGACTTCGACTTCCTGGCTGGTCGAGACGATCTTGCCGGGATGGACGTTCTTCTTGGTCCACGACATTTCGCTGACATGGACGAGGCCTTCGATCCCCGCTTCCAGTTCGACGAACGCACCATATTCGGTGATGTTGGTGACGCGACCCGACAGCTTGGCACCAATCGGGTATTTCGCGCTCGCGCCATCCCACGGATCGCTCTCCAGCTGCTTCATGCCGAGGCTGATGCGCTGGGTATCCTTGTTGATGCGGATGATCTGCACCTTCACCGTGTCGCCGATGTTGATCATCTCCGACGGGTGATTGACGCGCTTGTAGCTGAGGTCGGTGACGTGGAGCAGGCCGTCGATGCCGCCCAGGTCGACGAACGCACCGTAATCGGTGATGTTCTTGACGACGCCCTCGATGATCTGGCCCTCGGCCAGGCTCATGATCAGGCCCGAACGCTGCTCGGCGCGGGTCTCTTCGAGCACCGCGCGACGCGACACGACGATGTTGCCGCGCTTGCGGTCCATCTTCAGGATCTGGAACGGCTGCGGAATATCCATCAGCGGGGTGACGTCGCGCACGGGACGGATATCGACCTGGCTGCCTGGCAGGAACGCCACGGCGCCCGACAGGTCGACGGTGAAACCGCCCTTGACCCGGCCGAAGATGACGCCCTCGACGCGCGCGGTCTTGGCGAATTCGGTTTCCAGCGTGTCCCACGCGGCTTCGCGCCGCGCACGGTCGCGCGACAGCATCGCTTCGCCATGGACGTTCTCGACGCGGTCGACATAGACTTCGACTTCGTCGCCGACCTTCAGCTCGGCCTTCTGGCCGGGGGCGGCGAATTCGCGCAGCGGCACGCGGCCTTCGGACTTCAGGCCGACGTCGATGACCGCCATGTCATTTTCGATCGCGGTCACGGTGCCGTGGACGACGCGGCCTTCGAAGCTGTCGGCGCCGCCGAACATCTCGTCGAGCATCGCGGAGAAATCATCGCGGGTAGGCATGGTTTGGGGCTGGCTAGCCATAAAGAGGAGTATTCCTAGTCGTTCATTTCCGGCCAGTCGGTTGGGTCCGACGGTCTTTCGGCCGATCCGCCACACCGACCGAATATCGGACGCGGCATCCGTTGGATCCTGACACGAAGGGCCTCGACGCGAATGCGAAAAGGGCGCGTGAGGAAACCCGCCGCGCCATGCCTCCGCGAATAAGGTCGCTGGACGCGCGCCACATACCGGTAACCGCGCCAAATCGCAAGAGAAGACGGCGATGGGTAGTGTATCAGTTTGAATTTTGACGGATCGGCTGTCGCATCCACCGCCCGCTTCCTATATGCTTAGCGCAAAGCATGGAGGTTATATGGCCACGGTTCCGGAACGGGTGAACACCTATATCACAGAGGCTGGCGGGTACAGCCTATGCGATGCGTGCATTCAGGCGCATCTCGCGCTCCCGAAAGCGCAACAGGTTCAGCAGATAACTAGCACGCTCGCTACCACGAGAGATTTTGTGCGCGAGCCGGGGGAGTGCGGCCTTTGTCACAAGTCGGCAAAGGTGATACGGCATGCCTAAAGGCCCCAACGGCGAGAAGCGCCCCGCCGACGCGATCGGCCTTGCGGTGATGATCGGTAAGATCGCCACTGGCGAGATCGAGGATGAGCGCGAGAGCCTGTCCAGCGCCGCCGCCGAGATGGGGCGCAAGGGTGGAAAGGCGCGTGCGGATGGTATGACGCCGGAGCGCCGGAGCGAGATCGCGAAACGGGCAGCCGCGAAGCGGTGGGCGGACAAAAAACCATAACGTGAACTTTCACTCCCAGCCCCACATTACTCACAGCCACTACTCCCGCTTGCACCGCCAGTCATTCACCGCTACACCGACCCCGTGAGTGAACGAGAATCATCCGGCACTGTCGTTAGTGGCTCCCAAATCTATGGGTGGCAGCGGCGCATTCGTGAAATCGATGCAGAAGCGGAATCGCTTTCGTTAGAAAAGGCGAAACTGGAGCGGCTGGTGCAGATGGCCGAAATGCTAGAGAGCGAAGCTGCGCTCTTAGCGGGCGTTGGTGGTTCTCAGCGTGACGCACTCGACGGAATTGAGCGAACCGACACATTCATCAAAGCAGTTCTAGGGATTGCTGGACGGTTCGAAGATGGAGCCACTTACGACGATATTCGCGAGGCGATTTTGAAGAGCCCCTTGGGGGACAAATACAAAAAGAGCGATAAGGGCTTCTACACGGCTTTGGCGAAGCTCAAGCATCGTGGCGAGCTCGTGGATCGTAACGGATACGTGTTCACTCCCGCCAATCTCGCGATTTATCAGCGAAAGGTTGCCGCCGGACTTAAGCCAGAAAAATCGCGTGTTCCAGCGTCAGAAAAGCGGGAGTCCCCGCTCTATGATTTGGCGCTGAACACAATTGCCAGGACACCCGGTCTAATTGCCAAAGATGTGATTGGACAGATTCGGGCGGAAAGCGATCTTGGAAGGACGCTAACTGACAATGAAAACAGCGCTTATAATGCGATCGCTCGCCTCAAGAAGCGCGGAGTGATCGAGGGATACGGTCGCCTTGAGAGGCAGCTCAGAATTGGGGCCAACGCACCCGAAGAATACAAGCGAATTGCGAGTGCTGGAGTAGTAGTCCACCTCGCTAAACGAACTGAAGCGCCGAGCGGAACCGCCGGCGCTTCAGGAGCCGGGCCTCTCTTCGGGATTGCCCCCCGAAGATAGGCCTATTTCTAAACCCCCAATCCCGCTGCGGGAGAAAGGAAGGTGATAGCGTGACGGCACTTATAATAGCCTAGCCGGTTGAACCGGCAGGGCCTCGGCGTACCCACGCCGAGGCCCTATACCTCATTCACTGCTAGTTCGTCCAGAGTCACGTGGCATGTTCGTTGCGGGCATGGATTTGGCGTGATTATGCTTGACACTAAGCATAGAAGTTCGTATTGAATGTCTATGAACAAGCTTCCTCTCGCCAAGCGCACTCAAATCCTTGCCATGCTCTGCGAGGGCTCGTCCATGCGCTCGATCAGCCGGATTGCGGACGTGTCAATCAACACGGTGTCGAAGCTGCTTGTCGAAGCTGGCGAAGCTTGCCTTGCCCTTCACGACGAGACGGTGCGCAACGTGAAGGCGAGCCGTATCCAGTGCGACGAGATTTGGTCGTTCTGCCACGCCAAACAAAAGAACGTCGCGAGCGCGAAGGCCGCACCGGAAGGCGCGGGCGACATCTGGACTTGGACCGCGATTGACGCCGATACGAAACTGATCGTTAGCTACTATGTTGGCGATCGTTCGGGCGAAAGCGCGATGACCATCATGGATGATCTGCGCACCCGGCTCGCCAACCGCGTTCAAATCACCACGGACGGCCATCGCGCCTATGTCGAGGCCGTAGAGGGCGCTTTCGGTGCGGACGTGGACTATGCGCAGCTGGTGAAGCTGTACGGCCCTACCATCACCGCGCCGGGTCGCTACAGCCCCGCCGAATGCACCGGGATCAAGAAAATCCGTCGCGAGGGCAACCCCGACATCGCGCACGTTTCGACCAGCTACGTCGAGCGCCAGAACCTCACGATGCGGATGTCGATGCGTCGCTTCACGCGCCTCACGAACGCATTCTCAAAGAAGTTCGACAACCACGTTCATGCGCTGTCGCTCTATTTCGTGTTCTACAATTTTTGCCGCATTCATAAGACGCTGCGTATGTCCCCGGCGATGGCGGCTGGCATTACGGATCGGCTTTGGTCGCTCGAAGACGTGCTGGCGCGGATTGATGCGGATGCGCCCGCACCTGCAAAGCGTGGTCCGTACAGGAAGCGGGGAGCCTAAAAAGACAGAAGCGCCCCCATGGGACGCTTCTGGAGGTCGAATAATCTGCCGCTTTTTACGCCCGTATGAGGCACGGCAGATGGGCTTCAATGACTCGCCAAATAAATGATAGTGTCTTAATGTCAAGTGTACCGGGGGCGAGCCAAGCCATGCGAATCTGCGTTTTTGTCGATTACTGGAACCTCCAGCTTACCCTAAACAAGCGGTTGGGAGAGGTGCGGAAGGACGACGATTTCCGCGCAAAAATCGATTGGAAAGGCTTGGGCGCTCTTTTTAGCCAGGAGGCGGCGAATGTGATCGCGGGCGTGGGAACAGCTCATTCCTACGAAGGCACATATATCTATACGTCCTACAATCCCAAAACGGACGACGGGAAAAAGTTTAAGCAGTGGGCTACTACGTGGCTTGATCGACAGCCCGGTATCAACGTTCAGGCGCGCGAGCGGAAGCCAAAGGCCCTCCCGAAGTGCAACACGTGCCACCGAGAAATCACTCACTGTCCCCACACAGGGTGTGGGCACCCCATCGTTCAAACCGTGGAAAAGGGGGTAGACACACTGCTGGCCACCGACCTCATCCGCTTGGCAGTTTCAAACGCCTATGATGTGGCGGTAATCGCGACTTTAGACGCTGACATGCTGCCAGCAGTGGAATTCGTTCAGTCGGGCGGAAAAAAAATAATCCAAGCAGGATTTCCGCCCATGGGTGTCGATCTCGCGACCGAATGTTGGGGGTCGTTCGACGTAATGAAAATAGCTGCGCAGATACAGCGGCCTTAATTTCAAACTGAGACACTACCCGGCGATGCGACGGGAAAGGCGTAAATGGCGAAAGCTGCGTTGGCCACGATGCGCAACATTGACGAAGTTTACACGGAATCGCGTGTTCGCGTGGCGGTGCAGCGGGAAGGCGACGCAGCGAGCAGAGGCGAGGGCGGGATGTGCAGGTCATCGCCGGATGCTGACCCGGGCGATCCAACATTACCAGCCACTTCAAGCGACCCTGTGGGGCATGCGCTCAGCGGGGAGAATGCGCTTCGACGATTGCGATCGCCTTTTCGATGCTCGCCTCGATCGACAGGAAGCTGGTGTCGATCAGGACCGCGTCGGGCGCCATCACCAGCGGCGCGGCGGAACGGCTGCTGTCGCGTTCGTCGCGCGCGCGGATGTCGGTAAGCACCTTGTCGAAGCTGAGCGTCGATCCGTGGGTCTGGAGTTCGGTGTGGCGACGGCGGGCGCGGATTTGCGGGGTGGCCTTCACGAACAGCTTGGCGTCGGCATCGGGGGCGATCACGGTGGCGATGTCGCGCCCGTCGAGGACCGCGCCGCCCGCCTGATGCGCGAACCGCTTCTGCCGCTGGAGCAGCGCCGCGCGGACCAGCGGGTGCGCCGACACGATCGAGGCGGCCTGGCCGATCTCGTCGGTCCGCAGCACCGGGTCGGCGAGGATCAGCGCGCCGAAATCGCACGCGGCGACCGCATCGGCTTCCTTGGCGGGATCGAGCTCCATCCGCGCGACGTTCGCGGCGACCGCGCGGTACAGCAGGCCAGTGTCGAGATGCGGCAAGTGGTAATGCCGCGCCAGCGCCTTGGCGATCGTGCCCTTGCCGCTCGCCGCGGGTCCATCGACCGCAATGATCATGTCTCGTCTCCCGTCAGTCGGTCCAGCGATGCGAAGAAGCCGGGATAGCTGGTCGCCACGGGGCTGGCGTCGTCGATCGTGACCGGGCGCGCGGCGTGAAGCCCGGCGACCGCCATGCTCATCGCGACGCGGTGATCGAGCAACGTGGCGATCGTCGCGCCGCCTGGAATGGCCTCGCCCGCGGTGCCGGTGATCGCGAGGCCGTCGGGGAATTCCTCGCAAGGCACGCCACAGGCGGTGAGCGCCGTCAGCATCGCCGCGATTCGATCCGACTCCTTGACCCGCAGTTCGTGTGCGCCACGCGCCAGGGTATGACCAGCGGCGAACGCGGCGGCGACGAAGAGCACGGGATATTCGTCGATCATGCTGGGCGCAAGGTCGGGGGGCACCTCGATCGCTGTGAGTGGCGCATGGCGAACGCGCAGGTCGGCGACGGGTTCGCCGCCGACGGTGCGGGGATCGATTTCGGTGATGTCCGCGCCCATCAGGCGGAGCGCCGCGATCAGCCCCGTGCGGGTCGGGTTGAGCCCGACGTTCGCGATTCTGATGTCGCTGCCCGGCACGATCGACCCCGCGACCAGCCAGAACGCGGCGGACGAGGGATCGCCAGGCACGGTGATCGCTTGCGGCGCCAGCTCGGCCTCGCCGGTGATCGAGATGATCCGCCCGTGGTTGGTCTGCTCGACGGTCAGCGCCGCGCCAAACCCTGTGAGCATCCGCTCGCTATGATCGCGCGTCGCGACGGGTTCGACGACGCGGGTGATGCCGCGGGTGTTGAGCCCCGCGATCAGCACCGCCGACTTGACCTGCGCCGATGCGACCGGGAGCGTATAGTTGATCGGGATCGCGGGACACAGGCCGCGCACCATCAGCGGCAATCGCCCCCCGGGGCTGGCGGTGATGGCGGCGCCCATCCGCGCCAGCGGCTCGATCGCGCGCGCCATCGGGCGGGCCGACAGCGACGCGTCGCCGACGAAGGTCGCGGTGATCGGGTGGCTCGCGATCAGCCCCATCAGCAGCCGGGTCGAGGTGCCCGAATTGCCCATGTCGAGCGCGATTTCGGGCTGGAGCAACCCGCCGACCCCGACCCCATCGACGCGCCAGGTGCCGCTCCCGGTGCCGTCGTCGTCGCGATCGATCGTCGCGCCCATCGCGCGCAGCGCCGCTGCGGTTGCGAGCACGTCGTGGCCTTCGAGCAGACCCTCGATCCGGCTGGTCCCGACCGCGAGTGCGGCGAACATCAGCGCGCGATGGCTGATCGACTTGTCGCCGGGCACGCGCACCCTACCGGTCAGCGCGCCGCGCGGTGAAATCTCGATCGGGGCAGGAAGTGAAGGGGGCATCGGCGCGGGCTTTGACAGCCACCTTGTGCTATGGCAAGGCGCGCCCAACGTCGATGGGGCACCCCCACGAACACCCGATCCGAAAGGCACTCCTTGGCATGACCAAGCCGGAATGGGGCACGAAACGCACGTGCCCGAAATGCGCGACGCGTTTCTACGACCTCGAAAAAGACGACCCCGTCACCTGTATCGAATGCGGGACGACGTGGCACCCCGAACCGATCCTCAAGTCGAAGCAGCCGCTCCCGTTCGAGCAGGCAAAGCCCGACGAGAAGAAGAAGGCGGATTCCGACCTCAACGACGACGATGAGGATCTGGAGGTTCCCGAGGACGAAGAGCCGAGCGCGGACGACGAAGTCGATCTGGGCGGCGACGACGATCTCGGGGTCGAAACCTCGAAGGACGACGACGACAATAATTGATCGGTGAACGGTGCGGCAGGCGACCAATCGGTCGCTTGCCAAGCCCCTCGTGCCTCGCTAGGGGACGCGCCTTCCCGACGATGTGGGGCCGTAGCTCAGCTGGGAGAGCGCTGCAATGGCATTGCAGAGGTCAGGGGTTCGATCCCCCTCGGCTCCACCAATCAAGTAAAAAATTTGGCGGTTTTCGGTGATTTGGCAGAGCCAGCCGATTTTCGTCCCACATTTTCGTCCCACAGCAGCGCGCGCTTTGGTGATTGTCCCTCGTCCGTCGTGGGACGGTGACCGCTACATCGCGACGTCCAGCATTTACCGACCAATTAGCAAGTGTCTTGAATTGGGCCGTTTGCTGACCGGCAGTTTCCGGAGATCGCTGATCGGATAGCTGCCGTTCAGCTGGGTCAGCTACGGCGACCGGTGTCGACCAAAGCCGGTCGTTCATATCAGCCACCATGGATATCCGCTTCTGACAAAATCTGTCGAAGGGGGCCTGTAACCGGCACCGCATGCACTCGGCCCTCGGATATCTAACCCCCGAGCAAGCCGAGCGGAGCATGACCGGCTAACCCTGCGTGTCCGCCGAACCGGGGGAATATCAAAGCGACTGAGACTGCTTATACTGCGGCTTGTGGGTCGTCATGTTCTCAGACCTCGGTGCGTTCGGCAAGTTCCAGAGCGTCCTCAACGTCAACACCCAGATGGCGAACCGTACTCTCTATTTTCACGTGCCCGAGTAGGATCTGAACTGCGCGCAGATTGCCGGTAGCTTTATAGATAATCGAGGCCTTGGTGCGTCGTAGCGTGTGTGTGCCGTATTCCTGGGGCTGAAGGCCGATGCCCGCCACCCACGCATGACACCGTTCTCGTATGCCCAGCGGTCGAGCGCCTTCGAGATAAACTCCGGCCCATTGTCCACCCGGATGGTCCTGGGCGCTCCGCGCGACAGGGTGATCCTTCCCATCGCGGCGACCACCTGTTCCCCCTTGATGCCCTGATCGACATCGATCGCCAGCGCCTCGCGCGTGAACGCATCGACCACGGTCAGCGCCCGCAGACGCCGGCCGTCAAACAGCGCATCGGAGACGAAATCCATCGACCACATCTCGTTCGGTCCGCTCGCTGCAGGTTGCCGTTCCCGATTGGCGGCGCTGACGTTGCGGCGGGGCCGCTTGAGCCGAAGGCTCAGTCCATCATTCCGGTAAAGCCGGTAGACCCGCTTGTGGTTCACGAACCATCCTTCCCTGCGCAGCAGGATGTAGATCGTGAAATAGCCGTATCGCGTTCGCGTCGCCGCGAGATCACGGATGCGCAGCATCAACGGTGCCTGATCCGGTCGATGCGACACGTATCGTCGTTCCGGTCTGCGAACAGGTTGTCGCCTGCGCCTGCGCACTAGCCGGCAGAAAAAAAACCGCCGCGGCGGTCGAAACGGTGCTCTGCAGCACGAGGCGGGTTTTGTTCGAATTCATGATGGCTTTCCCTTTCAGCCACGCATGCGCCGCGGCTAGATGTTGGCAAAGCCAGAGGTGGCTCCGGTCGTCTGCACAGGCTCGCGGCTTGGATAAGTGGATCGCCGCTGGTTGATCATGCCGCTGCGAGAAGCGGCTGGTCGAAGTATATCTGGTCGGGCGTGCGGCCGCCAAGAGCTGAGTGCGGCCGGATGCCATTATAAAATGCGAAGTATCGGCCGATGCCGGCGCGGGCCTCGGGGACCGATGCGTAGGCGTGCAGATATACCTCCTCGTATTTCACCGAGCGCCAAAGGCGCTCAACGAACACGTTGTCGCGCCAGCAGCCCTTGCCGTCCATACTGATGGCG
>NZ_RCZK01000018.1 GCF_006438955.1 Sphingomonas oligophenolica | reverse complement strand
TCGAACAGCAGGCGATACAGATCGCACGCGCGGAAGCGACCATGACGATTCTTCGAGAAGGTCGAGTGGTCGGGGACTGCGTCGCCGAGATCGAGGCGACAGAACCAGCGATAGGCAAGGTTGAGGTGCACCTCCTGGCACAGCCGACGCTCGGACCGAATGCCGAACAGGTAACCGACCAGCAGCATCCGCAGCATCAGCTCGGGGTCGATCGACGGCCGCCCGGCGGCGCTATAACTGTCGGCCAGCGCCTCGCGCACGAAGCTAAAGTCGAGCAGTCCGTCGATCCGACGCAAAARRTGGTCGCCAGGCACGTGATCGTCGAGCCGGAAGCCGTAAAACAGCGACCCCTGCGCCACCTGCCGACCCATCATGCTCCGCGCTCCCGCCTGCCTGGATCGAGTGAATCACCCTGCGCCAAAGGCTGCAAGCGCTACTTTTTCAACAGTCTCGACCGGTTGCGATACCGCTCAAGTCTGACGCCAGCTAACCAATCAGCAGGCGTGCTCCCATTGCAGCAATCAGGGCTGGCGGCATGGTCACAGCTCCGATCTTCATGAACTGCCAGAACCCCACGTTCTCGCCTTCCCGGCGTATGACCGCGAGCCACAGGATCGTTGCCAGCGAGCCGGTTACGGAGAGATTCGGACCAAGATCGACGCCGATCAACAGCCCGTCCATCACCAGGCGCGGCGTGTGCGCCTGTTCGATCGCAGTGCTGGCTATCAGGCCTGCGGGCAGGTTGTTAACGAGGTTGGAACCGAACGCGAGGATCGTTCCCGCCCCCGCCGCAGCCAGCGGCTCGCTATTTTCTACGGCGCGGCCGAGCGCGCCGGCGATCGACCCGACAACGCCGGTGCGATCGAGCGCCTCGACTAGCACGAACAGCCCCGCGACAAGCGGCAGCACGCTCCAGGCAATTGCGCCGACCAGCTTCGCCGGCGAGCGTCGCGCCATGATGCTGACCCCAAACGCCGTCGCGACCCCGGCGATGCAGGTGGGCAGCCCAAGCGGCTGATCGAGCGCCGACATGACAATCAGCAGCAGCGCCGTCGCGACAATTCCGAACAGTGCTGCCCATCCCCCGCGCGTCAACGCAGGCCGGTCCACGTTGAGCGCGCACGGCCCAACCAGCCGCTGTCGCTCGACCAGCTTGAGGACAAAGAACGTGACCGCGATCGAGGCGAGCGAGGGCAACGCGAACGAGCGCAACCATGCGCCCAGTGGCGGCATGTGTCCGCCATAGAGAACCAAGTTTGCCGGGTTGGAAATCGGTAGCACGAAGCTGGCGGCATTGGCGACCAGCGCACAGGCAAACAGCAGTGGCAGCGGCTCCGCCCCCCCCTTGCGCGCGGCGACATAGACTGCGGGCGTCAGCACGACCGCCGTGGCGTCATTCGACAGCAATGTCGTGACGACCACGCCCGCGCCATAGACGAGCGCAAACAGACGCGCGGATGACCCGTGCGCGCGATTGACCGCCGTTGCCGCCACCCAATCGAACAGCCCTTCGACGCGCGCGGTTTCCGAAAGCAGCATCATGCCGGTCAGGAACAGGTAAACGTCGGTTCCCTTGGCGATCGCGCCGAGTGCGGACGCGACCGGCATCAGTCCGAGCAATACGAGCAGCATCGCGCCGGTGACCCCCCAGATCGCTTCCGGCCAACGGAAGGGTCGCGTAATGACCCCGGCGGTCGCTGCGATGCAGATAACCCAGGCGGGCCAGGCGGCGGTCATGCCGCGCTCGGTTGGGGCTCGTTGCTCGTGCCGTCGCACGCCGGCCGCAGCGTGGCCGCGAACCCCAGCCACAACGCCAGGCTTCCTAACGCGAATCCGCCCAGGATAAAGAAGGCAATGCGATAGCCGAGGATTTGTGCAACCCACCCGCCGATCGCGGGACTGAGCGACGCGCCCAGCCCTTGCACCGTCATCACCGCGCCCTGCCCGACATTCACCCGGCCCGTGCCGTTGAGGAGGCACGCGACCAGTCCCGGCACCGCGACGCTTTGCAGCCCGGCACCGATCCCGTCGAGCGCCTGGACGGGCCACACGCCCCAATGTTGGATTACCGTGCCCGCGATCAGCCCGCGCACCGGCAGTGCCGCGAACGAGATCAGCAGGACCAGCCAATAGCCGCGTCCTACCGCCACTCGCATCGCGATCAGCGACGTGACGATCATCACCGCTTGCGCGACCACGACGGTGGTGGCGGTGAACACCGCCGGAGTGCCCTTGCCCGCGCCGACCACAGCGAGGCTGTAGAGCGGCAGCATGGCACCGTTGCCGAGATGGAAGAAGGCGAGTGACGCTGCCAGGATCAGCATCGGCTTGTTCCGCAGCAGTACGCGGAACCCTTCGGCCTGCCCCCCGCCAGCGTCGTCCTTATCGCCTTTCTCCAGGCCGCGCGCCGCTTGGTGATCGATCGTGCGCTCGGGGATGAGTAGCACCGATGTGATGGCGAGCACGCCAAAGACGCCCGCCAGATAGAAGATGGCCGGCATCCCGAACTGCCACCCCAGCCAGCCCGACAGGCCGGCACCGACCATATTGCCGGCATGATTCCATGCCTGATTGCGGCCGTTTTGCGCGTTGAAGCCCTTTTGGTGGACGATCCCGAGTGTCATGCCGGCGACGGCCGGGCCGATCGCCGCCCCTGCGATAGCCGTCGCGATCTGACTGACGGTGACGACCCAGCCCGATTGCGAGAGCAGGATGAGGAACGAGGCGGCGACGGTGCAGATACCCGTCACCACGACCACCATGCGCTTCCTCGTGGTATGATCGATGAACGCGCCGGCCGGGGCGGTGAACAGCATGCCGGCGACACCGCCCGCCGTCATCACCGTGCCGATCGGCCCCGTTGCCCAGCCGCGTTGTTGCAGGAACACGCCCAGGAAGGGGCCGATACCCGCCTGGATATCGGCCATGAAAAAGTTGAGAGCTTGTAGCGCGCGCTTGCCGCGGGTCACGTCCGCGTCCTGCCCTCTCTCATTGTTCCCGGCCGCTGCAATCGTCGCCATCGTCCAGTCCTATAGTTGTGGGGCAGTAACGAGCAGCATGCGTTTTTTGGCACGGCTTGGGAGCGAGCATCGGCCCGCCCCGTGCCGTCCTATGGGGGAAGACTTAATTGCCCGCACTGGTCGGCGCGGCGACCGGAGCCGGAGTGCCATTGGTCGCGACCGGCAGAGGCGGGGGAGCATCGCCATCGCGATCGGCAACGAACGGGGGCGGAGGCGTGCCGGGGCCATCATCCGGTCCGTGCCGCAGACCGTGACGACCGGGGCCGTCACGCGGACCGCCGAGCGGGCCGAGCGCAACGACCTTGTTATCCGGGCCGACCAGGAAGGCGGCATGGACGAATCCGCGGTCGAAGCGGCCTTGCACCGTGACCGGCTCGCCAGCGGTGACCAGGCGACCATCCTGGCCTTCGCGGCCGGTATCGACCAACGCCCGGCCGCTCGCATCCTGCATGACGAACTTGTTGCCGTAGATTTCAGCGACCCGGCCCCGGATGGTGACGATCCCGCTCGACGAGAGCGAGCGGATCGCGACTGGGGTGGCAGGCGCCATCGAGACGGACGGGCGCGTCGCTTGCATCGCGACCGCGCCAGCTCCCCCGCCCAAGGCGAGCAGGGCTACGGCTGCGATCGCGGCAGAACGAGGGTTCCGCAGCCGGTGGAGCGGCGAACGGGTATTGGTATCTGGCATCGACTATCTCCTTGGTGTTCGATGACGCCCTTTTAGGCGAGCCGTCCCGACCCACGCTGAATCGTCCGGTTCAGATTCGGTTGGGGTAAACGGGCTACTCTTCGTTCCGAAAGGACGGCTGTTGCGGATATTGCTTGTTGAGGACGACTCTACGTTGGCCGAGGGCATAGCTCGCGCGCTTCGCGCCGAGAACTTCGCGGTTGATGTTGCCGACAATGGCGAGGATGGCGGCCATCTCGGCTCGACCGAGCTTTACGACGCTGCCGTCCTCGACCTTGGCTTGCCCAAGCGTGACGGCGTGTCGGTGTTGCGCGCCTGGCGCGCCGAGGGCCGCAGCTTGCCGGTCCTGATCCTGACGGCGCGCGACGGTTGGTCCGAGAAGGTGGCGGGGTTCAAGGCCGGAGCCGACGACTATCTGACCAAGCCGTTCCGCATAGAGGAGATCGTGATGCGGCTCCGTGCCTTAGTGCGGCGCGCGGCCGGGCACGCGGCGGCTCAGGTAACGTGCGGGCCGCTGACTTTCGACGCGCAGCTCGGCACCTTCGAGCTGGACGGCCTTCCCCTTAAACTGACCGCGTTCGAGTGGCGGGTGTTGTCGGCCTTGATGCTCCGCAAGGAGGCGGTGATAGCTCGCGCCGAGCTGATCGAGCGCGTTTATGAGGGAGATGCGGACGTGGACTCGAATTCGATCGAGGTCATCATCGGCCGACTTCGCAAAAAGATCGGACCGGCAATGATCGAGACGGTGCGTGGGCGCGGCTACCGACTGACGGCCGGGGTAGCATGAGAGTTTGGCCGCGCTCGCTGTTCGGCCGATTGCTCGGCATCGCGACCCTCACCACGATCGCTGCACTCGCCTTCGCCGCCGTTACGATAGGCAACGTGCTAGAACGGTTCGTGACACGCGGGCTCGACCAGCAGCTCGACGCACAGGTGAACGTGCTCGCGCGCGCGGTTCGGCCAGACGGCACGCTCGACCAAGCGCGTGCGATCAGTTTGCCCGCCTTTGAAGAGCAGGGTTCGGGCTGGGGCTGGCGCGTGGACGGACTAGCCGGGCATTGGGCTAGCGGTGCAGCGATCGTGACAACATTGGAGCCGTTGCCGCCCCGACCGCCACATGGCCGAAACGACGGGCGAGCCCGCGAACTTCGCCCACACCCCGGCGAGGGACGGGACGCAAGGGGCGAGCGGGTCCATTTTCGTCAGCTCGCCTTGCCGACCAAATCTGGGCCGGTGCTGTTAACGGCGGCCGGGCCGCGCCGGGTCGCTGTCGCACCGTTGCGCGAAGCGATGGTGCCACTGCTCTTGTCACTCGCGCTGCTAGGCGGCGCGTTGGCGGTCGCGACTGTGTTGCAGCTCCGGTTTGGCCTCAGGCCGCTTCGCCGACTCCGCAACGAGCTTGCCGAGGTGCGCGCGGGCCGCCTTCGCCATATCCCGATCGAACAGCCCGCGGAAATTGCGCCACTGGCGACCGAACTCAATGCGCTGATCGACCAGAACGAGGCTGGGCTGGCGCATGCGCGCCGACATGTCTCCAATCTCGCGCATGGACTGAAAACCCCGCTTGCAGCACTGAGCGTCAAGCTAGCGGAGGTCGGGCGCGACCCCGACGGCAGCTTGGGCGAGATGGTGACGCAAATCGACCAGCGTGTTTGCCATCACCTTGGTCGCGCTCGCGCAGCAGCGCCGGGCAGTAATCGGCGGACGCGCACACCTCTCGCGCCCGCCGTCGCGGACCTTACAAGCGCCTTGCAGCGCATCCATGCCGAATGGCCGATCAGCGTCGTGATGGAAATCGCGGACATTGCCGTCGCAGTCGATTCTCAGGACCTCGATGAGATGGTGGGTAATCTGCTCGACAACGCATCGCGGTACGCCCGATCGGCGATCAGAATCACGGCACACGCCGTAATCGGAACGGTGGAGCTGGCGATTGACGACGACGGACCCGGCCTTAGCGAAGCCGCGATGGGCGAAGCGCTGGTGCCCGGCCGCAGGCTTGACGAGCGCGGCGGCGGCCACGGGTTCGGCCTGTCAATCGCGCAGGAGCTGGCCGAGCTGAATGGCGGTAGTCTGGTCCTCAGCCGATCGCCGCAAGGTGGCCTTCGCGCGACAATGACGCTTCCCGTGGCGGTTTAGAACCCAAGTGTCAAAGCACGAAGCCGCTGCGCGGCAGTGGTGTTGGTGGTGAGGTAGCGCGGCTGCGCTGAGGTTTGGCCCTGCGGGGGCGGTGGCGGACGATGGAGTTCCTTCAACGAGAGGAACTCCGCGCTGACCCATCATCCGCATATCCACATGATCGTACCCGGTGGCGGCATCGCGCGGGACGGCATGCGCTGGATATCCTCGCGCCCTGCGTTCCTGCTGCCGGTTAAGGTGCTGGGCAAGCTGTTCCGCCGCCTGTTCCTGACCCGGCTGATCGCGCTGCGCGAGGCGGGGCGGCTCGGCTTCTTCGGCAGGCTCGCGCATCTCGCCGACCGCCGCGCGTTCCTGCGCCACCTGTCCCCGGTCCGCAAAAAGAACTGGGTGGTCTATGCCAAGCCACCGTTTGTCGGCCCCGAGGCAGTGCTCGCCTATCTGTCGCGCCACACCCACCGGGTCGCCATCTCGAACAGTCGGCTTATCCGGTTCGACGACACCGGCGTCATCTGCCGCTACAAGGACTATCGCCGTGACGGCGCCAACCGGCAGCAGACGATGACGCTGGCCGCAGACGAGTTCATCCGCCGCTTTCTGCTCCACGTCCTACCGCGCGGGTTCCACCGCATCCGCCATTACGGGCTGCTCGCCAGCTCGGCTCGCAAGACCAGCCTCGCGCGAGCCCGCCAGTTGCTGAACGTGGCGCCGTCGCCCGACACCGACCCGGTCGACGAACCGACTGACGTCCGCCCACCATGCCCGTGTTGCGGCGGGCACATGGTCATCATCGAGACCTTCGAACGCTGGCGCCATCCGCGGCGATACCCCTTGCGCAGCCCTGTTGTGCGCGGGGCTCCGCCCACGACCAATGGCTAAATCCGTCACCGTCGTGCCAAAACGAATCACGCCGGCCCACCTACCGCCGCGACCGCGGCGCGGTCAGAGCATCGCGAAACGGCTGGACGAGATGGTATTCGCCGGTCGGGTTGGTTGGTCGAATAGATCATAACCTGCTTCGCTAGTCGTATGCAAAAGCCACGCGGATGTCGCCATCTGGGGGCGTATTGTAGCATTGGAGCAAAGCGGTCTCGACTTGGCGGTCCTCGATCTGTCGATACGGCGGCTACGTGGTTTGCAGCGCAAAGCAGTCCATGCCATTGCGCAAGAGTGATGAAGGGAAATAGATTTTTCGGTGCCGCAGGGCTCGCGAGTGCGGGCTTGGCAGCCTCCTTCGGTTTGGCGGCGTGCTGCGCTCTACCGATAATTCTTGCGGGAGCGGGTGTCGGGACTGCTTGGTTAGCCGGGCCAATTTCGATTGCGGACCCTATTCGTGGGTATCTTACCCCCATCGCCGCGCTCGCGTTAGGTGCGGCTGCTTTTCTGGTGCTGCGAAGTCCCAAATCCTGTGCGCCCGGCGATCTTTGCGCTCGTCCAGTCCCTCGTATCGTGTTGGGGTTGCTCGTCGTGATCGGCGGGGTCCTGCTTTACCTCTCAACGCAATACGCATGATCGAAACTCAAAGCACAATCTCGTGTCCGCAGTGCGGACATTGCGAAACCGAAACGATGCCGACCAACGCGTGCCAGTGGTTCTACGATTGCAAAGGCTGCGCTGCCGTCCTCAAGCCGCTACCGGGCGATTGTTGTGTTTATTGTAGCTATGGCACCGTCAAATGCCCGCCGATCCAACAGGGGTCGGGATGCTGTGCCTAGCGTCCTCCGCCCTTAGCAGCCAGATTTCCAAGGTCAGCTATTGGGGCGTTTGCCGACGGGCAGCTTCGCGGCAGTGACACGACCCCGTGCACGAAGCCGCTGCGCGGCATTGGTTTTGGTCCAAAATTGGTACGCGGCGGGTACCAGGAACGAAACGCCCATGCACACCGTTTGCTTGTAGCACGTCCCTGGGCCGACCAGACGTGATTGAAAGGCACTCTTGATGAAACGCTCGATCCTCACTGCGATGCTCTCGCTGGGCGCGCTAATGCCGCTCGCCGCCGTCACCCCCGCACAAGCCCAAATGGCGCAGAGCACCACGCAGACGCAAATGCCGAACGGCAACGTACGCACCACCAGCCGTACGGAAGGCCCCGGTGGAACCGCTTCGACCCGGACCGTCGATCGTGCCAACGGAACGCGCACTGTCGTTCGCCGGCAAACCAACGCCTACGGCGAGACCCGCACCGTCCAGCACAATCGCGGATCGCGCATGCGGACAGTTTGCCGCACTCAGTGGAAACATGGCCACCGCGTGCGCCATTGCACGAAGCGATATCGGTAATTTCCTGCGCTCGCCGTGACGTGACCTCCGTCTTTCAGTCAGCGGCAATCAGAGACTGACCGATATCGTCGCGCATGAGCACAGGTGAAGCAACGGGTGGGTTCGAACCCCCCGTTGCTTTTCGAGTTCGGCGGCGAACGCCTCCGGGGGCATAGCCGGGCGAGGAGTTTGGCCCCTCGGTGTTGTAATCGTGAGCCCAGCAGGCGAGGATCCGCCGCTCCGCCAGCACGGCAGAGCGTCTTTCATTGTAACCGCGCGCACGCCCGTGGCAGGTCGCCGCTTGAGTCGTGTCTTGAGCATGATAGGTCGACAGCAAGGTTTTGCCGGTTTTTTAAAGTTGAGATCACGAGACCGGTGCTCGAACCGCATGCCATCTGCCCTCGCGATGGGCGCGGGATCAGAGCGGCGCGGCCGGATTCGCCCGACATCGGCCACAGCTTGGGGTTCTGGGTGATAGAACTTTAGCAATCTTGGCAGCCCAGCTGTCCGCAGAGTCGACACGACGCGCGGAAAATTCGACGGGTTCCGCGCTATTAGTGATTCGTTCAATTCTGGTGACTTACGGATGGTGGCGGAAGTGGAAGCCGCCATGCCGTTGCAGCTTAGTCGACCTGTCCGGTTTCCCGCGCGTGAGCCGCGATATGGCACAGACACGCTTTCGTGCGTGCTGCTCGCCGATGATCGCGAGATTCTCGTCATCATCAAGAATTTCACCCCGCGAGGGTTCATGGCGATTGCGAGTGAACCGATCGGGGTTCCGTCCGAGATTGGCATCTCAATTCCTGACTACGGTATCGTTCGCGCCGACGTGCGCTGGATCGACGGAGCAGAGTTTGGCGGTTCGTTCATCGAGGAACTGCCAGCGGCGGCGATGCTCAACCTTTAGCCAAGTGAGGATCGAAGCGGTGAGACATGAATCGCCGATTCCCGGGTGCGCATTTGCTTTGACAGCGCCCTTCCACACTTTCGCGAAGACGCTCATGCGACTGATTGCCGCGATGCGCGTTGACCCGCAAGCAAGCGATATCCGCATGTGGGGAGCGAACGATGGCCGATACCGACGATAATATGCAGAGCCCGCCTGTCATGCCGATTATGCCCACCGGCAACGGCGTGACCGATTTGGAAATCGCACGCGAGCAAGCTGCAGTTTCGGAGGCGGGTGTCGATGTCTTGCCGACGCAACCGATAGTGGACGAAGCGGCTGGCGGCCCGCAGGCCGAAGATCCCGAGGCGCCAGTTGACGATGGCCGCCCCACGCTTTCGGAATAAATCAAAACACCCGGCCGCGTCAGGGAACCGCTTGGGCCACTGGCTTGTAAATAGGCGTCTCGTGAAAGCTCTGACGCGTGATCGGCGATGCCAGCATGCGGGTTAGCGAGCGGTAGATGTCGACGTCCTCGGCGCAGGGGCGGGTGCGCACCGCCGTATCGTGACGTGACCGGCGCAATCGCTATGGGCAAGCGCGGCGCGGTCGGCATAGCGGCTCGCCAATCCCTCATGCGCGATGCGGACCGCAGCATCGGTAGCGCCGAGGCCAGCCAGCCGCTCCTGCGCCGCCCGGCGCAGATCATAGTCGAGATCGCGTTGTCGCTTCATGTCAGGCCCTCATCGCTGCAAGCGGGAGCATTCCGGCTACCGCTCGCCATCCTGCTCGCAGCGTGAGCCTGGCAATGATCTGGCCTAGCTTGTTTCTGCGGGAAGGACGACCGTTATGTAGAATCGTTGCCGACAAGCGTACCCCCGCTCAAGCTCAGCAAACAGCGCTGCCACAAGCGGCAGCGACTGAGTCCGGCGCAGATCTGTCGACCAGCGCCCCATATCAAACTCCCCTCTGGCGCAGCTACGTCATCGACAAACCATTCGACTTCGCCCGGCACGAGAGCGATCAGCGCTCATCGAGTCGCGCGGATCGAGACTCGCCCCGCCCCGCCGAGCCCATCGGCCGGGGCATGCGGTCGTGGGACCAGCGCTGATGCCTGAGGTCCCTGTGGAGACCGTAAAATGACCAAGCTGAACGACCCGATGCGCATCCTGCTGGCGAGTGCCGCGCAGCGTGAAGATGGCAGTCTGCTGCCCCTGCCCGCTTCCCTCAAATCGACCGCACGGACCAGCAAGGCGATGGCAAGCCTTGCCGCCTTGGGCTTTGCGATCGAGCGGGAGACTACCGACGCCAGCGCGGTGCACCGGACCGATGGCGATTTGCGCTATGGCCTGTTCGTCACGTCATCCGGTCTTGCCGCGATCGGCATCGATGACGGCGCGCTCGGTGATAGCACCGCGACCGCTGGTCCAACGCCTGCGGAGACGCAGCAGCCCTCGCCCGCCGCGCGGCCGAGCAAAAAGGCCGCGGTCATCGACCTGCTCAGCCGCGCCGATGGCGCGACGATGCCCGAGCTGATCACGGTGACCGAGTGGTTGCCGCACACGACCCGAGCCGCGCTGACCGGCCTGCGCAAGGCGGGGCACGTGATCGAGCGCTGCAAGCGCGACGACGCCACCTGCTACCGCATCGTGGCGGCGCAATGAGCCGGGTGGAGGATGAGGTTGCCGCACTGGCGACCCTGTCGTCGACGGCGTTGAAAACCCGGTGGTGCGATCTCACCGGCACGCCGCTGCCGAGGATCAGCCCGGCGATGCTGCGGCTCGCGCTTGCCTGGGAAATCCAGGCCCGATGCCTTGGCGGGCTGTCGCGCGAGACCAGCCGTACGCTGGATCAGCTGGCGGCAGCGAAGACCCGCACCAGCGCCGCGGTGCCAGGCATGAGGCTGGTCCGTGAATGGGCGGACAAGGTCCACGCGGTCATGGTCGGCGATGACGGCGTCATCCGCTGGGATGACCGCGACTGGGGTTCCCTCAGCGAGGTCGCCCGCGCCATTACAGGCACGCGCTGGTCGGGCCCGGCGTTCTTCGGCCTCAAGCGGAAGGTCGCAGCATGACCCCCGGGCCTGCGAAACGGGTGCGCTGCGCAATCTACACCCGCAAATCGAGCGAGGAGGGTCTGGAGCAGGCGTTCAACAGCCTCGATGCCCAGCGCGAGGCGTGCGCTGCCTATATCCTCTCGCAGGCCAGCGAGGGCTGGTCGGCGCTCCCCGACATCTACGATGATGGCGGCCTGTCGGGGGGCACGCTCGAGCGCCCTGCCCTCCAGCGGCTGCTTGCCGAGGTCAGCGCCGGGCGGGTCGACATCATCGTGGTCTACAAGGTCGACCGGCTGACCCGCTCGCTGCTCGACTTCTCCAAGCTGGTCGAGGCGTTTGATGCGGCGGGCACCTCGTTCGTCTCGGTCACCCAGTCGTTCAACACCACTACCAGCATGGGACGGCTGACCCTCAACATGCTGCTGTCGTTCGCGCAGTTCGAGCGCGAGGTGACCGCCGAGCGGATCCGCGACAAGATCGCAGCGTCCAAGGCCAAGGGCATGTGGATGGGCGGTACACCGCCGCTCGGCTATCGACCCGATGGCCGCAGCCTCGCCATCGTCGAGGATCATGCCGCGGTCATCCGGGACATCTTTGCGCGCTACCTCGACCTTGGCAACGTCAGGCTGCTGGGCCAGGCGCTCGCGCGCGAGCGGATCAGGGTGCCGCTGCGGACCATGACCAGCAGCGGCCGGGCGTTCGGCGGTGTCGCGTTTACCCGGGGCCAGCTCTACGCCATCCTCAAGCGGCCTGCCTACAGCGTCCAAGGCCAAGGGCATGTGGATGGGCGGTACACCGCCGCTCGGCTATCGACCCGATGGCCGCAGCCTCGCCATCGTCGAGGATCATGCCGCGGTCATCCGGGACATCTTTGCGCGCTACCTCGACCTTGGCAACGTCAGGCTGCTGGGCCAGGCGCTCGCGCGCGAGCGGATCAGGGTGCCGCTGCGGACCATGACCAGCAGCGGCCGGGCGTTCGGCGGTGTCGCGTTTACCCGGGGCCAGCTCTACGCCATCCTCAAGCGGCCTGCCTATATCGGCGAGATCCACCATCGCGGCAACGTTCATGCCGCGCTCCATCCACCGATCATCGATCCCGATACGTGGGACCGGGTGCAGACGATGCTCAAGAGCAACACCGTAGGCGCGCGGCGCGGCAGTCGTGCCGCCAGTCCGAGCCTGCTGGCAGGAAAGGTGGTCGATGCCGCGGGGCAGCCGCTGGTCGCAGTGCATGCGACCAAGGGTACCACCCGGTATCGCTATTATGTCAGCCGCAGCCTTCAGACCGGCGAGAGCACCACGGGCATGCGTATCCCGGCCCGCGAGCTCGAGGTCGCGGTCACCACCCGGCTCACCGCGCTGTTCGCCGATCCGCTGGCGCTGATCGGCAGTTGCTGGCTTGATGTCCCCGCCAACCAAGTCAGCGCGATGATGGCCCGCTGCCAGGAGATCCGGCTCGGTCCTTCGCCGCCGCACCAACTAACCGTGCAGGCACTGGTGGAGCGGGTTCACATTGACCATGATCATATCGAGATCACCTGCCCGGTTGCGGCCATCGCGGAGCTGTTGCAGGTCGCTCGCGACAGCGACGGACCCGCCACCATCGCCATCCGATCGGCGGTGACGCTCTCGAGATCGGGCAGCGCCATGAGGCTGGTCCACAGCGACGGCGCGGCGGTCGCCGCAATCCCCAATCCTGCGCTGGTGCGGCTGCTGCTGCGCGCGCGGCGCTGGTGGAAGATCCTGCGTGCGGGCGACGTCGATATCAAGACGCTCGCCCGTCAGGAGGGAGTAAACCCCGCTTATATCACGCGCGTGATGCGGTTGGCGTTCCTGGCACCCCCGGTGGTCGATGCGATCATCACCGGGCGGGCCAGTGTCGCGGTCGACGTCGCCGCGCTCACCGCGACCGGTGCAATCTCGCCACGGTGGGGCGATCAGGTGGCGAAGATGTTGCCGGGGCGATCGCCGGAACGTGACATCAGATGAGCAAAGTCGCGCTGCGAAATCGACGCGTGTCATCGGGCATGCACCGCCATCAACACTTGAACATAATAGGACCCCGCTTTGTGATGACACGCGCGCACCGAATCGCTAGCGTCGCCGCGCAGCCGACCGGCAATGAGCTCGTGATGGCGCTGTTTCGTGAGGTGTTGGACCGCCCGATACCGCGTGACGTGATCGAGGCGACCGCGCGGCAGAAAGACTTCATGCGCCGGATTCGGGCTGACGGCGGGCGGGGAGCGCGTGATCTCCTCGCCAACGAGGGGATCCTGCTGCTCTCGGGCAAATACGACGCAGCGTTGATTGCGGCGTTGGAAATCCCGCCGGTGCCGGGCGGGGATTTTATTTCGCATCGGGTGACCACCAATGCTGAGCGGGCGATCGCCGCAGTTCATGGTGTCGTGCTGGCGAGCGATTAAGGTTAGCGGCGGCAGGTTGCCGCCTGGGCGACTTGGGCGGGCGCTCGCGCTTGCCCGTGGGGTTTTTTGGTGGAAACCGGCCGGTCCCCTTTCGGGCCCAAGATGCGGTAAACTACCGTTGGCACTGTCAAAGCAACGGTGCAGCCATTTTCCTATCTGGTTACCCGTGCAATTTGGCCGTCCAATTACGTGTTTTGTTCTTGTTTCATTCGCTCCGCGTTCCCTCCCTCTGCCCGGTCCATTAGGCGTTAACGGACTAAAACTAACCAGTTTCTGGTTGGTTTGACAGTACCGCTACGCGCCCTAATCCCAGTCATTCAGCGGCCTGGCAGATTTTCTTGTAAGCCGTCGTTCGTTAACGCCGCGTCATGCGAAGCTGGCGTCCGTTGGCGTGAAGTTAGCGCACGCAAGCATCAATCCGCTCTGAAGCTAGATGGATCCGATGGCGCACGCTTGCGTTGCGCTTTCCATGACGAAGAACAGATCTTTGAGGGGGGCGCTGGCAGCCGCCCTGCTTAGCACCACCTTGGCCTCATGCAATTTCGTGAGCAAATCCTCAGAACAGTCCGGCGGTCACCCCGTGGCCGAAGCATCCGGCATGACGCTCGACCAAAAGGCTGAGAAGCAAATCCGCGACGCCATCGCGCAAGCACCCATGCACGGGCTCAAGCCGGACCTTTTCCTTAAAGGCAATGTAACAGGCGAGGCTCTGCTTCAGGCCGGGCTAAAATACGCCTCAGCGCTCGCCACGGGCTATTCAGACCCGAAAAAGCTGTTCGAAGTTTACACAATTTCCCGGGCGAGCTCCGACGTCCGTGCAGGGATGCAGCAAGCGATTCAGAAGGGCAATGTCGGCGAATGGCTGAGCTCGCTCGCGCCCCAGACGCCTGAGTATAAGGCGCTTAGCCAGGCGTTCGTGCGCTATGCCAAGCTAGCCGGACAAGGCACTGCCCAACAGATCGCGTCGGATACTGCGATCAAACCGGGCCAGAGCGACGAGCGGGTGACCAAAATCGCTGCCGTTCTTCGCGCTGGCGGGTATCTTCCGGACGATCAGCAGCAGACAGCAGCTGACCAGAAAAACGGGCAGCAATCGTCGCAGACGAATGCGTTGCAACATGGCGCGGCAAACAACACCTACTTGCCGGAGATGGTGTTAGCTGTGAAGCAGTTCCAAGCCGATTCCGGCGTCAAGTCTGACGGCGTCCTCGGCAAGGACACGCTCACTGCCCTCAACACGGGCGCCGCTAGCCGCGCGCGGCAGCTTGCCGTCGCGATGGAACGGTTGCGGTGGCTGCAGCGCGAGCCCGCTAAAACGCGGATCGATGTGAATACGGCCGCTTCCTTCCTCGATTATTATCGCGACGGCCAGCACGTTGATCACCGCAAGGTGATCAATGGTGAGCCCGACAAGCCGACTCCGCAGCTGCAAGCCCCGATTTACCGCTTGGTCGCAAAACCTACCTGGACCGTTCCCAAGGGAATTGCGGAGAAGGAGCTCACCGACAAAGGCAACGCGTGGCTCAAAAACAACGATTTCGTGATGAAAGACGGATACTATGTTCAGCAATCGGGTCCGAAGAGTGCGCTGGGCCTGGTGAAGTTCGACATGCAGGATGACGAGGCGATCTACCTGCATGACACCCCGGCCAAGTCGGTTTTTGCACAGGATGACCGGCATCGGAGCCATGGCTGCGTTCGCGTCGAAAATGCTGTCCAATTCGCCACTGCCCTCGCCCAGCAGGAAGGGGTGCTCGATCCGTTCAAGCAGGCAATGCAGAAGAATGATCAGTCTTTCGTGAAGCTGCCGAACGAGATCCCAGTTCGGCTACTTTACCAGACAGCTTTCTGGGATGGGTCGCGTATCCAGTTCCGGCGCGATCTTTATGGTTGGGATGAAAACGTCGCCAAGGCGCTCGACCTTGCACCGGGCGAGCCGCAGAAGATCGACCAGCCGGAGAGCAGCGACATCGGTCCGTAATTCCGACTGAGTTTTCTCCCAACCGGCTCGTCAGCATGGCGCCCCCGTTGAGGGCTTCGCTGGCGCAATGGATTGCCGAGCTTAGGCCGATCTTAGCTGTTGCTGCGCCTCAAACTCCACCTTGAAACAGGACCCTCCGTCGGGCCGGTGGCCGCTCGTCAGCTTGCCGCCGAGCTGTTGAGTGAGCGAGGTCACAACGCGCATGCCCAAGCTCTGGCCCGGAGCAGCCGGATCGAAGTCCTTCGGGAGATCGCGACCTTCGTCGGAGACTATCAGAGCATGCTTATTGGCGTCGATCTCGTAGTGAACCTCGATCAACCCACGACCATGTTTAGCTGCGTTCGTGACTAGCTCGTTGACGAGTAGGCCGATGGGCTGAACCGACGTCGTCGGGATATTGCCCTCATCGCCGGTCACAAGAATCTCTCGCCCGAGGATCGATTCGAGTTCGGCGCACAGCCGTCTGAGAAAGGTGATACAGGAGGCCTGATCGTCGGCGTCCGCGTAGAAATGGCGGTGTACCTGCGCGACTGCAGCGACGCGGTTGGCGGCAAGCTGAAGATGGCCAACCGCGTCGGCGTCCTCGAGCGATCGGCTCTGCATTGAAAGCAGCGCCGATACAAACTGCAGGCTGTTCATGACGCGGTGGTCGATCTCCCTCGCCATCAATTCAGCTTGGGAGACCGCTCGCCGGGCGGAGAGCTGCATCTCAATTTGATCCATCACAATTGCAGCAAGGTCCTTCAGATCCTCGATCTGCGACTCGTCGATAGGTCGGGCCTCTTTGTCGATGATACAAAGAGTCCCGAGATTGTGACCGTCGTCTGTGGTCAGCGGAACGCCCGCATAGAAGCGGAGCCCAAAGTCGCCCGCGACCAGCGGATTGGCGAGCGATCGGGGGTCGATGCTGGCATCGGTGAGGATGTGCGGATCGTTGGAAAGAATAGCGGACGCGCAAAGGCCGGGGTCGCGTCCGATTTGCTCGACGCCTAGCCCGTGGTGGGATTTAAACCAGATGCGATCCTCGTCGACGATGCTGATGATAGAGATCGGCACCCCAAAGCGGCGAGCCGCCAGCGCAGTAATTCGATCGAAGGCGCCGTCAGGTGGCGTGTCGAGTATGCCGTAACGCCGGACGGCCGCAAGCCGCCGGGACTCATTTGCTCGAATGATGGACACATCGGTCATAAAGACTCGCTTCTATGCACTGGGCCGGCATTTTCCGCCGTGGCGGCCTTCTGCCCGATCATGAACCAATGTCACCGCGGGAGGCAAGCAGCCCGTAGCTCAGCAGGGCAAGGGATCGACTGCGTAGGGGCTGCGTTAACAGGATTCGCGAGGAGCCCTGCAATGTGCCATGTTTTGATTATCGAGGACGAGCCACTGGTGGCGATGGCCATCCAGGATATCCTGGCGCTCCAAGGGGCAACCTCATTTGAGATAGTTGATACCGAAGAGGCTGCGGTTTCCGCCGTAGCGGCAAACGAGCCAAGCGTCATTACTTCGGATGTGAAGCTGCTGCAGGGGACGGGGCCGCATGCGGTGGCTAAGATTCACCAACGCCTGGGGCCTATACCCGTGATCTTCATTACGGGGACGCCCGAAGAGTGCGAGCCTTGTAATCCGCCCGGCTCGATTGTGCCCAAGCCTTTCACAGAGCAAGCAGTTGTCGCAGCATTTCATAAAGTGGCGCCCTTGGCGTGATGGAGCTGAGCGATCACGAGGTCGCTTTCCCCGCGCGCTACTCACCCAATCGGCGCTACACGCTAAGCCGTTTGCACGTTCACGTAGGCATACGACGGATTCTCTGCCAGCTGCAGCCTTGCCGATCTATCCGTCGCTAGCGGCGAATTGACGGCGGCTTTCGGCGGCGCTTGGTAGCCGGCTGAATGGCCGATTATACGGCGCATAGCTGCCGTCCGAGCATGGGTGAACGAATGGCCGGAAACGCATTCCGCGCCTCCAAAGAGGATAGGCCGGTTTCCACCAAAATCCCGAACGTGATCGCCGACTGGAGGGCAGAATCAGTCTCACAGCTTAGCTCACGTCGGTTTAATCAACGGCGTTTCGAAAAGCCGGATATGATCAGAGATCAGCTGTTCGGCGTGAGGCAACAGCCAGGGCCGCTGCTTCGACCGCGATGATCAGGCCCACGTCAGCATCGCTCATCGCCTGTGCGAACGCTACACCGAGGCGCCGCTGGTTCCTCCATGCGACTCGAGCAGAAAGCCAATGGACACCACAGCGCACCCGAATGCTGGAGCCGAGCGGCGGCGGATCGGCTGCATAAATCAGAGCCCCGCTTGTGGAGAGGTTCAGCAGGTGAACTCGGCGCGTCTCGCCCGCCGCACTCATTTCGGTCGGCTGAAACAGCTTGTAACGCGGCGTCGAGCGCAGATGATGCACTCCATCGATTCGGCTTGCCATTGATGCCCCCCTCACGCGAATTTCTCGATTGCAAGAAGCCGCCACTACTTGGTCAGTTCCACGAAAAGAGGGTTATGATGCCACGAAGGATAAATTTTGCTGTCGGCGGTCGCCCCTTTCCCGCGCCATGACGCCCGATCAGGAACGCTGGGCCGAGGCACATGCAGTCCTCGATCTGCACGGCGACAGCGTCTTCACGTTCATTGCCGCGCGGATCATCGAGCTCGCGCGTGACGGTGATCATGACGGCGTCGATCAGTGGCGAGTGATCGCGGATCGGGTAAGCCGGTTGCGGCGCGGGACGATGCAGTAGCGGTAGGGCAAGGCGGTGGGCGCTCTGACCGACGAAAGGGAGTCGAGCAGGCAGCAGCGTTGACCAAGCACGCTCGCCGTATCGATAGTCACCAATCAGCGAATGGTGGGGGGAGCCCCGACTTAGGACAGGCCCTAGCTACTGGGCGCCGAAGGCTTCACTGTGCCGGGGAGAGCACAAGGTATCTAGCGCGCTCAATTCAATCGAATAAGTTGCTGATCGCCGCGCCATCGGCACTATCGGCGTCGGGAAAGGAGGATTCGATGTCACAAGACGAGGTTCGACGCAAAGCCGATCGCCGCCAGGCGACGACTTCGCAATATGGCGGCGACGACCGTAGGATCGGCGAACGCCGCCAGCCCGTCGTTGAGATGACTGATGCCGCGCTTCAGTCCGCCTACCGGAAAACCGGTGGTGGGGGGCTTCGAGCACTTGCTTTGCTCGCCGAAATCGAGCGCCGCGGGCTTAACACATGAGTCGCGTGTGGACGCCGGAAGATGAGGCGAAGCTCCGCGTTATTTGGGGTGGCGATGTTACGCAGATCGCCAAGACACTCGGACGATCGCCAGCAGCTACGCGCGACCGAGCCATCCTTCTCGGCCTCGTGAAGCGGCGATTTTCGTAGTGTAAACTCGTCGAATCGGGCGAGAGCAGCTGATGGGGCCGCTCGCGAATAATACGCCAATTGCACCCTCGCTTGTATCGATTCGAGACACCTTGCGCGAAGATGATTGCCGAGCCGGTGCGGGGCTTAAACAGATTTGTTATCTCTGACGTTTGGCAGGTCGTCGTGATGCGACCCGAACAAAGGAAAAGCGGCGATGGCCACTGACGGACGAACCGGACACGCGAACAGCGAGGCAGCCGTGATCAGTGGCGGTATCACCATCAACGGCAGCATCGAATGCGCGGGCGAGTTGCAGATCAACGGCAAGATCACTGGCGACGTGCGCGCGGTCGCGGTGTTCATCGAAGTAAGCGGCAGCGTGACCGGCAGCATCGTAGCAGAGCGCGTTCGCGTTGCGGGATTGGTCGACGGCGAAATGCAAGTTGGCGATCTTGCGATCGAGCCGAACGGCGATGTCCGCGGAGAGATTCACTACGGTCGCATCAAGATCGCGGCGGGCGGCTTCATCGATGGCTCATTTGCGCGTTCGACCGCGGACGCGGCTTCGCGGCAGGAGCAGTCGGTCAAGCTGGTTCCGGCATCTTCGACTGACAACCCGCGACGCATGTATGTCGATAGCGCGATAGGCTGAGGAGATTGCCGTCTGCGTCTAGGATGGACCACAAAGCGCGGGCACTCGTGAAGCCCAGGCTGAGTTAGTTTGCGCCCCTCGGTCAGCGGGCGAACAGCGTAGCGATCTGCGCGCGCCGGCGAACATCGGGGCCGAACCTGTTCCACCACATCCGCACCGTCTCGTGGCAAATGTCGATGCCGCGCTCGAACAGCAGGTCCTCGACGTTTCGCAGCGATAGCGGGAACCGCACGTACATCATCACCACCAGCCGGATCACCTCAGGTGATGAGTTGAAACACCGGAACGGGCTTTGCGACTTGCGGGGACGTGGCATGGAACGGCGCTAGCGAGCGCGCCTTAACGGCCGGTGCACTAGCTTGACACGACCCCCACGTACATCATCACTACCAGGCGGATCACCTCGGGCGACGAATTGAAACGTCGAAACGGGCTTGGCGGAAGTGCTCCCGATTTTCGGCTCATCACCGGCCGCTATCAACCGCGCAGAGGCAGTGCCACGTTGATCTGACAAAGCCAGTTTTCGCGTTCCGGGTTGCAGTCCGCTGGTCATCGCGATCATACCGTGGCTATCGGATGCAACTTTTGGAAGATCTGCATGACACGAACGATCATCGCAACGCCGACGGCTCCCGCGGCACCGTCCTCTTACAGTCAGGCTGTGACAGCTGCCGGTCTGATATTTGTGTCGGGCACAGCACCGATCGACCCCGAGACCGGCCAGCTTGCCGACGGGTCGGTTCAGGTTCAGGTCGCTCAGTGTTTGCACAATATTTCGGCCATTCTCGAGGCAGCTGGAAGCAACCTGCAAAAAGCTGTTAGCGCCACGTTGATAGTCGCCGACGAGGACGATTTTCATGCTGCTAGCGAAGAGTGGATGAAGTGGTTTCCCGTTGATCCCCCAGCGCGGCAAGGAGCTAAGTTGCCGGTTCGGATCCCTGGCTTGAAAATTTCGATCGCAATGATCGCCGAGGCTTAACCCGCAATCATGCGCGCGAGAATTCACAGCAGCGTCGGTCGGTTTGAAGGACAGCTTATGGGGTGCGATAAGGCGACGCGGAACGGCAACAACTGAGCGAAAGGGTCGGGCCGCTTTGGTCCCGCCCGAGGGCAGGCGCGGAGCACGCCGCCGTCAATCCTCAAGCCAGCCGCCGCTGACCGATGGCGGTGCGTGGTTTTCCCATGAGCCACGGGCTATTGGCACAAGCGTTGACGACATCGTCGGCTGGCCAATTGTTAATGTGGCCGCGACGCCGATGATTGACCCAGACGCTCCTAACTTGGTGACCCGATGAGCCTTCCCAACGACCAAGCACAGCGCGCCACCGCAAAAATCGCAGAGAGCGCTGGCGTGTTGCAGGACAGCGCGGTCCAGCAGGTCGACAGCGCCGATCGTCGGACCGAGCTGGCCGCCGACCGGACGGTCCTGGCGGCGGAGCGAACCTATGCGGCATGGGTCCGGACTGGGTTTGCGGCCCTTGCATCTGGCGTCGGCGCGAAGACCCTGTTGGCAGGAATGGTGCGGCCTTGGCTGGGGGCCGTGGCGGGAACGCTCTTGGTCCTGTTCAGCGTATTCTGCTTTGGTGCGGGGGTGTGGCGGGAGATGACCCCGCACATCGTGTCGCCGGTTCCCACGACCCGGCGAATGCCTCCGCCCCTGTTGATCGCTATGAACGGCTTTCTGATGCTCGTCTCGCTAGTCGCCCTCGTCGGGATCTGGATGAAAAGCTGACCGGCCCGTCGATCATCCCGTCAGCGGCCAGAACCACGCAATCAGCGGCACCCCGACGATGATCACCATCAGCGAGAGCGGTGCCCCGAGCTTCGCATAATCGCCGAAGCGATAGCCGCCCGGCCCCATGACCAATGTGTTGCACTGGTGACCGACCGGGGTGAGGAAATCGCATCCTGCCCCAGTGGCAACCGCCATTAGAAAGGGGTCGGGATTAAGGTGCAGCCGCTGCGCGACGAGCACCGCGATCGGTCCGAGGATCAGCACCGTCGGCGCGTTATGCAAGAACGGCGCGGCCGCCATCGCCACGACGAGCAACGTGCCCAACACCAGGATCGGCGAAATCCCCATGAGCAGGTGCGCCAGCCCGCTCGCGATCAGCGCGGTGCCGCCGGTCTGGTGTACCGCCTCACTGATCGGCGTCAGCGCCCCGATCAGGATCAAAACCTCGGGTTCGAGCGCCCCGTACGCCTCGCGGATCGGCAGCGCGCCGATGACGATAATCAACACCGCAGCGCCGAAGAACCCCGCCGCGACTGGTACGACGCCCGCCGCGATCAGCGCGATCGCGGCAATGACGATCGCAATCGGGCCGAAGCGCTTGCGCGGATTGCCGAGCGATACCGTGCGATCGGCGAGTGGTAGGAGCGACAGTGATTTCAGGAAGTCGGGCAGCGAATTCTCGCCCGCCTGGACGAGAAGCACGTCTCCGGCGCGGATCGTGATCTCGCGCAGCCGCTGGGTGATGCGCTCAGAGCTGCGGCTGACCGCGAGCAGCTTGACGCCATATTCGTCCTGGAGCCGCGCGCGTCGCGCCGAATTGCCGATCAGTTGCGAATCGGGCTGCACCACCGCCTCGATCGAGCGCACCTCCTCGTTGGCCTGACCCTTTTCGACATCCTTGTCCGCTCGAACCTTGCCGAGCGGCAGCCGGTCGAACATCTTGGCGAGCGCGGCGTCCTCGCCCTGCAGCACCAGCACCTCGCCGGGGACGAGCTCGCTATCGGGCATGGCATCGCGGCGGCGACCGTCGGCTCCGACGATCCCGCCGATAAGGACGCCATCCTTGCCAAGTTCGAGGTCAGCGATCGTATTCAGCGTGTCGGGCAGATCGTCGGGGACGGTGGCCTCGGTCGAGAAGAAGGCTTCCGCGGTTGCGTCGCCCAGATCCTGGCTGCCCTGCCGATCCCGCGGCAAAATCCGCCAAGCGAAACTGAGAAATATCAGCCCGATCACGGTCAGTGACAGTCCCACGGGCGCGAAATCGAACATCCGGAACGGCCTGCCGATCGCCTCTTCGCGCACCTGGCTGACGATGATGTTCGTCGAGGTGCCGACCAGCGTCGACAGTCCCGCGATCAGCGAGATGAAGGACATCGGCATCAGCAGCGCGGATACGGAACTCCCTTCTTGCCGCCCGACCTTGATCGCGGTCGGCATCAGAATGGTCAGCGCGCCGACGTTCTTGGTGACGATCGAGAGCAATGCAGTCGCCGCGGTCATCGCGGGCACCTGGGTTTGCAGCGTCTTGAGCTTGCGCAAGCCGGGCGCGAGCGTTGCCTCGACCACACCCGATCGCGCGATCCCGGCGCTAATCACCAACGCGCAGGCGATGATGACCACCACGTCGCTGGTGAAGCCCGTGAACGCCCGTTTGACCGGGACAATGCCGATCGCGACTGCCCCGAGCAGCGCCACCAACGACACCAGATCGTAGCGGAACCGCCCCCAGGCGAACGTCGCGACGGTCAGGCCGATCAACGAAAACGACAGGATCTGTGGGGTGGTCAACGGCTCGGGCCTTCCTGATCATTTGCGCGGCGTTCCGGGGTCGATCGCGGCGCAGGACCACACAACCCCTACATCGTTGGCGGACATGTTCCAGTCGCGCCCCTCGCCTATCGACTAGCGTCGACGCCGTCACATCTGCGGGCGAGTCGCCCGCCGCAGGGCTGCTCGAAGCGTTAAGCCCATCCCGAGACACTGCGCGCAGCTAGAACGACAGCCTCCACGGCGAAACACTCACCCTTCAGGGCACAAAAATCATAGTAAACTAGTGAGACATATTAAGAACGCCCTCGGAGGTAACATGCCCGCTAGCAATGACTAGCGTCGCCGCCGTCGACCTTGGGGACCTTGAAAAAAATGCTTTCGTCGTTGGAAATGCGCAGGAGTACTGTCAAACTAACCAGAATCTGGTTCGTTGGCGTTCATTTGGGGCCTTGGAGGCCAGCATACGCTGGAACATAAAGGCACCCTTTGCCGAACAAGCCCAGGCTTCACGAACCCGTCGACCCGTCTCAACCGATCTGGAAAGCCGCTGCCCCATAGGTTTGACAGTACCGTCAAAGGTCATGGACAGATGGTCACGGAACCAGGCCTCGGCGGTCGGCGCCCATTTCGAGCTAGCGACCGTAAACCCACGGCGGATCCGAGGTAGCGATGTAAATCGCGCGTTAGGTTGCCTTCGAGAATGCGGGGATGCCGCGTGTGCAACATCCCCGCCTAAATTTAAAGGTTGCGATCTACCGCGTTTTCGGCCCGGTCAACGGGGCCGCGGTTCGGATCGTCCGTGCCGTCGAGGGTATTGCTCGCTCGGTCGATCGGGCCGCGATTGGGATCGTCAGTGCCGTCCAGTGCGTTCGCAGCGCGGTCAATCGGCCCCTTGTTGGGATCGTCGTGGCCCTCGACCGCATTCACGAGGCGATCGATCGGTCCGCGGTTGGGATCGTCGTGACCGTCGAGCGCGTTATCAATTTTTTCAGCAATCGTGTTGTTGGGCTTTTCAGAGCCATCGTCCATGCGATTGTCGTCCATTATATCCGCCTTTCCATAGTTTCCCGGCTGGGTGAACGGATAACTATCGTTTTGCAGCGGGGTTCCGGCCCAACCTGCGGAGAAGCAGAGAAAATCTGGCTGACCACGGTTGGGGGAGCGAGCAGCAACTCCTGGTTATGTCTAGCCCTCCTTAGGCTCAGATCTCCGCTCCCGACGAGGCGGAGCTTGGTCGGTTTACGAGCCCAGTGTCGTCGGCGAACATCGGACCGAACGTGTTCCACCACAGCCGCACCGTCTCATGGCAGAGATCGACGCCTCGCTCGAACAGCAGGTCATCGACGTTTCGCAGCGATAGCGGGAAGCGAATATACATCATCACCACCAGGCGAATTACGTCAGGTGACGAGTTAAACCGTAGGACCGGGCTTGGCGGCTTCGCACGGGATTTCCGGCTCATTCTCACCCGCTATCAGCCCACGCGGCGTCCTGCCACATTGGTCTGACAGAGCCGTGCCGATCTCTCGGTCTAACTTAGACCCCGCCATCGGCGTAAACATCCCCCGCCGAGCGGTCCGGTCGGGGTCGCACGATTAAGGGCGGTGGATGGAAAAAAGTCCAGTCACAAGCCCGACCAATAGCAGCGCGACGATGGCGAACAACGCAGCGCGCGAACGGTTATGACGGTACTGTCAAACTAACCAGAATCTGGTTAGTTTTAGTTCGATAACGCCTCATGGACCGGGCAGAGGGAGGGAACGCGGGCCGAATTAAACAAGAACAAAACACGTAATTGAACGGCCAAATTGCCCGGGTAACCATATAGTAGGTTGGCTGCCCTGTTGCTTTGACAGTGCCTGCACGGATGCTTGCCCGTGCCCGTAAGCCAAAGACGCCAAAAGGGCGATAAGTACCCAGTACATCAGAAGTTTCCTCAAATCGGCTTCCACGGGGAAGTAGATTGTGACGAGAAGCAGGCTCGCAGAACGGGGAGGCAGGTCGAAAACGGCCACCTCTTGGCCTGAACTCACCGAAACATATGAGCAGCGTATCGGGAATAAAGAGGAATAATTGGGGGAGTGCGGATAGCGCCAACCTACTTGGTAAAGTGCAGTGCGTTTGGTTGACAGTGCAACCAGGCGCCGTAACGCGGCGCTCGCTCAGCGCCGCTTCAACAGTTGATCCACGCTGGCCTCAGCGTTCTCGGTTGCGGGGCCGCCGCCCGCTGCCTCGCGTTCAAGCGCAGTCCGGATCGCACATATTTCGGTGTCCGTAAGGTGCTCGATACCGATGAAAGCACCGCGTGCATTGTCGAGTGCTCTCAACACCTCGTCGAGTTTGGCCTGAATCGCAGCTCCATCGCGATTTTGGCTGTTTTGTATCAGGAAGACGGCAAGAAAGGTGAGAACCGTCGTGGCCGTGTTGATTACTAACTGCCATGTGTCTGAATAGTGAAATATCGGACCGCAAATCGCCCAGATGACGACAAGGAGAATAGAGCCAAGAAAAGCAACAGACTGGCCCATCGCATTTGCACTATTGGATGCTATCTTTGTGAAAAAGCGATCCATCGACATATATTTACTCCCCTCTTGATGTCAGACTCGACCCACCTCGCAATATCCATTTCATTATTAGGATAACCGACCCGCTTCTTCGATGATATTTCCGGCTGCCTAGGCGGGTGTGCCCAGGCGGTCACAGAAGTTTTCGCGATCGCCGCTGGCATCATCGAAACCGAAGTCTTCGCCCGAACTACCTCCGCCTGCACCCACGCTGCGATGTACCTCGCCATTCCGGTGCGTCTAGCACGCTTAGATCATCGTTACTAAAATGCGTGATTGAACTCGAAAGGTGCCGCCGTTCAGCGGCACCTTCGAATTTACATCGCCATCAATTCCGCTTTCCGTGCCGCAAGCTGCGTGCCGAGCCCTTTTAAATCCATGCTACTGTCGCGACATTCCGGGAAGAGTTCTCCCTCTTCCTCTTCAACATGGTGCGCGATATATTCGCCCAAGACCGTGACTTTAGCGTCGAATAGCGGTTCGCCAACCTTAGACGCTTCAATTTGGGAGATCAAGTCCTTCGCGCTGGCGTGCTCGACCTCTGCCTCGTCGAGCAGGTCATCGCCGTCCTTATCAAGCGCATCATAAGCCGCCGGGTAAAAAATTTCCTCCTCGATCTGCGCATGCACCGTTAATGCCTTACAGATTTTGTTCGCGAGATCTTGCTTTTTGGCGTCATCATCGGTCTTGTCGAACGCATCAAACCACGCTTTTACTTCCTTGTGGTCGTCTTTCAGCAGTTTGATTGCATCTGCCGGCTTGGCGGCGGCGCTCGACGCCTTGCGCGTCGCGCGGGACTTTGTCTTGGGTTTCGCTTTTGACGATGCTTTCGCGGTTGCCATCTTTCACTCCTCCTACTGGGAGGTGCAACCGACGCGTCGCGTTTGAGTTCCAACTCTCTTTCAGGATGATGCGGACTCGTTCCACAGTGTGGAGATCCTGACGACCACGACTGTTGCCACAGCGTGGCGTGGCGCGTTTCAGCGTGCGAACGGCCGACTAAGATACGGAGAGTTGCGAGCGCCGAAGCGACGCGGCAGATCCACACACTTCGTGATCCCGATCCGCGCGCCCACGACCATGTCGGGCGGCTCGTCGCGGTCGATTAGCAAGAATGGTGGCACGAGGAGACTGGTCCCGTGCTGGGCGGCGTCGATCGCAAGTGCCTGCGCCAGCCGACCGGGGCCGGAGCACAACAGTCGGTCCGGGACGCCGCCGCGACGGCATCTCATTCGATCAAGCCCTTCCCGCGGTTCGATGGCGCGGATCAGCACCGCGCTTCCCGCGGCGGGAGACCCACAGACCACGTTGAAGCACCAGTGCCGGCCGTAGATCCGGTATACGTAGGCCGTGCCGGGCGCGCCGAACATCGCGGCGTTGGCAGACGTCGGACCGCGAAAGCTGTGGGATGCCGGGTCGGAGGCGTCATAGGCTTCCGTCTCGACGATCACACCGCCAACGCCGTCGACGAGAAGCGTGATACCGAGCAACTCCCGCGCGACGCTTTCGACATCACGATCGAAGAAATTCGATGGCAGTTCAAGCAAATCCATTAGCCTTCCAATTTGTAACCGGTTCGTGCGCCGACCGTTTGCTCCTCTGTGCGATCCGCCCCGCATCAGGGCGAGTGAACAGGCTCGGACCCCGGATAGCAGCTAAAATGCGGACCACATTCGCAACGACCATCAGCTCCAGACGGTAGCCAGCAGCAACGATGATTTGCAGCAGTTTCGTTCCGTTGCATCAGCCGGGCCGCTGTCGGCACACAAAGACCGGTTTCAGTCGCTCAGCTTCGACAAGACGGAGGCGAGCAGGGACCCTTCGAAGCGGTCATTCTCATGTGACGACAGCGAGCTGAAATTGGCAATCACGGGTTCATAGGTATGTGTCACCAGGCGGGTCAGTTGTCTCGCAGCAGATCGTGCAGGAGCGTTAGAATCCGCTGCAGCCGCGCGCCCGGTGCATCGATTCGTTCGCGTAGCAGCAGGCGACCATCCTTCGCCTCGAGGTTCGCGGTAGCTCCGCAAAAATCAGGTCGCGGCGTCAGCGCGATGGCCGTCGGTCCGGCATCAATCCGGGCAATACAGGTAGCGCGCGCCAGCAGCCGGGTTTTGGCTAGCGCAAGAAGGTCGTCGGCGGCCTCAGGTAGGTTGCCGAAGCGGTCTTCCAGTTCGGCCTCAAACGCGTCCAGGCCCCTCGCGTCGGCCAATCGGGCCAGTCGGCTGTAGAGCGCGATCCTGACGTCGGCCTCCGGAATCCACTCCTCCGGAAGCCGACCGGATGCGCCGACCCGCAGGACTGGAGACCAACGATCAACCTGCTCGCCTCGCGCCGTGCGCAGCGCCCCTTCTAGCAGGTGCTGATACAGGTCGACGCCGATCAGCTTCATATGGCCGGCCTGCGCATCGCCAAGCAGTTCGCCGGCGCCGCGCATGTCAAGATCGCGCGCGCTGATCGCGAAGCCTGCCCCGAGCCGGTCGAGCGCCTCCAGCGTGCGCAACCGCTTGAGCGTCGCCTCCGCGATTGGCGTGTCGGGATCGGTCACCAGCATAATCTGCCCGCGCCGCCCGCCGCGTCCCACACGGCCCCGCAATTGGTGGAGCTGCGACAGTCCGAAACGATCGGCGCGCCAGACGATCATCGTATTGGCGCGCGGCACGTCGAGCCCCGCTTCGATGATATTGGTCGCGAGCAGGACATCGCCGTCTCCACCGGCGAATGCGACCATCGCCTCGTCGATCTCGGCTGCCGGTAGCTTTCCATGCGCCGATCGTATGACCAGACCAGGGACGAGATCTGCCAGCCGCGTCGCCATCGGTTCCATGTCTTCGATCCGCGGAACCACGACAAAACTCTGGCCACCGCGACCCTTCTCGCGCAGCAGGGCGGTGCGTAACAAGGCCGGGTCAAAGGCGCCGACGCTGGTGCGGATCGGCTGGCGGCGAGCGGGCGGTGTGGCAATCACCGACACTTGCTGCAGCCCGATTAGCGCCGTCTGAAGCGTCCGCGGGATCGGCGTGGCGGTCAGCGTCAGGACGTGGCCGTCCGGGTTAAGGGCTCGCAGCTTCGCCTTGTCGCTCGCGCCGAACCTTTGCTCCTCGTCGATCACGACCAGCGCCAGATCTCGGTATCTGACGTTTTTACTGGCGACCGCGCCGGTCCCGATCACCAGTGCGATGGAGCCGTCGGCAAGTCCCGCCTTCACCGCCTTTTTCTCCGCCGCGCTGGACAGTCGCGACAGGCCGGCCACCGTCAGGCCGGTGTTGGAAAACCGTTGTCGGAATACCTCGAGATGCTGGCGCACCAACACAGTCGTTGGCGCAGCGACCACAACCTGTTTGCCCGCCAGCGCGGCGATCGCGGCGGCGCGCAGCGCGACCTCGGTCTTGCCATAGCCGACATCGCCGACCACCAGCCGATCCATCGGCTTGCCGGCGGCGAGATCGGACCGCACCGCCGCGATCGCGCGCGCCTGGTCAGAGGTCTCGGTGAACGCGAAGTCGGCGGCGAAGCGTTCGTAGGCCGAGACATCGGGTTCGAGCGGCGGAGCGGTTCGCCGGTCGCGCTCCGCGGCGAGCGCTGTGAGACCGCGCGCGCTGGCGGCAATCGCGGCATCAATTTCAACCCGCCTTTTCTTCCAAGTCGAGCCGTCGAGCTTGTCGAGCGCTACCGCATCCGCATCCGCCCCATAGCGCCACAGCCGATCTGCGTCGTAGACCGGCACGAGGCGGCGCGCAGCGCCCGCATATTCCAACACGATCGCGTCACCGTAGCCCTCCGCAATGCCGCCCGTCGGCGACGGCTCAATCCCGGCAACCCGACCGATCCCGAAATCCTCGTGCACGACCACGTCGCCGATGCGAATGTCACCCAGTTCGCCACGGAGTGGGTCGATGCCGGCGCTCGCGACTTCGCGGTCGTTAAGTGCACGACCGCCAAGCAGGTCCGCCGCCGCGACTGCCAGCACACCATCCCCCTGCCAGCCGCGATCGACTGGCATGGTCAGCAGCCCAATCGTACCAGTCGGCAGTGTCACGACATCGCGCCATGCAGCGACCGTCTCGCAAGGCACCCCAACCGCCTTCGCGATCCGCGGCCCCAAGAATCGCAAATCACGATCTGCACCCAAAACGACAACGCGCTCTTCACGGGCCAACGCCGCCTTCACGAAACGCTCGAATGCGCGCTGCGGTGCCTTGCCCTCGACGAAGCGCGGGACGGCAGCGTCCGGGCCCGCTGTCAGGTCGATCATTCGCCGTCTTGCTAGCGCCCGTTCCCACGCCACGGCGTCAGCCAATATGATGCCTCCGCCCGCACGCATCGCTTCCTTGGCTAGCGCGATGTAACGGTCACGCCGTTTGGCCACGCCCGGATCGGCGGCGACTTCGGCATCGGGCATGTGGTCGAACAACGATACCCAGTCCTCCTCGACTGGCGGCTCCGCAACGCGACCGATCTCGATGTGATCAAGCGCATGCAAACCGAGTTGCGAAACCGGATCGTAGCAGCGAATTCCAGCGATCAGGCCGTCCTGCACTTCGACCCGCACCGGGCTGGACGAATCTGCCGGAAACAGATCGACCACTTGCCCGAGCACCGCCATCTCACCAGGCTCGTCAACGCGGTCATCTGCGAAATAGCCGATGCCTTGCAGCGTCTCGGCCAGCGTGGCGATATCGATCGTATCGCCGGCCGTCAGCGTCGGTGGTGTCTGGTCGAATGCGATCGGAGGGGGATAGGTGCCAGACGCTGCTTCCGCCGTGGTTACGAATGCCAAAGTCGCGCGGTTCGGCGCCGCCTGTATCACCCGCGCCGCGCGTAACGCGGCCAGTCGCCGACCGACGTTCGACGGGGAAGCGGCGCCGGTTTCACCCGGCAAAGCGTCGCTCGATGGACTGTGGATTACCTGCGCATCCGGTGCGGCGCTCCGCAACGCCTCCGCGACCGCTTCAGCGCGCTGTTCGTCAATCGCGATGAAGAGCACGTCCCCTGCCTCCAGTGCGTCCGCCAGCCGGGTGGCCGTCAAGCCGACCGACGCCATCTCCCGCCCTTGGACGGACTCAGTCACGCGCAATCTCAGAGTCGATAGCGGCAGGCCAGTCGTTATGCGCCAGCACTGGCAACCGACTGAGCGCCGCGGCGTCCAGATCGCAGGTAATCTGCTCGCCGAACCGCAGCTGATCCGGACGCAGCGCGTGCAGCCGCTCGCCCACGCCGCCGACCCCGCCCTCTGCCACTACCACATAGGCAAGCCCGCCGCCGTCGCAGCGCATCATTCCGTCGATCACGGTGCCGATCGCGGTGTCGTCACGTCCAGTCAACGTCCCGCCGACCAGCATTCCCATCCCGAACAGGTTTGGCACCCGCGCCGCCGCACTCCGCAACGCCGCCGCGGCGCTTCCCTCCTCATGCCGAGCCTGTCGGCCCAACCAGCGCCAGATGCCGACCACGTTCACGAGGGTCAGGAAGCCGTTGGTGAGTAACAAATTAGTCTGGCCGGTGCCGAGCGCCACCGTCGACCAGGCGACTGAGCCCACCGTAAACAGTACAAACCCCCAACCGGTGACCCGGCTACCAAGGTTCGCGGCGGTCATGAGGGCCGCGATCGTGGTCGCGATGGGGGCGATCCACCCGAAGATGTCTTGCAATGGCGTTTCCGTGCTGCGCGGCGAGTGACGATCGCGCGATAACCGGCGACGGCGCAAAAGGTGCCGTCACATCGAGCGTTTTGTTGGCGATCGATGCGGTTGGTCAGGAACGCCCGCAGCGACCAGCAGATGCTGGTCGGTAGACATGCGGATCAGGCGCGGCCGCGCGAACTCTACTGATGTCCGGTCCCGCGCCGAAAAATATTTGTCGCATCGACTGTGCCATCGCGGCGCCCATCCCGGCGCGGACAAGCGGATATTTCTGCTCCCCTATTGCAGTCGCCCCCGCTGTAACCGCGAGACTCGATCGGCGCGATGTCATCCGGGCGGAACCCGGCCACCGCTATCGTAATCTGATAGCTGTCCTCGCTCTCACATTCGATGTCGAAGGGGGATAGGCGCGACGAATTCGCGGAGCGCTATGGAGCTGCAATCGAGCGCTGGCGTGCAACGCGCTGCAAGTGACGCACCCTGGGGTGTGCCACGCAGCCGAAGATCGCTCCGGATAAACCTCTGAGCGTCTTGGAGCGTTAGCATGGGAGATGAAGGAGGTAAGGATGACCAACATTAGCACCGAAAATGGTGACGACCTGCATAAATGCTCGTTCGACTTCCCGAAGCAGCGCAAGGAGCCTCTGGAGGTGCGGCGCACCGAACGCGATTTAGAGGTTCAACCAGGTGAAGAACGTCAGCGATGACTAGCGTGAAACGGCATGGACCCTGATTGAGAATGAATAACATGACAGATGGGAATGCCGACTTGACCGATCTGATCGGTGAATCGCGCCTGCCGGGGTTCGACACAAGGACCGATGTCGTATCGCGGGTCGAAGAGATCGGGTTGATCGAGCGCATCGACGCCACCGATCCCGAACCCTTTCGCTTTCAGGGCTGGCTCGGCAAGCGTCTGACTACGTCATACGGGATCGGCTATGATTTCGATGCCGCGAGGCTGGAACTGGCCGAACCGATGCCGGACTGGCTGATGCCTGTCCGCGTTCGCGCAGCGAAGTTCACAGGCCTCGATCCGAAGGACCTAACGCAGGCACTCCTGATTCGGTACGACCCTGGCGCCGGCATCGGCTGGCACCGCGACCGACCTTATTACGAGCATGTGATCGGCATCTCGCTTGGCGCCCCCGCCACGCTGCGCTTACGGCGACGCGTCGCCAAAGGCTTCGACCGACTCAACATGCCGCTGGCACCGCGTTCGATCTACCACCTGTCGGGCGAGGCGCGGCATGTCTGGGAACACAGCATCGCGGCGATGGATGATACGCGCTGGTCGATCACGTTTCGCAGCCTGTCGTCTTCGGGCCTTGCGGCTCTGCGCCGCACTTCGCCGACAATTCCGGTCCAACGATGACCACCGGCGCCCTGCCGCCCGCTGACAAAGCGGAAGGCCCCCCATCGGGCCATTGCGACGAAGCGTGGCCGACGGACAGGTCGATCCTTATCGGCACGGCGGGATGGTCGATCCCCAGGACCGCGGCGGACGCCTTTCTTTCAGCGGGTACCCATCTCGAACGATATGCCGCCGTGTTCCCCGCCGTCGAGATCAATTCCTCGTTCCACAGAACCCACCGCCGATCGACCTACGAACGCTGGGCAGCGAGCGTTCCCACCGCCTTCCGCTTCTCGGTCAAGATGCCGAAGGAGATCTCCCACAAGGCGAGGCTCGTCGATTGTGGCGAGCTGCTGGAAGTATTCCTGTGTCAAGTCAGTGGCTTGGGTCAGAAACTGGACGTGCTGCTCCTTCAGCTGCCCCCGAGCTTCGCTTTCGATGAGCAGGTGGCTTCCAGCTTCTTCGGAGTACTCAGAGCGATGTTAGATCCGGCGGTCGACGTGGCATGCGAGCCGAGAAACGCGAGTTGGTTCGCCGGGGACGCCGACGCCTGCCTCGTGCAGCACAAGGTGGCCCGCGTCCTCGCCGACCCGGTGCTGGTGCGCGGCGGGGACCGACCCGGCGGGTGGCTGGGAATGACCTATCGCCGACTTCACGGCGCACCGCGGGTCTATCATTCGGCCTACACTCGACCGATGATCGCGGAGGCCGCGCGAGCCATCGCGGATGAGCAGGATACCGGGACTTCGTCCTGGTGCGTCTTTGACAATACAGCATCCGGTGCTGCAACCAGCGATGCACTGGCCCTGTGCGCGGCGCTGAAGGCGAATTGCGCGCGCTAGGACTGCCGACCGCATATGGCGATAAAGGGAACCGCTGCCGACCGTTGAGTTTGCGTTCCGAGCTAGGTGCAGCCCGAGACTGAGTACAATCCGAGCGGCCTAGGCGGGTGCACTGCGCGGACGGCTTAAACTGAATCACACGGTCCAAAGCTCGCCAGTGGAGCAAGCTGAGCGCGATGGGCCGCCCACCGAGCCGGCACTGGTCGAACGCCGGGCCGCGCGACCTCGGTCAGTCCGCAGACGGATCGGGCAACTGCTCGACAAGCGCCGAGATCGCGGAACCCACGAAGCTGTCCGACACTGCACCGTCGATCTGAAGGGGCCGCATCACGGTGCGCCTCATCGAGTTCGCCCAGCGTCCGACCTCCTGCTTATCGGCGTTGCCGAGATCCCTCATCGCCGCACGGTACGAGCGCAGCCCGTCGGTGGTGATCGCCTCGGGCTTGCCGTGGCGCTTCAGCGCCTTCTTCATGAATCGCAGCGCGGCATCCTTGTCGCGGGTCCTGGTGACGTAGCTTTCGAGGATCTCGCCCTCGTGGTCGACCGCACGCCACAAATACACCATCTCGCCGTTCAGCTTCACGTACATCTCGTCGAGATGCCAGCGCCAATGACGGAACCCGCGCATCCGCGAGACCCGCTGGCGGCGGATGTCGCCGGCGAACATCGGGCCGAACCTGTTCCACCACAGCCGCACCGTCTCATGGCAGATGTCGATCCCGCGCTCGAACAGCAGGTCCTCGACGTTTCGCAGCGACAGCGGGAACCGCACGTACATCATCACCACCAGGCGGATCACCTCGGGCGATGAGTTGAAACACCGGAACGGGCTTTGCGGCTTGCGGGGACGTGGCATCTGATGACCGTACCGGGGCGCCGCTTAACGATCGGTGCATTTGGTTTTCTGTGGACGCCCCTCGGGAAGCAAGCAAAATCTGGAGATGCATTGCGCTTGGTCGGATGCTGTCATCTGTCCGGCCTTTGGAGCAGCGTTCGATGCTGCAGGCCTGCATGGGAGTTCGCGGATCGGATCCAGATCAGACAGACGTGCTCGAGGCACAAAACCAAATCCTGGTTTACCAATCCCGTCTCACCGACTGTGCGCCATGCCCTCCTTCGACCACTTGCCGCCCTACGACGACCTCTGATGACCCGTGGCTTACACCGCGGGCAC